>NZ_CAMYIC010000001.1 GCF_947258355.1 uncultured Allomuricauda sp.
GCCAATGCCAGCAGTATATATGCCAATGTTCCTGTAATCACATTAAAATAATACAATGCTCCAACACCAAGTGCCAAGATAACTCGAATTGTACGGTCTGCACCGCCCATGTTTTTTTTCATAATTGTTAATTTATGATTCGTTACATACAAGTTACCAAAAAGAAACTGATCCTCAGCACCTTATCCATTACGGTTTCTCACGGAGCTTATACCAAAAGTAATTTTTGGAAATGAAACCGAAGGTAACCTTAGTTACACTGCTCTCTTTATTTTTAAAGTATATTTAATTTTGTTGCACTACGATAAGTTTCAATTGGAATGCACGACTTAACATTGAATGGTTATGACCGAATATTTTGATGCCCTAGTCAACGGTTTTTTGGGAACGGTACGCTGGACATGGAAATCGATATTGTTCGAAGTTCCTTGGTACTCCAATTATTTTTGGGGACTTATAATTATTTCACTTGTAGTTTGGGGGCTTGAAATCCTGTTCCCTTGGCGCAAGGAACAATCTATTTTTAGGAAAGATTTTTGGTTGGACGCATTTTACATGTTCTTCAACTTTTTCATTTTTGCCATCGTTATCAGTGGTGTTTACAAATTGCTCGGAGTACTTTTCAAGGATTTGGGAATCACCGCTACATCTTTGACCATTTTGGACATTGCACATTGGCCGCAGTGGGTCCAATTACTCGTATTTTTTGTGATACTCGATTTTGTCCAGTGGTTTACCCACGTGCTTTTGCATAAATATCCCGTGCTTTGGCAGTTTCACAAGGTGCACCACAGTGTTAAGGAAATGGGCTTTGCCGCTCACCTAAGATTTCATTGGATGGAAAACATTCTCTATAAGCCTTTAAAAACTTTGGGGGTAATGATCTTAGGAGGTTTTGAACCTGAGCAGGCTTACATTGTTCATTTTGCTGCGATAGCCATCGGCCATTTTAACCACTCCAATATTAAATTGACCTACGGTCCATTAAAATATATTTTGAACAACCCCGTAATGCATTTGTATCACCATGCCTATGCCATTCCAGAAGGGTCGTATGGCGTAAATTTTGGAATAAGCCTTAGTATTTGGGATTACATCTTCAAGACCAACTACATTCCCGAAAGCGGTGGTAAAATTAAATTGGGATTTCCTGGTGATGAAGAATTGCCCAAAGGATTCTGGGGACAGTTGATTTATGGGTTTAAAAAACCTAAAAAATAACGCTTCTTTAGTTGGAGCTGTTTGATGCATTAAAAACAATGCTCCATATACCACGAACCTCATCCGGGCCATACCCTGTGGCCTTATCATCTGGATACAACTGAGATAAATGTGTCAACACCTTCGGCGTAATATTTTTTTCTGGTTTTCCATGGCAATTTAAACACATGGAGTTGGTAACAATGGGATAATAGAAGTATATTTTCCCGTTTTCTTCTTTTAAAATAGGCTCAACAGATTCTCCTGCGGCAACTTGATTTTTAAAGGTTTCGATATGTTCCAATTCTATGGCATTGGCTTTATTATTCGGATTTCTGGGCTTGTCCGAAACTCTTTTTATTCTTGCGTTGAAATTTATGGACATACTATCCGTAAGTGGATAGGCCCTTTCATTACAAAAAACAACAGCCTCTTCAACTCCTTTGTTCTGAATGGTACCCATAAGATTTTTGCCCAATACCTTTTTGGTTTCCAACGCATATTTCATACCCAATTCTTTAGGGCTTTCCTCTTTGGTTGAAAAAGTCATCTTTTTACCCTTATTGTACAAAGAGTCACCTCTTCGGTCCATCCAATGCGCTTTGAACCACTCTGGCTCTTCAATTTGATAGTCGTACATATACTCGGCTATCTTTCTAATTTCCTCTTCCGGGAATTGTTGGGAGGGCATTAATCCAAATCGTCTCACAGCGCCTCTCATCCTAGTATTTTCTTCGGATGGCGCTTTTACAAAGTCCATTATGCCTTTTACAAACGCTTCTTTATCCTTGTAAACATCCAAATAATGGGCTTTTACGGCTACCATGGGCGGACCAATTCGCTGGCCACTTTCTGGAGCGGAAGGGTTGTGGCATAGATAGCATTTGTTTTCCATCAACTTTTTGCCTTCTTCTGGTGAAATGGAAGATAGTTGCGCCACCTGATCGGGGTCACCATCGGTTGTTTTGGGCCCCTGCTTGCAGGAAAGCATCAACAACACAATTAATAAGGGGATGGAAAGTTTTTTCATTATCGTGCCATTTTACCGCTTGCACAACTTACAAATGACTTGGCTTTTTCCACCAGGCCATTTTGTTCTTCGATGGTAGGGTAACCCAATTTCTTGAGAGTTTCCTTAACTAAGGAAGCATCATCGGCGCTTTGATGATCAAAGCTAACCGATGAGCTATCCTTCTCCACAATCACATCTTTAATTTCTTTTATCTCCGAAAGCTTATTGAAAATAGTTTTGGCACATCCGCCACATTTAAGATTTTGTACCTGAAGTGTTGTTTTCATAGTATGCTTTCTTCAAATTAATAGGTCCATACCCTATATCCTCCGCGGAGATCATATATTTTGGCAAATCCCATACTCACAAGCTTTCGGGCTGCTTTTTGACTCCTGTTCCCAGATTGACAGTATAGGTATACCGGTTTGTCTTTATTTAGTTTTGAAAAAGCGGTCTCAAATACAGATCCTTGAAAAAAATCGATGTTCTTGGCCCCTTTGATATGACCCGACATGAATTCTCTCTTGGTCCTTACATCGACCAACTGGACCTTTCCCTTGGAAATGGCCTTTTTATAATCCTCTCTATCTAAGATTTCAACTTCATCGGGAAGTGTTTGCCCTTTGAACAAAAAGCTTAATAACGACATATTCTCTTTTAATATTTATATAGGCCAAAATACCCAGGATAAAACCTCTGGTCAGTAACGCTGGTTACACAAGAAAAAATAAAACCTATTGATTTCTTACCCAATCCATGTATCCGCCGGAATAATCAAAAATTTTGGCGAAGCCTTCACGCTCAAGAATTTTTGCTGCATAAGCACTACGGGAACCAACGGCACAGTAGAGATATACGGGTCGATTCTTATCCAAAGTGCCAATCTGCTGCATAAAAGTCTTTTGTCGACTCAAATCAAAATTTACGGCGTCATCAATATGACCGGAATTGTATTCACCTGGAGTTCTAACATCCACTAACTGTACGTTCTTCCCGATTACTTCCTGTTTTAGGAACGCGTTATCGACCTTTTTGATCACTTCGCTTTCCTGTGATTGACAGGAATAGGCCCCCATCAAAACCATCAAACCCAAGATCAACTTAAATATGGTCTTCACCTTAATTTATTTTAAGGTACTTGGGCACACGTAATCGGTAACTGGAACCCCAGCGTTTTTGATTTGGGCAAACCCTCCGGAAACATCCACAAGATTGTGAATACCCCTGCTCTTTAAAATGGAGGAGGCAATCATACTTCTATAGCCTCCGGCACAATGGATGTAAAAAGTTTCCTTTTCTGGGAATTCTGCCAAATGATCATTCAAATAATCGAGCGGTGTCAAGTGGGCATCCACTACATGTTCCGCTTTATATTCAGATTCCTTCCTAACATCGAACACAGGAACTCCTTTGTCTACCATTTCCTTGAATTCTTCTGCATTTACGTTGTCCACAGTATCAATTTCCTTTCCTGCTTCTTTCCAAGCCTCGATACCTCCCTTGAGATAACCTAAGGTATTATCGAACCCAACCCTGGACAAACGAGTGATGGTCTCTTCTTCCCTGCCCTCCGGAATCACTAAAAGTATAGGTTGCTCCACATCGGCGATCAATGCTCCTACCCATGGTGCAAAACTACTGTCCAAGCCAATAAAAATAGATCGTGGTACATGCCCTTTGGCAAAATCATCTTGATGGCGTACATCCAGAACAACAGCTCCTGTTTCATTGGCAGCTACCTCAAATGCATCTGGAGTCAATGCTTGGGTTCCCCTTTCCAAAATGGTATCGATATCCTCGTACCCTTCCTTGTTCATTTTTACATTTAAGGGAAAGTATTGTGGAGGCGGCAATAAGCCTTCTGTAACTTCTGAAATGAATTCTTCCCTAGTCATATCAGCTCTTAGGGCGTAGTTCATTTTTTTCTGATTGCCCAGGGTGTCCACGGTTTCTTTCATCATGTTTTTACCGCAAGCGGAACCAGCACCATGTGCCGGATAAACAATAACATCATCGGCCAAGGGCATTATTTTTTCACGAAGACTATCGAACAAAGTCCCTGCCAATTCTTCCTGGGTCATATGTGCCGCTTTTTGGGCCAAATCTGGACGACCAACATCGCCTAAGAACAAGGTGTCCCCACTAAAAATGGCATGATCCTTTCCATTCTCGTCCTTCAACAAAAACGTGGAACTTTCCATGGTGTGGCCAGGGGTGTGCAATACCTTAATGGTTATTTTTCCCAATTTGAATTCTTGTCCATCCTCGGCAATAATTGCATCAAAAGAGGGTTTTGCGGTAGGTCCATATACAATTGGAGCTCCCGTTTCTTTGGATAAAGTAACATGCCCACTTACAAAATCGGCATGGAAATGCGTTTCAAAAATGTATTTGATCTTGGCTCCAGCTTCTTCTGCTTTTTTAATATAGGGCTTTACCTCCCTCAACGGGTCCACTATGGCCGCCTCTCCTTCGCTTTCTATGTAATATGCCCCTTGGGCCAAGCATCCTGTGTAAATTTGTTCAATCTTCATGTGATAATGGTTTTTATCAAATATAATCTTGTGTTTCCTAAAGTTCTGTGACCAAAGTTACAAACCTTTGGTTTTGGACTGTTGGGATACTTTTTTCTGTATGGTGCTCAATGTTTTAGGATTGCTACAGCAATCCACTGCATCGTACGTTTGGGCAAAAAGATTCTCCTCGCCAAGTATTTCCATAATTCCACTCGAATATAGAATATCCCTGGTAGGACCTATTGCCCCCGCAATCAAGAATTGTATGCCCTTTTCCCGTTGTTCCTGAATAATCCGCTCAAGCATTATTGCTGCGCTGCTATCAATATAATTGATAGGCTCTGCATTGAGTATAATAAACTTGAGTTTAGAGCCCTTTTTTTCTATCTGATGGTATAATTGCTTTTTAAAATAATCCTTGTTCCCAAAATAAAGTTGAGCATCGAATCGAAGAATCAATTTATCATCATCTACCTCAACATCTTCGGAAAAACGGTCTATGTTTTTAAAATAGGTTGTGTCCTTTATTCTTCCCAGGACAGCTATATGGGGGTTCGAAATTCTATAAACCAACAATAACAATGAAAGCAATACACCTAAAAGAATACCTTCTATGAGTCCGATTGAAAGGGTCATTATAAATGTGGCAGCCAATAAAATGAACTCGTCTTTTCGGTTTTTCCACAATATCAGCGGATATTTCACATCTATCAAACCAAATACGGATACAATAATGATACCGCCAAGAACAACTGTGGGCAGATTGTAAAACAGCGGTGTAAGAAACAAGAGTATGGCAGCTATTACCAATGTACTAAACACCAACGACATACTTGTTTTTGCACCGGCCTCATCATTAACCGCACTTCTTGAAAATCCACCTGATACTGAGAATGATTGAAAGAAAGAACCTAAAATATTGGATAGTCCCAAGGCTCTGAGCTCTTGGTTGGCATCCAGCTCATATTCTGGATGTTTCTCCTCCAACGTCTTGGCTATGGAAATGGATTCCATAAAACCAAAAAGCGCAACGGTGAGAGCTATGGGCAGGAATTTTCCAATGGTATCCCATTGCATTCCTGGCAATTGAAAACTTGGCAACCCCTTGGGTATTTCACCAACAACCTTGATTCCCTTGGCCTCCAATCCCAAAAACACAACGGCCAAAATACCTACAATCACAACTAGGAGGGGTATGGGCAATTTTTTGTTGATTTTTTTTAGCCCAATAATCAGTAGCATAACCAAAACACCCATTCCGAGCGTTAGCAGGTTTACTTGATCAAAACTTCCGAAAATACTGCCCAAAAGAACGTAGATTTTACCTGATTGTGGCAAGTCCACACCCAAAATGTGCTTTAATTGTCCTAAACCTATCAAAATTGCCGCAGCAGAGGTGAACCCATTTATAACTGGCTTGGATAAAAAATTGACAAAAAAGCCCATTTTTAAAACGCCGAGCAAAAACTGAAACAATCCGATAAGTAAGGTTAAAAAAAGTACGGCTGCAATATAATCTTCGGTATTTGCCAACTGCATAGCGCCGATTCCAGCTGCAACCAACAAAGAATCCATTGCCACTGGACCAACGGCCAGTTGCCTGGACGTACCCGTAATCGCATAGACAAATTGTGGGACCAAAGCTGCGTACAGCCCATAAATTGGTGGCATACCGGCAATCATCGCATAGGCCATACCTTGTGGAACCAACATAATCCCGACGGTAATACCTGCAATTAAATCACCATATAGCAACGACCGATTATAATTGCTTATCCAAGTTAAAAAAGGAAAAATCCTTTTGAGCATTCGATTGGTTTTATGCAAAAATAGGCTGCCCAAAGACAAACAACAGTAACAAAGGGCACAAACCTAAAGATCTATAACATGAATATAATTTCTGTGGAGCACTAGTTTTTTCATTTTTTCCAGCTTTTTCAACAATCTGGAAATCACAACTCTAGAGGTATGCAAGTCATAAGCAATCTCTTGATGAGTGCTTTTAATACGATTATCCTTGGTTACCTCGACCTTCTTTTTAAGATAATCCATAAGTCGTTGGTCCAAGTTTTTAAAAGCGATACTATCCACAGTCTGCAATAGCTCGTTCAATCGGTTTTGGTAGCTGTCAAAAACATAGTTCCGCCAACCTTTGTACTTGGCCATCCATTCTTCCATTTTTTGAACCGGGACCATCACTATTTTGGTATCCGTTTCGGTAATGGCCCTGATTTCACTTTTTGTATGCCCCATACAACATGCCATGGTAACCGAGCAGGTTTCCCCTTGTTCCAAATAGTACAAAAGCAATTCATCTCCCTCATCATCTTCCCGAAGTACTTTTATGGCACCAGACAACATCAAAGGTATGCTTCTTATGTATTGCCCAATGTCCATTATGGTTTCACCCGCAGGGACTTCCATTAATTTACCCTCTTCAAGTATCTCATCGATAAGAGGTTGTTCAAAATAATTGCTGAATGTTCCTAAAAGTTCTTCTTCCATATTGCTAAAATACATCCCCTAAGGTAACTATTTTGGCAAAAACAGTTAACAATGTAAACTTCTTTAAAAGTAAGACCCGAACCAATGGCTCGGGCCTTCTGCATTAACGCAAACTAATAAACTGAATCAAACGTACTTAAACTATAATTTCATGGGTTCTCCCTCAATTTCTTTTGAAATGGGCATGCCCAATATTTTTAGAATCGTGGGTGCAATCTGATTGGTGTACAACTGTTCGTTCTGTTTAACCTCGCCCAAATTCTCAACACCATTGCCAAATGTTACGAACCAAACTTGTCCTGCGCCTTTTACATCGGCACCATGACTTCTCCACGTATCCAATGGCTCTGTTCCCCGTCCATGGTCCGTAGTAATCAAAAACACGGTTTGATCCATGTAGAAATCATCTTGCTGTGTGTATTCCCAAATATCCTTGATCAAGGCGTCGGTATTATGGGCCGATTTTAAATAAGCCTGATAGTCTCCATCATGGGCAAAATCATCGGTTTCACCATATGAAATATAGACAAGCTTCGGATGTTCCTTTTTCATATGTTCCAAGGCATAATGATGCGTAAAGGCATCCAATCGAACACTGCCCCATGGACTTGGAATTTGACCTTGCAATTCATTCAAGAACTTCTCTTTTTCGGTCAAATCTCCCGTAGCTTACTCAAAACCAGCGTTCACTGGCACTCCAGAACGCTCCTCGTTCACAATGAACGGGAAAACGTCCCAACTACCAAAGGCGGCAACTTTTCCTTTCCCTTCGGAGGTATTGTTGTAGCGCTCCAAAATGGTGGTATTGGGGTTTTGCATTTTATCATTGCTTCGGATTCTGGCGTCATCGGCAGTACCTGTCAAAATTTCATTGTAGCCAGGATAGGAAAACCACATACCGTTGGTCAGGTTGACTTTGCTTCCCTTATTCCTGTTCCCGTGAATTTGACCCATTTTTTCCACTTGGTTCCAGAAAAAAGGCATCAAAGTAGCTCTTCTTTCTTCTGGGGAGTCTTTCCAAAAAGCTTCTGCCAACTTTTCCACATCATGAACGTAATCTTTGTTCCCTATCAACAGGGAATCGGCGCCAGTAAACAATTCTTGCCAGCGGAAACCGTCCAACGTAATCAGAATCACCTTGGTGTCATCCGCACTTTGTGCTTGGACATTAAGTATCGCTGCAATGGCAGCTATCAAAAGCAAAATCTTATTTTTCATTTTCTTCCTTTGTTTTAAATGATGCTATTTCAGACCAATCACTCCAATTCAGGTTTTGGTCACGGTAACGAACCCTCCAGTAATAGGTTGTGCCGGGTTTCAATCGTTTTGTTTTCTCATCGGTAAGGTCGTCCTCTTTTTGGCGATCCTCTTTATAATACCAGTTCTCGAACTGTTTCCAACTGTCCAAGGCCAACTTTTCAAAATCTTGGGATTCAGAAACCTGCCAGTGTGCCGCAGCATGGAATGCCCCACTCAACGAACTTGAAAATTCTCCAGCTTTTAAAGTAACAAAATCATCCATCACTTTCATATTATTGATGGGCGAGACAACCTTTGGCGCCTCAGGTTTTTTCTCTAATCGCCAAATGGTAATACTATCCCGAAGCTCATTTTGTCGTGACTTTATATTGTTGCCCTGACTGATTCTTTTGATGGTGAACTTGGGGTCGTTTCGGTTTCCGTCCACTTCTACCATCACAAAACCGTATTCGTCTTGGGTAACGGTAAACTCATCGTAATCCCTGCCCTCAAACTCGCCCCAATTGTCTATGGCGCCACCCGCAGAGGCCACATTGATCCATAAGTGTTTATGGTCTCGTGATTGTCCTCTTGAATATCCATGGGTATGTCCAAAAAAGTGGATGCTAGGTTTTCCTGTTTTGGTCGAAAATGCTTCTAACATTTTCACGACTTTTCCTGTTGATTCTTCTTCACCGGGAATCCAAAGTTCGGATTTGTGTGGGTGGTGTAATTGAGCGAACACAAAATCGATGTTGTCGTCTTTCTCGGTATTGGCCAATACTTTTTCCAGCCATTGATATTGTTCCCCCAGATCACGATACCCATCATTGGAATTCAAGCCGATAATTCGAGTGTTGCCGTAATCTTTGTACCACCAATGTTCGGCATAGGCTGGAGTTCCGTTTTCTGGTAAGCTAAAATATTTAAAGTAAAAAACCGAATTACGTTCATGGTTCCCCAAAACTGGATACACGGGCACTTCGGAAAAGAGTTGTTGTGCAGGGTCGAAGAAATGTTCTTTCCATTGGAAATATTTACTGCCATTTTCCACCAAATCTCCCGGAATCATCACCATGGCCAAGTTATCCGGTAATTTACCACCGTGTTCCTTTTCCAAATACTGAAGTACTCCTTGATTCACGATTTCAGAAAACTTGTTGGGTTGCTGGCTATCGTATTGCATGTCGCTCATGGCAACTATGTTGAAGCTTTCTTCATCGCTAGCAAATGGGGGAGTCTTAAACTGGAAAATATCGGATTTTGCTTTTCCTGTTTTTACCCTATAATAGTATTCGGTGAATCGTTTTAGGCCTTCCAGTTTAACAGTATGCACTCTGGATTCTGAAAAATTGATGTCCTCAGCTTTTCCAGAAGTCCTTTTACCCAATCTTTCAGTGGTTCCCCATTCCACTATACTTTCTTCGCCGTTTGTGGTTTCCCACATAATCACGATGGAATTTGGTTCTGCATCCTGTAAATAGGGCTGCACTAAAATTTGGGGCTGAGACTGGGCGGTGAGTTGCATCACACCCACAAAAAATACAATGATAAGTTGGTTGATTTTTTTCATTAGGCTATGGCATTGGTTTTTAAAAAGGCACAATTCAATATTTCGAATGCCTTTTCCAGTTCTTCTCTTGTTATGGTCAATGGTGGGGACAGTTGCAGTACATTTCCTTTGGAAACCTTAAAACTCAATCCCTGTTTTAAACACTCGTACATAATTTCTTCGGCTTCGGCAGTCGCTTTTTTCTTAGTGGTCCTATCGGTTACCAATTCGATACCCCACAGAAGTCCAACACCACGCACATCACCGATCAAGGAATATTTTCGGTGCATTTTTCTAAGGGCCCTCCTCATAAATTCTTCATCATCCTTCACCTTTTGCAGTATGTTCTCTTCTTCGATTACTTCCAAAAGGGTCAATCCGGCCATGGAACCCAAAGGACTTTTCTCGTGGGTGTAGTGCCCCAAGGAAATATCCCCGAATGTATTGTACTCCTCTCTGGTCACTATGGCAGCTTGCGGAATAATGCCACCACCTAGTCCTTTGCCCAAACACAGAATATCTGGTTCAATATCAAATAGTTCGTACGCGAACATTTTCCCAGTACGTCCAAATGCGATGGGGATATCATCCAAAATCAATAGAACTCCATGTTTGCTGCACAGCTCCCGAGCTCCCTTCCAGAATTTTTTTGATGGAATCTGTACATCGGTATTGCGAATGGTCTCTGCCAAAAACGCTCCGATTTGATGGTCTTTTTCCAAAACGTATTCCAAATATTCGAGAGCTTTGTCCTCATTCCCTTCAAAAATACCACGATAGGTAATTGGGGGTGGAACCCTTTCAATCCCAGGCATCATAGGCCCCATATATTCTTGAAAAACAGATTCCCCGCCCACACTGATGGCATCCAGATTTGCGCCATGGAACGAATCCCAAAAAGAGACCACTTTGTGTTTTCCTGTTACGGCACGGGCCAATTTGAGTGCAATTCCAATGGCTGAACTGCCATTTGGAGTGAGCAAAATTCGGTTAAGCCCCTTCGGGGTATAGGAAGTTAACTTTTCTGCGAATTGAATAGCCGTTTCATTGGCGTATCTTCTAGTGGAAAATGTCAATCCTTGAAGTTGTTCTGATAGCCGAGCCACCATCTTTGGGTGTGAAAACCCAATTTGATGCACATTGTTCCCATGAAAATCCAAATATTTTTTTCCAGATACACTTTCAATGTACGAGCCTTCACAATTTTGGAGCACATCCAAACAAGGGGTCGACATGGATTGATGCATAAAGTATTTCGCATCCTTTTCCAACAATTCCCTGGTTTCTTCGCTTACTTCATTCTCCAACCACTCCTTTCGTGCAAGAGTCAAGTTGATATCGCCTTCCACAACAGATTCTGAGTTGTGCTTATCGCGCTTTATATGGTCCATGTTCAGTTAATATTTCCCGTTCTTCGGATGCATCGTTCAATACATAAACTTTGTATGTGTCCCCGTTGTCGTACACCCGAACAACAATGTGTCCATTCTGACTTTTATATTGGTCCAACCTGCCACCGATCACGTCCTTGGTGCCTTGCAGCATAATGGTTGAAAAAATATCCCGGTCACCGGGGTATAATTGTTTTGATAATATTCTGCGGAGGACTTCTTCCCCGGGATGGTCCGCCGTCCAGTTTTGTTGGATCCAAACTCGGGGTCTTATGGTCCGGACATAAAATGGATTCTGGGAATCCCTGTTCCCATGATGATTGAGTGTTGCAACATCCACAGCTCCGACCACCGGTGCCACATGTGATTCCAATGCGTTGATATTGGTTTGTCCGTAGCCATCAATCCCAGCAATATCGCCTCCTGTATAGTAGTTGAATTTACCGTAATCGATTCGAATGGCATTGCTCAATGGGTTTTCACCTGGGTACTCTCCTTCTTTGAAAAGAGAGTAAAAGGAATCATCGTAGCCTGTCCAAATATTACCGTTGGAGGCAATGTTTTGCACTGAAAACTCAGGATAATCTTCCGGTTGATGCTGCAATGCAATTTGGTTGTTACTACCTATTTGCAACGCTTCGTTTTCCAATCCTGATTTTTTGTTTTGAAATTCAATAAACTTCCAATACTCTTTTAAAGTAGGAATCATTCCATATTTGTCCTTGGAAAACCTTTCTTGTGATTGCACTTTCGCATCTTTTAAATCCAATGGAAAGTCGAACCCACGATCAATTAATTTTTTAATGGGAATCAAGGTACCAACCTCCATAATCCCGGTCAGTTGATACCCTCCCGGTGCTATTTTTCGCAAAGAATCTATTTCACCAAAATGATCGTCGTGGTAATGGGTAATCAGGGCATAATCCAACCTTCGCTCTTGCTTTTTGGGCATAAATTGGTCGATATAATCCACTATCCATTCCGGCGCTGTTTTGGACCTGTTCGGAACCAACTTTGCATTTCGGCTCGACGTGGTTCGAGGATGGGTCTCGGACATGTCCCCTGCATCCACCAACATGGTTGTACCATCGGGAAATACCAGAAAAGCGGCATCACCCCTACCGGTATTGATATGGTGAATATCCAAATAGCCAGGTTGCCATGGAGGTAATTGTTCGGTTTGCCCATTGGAAATGGATGTCATCAAAATACTGATGAGCAGTAGACCAATTTTATTGAGGTTAAAATGCATTCTTATTTTTCTCTATATAAATGATTTGCAGGAATGATTTGTTTTGGAGTATTAGGGTCTTTGTATTTCACATCCAAATGATAGCCGCCTCCCCCGTTAAAAAACTCCACGCGAACAAAATGTTTTCCTTGGTTCAAATCCAACGAACCACTGCGCTCCATTACACCATGGTCGCCATCATTGTCCACAATCTGGGTACCGTTCACGTAAAGTTTGCTTCCATCATCACTATTTGTAAAAAAGGCATAGTTGCCATCCTTTTGAACATCCAAGTAACTTTCAAAAACCACAGCAACTTGCTCTTGGGGCATATCTTCAGCAAGTGCTTGTTTGTGTGAAAACTCGGTAACATAGCCTTCATGCGATGGACTCAAATTTGAAAAATCGGGTAATTTAACGATACCATTGACTTCATAAACCTGAAACTTGACAGGGTCCTGTTTTGTTTTTGGTACAATCCTAAAATTTCCTTCTGCAATGGTGCTTACCAATCGGCCTTCTTGAAAAATCCCAGCTTTTATGATTGCTGTATGTTTCAAATAGAAGGTATCCCGATAGACATTACTGTTCTCCAAAGACGGTACCTCAGCGCCCAATGTGTATCGAATCTCACCCGTATTATTTGGATTTTGAATGACAACGGCTACGGAGTCTGCTTTAAAAACTCCCCCGGACGGTTCAAAATAGCCTGCATCCGGAAGAATTTTGGGTTGGGTTATTTGCTTTTTACGCTTGTAGATAAGTTTTGGGGCTTCATTTCCTAAAAATGCCCCTTTGACCGGTCGACCTATCCAAGCTTGGGGAGTTGTCAACCCCATGGCATAGGCAACTGTAGGTGCATTGTCATATTGATATACGGTTTCTTCAATAATGTATCCCTTTTTGATACCTGTCCCATACAAAATGAAAGGGATTTCCATTTCTGCCAAACTTTCCCCGCCATGACCAAAGCCCAATCCGCCGTGATCGGCAGATACAATGAACATGGTTTTTTCAAAGATTCCAGCTTGTTTGGTAGCATCTACGATTTCTGCAATAAGGGAGTCAGCCTTTTCCACAGATTTGTAGTACTCATGGCTTCCGTGTCCCAATGCATGACCTGCATGATCTACATGATCCAGATGCACAAAAGTGAACTTTGGAGTATGTGCTTTGATGTAGTCTACCGCAGCTTGGGCAGTTTTGTCCTCATGGTCCCCATCAATATCAAAATCAACGTCCGATTTCTCGAACAAACGACCAAATCCATCCCAATCGTAAATGGCACCAACATGGGCTTCGGGCTGTTGATCTTTAAAAAGGGTGAAGATTGTTGGAAAGGTTCCATTCTCAGTTTCCACTACTGGGGGTAATTGATGATCGAATTTTTCCCAACCATTGGAGGTGACACCATGTTGTTCGGTATCGGCACCCATGATCATACTGGCCCAGTTAGGACTGGAACTGGATGGAAGCACAGATCTTGCATGTAGGGTCGCGGCTCCATTCCGGATCATTGAATCCATTGTAGGGGTGCTGGCATTCTGAATCCCATTGGGACTCATGCCATCTACCCCAATGACAACAATATGTTCAATTCCCTTTGGAGTTACATCCTTATCAGAAGAACAAGACCACAGGAACAAAGTTCCCATGGTCATGATCATTGCTATATTAAACTTCTTAAAACACATTGGCAAACCTTAGTTTTCCCACCAAACCTTGGTGGTTATCTGGTCTCCTCCAATTCTACTGGAGGCTTCCGAATAGTTTGCGTTGTTCAAGGATTCCTCGTTACTTGGATACTCGAACCTACTTGGGTAAACATCGTAGAAGGCATCTGGCCCTGGAGCTATGGTTGCAGGGAACCCAGTTCTTTTATATTCGATAAAACCTTGGTAGTCAGTATAGAACAAGTTGATGTACTTCTGGGTCATAATGGTTTCCAACGAATTATCAAAAGCAACTCCTGTACTTGACAAATAATCTGCTGGTAAATCAACACCCCAGTAGTCAAAATTAGATGTGACCCCTTCTTCATAAAATATTTGGGCATCGGCATTGATCCAACCTCTTTGGGCCGCTTCAGCCAATATAAATTGTACTTCGGAGTACAGCATCAACCTAGCTTGGTTGGTGTTCGGCTGAAAGTAGAAGTAATCGATATTGAATTTTGAAAGGAATGCATCCCCACCTTGATAGGTGTATGCAGGTCCGTCCACTACTCCGTTCAACATTCCAACAATTTCAGGTGTACCTTCTTCAACCGAATTGGCCGTTGGGTCGGCAAAGAACTCCAATCGTGGATCGTTCAAGCCTTCCAACATGGTTACAAAATGCTCGGAAATCCTGTATTCGTTATAAGACCCTACGCGATAAACGGACTCCTCAGTAACAGGGTGGGCATCTGGGTTTGCAGCTAAAAATGTTAGGGCTGCGTTATCTTCATTGGATTCCATAATTGGGTTTTGACCCGGATTGTTAAAGATCTCAGCAATTACACCAGAGGCCGTTCCCGGAGAAACTTCACTTAAGCGAAGTGCTAAACGCATCCTAAGTGAATTGGCAAACTTTCTCCACATGGCCAAATCACCATCGAACAGCAAATCTCCTTTGATTTGGGTCAAATCAGAACCAGATAGAAGGGTGTTCGCAGCTGCAAGCTCAGCAAGCATGGAGGTATAAATGGCCTCTTGTTCATCATACATGGGCGTATAGTTCTGCTCGCTTGCCTGATTTACTTCGGAATAAGGCACATCGCCCCACATATCTGTCAAAATACTGAAAGCCCATGTTTGCATGATCTTGGAAACGGCCACATAACTGTTCAACTCATTTTCACTGGCCAATGTTTCCAGTTCCTTGGCATCTCTAATGGTATAGTAATAATTATTCCAGGCTCCACTCTGATCTCCCCAATCAAACAAATCGAAAGAGGTAAATACGATTCGGGCTCCATATTGTCCCATAAGGTTCCCTTCGCTCCAAGACCCACTTACGGCTTCCCGGATAGACCTTCTTTGAAGATTGGTCAAAAGAAGTTCGGGGTTTTGGTTGATGTTCAAGGCAACATCAGGATTATCGTTGCTCACGTCAAACTTGTCACAGGACCAAAGGGTCATCGCAAGTACCGTCGCTATTAAAAATATCTTTTTCATGTTGTTATTGTTAACCTGATTAAAATTCTACGTTGATTGCAAATCCTAAACTACGCGTTGTAGGTACAGTGGCATTTTCCACCCCTGGCACATAACTTCCGCCGCCGAAGGACAAAAGTTCAGGGTCGCCATGATTATAATCCTTGGCCCAAAGCCATAGGTTGGTTCCGATTACGGAAAAGCTCAATTTTTTGATATCATCTCCTTTGAACAATCTTGTGGGGAAATCGTAAGTCAACCTAGCCTCCCTAAGCTTTATAAAAGTGGCATCGTAAATACCCTCTGTTTCATTATTTCTTCGATACCTATTGTTGTGGTAGGCATTTGCAGGTACAATCACGTCGTTTGGAACATATTCACCATCCTGCAGTTTTACACCTGCTCCAATAATACCGTCGGTTTGGGTAATACCATCGCCATCAACATAGGAAAGTCCGGAATCGGTAATACCTGGATGAGGTCCACCAAATTCGGGAGAACGACCCCAGAGCGTTTCCACAACGTTTCCAGAAGTTGCGGCAATCAAACGGGTCCTGGACAATAGCTCCCCGCCTTGTCTCCAATCGAGCAAGAAATTCAGTGAAAGGTTTTTGTAGGTTATGGTATTGTTCCAACCCAAGGTAAAATCTGGGTTAAAGTTTCCTAATTTTCTCAAGGTATTGTCTTGTTGAACCAGACCTTCATTAAAGATGACCTCTCCATTGTAGGGACTGTTCTCGTCTTCGACCCTTACCAATCCAGTGCCCCACATATCGCCAAGGGAACCTCCCTCTTCAGCAACCAATGATATTCCATTTCCGCCGTATTGGTATCTTTCTACTCCATCGGCCAGTTCCAGAACCTTGTTCCTGTTCAAACCAAAATTGAAAGAAGAGTTCCAGTTGAAGTCTTCGGTTTGAATTGGGCTAACCCCCAACATAATTTCCAATCCATGGTTACGGATTTTACCAGCGTTAATGGTTCTTGCGGTCTTACCTGATGTAATTGGCAAGTCGATATCCAAAATCTGGTTTTTAGACACGGTATTGTAATAGGTAGCATCCAAGGAAAGCCTATTGTTGAAAAACCTCAAATCCGTACCGAACTCGTATGAGGTCTGAATCTCTGGTTTCAAATCGAAGTTGGGTAACGTATTTGCGGGGCTTGCAGTAGGGTTATCACCAACTGGTGTTCCCAACGCATAGAAATCTGAAAGTCTATAGGCATCGGTATCACTACCAACTTGTGCCCAACCACCTCTAAGTTTGGCAAAGCTCAACACATCTTGGTTCCCGAAATCGAACAAATCCGATAGTACAACACTCAAAGATGCCGAAGGGTAGAAATAAGAATTATTCTGTTCCGGCAATGTGGACGACCAGTCGTTACGGGCTGTAAGATCTAAGTAAATACTATTGTCCCATCCCAATTGCGCAAATGCATACAGGGAATTGATTTGTTTTTCGGGACGGCTTGTACGCTGTACCAAGGCTCCATCCACGTTGGAGAAAGAATAGATTCCCGGAATCAACAACTTATTGGCCATCAATGAGTTGAAATGATTTTTCTGTACCATTCTATTACCTCCAAAGTTGGCATTCACATGGAACTTATCGGTTACATCTTTATCATAGGTCAACAAGAAATCCAAGTTGGTTTCCTGAAAGTTGATTTTATCTTCCCTGTACTGACCATTTGGAAAACGTTGTGTAGAGTAGGCCCTTTTTATAAATCTGTATTCAGAGAAGAAATCACGCCCTCCTCTTACCATGAATTTAAAATCATCGCTGATGTCATAAGTAGCAGATAGGTTTCCTATGATTCTATCCTTTGCCAGACCATTCGTATTCTCGTACATGGTGAAGTAAGGGTTATCGTGATAGTTATAGTTGTAGTTGTACTGCTGGAAACCTTCAAGGCCATCTTGCCAGTAGTTTCTTAAACTATTTACATTTACCTGTTGTCCCCACCAGACGAACAGATACATCACCGATTCCGTACCATATCCATTTACGTGACGGTTATCTGAATCCGAACGGATGTAATTGATCTTGGATGATACCTTTAACCTGTCGGAGATTTGATAATCACCTGAAGCAGAAATGGTATTTCTCTTGATATCGGTATTTGGAACAATACCTTTGTTATCCAAGTTGGTATAGCTTACCCTGTAGTTTCCGTTGTCGTTAGATCCGTAGAAAGAAACTGTATTGATCAAGGTCCTACCTGTTTCCATAAATTCTTCCGCTGGATTTCCTCCATACACAAATGGTGTTGGGGTAATGGTTCCTCTCCTGGCCAAATCAACTCCAGAAGATCCTAGTACGTAATCCAAGCCGTGAACATCACCACCACGAAGACCGTTGGATGTTGGTGAATCGTGCTGAGCAATCAAGCGACCATCCATCAATGGTCCCCAAGATTCGTCCACACCATCATACGTTCCACTTCCGTATCCATCCACAAAGGAGAAATCAAAGTTTTTACCTTGTCCGTATACGCCTTGATATTCAGGAGCTTTCAATACACTCTCAAAAGTGGTTTTGGAACTAAAGCTGACTCCACCTTTACGACCTCTACCTGATTTCGTGGTAATGATCACCGCACCGTTTGCCGCCCTAGATCCATATAGTGCAGTTGCATTCGCACCCTTAAGCACCGAAATGGACTCTACATCATCAGGATTGATTTCAGCCGCACCGTTACCATAATCCAAGTTCATGTTGGAAGCACCACCCAACGTATTGGTCCTAGTGTCCGTGTTATTATTGATCGGGATACCATCTACAATAAATAAGGGCTGGTTATCACCTTGCATGGAGGAATACCCCCGGATGACAACCGAGGAAGACTGTCCTGGTCCAGTACCGTTGGTTACCACCTGAACACCTGCTGTTCTACCTGACAAGGTGCTCACCGTGTTTGTACTAGTGGATTGTGAGATTTCCTCTCCTGCAACCTTTTGAACGGAATATCCCAAGGATTCCTCGTCCCGGGTTATGTTCAAGGCGGTTACTACAACCTCATCCAACTGCTGGGAATCTTCTTGCAAAACAATGGTTGCGGTACTTTTTCCCGTAGTGTCAAAATCTAAAGGAATATAACCTATATAGGAAACTACTAAGGTTTCTCCTCCTTGGGGCAACTCTATTTCAAAGTTCCCATCAAAGTCTGTAGCAACACCCACGCTACTACCTTTTACAACAACCGATGCTCCAGGCAAGGGCACATTGTTCTCGTCAACCACCTGCCCCGTAAAAGTAACTTGGGAGTAACCAATGATACTTACGGTGAAGGCAAGTAAAAACGTTAAGATTGATTTTTTCATTTATTGAGTATTTGTAAAATTTGGTTAATTATTTATCAACAAATATCCAACACAAGAGTTAAGACAGGCCTTTAAACAGATTAAAAAAATGATACGGAAAGGTTAAAAGAAACACTCCAATGTTACGTAAATATTATTTACAAATATGCACTTTTTTAAAATCGACGTAAACACCAGTGATCACAATATATCCTAGTACAGTAGTGGATTAACCGATTTTTTTATTAATCTTGGCCAACGAAATAATATTATAAATACTAAACTTTAGAAGCACGTATAAAAATGGAAAATTACCTTATCGGCATTGGTAAAAGAATCAAGCAGATACGAAAGAACAATAAAAAGACCATAAATGATGTTGCCATCAGTGCCGGGGTTACCGCTGGACTCATTTCGCGTATTGAAAATGGAAGAACCATACCTTCTTTACCTGTGTTTTTAAAAATAGTGGGGGCCTTGGGAACCGAGATGACCGATTTTTTTGAGGGAATCCCCAAAGCCAATGGCCACAACTTTTTGGTGACCCGAAAGGATGAACAGTCCATTATAGAAAAAGAAGACGAAGCTGTAGGATTTACCTATAATTATATTTTTGGGAAACAATTGAACTCCGTTGGTTTTGAAAGTGTGCTTTTGGAAGTGGAACCCAACTCGGAGCGGGAAAAAGTGGTCACCGATGCTTTTGAGTTTAAGTATATCTTGACAGGTGAGTGCTACTATGAGATAGGCGATCAAGAAGTCCTATTAAAGGAAGGGGACTCAATATTTTTTGACGGCAGAATCCCCCATGTCCCAATTAACAGAGGAAAAATACCCTCGAAAATGTTGGTGGTCTATTTCTTTATCTGATCAAGGAAATAACTGCTCCGCCAAATCCGACAGGGAATCCAAAATCATGGAGGGTTCCGCAGTTGCCAATTGCTCACGGGTCTGCGCTCCGGTCAACACCCCAACCGTTAATCCACAATTGGCATTTTTGCCTTCTTCAATATCAATCACGGAATCACCTGCCTTTAAAACTTTATCGGATGCCGTGATACCGAACATCGCCATGGCTTTGTCTATCATTTCCGAAGAAGGTCTACCCTTTACCACATCATCGGCAGTGATCAAAGCATCTATTTGCTTTCCTGGAACCCAGTCCAGTTTATTGAGCAGCGATTTTGCCGTTTTTTGGTCGTAGCCTGTGTTGAGCACCACCTTCACGTCCTTGGATTTTAATAGTTTAAAGAGTTCCTCTATACCATCATAAGTGGTCACCTCTAGATTTTCATAAGCCTCTTCCAACATTCCTTTAAAATCCTCAAAAACTATATTGGGGTCTATCCCAGTGGTTTTGGTTGCTTCCAATATATCGGCAATGGCCTTGAATTTTTCTTTACCCGCCCCAAATTCCAGTACGGTATCCAAAGAAACCTCTACTCCAGCTTTTTCTAAAGCGGCCCTAACGGTTTTGTACACCACATTGTCTTCGTTCACCGTGGTACCTGCCATATCAAAAACGGCCAGTTCTATTTTTTTCATAAATTGATTTTCTGTGTATTAAATATAGAAGCAATATTTTTTTTCGAGAATCCGGCACTGCCCGTCATCCCCTTTCCTCCGATTCCTGTTACAATATGAATATTGTCGTTGATGGTTTTTTGAAAAATATCACTGTTCTTGCATTGTGAGTACATCCCATACCATCTTTTTTGTATTTGATACGTGGGCAGATTGAATATTTTTTTGGCCTCCTTGATCATAAAATCATCAATATCCATGTCCAGTTCGTATCCCAAATCTTCCATTCTGCTGGCATCGGCATACTGGTGGGAGTCCCCTAAAATTATGGAACCATCCAAAGCTTGTTTGAACAAAATATGGACACCCCATTTTTTTTGAAGGCTTTCTTTTGGTTCATTGGCCTTTATTCCCGCAAAGGATGGACATTCATGAAATGCCTCGTACCTGCGAATGGACCATCCTGTAAGTATGGAACCATTCAACCTATAATTGCCTTGCGGTTTGGTCTGCATCATTTGTAATTTGGAAACCTCCAAATCACTTGAGGCAAACGTTTCAGGATACAGATTTTTAAAGTCGGCACCGTTACATATAATTACCTTTTTGCCAAAAACCACTTCATTTTTGGTATTCTGAACTGACACCCATTCCACATCTGATTCACAGGAAACAACAGGGAACCCAAACTTGATGTCCAACCCTTTTTTGGCAACCAAATATTCATGAAGCCTATGGATCATGGTTCTTGGTTCTACCGTAACTTCCTGTGGAAAAAAAAGTCCAGCAACCGCATAATCTTTCCGAAGTCCAGGATAATGCTCCAAGCATTCCTGTTTGGTCAACATTCTGGATTCATAATCGTTGCCACTATTTAGGGCCCGTAGTTCTACCAACAACTGTTCCTCCTCTTCATTGGATGCAATATAGACGGTACCGTTTTGTCTAATACTCACATCAAATTGAGATTGTATCTCTTTGTATATCGCCAAGCTCTCTCGCCCAAATTTTTGCCATTTGGTATTCATTCCAGAAGGTACCACTTGTCCAAAATTTTGTGTTGTGGCCCCTTTGGCATAGGCATCCTTTTCCACCAAACACACTTTTAGTCCCATTTCCAGTGCATGGTAGGCATGAAATGTCCCCAAAACGCCCCCACCTACTATGACGGCATCATATTTATTGTCCATAATCCAATCGGTTGTTAAGTTGTTCCGCTTTGCGGCGCGAGGCAAAGTGGATGAATAGAATTATTGTGCTACAAATACCAATAAAAGCAACAGCGTAGGTACCGTAGACAAAAAAGTTGAGCCAAGACAGATTCGCCTGTCCAAAATTTTTATAGAGCAACACCAAAACACTGCCCACATACCCAAAGGCATCGGCTATATAAATAAGAAAACCTGAATTTCCCTTTACCTTGAAAGTAGCGATAAACCTATCAAAAAAGAGACAGTTGAAGGGCACATAACAAATGTAAAGCCCAAAACCAGTACATACCATCCACACAAAAGGATTCAATATTCTTGTTTGAAACATTAGAGTGCTCACGGCCAAAACCAAAGTCCCAAGAATCAGCAATACATGATAGGTAAGCAAGGCTTTAAAGTTGTCCTTGATGTAAAAAATGGATCCTATGATCATCAGTACCACTATGGCGATTATGATTTCCGAAGTGGAAAAAACGGAAACATCCCCACTGTATCCGATACTGTCCCAAAGCTCTCTGGCAAAATTGTCCCTAAAGTCCCTGAAAGCCGTCAAAAAAGTATAAAACAATACAATTAACAACAATGGAAAGAAGAACTTCTTCACCAAGTTTTTTCTATCAGCAGCGGTCATTGGAATCCGCTCCGTTCTGTTGGCGATATCTTCCGGGGTTGGCGGGGGTACCCGCTGCAAGAGGTAGGAACAGATCAAAAGGGGAATAAAGAAAAGGGCTCCCGTTACGGATGGCATCCAAAATTCACTGACTCCCCAGGAGTTCATCACAAAAAGCCCTACGGATTTTACCACCCCGCTTGACACAATAAAACTGGATGATAGCACTACTCCTAAAATATCGGTAAAACGTCTTCCCTCGATATAAGAAAACACGATTCCCCAGATCATTCCCAAGGGGAATCCGTTGAGAAACATAAAAGGAATATTGTAGGGCGCAGGCACCCATGCAAAGAGTACGAGTGAAATTTCGGCAAGTACTATGAGCGAAATCAGGTAAAGTAACCTTCGGTTGGACTTTAGTTCCGAGATGACTTTTATACCAATAAATTTGGAAAGTGCGTATCCCAACACCTGAGTGATGACCAAAAGAATTTTGTAATCCACTCCCATAAAGGCCAATCCATCAAAAGTGGCCACCGAAAATGGTTTTCTAAAGGCATACATGCAAAAATAAGTGCCAAAAGCAGCAAGCGAAGCATGCAGAACAAATAAGAATCCTGGTCGTCTAGTGACCGTGCCTTTATCAATCAATGTTTACAAATAATAAAATTATGTTTCAAATTACTCAAATTTATAAGAAAGTATACACACTTTTTATTTTAAATAATTGTTAGCAAACCTTTATTGAACAATTCACAAAGGAATTATAGAGGCAAGATGTTACACTTGATTTTTAAATGGCTATTTTCATAGTGATTTTAATCTGGCTACATGTATTGGATAGGTTATGATATTGGCAGTTCTTCTATAAAAGCTGCATTGGTAAACGAACATGATGGCAGTGCAGTTGATATTGTTCAGTTTCCAGAAAAAGAAATGTCCATCATTTCCAAGAAAACCGGTTGGGCAGAACAAGACCCAGAAGTTTGGTGGCAAAACTTATGCGCTGCAACCCAAAAATTACTCTCGGAAAACAATGTTGAAAAAACGAGTGTCAAAGGCATTGGTATCTCTTATCAAATGCATGGTTTGGTCATTGTAGATAAAGAAAACAATCCTCTTCGGCCTTCAATAATTTGGTGCGATAGCAGGGCAGTGGAAACTGGAGGAAAATTGTTTCAATCCGTAGGTGAGGAAAAATGTGTTGACCATCTGCTCAATTCCCCGGGCAATTTTACCCTTTCCAAATTGAAATGGGTCAAGGACAACGAGCCTTCCACTTACAAGAAAATCCACAAATTTATGCTCCCAGGGGATTATATCGCTTTGAGGTTATCTGGACAATGTATTACTACCCCTTCGGGACTTTCTGAAGGAATTATGTGGGACTTTAAAAAAAATCAACTGGCAGCATGGCTATTGGAAAATGCTGGGGTCGACCCTTCTTTGGTTCCAGAGATCCGACCTTCATTTTCCGAACAAGGTACCGTAAGCAAAAAAGGAGCCCTCGAATCAGGACTTCCCAAGGGAATACCCATTATGCACAGGGCTGGTGACCAACCCAACAATGCCCTTGCCCTAAATGTAATGGAACCAGGACAAGTTGCTGCCACAGGTGGAACCTCTGGGGTTGTCTATGCCATTTCTGGACAACAAAGCACGACCGAACACACAAGAATCAACAGTTTTGCGCATACCAATCATTCTATCGAAAAACCACGGATTGGGAAACTCCTTTGTATTAATGGTACGGGAATTCAGTATAGTTGGATTAAAAATGAAATGAGTCCAAACCTTTCTTATAATGAAATGAACCAACAGGCAGAATCCATCCCGATTGGTTCCAATGGCCTTTGTGTTCTTCCGTTTGGAAATGGAGCGGAACGCATGTTGGAAAATCGAGGGAAAGGTTCCCATATCCTCCATCTTAATTTCAATATCCATAAAGCGGCACATATATATAGGGCGGCTCTAGAGGGTATCGCCTTTTCGTTTGTATACGGAATGGGTATTTTAAAAAATGACGGAGTCAACATTACCTCAATAAAAGCTGGAAATGACAATCTTTTCAGGTCAAGGGTATTCTCAAAAACTATAGCCACCCTTACCCAAAGCCAAATTGATATTGTGGAGACAACTGGTGCCATAGGAGCGGCCAGAGCTGCAGCATTTGCCTATGGCGACTTTAAGAACATTGAAGAAGCCACATCATCCGATACCGTTCAACAAGCATACGAACCCGACCATTCAGCCAATGAATATCAAGATGCCTATCAGGTATGGAAGCAGGCGCTAAAGGAATATATGGATTAACTGAACAACATAAATATGATAACCACAGGAGAAAAAGAATTTTTTAAAGGAATCGGTAAAATTCCATTTGAGGGCAAATCATCGGATAACCCCTTGGCATTTAAATACTACGAGCAAGACCGTAAAGTGGGAACCAAAACCATGAAAGAGCATTTTAAATTTGCCATCGCCTATTGGCATACGTTCACAGGAACAGGGTCGGATCCATTTGGAGCACCGACCAAAAATTTCCCATGGTTGCAAAGTTCAGATCCTGTTCAACAAGCCAAAGACAAGATGGATGCCGCTTTTGAATTCATTACCAAAATAGGCGTACCATATTTCTGCTTCCATGATTTTGACTTGATCGCAGAAGGGAACTCACTTGCAGAATCCGAAAAAAGATTGCAGATCATAACGGATTATGCCCAAGAAAAAATGAAGCAATCCGGAGTTAAACTGCTTTGGGGTACGGCAAATTGTTTCAGTCATCCCAGATACATGAACGGAGCAGCGACCAATCCAGATTTTGATGTGGTGGCAGCTGCTGGGGCACAGGTGAAAAATGCGCTGGATGCAACCATAAAATTGGGAGGTGAAAATTATGTTTTTTGGGGAGGAAGAGAAGGCTACATGTCCCTTTTGAACACAGATATGGGGCGGGAACAAGAGCACATGGCGCGTTTTCTCCATATGGCCAAGGATTATGCCCGAAAACAAGGCTTTAAGGGAACATTTTTTATTGAGCCCAAACCCATGGAGCCAACAAAGCATCAATACGATTTTGATGCCGCTACAGTTATAGGTTTTCTTACCAAATATGACCTTTTGGATGATTTTAAGCTCAATATAGAAGTCAACCATGCAACTTTGGCGCAACACACCTTTGAACATGAACTCCAAGTTGCCGCGGACCATGATCTACTGGGAAGTATAGACGCCAACAGGGGAGATTACCAAAACGGCTGGGACACCGACCAGTTCCCAGTGGATGTATATGAACTTACCCAAGCCATGTTGGTTATATTGCAGGCAGGCGGTTTTAAAGGTGGAGGTATTAATTTTGATGCTAAAATGCGCAGAAACTCCACAGACCTGGAAGATATCTTCTATGCTCATATCGGAGGAATGGATGCATTTGCCAGAGCATTGCTTGCCGCCAATGCCATTTTGGAAAATTCCAATTATATTAGCATGCGAAGAAATCGCTATGCATCTTTTGATTCTGGTTCCGGAAAGGCATTTGAGGAAGGAAAACTATCTTTAGAGGACCTTTATGCACATGCAAACACAAACCCAGACATTAAAAAGACAAGCGGTCAGCAAGAGTTGTTCGAAAATATCATCAACCAATATATTTGATCAACAACCAACTAAACAAACCGTTTTGGCTTTATGCCAAAACACCAAACTTTAATTTATGGCACTTATTTCGTTTTTAGGATTCACGCTTTTAGTAGGAATAATATCCTGGTGGTCCGTTAGAAAAACAGATGAAACATCTTCGGACGGCTATTTTTTGGGCGGAAGAAGCCTGACCGCTGGAGTAATAGCGGGATCATTATTACTCACAAATCTATCCACGGAACAAATTGTAGGTCTCAACGGAAGTGCCTATAAAGATGGGCTTTCCGTAATGGCTTGGGAAACGTTGGCCGCACTGGCCATAGTGGTCACAGCCCTATTTCTGTTGCCTCGTTATTTAAAGGGCGGACTTACCACAGTTCCCCAATTTTTGGCCAAACGTTTCGATGTAACCACCAAGACCATAACATCTGGGTTGTTCCTAACTGGTTATGTTGTAGTACTTCTTCCCGTTATCCTATATTCAGGTTCTGTTGCCATTAGTGGCATGTTCAATGTTCCGGAATTATTGGGCGTATCAGATTCCACAGCCTTGGTTATTTGTATTTGGGGAATTGGTATTATTGGATCTATCTATGCCGTTTTTGGGGGATTGAAGGCGGTTGCGGTTTCAGATAGTATCAATGCCGTGGGACTTATTGTAGGAGGTATCCTGATACCGGTTTTTGGTCTGATGGCCATTGGTGACGGAAGTGTTTTTGGAGGGCTGGAAACCTTAATGGCTGCGAACCCGGAACGTTTTGACTCCACAGGTAATCCAGGGCAAGAAGTGCCCTTTGCCACAATTTTTACCGGTATGATGCTTGTTCAGCTTTTTTACTGGGGCACCAACCAACAGATTATTCAAAGGGGATTGGGAGCAAAAAACCTTGCCGAAGGACAAAAAGGACTTTTGTTAGCAGCTTTTTTAAAGATCTTGGGGCCCATCATCCTGGTATTGCCAGGGATGATCGCCTATTATTACTTCGAGGGTGGTCTTTCCAGTAGCGACCTTGCTTATCCCGAATTGGTAAGGGCCGTTCTTCCGAAACCATTAATGGGATTCTTTGCCGCTGTATTGTTCGGTGCGATTTTGAGCTCGTTCAACAGTGTACTCAATAGTTCCGTTACCCTGTTTGGAATTGACATCTACAAACAGCACATTAATAAAAATGCCTCGGAAATGACCGTGGTAAAGTACGGTAAAGTATTTGGTGTATGTTTGGCGCTTGCCGCAATGTTCATTGCACCACTGATTGCCAATGCTGGAAGTTTGTTCAACTATTTACAGGAAATCAATGGTATCTACAGTATTCCAATTTTCACGATTATAGTGGTAGGCTATTTAACGAAACGAGTTCCCGCCATTGCAGCCAAAATTGGTATTCTGTCTGGATCTATTCTGTATATTATCAGTCAGTTTATTATTGGACCAAAAATGGTGGCCAATGCATTGGCAGAGGCCAAGGCAAATGGAGTAACCGACCCTGTTGAACTCAACTTAATAGAGGCCGGAGCATACCCCCATTACCTGCACGTAATGGCTATATTGTTCGTTTCCAACATTGTTATCATGCTGATCATTGGAAAATTCTATCCTCGAAAAGAGCCTTTCCAATTGGAATACACCAAACAAGTATCCATAGAACCTTGGAAACATGTAAAATTGGCAAGTGGATTTATAGCGTTTATTGTAATTGCCATCTATATATACTTCGCAAAGTAAGCACATAAACAAAATATTAAAAAAGCCCAGAATTTTCTGGGCTTTTTTACAATATACTTTTTAAAAAGTTTTCTTTGTAAGCTCTACCCATGGGTATCTTGGCATCATTTGTCAAGTGCACCAAATTTCCGGAAATCCTATCTATCTTTTTGGTATTGATGATATGCGATTTATGTATCTGGTAAAATTGACTGCCTCCTAGTACTTCCACCCAGTGCCTTAAAGATTCGTTGGACAATATTTTCTTATCCTTTAAGTGAATTTCCGTATAATCAGAGTCAGAAGTAATCGTATAAATGTCCTTTACCAAAACCTTGATGTGTTCATGGCTGGACTTCACATAGATTTCCGTTAGGGGAGCACTTTCGTTTTTTGATACCATGTGCTCATGTTTAACCTTTACCTTGTTCACAGCTTGCAAAAAACGTTGGAATGAAAAAGGTTTCAACAAATAATCAATAACATTTAGATCATAGCCTTCCAAGGCATATTCGGAGAACGCAGTGGTCAAGATTACATGGGGAGGGTCCGGAATACTTTTCAGGAAATCCAACCCATTGATCTTTGGTAGGTGAATGTCCAAAAACATTAAATCAATGGACTCGGTGTTCAAGTATTCCATTGCTTTTAAGCCATCAGAAAAAACCTCTTCCAATTCCAAAGTAGGAACATCTTGAATAAATTTTCTTAATATTCGCTGTGCAGGTGGTTGATCTTCAACAATAATACACCTCATAAACTATACGTTTTCCAGTTCCAATTTTAGCAGCACTTTATAGGAATTGTCGGCCTCCTCGATATGCAAAAGATGTTTTTTGGGATACAATAGTTCCAAGCGTTTTTTTACATTCTTTAATCCGATGCCTTTGGCTACGCTATCCAAACTAAAGCCAGGCTCATAATTGTTCTTACATCGAAATTCCAAGATAGAGTTGTTCAATTTTACGGAGATATCGATTTCAATATCGGAAGATTGACCCGATTGGCTGTGTTTAAAGGCATTTTCAATAAAAACAATCAATATTAAGGGTGCGATCTTATATTCTCCCTCAATTTTATCCACATCAAAATGCACCTCTCCCCTATCCTCTATCTGTAGTTTATACAATCGGATAAAGTTCCCCAATTGCTCCAATTCCTTTTTTAAAGGTACGAACTGTTCCTTGGATTCATATAACATATATCGCAATACACCGCTCATCTCCAAAATAATTTCCGGGGTTTTTGGAGATTCCTGCAGAGCATAGGAATAGAGGTTGTTCAAATTATTGAACAAAAAATGTGGGTTGATCTGACTGCGTAAAAATTGCAGCTCACTTTCTTGAATGGTACTTTGAAGCTCATCTATCTCAGCTTGTTTTTTTAGGGCATCCCACCCAAATTTACATCCTGAAAGAATGAACATTACCGGTAAAACGCCCAATAGTGATACATAAACGCCCGGAAAAGTATCTCCCCTTCTTGTTCCAGGAAATATAATAGGTTCCAGTATTACCTCTTCAATTGTAATTACAGCGGCCACAACTATGGCAGAACCCAGGAAAAATTGCCAATATTTTTTCTTGTATAAAAATTTTGGCATCAGATAATATGTGACAATTACCGTAGCGGCACCATAAAACAAAATAAATATAGCCCTATGCACCACAATGTTTCCCGTATTTCTATCAAAAGAAAAAAACAGGAGCACCAAGATGTGCAACACGATTTGAAAAAGCAGTTCTTTTTTTGAAATCAATGGACCAGGGTTAAATGAGTTCAAAATTATAGATAATACTTCTCTAAAAGAAAAGCAGTAATACCAACAACCAAATTTACCCTGTCAACGACATTTTACACTTGTAATCCATTTAATCGATTGGTTGATTGGAGGTTAACTTGTGTTGTTTGCGGAAAAAATTTAGTATTTAGCTTTTGATTGGACATATTTGACCCGAATGTGCCTTTAAAAGGTATTCAACGAACATTACAGCGAACACTTAAAATCACACAATCATGAAAAAAGCATTTATTACATTGGCGTTTTTCACCAGTTTAATGGTGACGGCCCAATCCACATGGAAATCGGATGGAGCCCACTCAAAAGTCGGCTTTGCCATTACACACTTAATGATTTCCGAAGTTGAAGGACATTTTAGTGAGTTTGACATCACAGCCACGGCAACCGACACCTTTGATGAGGCCGAATTTTCTGTTGATATCAAAACAGCCAGTATCGATACTGACAACGACAGACGTGATGACCATTTGAGGAGCGCCGATTTTTTTGACGCAGAAAAATATCCCTCGATTACGTTTAAAAGCAACAGTTTTGAAAAAACAGGAGACAAAACTTTTAAGCTTACTGGTGACCTGACTATGCACGGAGTAACAAAAACAGTTACTTTGGATGGAAAAGTAAACGGAATCATCACCGACCAGCGAAGCGGAAAATTGAAGGCAGGTTTAAAACTTACTGGAACCATAGACCGTTTGGAGTTCGGTGTAGGCGGCGATACTGCCTCCTTGGGCGATGATGTGGAAATGACCATTAACCTTGAGATGGCACAACAATAGAAATAGTGTTACATTTATCCCGAAGAAAGGCATTTGGGCCTTTCTTCCTTATTTTATACAATCTTAACCATGGGAAGAAAATCAGAAAATACATTTAGGGAATTCCACCGTTACCTCGGATTCTTTTTGGCCGGAATTATGGCCGTTTACGCCATTAGTGGAATTGTGCTTACATTCAGAACTACCGACTTTATGAAAAGTGAATACGAGGTAAATACCACCCTCGAAGCCAACCTTAACGAAGAGGCCCTCGGCTCTGCTTTAAGAAAACGTGGGTTCAAAGTGGACAAAACTGAAGGTGACCTAATGTATTTTGCAGGAGGGACTTACAATATTAAAACTGGTGAAGCTTCTTACACCGAAAAGCGGTTGCCCGCAGTTTTGGAAAGTATGAACAAACTACATAAGATGCATACCGGAAATCCTTTGTTCTGGTTGGGTATTTTCTTTGGTATTGCCTTGCTGTTCTTTGCCGTTTCGGCCTTTTTTATGTTCAGGCCCAGTGCCCCTATCTACAAAAAAGGACTCTACTTTGCAGCAGCCGGTTTTTTATTGACCATTGTGCTTCTATTGGTATAAAGCAGTTTTGAAAATAAACAAATAGCAAATAGGCCACCGATTGGTGGCCTATTTGTTTTTTCTAAACGGTAAAGTTTTGTTTGAAAGAGATATTGGATATTTTTTAAATCTCCTATTGATCTGTAAAACATAAGATACAGCACCAGAGCAAATGAAAATCAAACCAAATATTCATGAACATTTTAAAAGCAATCTTACCAGTAATAATTTCGGCCCTAGGGGGAGCAATGATGGTCTTTTCCAGTTATGATGATTCTCCCGGGGGATCATTACTTGGTTTTACATTAATTGTGATAGCGGGCATTGTAGCCATAAAACAAAAAAAGACCAAACCGTAAGTTTGATCTTTTTTACTATCTCTGCTCCCCCTCTTGGACTCGAACCAAGGACCCTCTGATTAACAGTCAGATGCTCTAACCAACTGAGCTAAGGAGGAATATTTTACCTTAAGCGGGTGCAAATATAATGGATTCTTTTTTACACCA
>NZ_CAMYIC010000002.1 GCF_947258355.1 uncultured Allomuricauda sp.
ATCCTTGATTATTATCAAATGAAGAAGAACTTTTATGACTGCTTATGATAGTTTGCAGCGCTTCCTTTTCTGCTGAAAAAATAAAACTGTTCTCTATTATGGTGCAAAAGTTGGATTCAAAATTTTTAACCAAGGGGGTAAAACCTTCTTCAATAAGTTTTTGGTCCTGGAGTTCCAAAATTTCGCTGCCCTGATAGTTTTGTGAAGCTTTTTTATGACTGTCCAAATAATCATAAAGGCTTTCGGTGCCAAAGGATTTTAGCAGCACCACTTTTTCGTTGTTCAAATAAATTACTCCGACCTCTTCAACCGTGTTGAAAAGTGAGTCGGTTTTCTTTACCCGGTCCAAGTAGGTGTTTTGGTTTTTTGCAAAGACCTGATAATCGTCAAAAGTATAGGATAGTATCGCTTGGGCATTCAATGGAGCATAAGATGCCGTTTTGTTGGCCAAAGGAGAGGTCCCCTTAAATAAATTGACAAAATTTTTAGTGGAATCTGGAGCCATGGCCACCCCACCAAGATTGATTTCGTCCGAATTGGCCGTGAAATCCAATGAGACCCATGAAGAGAAAGGCGGGATGTTGTTTCTATTTTGTTCTTTTAGTGATAATAAAGATATATTGCCATCTGGATTGATGAACAAGGAGGCAGACTTGTCTAATGAACTTGCTTGGTAAAGTTTTTCCAAAGTAGGGTCCGTAGGGCTATTTTCACTAACTCTAATGATGTTTTCCATGAGCATCATAGAAGAACTTATCAGAATGTCCTTGTTTTTTTGAAGGCTGAACACTTCCAGGCCATCGATATTGTATTTGGTAACGCTGGTACCCTCGTAGGTGAGTGTTTCCACTGTTTTGTTGGTGACACTGTCCATATTAAAGATTCCGGTATCCTTTTTTGCGGCGAAAATGTAATCATAGCTGTCCTTGCCAATTTCATAAAGGGCAAGTACGCAACTTTTATCGGTGGACAGATATTCCAATCCTTGGATTTTGTCCGAAACCTCCTTTAGGCTGGAAAAACCTTCGGCACTTTTAAGTAGCGCATTGTTTTTCAGTTCACTCTTGAAATTGGTGAGGTTGTTGATCTTTAGAACGAGTGCTGGGTTGGGGGGCAAATGTTCCAAAAGGGAATCTTTGGTTTTTACCTCTTTTGTACAGGATGCAATAAAAATGGGGAGCAAACAAAAAAGTACCTTTAATCTCATTCTTGAAGTTTGACACAAAGTTAGGATTTTTAAATATCCAGAGTTAATTGTTCGGGCAGTTGTCTAAAGCTTTTTCTATGGTACTTGGTGAGTCCATATTTTTTGATGGCTTCACGATGTTCTTTGGTAGGGTATCCCTTGTTCTTTTTCCAATTGTACATGGGGAACTCTTCGTGGATTTTTGCCATATACTCGTCCCTATATGTTTTAGCCAAGACGGATGCGGCCGCGATGCTCATATATTTCCCATCCCCTTTTATTATACATTCATGTTCAATATTGGGATAAGGTTTAAAACGGTTTCCGTCAACAATAATAAAGTTGGGAAGGGGGTCCAGTTTCCCTATGGCGCGGTGCATGGCCAAAAAAGAGGCATTTAATATGTTTATTTCGTCGATTTCATCTTGGAAAACATGACAGACCGAGAAAGAAACAGCGTCTTTTTCCAAAATTGGCCTCAAAAATGTCCGTTTTATTTCTGAAAGCTGTTTGGAGTCATTTAGTACATCGTTACTAAAATTTTCAGGCAATATTACAGCTGCGGCCGTCACGGGGCCAGCAAGACAGCCTCTTCCCGCTTCATCGGTACCTGCTTCTGAAAAGGAATGATAACATAAATTTAACATAACACCTCTAATTTTAACAGATTGACCCTATAGAAAAACATAATTATCAATAAAACGGTTAAAAATTTTCCTACATGATCAACAATTAAGCATTTACGTAAAAATAATGTGTTAAAATTATCAAAAATCATAAATACAAAGGCTTTGAATGGGGGTGGGCAAAGGTGTTAATTTTTTTGAATATTAAGTTTTTATCTTGATTTTTGAGCGGACTAATTCAAAAAATGAAATAAATGAGAGCTAAGTTAGCATGGATGCTAACACCTTTTTTGGTGTTATGCATGTCTTTCTCTTTTGGACAAGAGAAAACAGTTTCAGGTAATGTGACGGACCAAAATGGTTTGCCGCTTCCTGGTGTTTCCATAGTCGTTGTAGGAACATCGAATGGAACACAAACAGATTTTGATGGAAACTATTCCATTTCAGCTTCCGAAGGACAAACACTACGTTTCAGCTATATTGGTCAAGCGACCGTGGAAAGAGCTGTTGGTGCTTCATCCACTATTAACGTACAGATGCAAGATGATGCGCAGGCGCTAGAGGAAGTAGTTGTTGTGGGGTATGGTACTACAACAAAACAAGCCTTTGCTGGTACGGCATCCGTGGTGGAAGCCGAAGCCTTGGAGGTGAAATCTTTTTCAAACGTATCTCAGGCACTTGCCGGTGAGGTTGCGGGTGTTTCCGTAATCAACACATCTGGACAGCCGGGTACCACTTCCACTATTCGTGTAAGGGGTTATGGTTCTGTTAATGGTAACAGAGATCCTTTGTATGTTGTTGATGGTGTTCCTTTTACAGGAAGTATCAACTCCATTAACCCTGCGGATATCAAAACAACTACCGTATTAAAAGATGCCACGGCAACCGCAATTTATGGTTCCAGAGGTGCCAACGGGGTTATTTTGATTACCACCAAATCAGGTTCTACGAATGAATCTTACATTGAAGTTGATGTAAAGTCTGGTTTCAACATGCAGTTGATACCAAGGTATGACGTTATCACGTCTCCAGAGGAGTACATTGGTTATGTTTGGGAAGGTATCCGTAACGGTGCGGCATTGGACGGCGAAGCCGATCCGGTTGCATTTGCCAACGAAAACCTATTCTCAGTAAACTACGTTGCCCCAGGATATAATATGTGGAATGTTGCTGATGGAGGTGAGTTGATCGATCCTGCTACAAGCACAGTTAGACCTGGTGTTACCAGAAGATATACTCCTCAAAGGTTCGCTGATTTGGCATTTGATGCCGCTATCAGGACCGAAACCAATTTAAGAATGGCTGGTGGGAATGAAAAAAGCAAATACTTTACATCTGTCGGTTATTTGAACGATAATGGTTATGCACTTAATACTGGTTACCAGAGGTACACTGCCAGATTGAACGCCGATTCCCAAGTTAAGAAATGGTTGAAAGTTGGTGTAAATGCAGGTTACGCATACTCCAAAAGCCAAAACAATGGTCAAACTGTTGGTTCTGAAAACTTGTTCGAGTTTGCCGATAAAATGGCACCGATTTTTCCTGTTTTCTTGAGGGATGATAACTATCAATTGGTTCCAGACCCTATTTTTGGAGGGAACCAATATGATTATGGTACAGCTTCTGGATTTAGATCAAGACCAAATGCTGACCAGTTAAACCCAATTGCTTCTGCTTTGTACGATTTTGTAGGTACGAACAGACACGAAATCAATGGTAACTTCTCCTTGGATATCAACATAGCGAAAGGATTGACTTTTGAAACACGTTTTGGTGCTCAGTTTGCTACTGAGCGATACAAATCCTTTACCAATCCTTTCTATGGAGGTGGTATCTCTACAGGAGGCGATTTGTTCCAAAGAGATAGAAATTTCTTGACAACCAACTTCTTGAAGTTGCTTCGTTACCAAACTGAGTTTGGCAACCACTCTATTGAAGCATTGGTTGCGCATGAGAATAACCAGTTCGAAAGAGAGCAGAGCATTGCATCTAAAAGGTTGGCAGTACACCCTGATATTTATGAGTTGAACAACTTTGTAGTATCCCAAGGACCGCCTTCTGGTTTCTCAAGAGGATATAGCATTGAGTCTTACTTTGGACAAGTAAACTACGATTACGATAAGAAATATTTCTTGACAGCTTCTGTACGTAGGGACGGTTCTTCAAGGTTTATCAACGAAAAATGGGGTACCTTCGGTTCTGTTGGTGCTGCATGGGTGATTACCAATGAAGACTTTATGTCAGGAAACAATGTTTTTGATTTCTTGAAATTGAAAGCCTCTTACGGTCTTACAGGTGATCAGGCTGTTGATACAGATTATTACGTAGCTTATGATACATACGACATCAACAACTTGAACGATCAAATTTCACTTTCCATTAGGGATAACGGAAACCCGGATTTGACTTGGGAAAAGTCTAAAATGTTCCAGACCGGTGTTGAATTCGGATTGGGAAGATATTTGGATGGTGTAGTTGATTTCTACAGTAAAAAGACAGACAACCTTATCTTTTCAAGAAGAGTAGGTCCATCTCAAGGTATCGCAATTGTTACCGTAAATGATGGTGAGTTGTTGAACCAAGGTATTGAATTCAACCTTACCAGCCACATTTTTGACAAAGACGATTTCAAATTGGATTTCTCCATCAACGGATCTCATATCAACAACGAGATTTTAACAATGCCTCTTGAACCTTCTACAGGGGAGCCTAGAATTTTGGACACCTCTGCATCTCCTTACGGTTATTCTGAAGGAAGCTCTATCTATGATTTCTATATCAGAGAGTGGGCTGGAGTTAATCCAGAGAACGGTGTTGGTCAATACTACCAATACTTTAACGATGCCAACGGTAATGGAACCCTAGATGATGGGGAAGACGGTATTGCCGATATGGTGGCCTATATGGATGAGAATCCGGATGCTAACGTTGAAAGACAGGTTACGGAAACTTATGCCGATGCAACACAGAAGTATGTTGGTAAATCAGGTATCCCTGATTTGTTCGGTGCATTCAGGTTGGCTGCTCAAGTGAAACACTTCGACTTTTCCGCACAGTTTACTTATAGTGTTGGGGGATGGGCCATGGATAACCAATACTCAGAATTGATGAGTGATAATTTTGGTGCAGCGTCTACGAACTTCCATAAAGATATTTCTCAAAGATGGCAAAACCCTGGCGACATTACGGATGTACCGCGTTTGGATGATGCCACTGGTCAGGATCAAAGGGTAAATACCACAAGATGGTTGACAAGCACGGATTATCTTGCCTTTAACAATGCCAAAATCGGATATACCTTGCCACGAGAGGATAGCGAGAGAATGGGATTGAAGAATGTTAACATTTGGTTGTCCGGGGATAACTTGGCTATCAAAACAGCTAGACAAGGTTTTAACCCATCTGTAAGAGAGAACGGTGCTTCAGCAAGGAGGATTTATGCTCCTTTGACTACTGTGACCTTGGGTGTAAGAGTTAAATTTTAGAAAAAATACGTTATGAAAAATAGTAATATTAAATTATCAGTTATAGCCGCACTATTGTTGTTGGCGGGCTGTGGTAAGGATTTCTTGGACGAGCAACCGTCCGAGTTCCTAACGCAAGAACAAGTTGGGGAGGCTGCTGCCGTTAATCCAGCTGTAATTGAAGGAACAATTTCGGGTATTTATTCGACGATGTTTGCTACTGGAAGTGGTGGTTCCAATTTGAACCATGATGATTTTGGTCACAAGGGATATGATATCTATGGGGACATGCTTTCTGGGGATATGGCCCTTTCCGTGAGTACCTATGGTTGGTACAGGGCGGATATTACCGAGTTCCAGGCAACACAAGATTTTACCAGATTTAGAAACTACCAAGTTTGGAGGTACTATTACCGAATTGTACGTTCGGCCAACTTGGTGATTGATGCCTTGGGAGGTAATGATTTTGTTCCCGAATTGGAAGAGAATAGATATCTGATGGGACAGGCCAAGGCAATACGTGCCCATTCTTATTTCTATTTGACTCAATATTTTACCAACAGTTATGATCCTGCTGCTGAAATTTTGCCTATCTACGATAGTCCAGATGATCTGAATGGACCAAAAGTAACAACCGCGGAAATTTACGCTTTGATGGAGAAGGATCTTAATGAATCCATTTCTTTGTTGGATGGTTTTGCAAGAAGTTCTAAAAGTCAAGTGGATAAGACCGTTGCTCAAGGTGTTTTGGCCTACGTATTGGCTTCTAAAGGTGATAGTCATCAAGAGGTCATGGATTTGACTGAAGATGTTATCAACAACGGAGGTTATACTGTTATGAATGCTGAAGAACTTTTAGGAGGATTCAATGATTTGAACACATCAGGATGGATGTGGGGTGTTGACCTTACTGTTGATACGGGTCTTGGACTTGTTTCTTGGTGGGGCCAGATGGACTTGTATACTTATAGTTACGCTTGGGCAGGAGACGCCAAAGCCATGGATTCTGATTTGTATGCGGCTATTCCAGAAGACGATGTTCGTAAGCAACAGTTTGCTGAGCCAACTGGAGGATATACCGATTTGATGCCTTTGAATAAATTTTATGACCCTAATAGAGTTATCGGTGGACAAGCAAACATTACTACGGATTACGTGTACATGAGAGTTGCTGAAATGTATTTACTACATGCTGAGGCAGCTGCTAAAGCTGGTGACGCTGGTAGGGCTCAAACCATTTTGAAAGCTTTGTTGGATGAAAGATTGCCCAGTACTGCTTACATTGATGGTCTTTCGGGACAAGCGCTTTTGGATGAAATCTATCTGCAGACTCGTATTGAGCTTTGGGGAGAAGGTAAGAGCTACCTTTCTCTAAAGAGAAATCAGGGTACTGTTGTTAGGGGCTCTAACCACCTTTCTAACGTAGGTACTCCTATTCCTTATAATGATGAAAGGTTGACATTTGAGATTCCTCAATCAGAAATCCAAAACAACCCAAGTATTTCAACTCAAAATTAAATTTTGAGACCACATATAATTTAATAAAAGCCCTGCCAATCGGCGGGGCTTTTTCATGATTGAACTTTTCACATTTCTTTAGAAACAAAACTTTTACCTTTGCCGAACCAATATCACGGAATGAGATTTTTATTGTTGACCCTACTTTTGTTCTTTGTTCAATTCGCCGTGGCGCAGAAAGATTCGATTCCGCCAACAAAGAAGATGGATTCCTTAAGTCTTGGAAAGGGTAGGGACGAAGTGGTTAAACCAAAGGACTCTCTACAAAGAGGTGGGATAAAGAAGGGTAGTAAAAATGGGGCTAAATTGGATCCCAAGAATAAGGATTCAATAAGCATACAAGACTACAAAATAATATCCTATCAAAGGGATACGACTCATCTGGATACGACTCTTACCATAAGAAAAGAATACAAGTATAATTATATACGGGAAGATGATTTTGAATTGATGCCTTTCGCTAATATGGGCCAACCCTACAATGAGCTTGGTAAAACTTTTTCAAGCACGTACTATTACCCACGCATCGGTGCTACGGCCAAGCACCCGGGATATTTCGAAAAGGAAGATATTGACTATTACAATGTTCCAACACCAATGACTGAGCTAATGTTCAAGACCACGATGGAGCAAGGTCAGTTCTTGGATGCATTGTTAACTTTTAATCTCTCCAAAAGATTTAATGCTTCCGTAGCTTACAATGGTTTTCGATCTTTAGGGAAATATAGGTATGAGGAAGCCCAGGATGGAAAGTTCAGGGTCACTTTTAATTATTTAACCAAAAATGGGAAGTATGGGCTCAGAGGGCATATAGCTGCTCAAGAATTGCAAACCGAAGAAAGTGGAGGTTTGTTGGATAGAAATCAATTTGAAGATGATTTGCCGGATTTTCAAGATAGGGCGAAAATTGATTTGTTGTATACCAATGCGAATAATAGGATTTTGGGAAAACGCTATTTTCTGGAGCAACAATTTAAATTGGTCAACCATAAAAAGGATTCAACGGATAATAATCCTACTACACTGTCTATTGGACATGAATTCAGTTATGAATCAAAAATCTATGATTTCGAGCAAAGCCGTCAGAACAACGCGTTCGGTCAAGATCCGTTTTTGACGCCTATCGAAGACAGGGCTAGGTTAAAAACAATGTTCAACAAGGGGGTTGTAGAGTTTTCAAATAGGACATTGGGTAGGTTGTCCGGTAATATAAGTTTATACAGCTACAACTATTTCTTTAATAGTCTTTTGATCACCGATGAGCATACTATTCAGAATAAGTTAAAAGGAGAGGAGATTTCAGTAGGGGGGTCCTACCGCAATACAATAGGTCCTTTGATGCTAAAGGGAAATATTAACTATACGGTTTCGGGTGACCTCACAGGTAATAATTTGGATGCCCTGGCTACCTATAGACTAAATGACAACAACTCGCTAACAGGGGCCGTACATATTTCTTCACGTATGCCGGATTTCAATTATTTGCTATATCAAAGTGATTATAGAAACTTTAATTGGCAAAACAACAATACTTTCGAAAACATACGGACCCAAAGCATAAAGTTTGGTTTGGACTCCAAAAAAATAGGCCATCTTGCAGCTGAATACAGTTTAGTGGATAACTACACTTACTTTGCATCCACAGCTAGCCAAGAAGAAATAGAACTGGGTCAGGAAACAGCTTTCGTCAGACCGTTTCAAGAATCAGGAACCATAAATCATCTCAAGGTAAAATATAGCAAGGAAATCAGCTGGAGAAAATGGGCCCTCATGAATACGGTAATGTATCAAGAAGTAACCCAAGACAATCAAGTGCTCAATCTTCCGCAAGTTGTAACAAGGAATACCCTGTACTTTTCAAGCGATGTGTTTAAAAAGGCCATGTTTTTGCAGACGGGGTTCACCTTTAAATATTTCACTTCATATAATATGAATGCCTATAATCCTTTGTTGGGTGAATTTTATATCCAGAACAATGAAGAGTTGGGAGGGTACCCATTGATCGACTTTTTTATAAATGCTAAAGTGAGGCAAACCAGAATTTATTTAAAAGCTGAACATCTAAATTCTATGTTTTCAGAACCGAATTACTATTCCGCGCCAAATTATCCATATCGTGATTTTGTCATCCGATTTGGGTTGGTTTGGAATTTCTTTTCATAAAATATGTTAAGGAGAAAAAAAGGGAAACCTGAAAAACAAGTAGTTATAAATTAATTGATTTTTTTTCGAAAAAAATATTGAAAAACATTTTGCGGAGACAAAATAACGTGCGTATATTTGCACCCGCTTAGCTGATAAGGCAGGGCGCTTCTG
>NZ_CAMYIC010000003.1 GCF_947258355.1 uncultured Allomuricauda sp.
GTCAAATAATAAATTAATAATGAATTTTGATTCAGCGAAAATTTAAACATATATTTGCACCCGCTTAGCAAAATCATGGCGAGGTAGCTCAGCTGGTTAGAGCGTCGGATTCATAACCCGGAGGCCGGGGGTTCAAGTCCCCCTCTCGCTACTAAAATCAAAGTCATTTAGCTGTATTTCAGTTGAATGACTTTTTTAGTTTTCATAGTATTCTTTTTTTCCTAACTTAAAGGTTTTAAACCAACCTTCGAATGAATTACTTTAAAAAGTTAGGAACTGCCAATTTGCTCATGCTCATCCTATGTGCACTGATTATTTTAGTCGCAGAATACCTATTTCTTAATGGCAACACCGAACACGGTCTTTTTATAGGCCTTTGGGCTCCTACCCTCTTAGGTGTAATGATTTACCTAAAACTTGTGGACAATGACAGCAAATGATATCGTTTTATGGTTCTCTGTTATTGTTATTGTAGTGGTTGCTATATGGGCCATTTTAATGATACGCGAATACAACAAAGCAAGTAATAGGAAGTAGGTAGCTTTGCAGTTTAGCCATTACAAGTGTTCTTTTCTATTTTATGCTGTGAAGAAATCGGATTTACCCTTAATTTAGGTTACCATGAAAAACACTATATCCGAACGCATTGCCGACTTTTTAAAAAACTACCCGCCGTTCAATACGATGGAGGCGAAACAGTTGGAGCAGTTGTCGCTCGAAGTGGTAATCATACACAAAGAGACCAATACCATTGTTTTTTCCCAAAATGAAAATCCACATGAACATTTCTATGTAGTCAATAAAGGTGCTATAGCCTTATCAAAAGAAGGTTCTAGCCAAATACTGGATATTTGCGATGAAGGTGATGTTTTTGGGCTAAGGCCCTTATTGGCGCACGAAAACTACAAATTAGAAGCAAAAGCATATGAAGAGACCATACTATATGCCATTCCTATCAAGGAATTTAAGCCTTTGGCCCTTGAAAATAAAAGGATAGGGAATTTTTTAATAGAAAGTTTTGCCTCCAATACGGGAAACCCCTACTCCATTAAACATCGTGGTAAATTATATGGTTCAAACCAAGAAGTAGATCAGTATTCCACCAACAAAATACTGGACCTTCAGCCCATAAAGTATTCCACGGACCTTATTACATGCAAGAAAGGAACCAAAATCAAGACCATAGCCAACAAAATGACCCAACATAATGTGAGTTGTATTTTAGTGGAAAAAGACAATTTACCGGTGGGCATTATAACTGATAAAGACCTGAGGAAAAAAGTTGCCACAGGGCTTTTTCCTATTTCAGGAGCCGCCAAAACCATAATGTCATCCCCAATTATCACCTACCCCAAGGAGCTCACCCTGGCCCAGTCGCAAATGGCTATGATGAAAAGCAATATCAGTCACCTGGTTCTCACAGAAGATGGCACAACCGACACAAGGGCCGTAGGAATTCTTTCCAAACACGATATCATGGTAGCTGTAGGAAACAACCCAGCAGTGCTTTTAAGAGCCATTAAAAGAGCTGCCGATGCCAAAAGATTACGGGGAATACGGCATGGGATCATGAATCTATTGCAAGGCTATTTGGACCAAAACATTCCATTGGGGCTAGTATCCAAAATTATTTCAGAACTCAATGATGCATCCACCAAACAGGTCATTGAAATTGCATTGACAAAAATGGAGGAAGAACCTCCTGTAAAATTTACTTGGCTCAGCATGGGCAGTCAAGGTCGTGGCGAGCAATTATTGAACACCGATCAGGACAATGCCATTATTTTTGAAGATGTACCCGATGAAAAATTAGAGGAAACCAGAGGCTATTTTAAAAAGTTGGGTGAACGAATTTCCAAAATGCTCAATACCATTGGTTTTGAATATTGCCCAGCGGATATGATGGCATCCAATCGTTCGTGGTGCCAAAGTTTAAGCGAATGGAAAAAGGTTACATCCCATTGGATTCATAATCCTGGCCCCGAAGAAATTCTATTATCATCCATCTTTTTTGATTATAATGTGGTTTATGGGGAAAAAGCATTGGCCGATGAGCTTTCCCATAGTATTTTTGATCAAGCCAATCACTACCCTCAGTTTTTTACCCATTTGGCCAGTGGTGCGTTACAAAACCCCTCTCCATCGGGGTTCTTCAGGGATTTTTTAGTAGAACAGGATGGGGAGCATAAGGACTTTTTCGATTTAAAGTTACGTGCCTTAATGCCCATTATCGATGCTGCACGGGTACTTATACTTTCGAATTCCATCAAATCCATAAACAATACGGCCGAGCGATATGAAAAGCTTGCTGAATTAGAACCAAACAATAAAGAACTTTATCTGGCATGCTCTTATGCCAGCAAAGCATTGCTCAAATTCAGAACCAGACAAGGTCTTTTGCACAACGATTCCGGAAGGTACATTGCCTTGGACAAATTGAACAAAGAGGAGAAAATAAAATTAAAGAGAACCTTTAAAACAATTAAGGAAATACAATCTTTGATCGAAGTAAGGTTCCAAGTGAAAAACATGTTGCGCTAATGTGGCCGTTCTCCAAAAAGAAACAGCTGGAACTTCCTGATTTTTGGTGGGATTACGAGGAGCATTTCAAAGAAAAGCTACCAGAAAACATCCATGAGAACACCTTTGTTGTTTTGGATACCGAAACCACGGGTTTCAGCATGACCAAAGACCGGATGCTTTGCATCGGTGCACTTAAGCTAGTGGACAACAATATTGTGGTAAAGGACAGCTTCGAAGTTTATATTAAACAGGAACATTACAATAGGGATAGCGCCGAAATTCATGGAATACTGAAAAAAAGCAAGAAGGACAGTTTAACGGAGCTCGATGCCTTGAAACTATTTTTGAAGTATGCCAAAAACCATATTTTAGTGGGGCACCATGTGATTTTCGACATCAACATGATCAACGCAGCCTTAAAAAGGAATGGGTTGCCTAAGCTGAAAAATAAGACCTTGGATACGGAAACCCTTTATATAAGGACCTTGTTGATATCCACTGTAGTACAAAGAAAAGAACGGTACACCTTAGACGATTTGGCCAAAAAATTTAGTATCTCCAGAAAGGACAGGCATACAGCTTTGGGTGACGCCTTTATCACCGCAATTGCTTTCTTACGAACAATTGAAAAGCTGAAACCACAAAAAATAAAGGACCTCCTTAGATAAAGAGGCCCTTCATTATTTATCAATTAAGTCTTGTTTAAAGACTTTCTTTCATAATGTTCTCCACTACTTCCGGGTTCAACAAAGTAGAAGTATCCCCTAAGTTACCGGTATCTTTGGATGCAATCTTTCTAAGAATTCTCCTCATGATCTTACCACTTCGCGTTTTTGGCAAACCTTCCGTAAACTGAATCTTATCCAGTTTTGCTATAGGACCAATGTGCTCGGTGATCAATTGATTGATTTCCTTTTTCAGGTTATCACGATTACGATCCTCACCGGTTTCTTTTAAAATTATGTAACCGTACAAGGCATTCCCTTTGATGTCGTGAGGGAAACCGACAATTGCGGATTCAGCTACAGCTGGATGTTCGTTGATAGCATCTTCGATAGGAGCAGTTCCCAAATTATGGCCAGAAACAATGATCACATCATCTACCCTACCGGTAATTCGGTAATATCCAACTTCATCCCTAAGAGCTCCATCTCCAGTAAAATATTTACCTTCAAAAGCTGAGAAATAGGTGTCCTTGTAGCGTTGATGATTGCCCCAAATGGTTCTAGCAATCGATGGCCATGGATATTTGATGCACAACCTTCCATCTACTTGATTTCCTTTGATTTCCTTACCATCTTCATCCATTAATGCAGGCTGAATACCTGGCATTGGCAATGTGGCGTAGGTTGGTTTTGTGGGTGTAGAGAATGGGATGGGTGAAATTAAGATTCCTCCCGTTTCCGTTTGCCACCATGTGTCCACAATAGGGCACTTCTTTTCTCCAACGTGGTCGTTATACCAGTGCCACGCTTCTTCGTTTATGGGCTCTCCTACTGTTCCCAATACTTTTAAGCTGGAAAGATCATATTCGGTCACATAGTCTAAGTTTTCCTTGGCCAAGGCCCTTATTGCTGTTGGAGCGGTATAAAACTGGTTTACCTTATGCTTTTGCACCACATCCCAGAACCTTCCAAAATCTGGATAAGACGGAACACCCTCAAACATAACGGTGGTTGCCCCGTTGGCCAACGGTCCATAAACTATATAGGAGTGTCCTGTGATCCAACCAATATCGGCAGTACACCAATACACATCTTCCTCACGATATTGGAATACATTTTTAAATGTATATGCGGTATAAACCATGTATCCCCCTGTAGTATGCACCATTCCTTTGGGACGACCGGTTGAACCCGAAGTATACAAAATGAACAAGGGGTCTTCAGCATCCATGATCTCGGGTACACAGTCCGAATAGGCTTTATCCAATAGCGGTTGAATCCAAACATCACGACCTTCTTTCATGGTCACTTCTCCTCCCGTTCGTTTGGTTACCAAAACTGTTTCCACACCTGGACAGCTTTCCAACGCTTCGTCCACAATTCCTTTTAGGTCTATTACTTTCTTGCCTCGGTAAGATCCATCGGAAGTCAATACCATTTTGGCGCCACAATCGTTTATTCTGGTTGCCAAAGCTGTAGAGGAAAACCCAGCAAAAACAACAGAGTGTATGGCTCCAATACGTGCACAAGCCAACAATGCAATGGCCAAATCAGGAATCATCGGTAAATAGATGACTACCCTGTCGCCTTTTTCAACACCTTTGTCCTTAAGAACGTTGGCATATTTACAAACACGCTCGTGAAGCTGATTATAAGTAATGTGTTCTGCTTCTTCTTGTGGATCGTTAGGTTCAAAAAGAATTGCTGTTTTATCACCTCTAATGCGAAGATGGCGATCGATACAGTTTTCGGTAATGTTCAGCTTGGCACCTTTAAACCAGCTTATCTCCGGTTTTGTGAAATCCCATTCCAGCACGGAATCCCATTTTTTACGCCAATGAAAGTGCTCTTCTGCGACTTCTTCCCAAAATCCTTCGGGGTTTCTAACGGATTTTCGATACACTTGAAAATATTCCTCCAAGTGCTTGATATGATAATTACTCATATAACGGTACGTTTAGTTAATATGTAAAAATTAGTTCAGTTTCATTGCTTTTATGGTCTCAACCCAATAAATCCTCAATATCAGAAATTACCTTTTTTATGGAGAACGGTTTTGTCATGTAACTGTCCGCCCCCATCTTTAATCCTTTTTCCACATCCTTCTCCTTACTTTTTGCGGATAGAAACACCACTTTGGTATGTGTGAGGTCTTTATTTTCCCTTACTCTTTTCAGGGTTTCGTACCCATCCATTTCTGGCATCATAATATCCAGAAGAATAAGGTCTGGTTTCTCCCTCTCCGATATGTCCAGCGCCTCGGTACCATCTCGGGCGATAAATACTTCAAAATCCTTCTTTTTAAAGGCATATTCCAACGACATTACAATGTTGGGCTCATCATCCACTATCAGTATTTTTTTCTGCTTCATTGTTCCTTGGGTATTGAAAATATCATTCGGGTTCCTTTCTTAAATTCCTTATCCACCGCTATGGAACCTTTATGGCTTTCCACTATTTTTTTACAAATAGCCAAACCAAGGCCACTACCCTGCGGTTTCTTTATATTTTGATTTTTTGATTGATAGAATTTGTCAAAGATGTAATCCTTATCCTCTTCGGGTATTCCCCTGCCATTATCTTTAATGGTGACCAAAACCTGGTTGTCGAGGTCTTCCAAAAGAATTTTGATTCTTCCGTTGTCGGGTTCCGTAAATTTAAGGGAATTCGAGAGCAAATTCGTCAATACTTGCAAAATTCGGTCCTCATCATAGGCTGCAAACACCTTTTCCTTTTTCGAAAATTTAATTTCTATGTTCTTTTTGGATGCAATCTGTTCAACCCCCTTTATGCCCTTCTGAATGGTTTTCGACATATTATGCTGGTCAATGTCCAATTCCGATCTGTTCCCCGATAGTTTTTCAAGGTCCAGAATATTGTGAATAAGGGTGTCCAAACGATCACTGTCCCTATTGATATTTTCAAGAAATCTATTCCTAAGCTCAGGGGGCATACCTTCGTCCTCCAAAACTTCCGAAGCGGCTTTAATAGAGGTTATCGGTGTTTTGAGTTCATGCGCCACGGTATCCAAAAACTCATCTTTTAGCTTATCCTGAATGCGAAGTTCCTCGTTGGCCGCTTTTAATTGCTGTGCCATGGTGGCAAGCTCTTCCGACTTTTCCCTGAGCAATTTATTGCTTGCTTTGGTCTCCTTGCTCTCTTCCAGAATATTGAGAACTTCCACCAAGCTTATAGGGGTTTCCTTGGAAACCGAGGCCAATAATATTTTTGCCGAGGCACTTCCGATACTCCCTGTTAAGAGTTTTTCCGAGAAGTTGATCAATCTGGCGTCTGCCCGCTCTTCGGTTTCGGATATATTGTATTTTTTATTAAAAAGGCGTAAGGCCCTATTAGTCCTAGGTTCTCCCAAAAATCGGCTCAATAAACGCTTAATATCGGCTACATAGGCCTCACCTTTCCAGATAAAGCCTCCTTCCTGTAGATTACCATAATTCTCGTGGTTTACGAACATCTCCGCATAATTACGTTCTCTGTAATTGCCTTTGGTACGAAGAGAAAAACCAACGAAAGTCAGTGTATTAAAAGACATACTCCATAAGAAGGCATTACTTTCAGGAGTTAAATAGTCCAACCCGAACAAATGTGCCGGTTGCAACCAGGCATAGCCAAAAAGACCTTCTTCGACGAATTTTACATTGGGCATGGCCGCTTGACTTATTATAGGAAGAAACAAAGTGAAAAAAACAACGGCCAAACCAACCAGAATGCCGATTTCGGCACCTCTTGCAGTTCCCCTTCGCCAAGTTAAACCCAAAAAGAACGATGGCGCCAGTTGGGCAATGATCACAAAAGAAATCAGTCCAATGGAATACAAAGAGAGTTGGGCAGAAAATCTAATGTAAAAGAAATAGGCAATGATTATCAAAAGAAAAATGGCTACCCTTCTAATGTTTTTGATACGTTTGGTATTTTCTTCGGGGTTACCCTCAACTAAGGTTTTAATAAATCCGTACGGAATTACAATATTGTTACTTACCATAGTGGACAACGCCAAGGTGGATACAACTATCATGGAAATCACAGTGGTAAATCCACCTATAAAAACCAGGAGTGCCAACCCATAATTGTTTTCTTGTAAAGGCAATAATAGGGAGTAGTAATCATGATTTACGGTATCTGGTAAACTTATATTACCTGCCCAGGCGATAAAAATCACAAACACGTTGAACAGCAACAGATATAACGGAAACAACCAAATAGCCTTGCGTAAATCGCTTTCGTTATCGTTTTCCACTACGGCTACATGAAATTGTCTAGGCAGCAAAAAAATGGCAAAAAAGGAAAGACAAATGGTAAAAAGCCAATTAAACCCATTTTCCAAACCTCCAAAGGAAGAAAGTTGTTTAAAATTTTCCTGGAGACTTGCTTGATTGTATAAGTCGGTGGTGCCATCAAATAAATAAAAGGTGATATAAATTCCTATTGCCAAGAAAAAGGCCAACTTTAAAATTGATTCCAGGGCCACTGTAGTGATAATACCCTTTTTATGTTTTGACGTGTCCGTGGACAATGTACCATAAAAGGCAACAAATACGGCGATGAGCAATGCAATGTAGAAGGTGGAATCATCTAAAAAACCTGTAGACTCATAGCTTCCCTTAGCGGAAATCAAAGAAAATGTCTCTGATACAGCCTTCAATTGCAAAGAGATATACGGAATAATGGCGAACAAACAGGTCAACGTGACCAATGCTCCCAATAGCCGATTATTGCCATATCGCATCGAAATAAAATCTGCAATACTGGAGATTTTATGCTGCTTGGAGATTCGAATCACTTTTCGCATCACAACAATCCAAAGTGGCAAAGCGATCACAGGTCCCAGATAAATAGCCAAAAAACTAATTCCCGAACTGGATGCTATACCCACACTACCATAATAGGTCCAAGCAGTGCAGTACACGGCAAGTGACAAGGTATAAACATACGGGTTATTGATCCATTTGCTGCGTTGGTTTTTCTCGGCAACATAAGCCAATACAAAAAGCATGGCCAAATAAAATACAATCACCAATCCTACAGCATAATTACTCATGGAACCGCTTTAGAATAATATAGGACAGTACAATAGAAACCAACCAGCTGAGAAAGATGAAAATATAGAATATGGGAAAGCCAAACAGCTGTGTTTCTCCATCAAAAATGGTAACAAATGGTACGTTCAATAAAAAGAACAGTACTATTGAAATTAGTATCAATTTCTGCTGATGCCTTTTCTTCATTCTTATCTGCACGGTAGGTAAATTTAAAATTACAAAAAACGGTGCGGTAAATCCATACCGCACCGCTTTTTCACAACCAACTAATTAATGAGACGATGCTTCACCCGCACCGCTGGGTATTCGGATATGCTCTACAATTTCCTGTACTTCTTCCGGCGGTTCAGGGGTAAATTTATTCACCACTATGGCCACAATAAAATTGACAATCATGGCTATGGTGCCAAACCCTTCGGGCGATATTCCAAACCACCAACTATCTTGTAGTCCAGCCACGGCATCCTTTCCTCCATCAAAAATTCCAAATTTGAATTTCAGCATGTAGAAAAGCATCAAACAGAGACCGACGATCATTCCAGATACGGCTCCCTTGCTATTCATTTTCTTATAGAAAATACCCAAAATGATAGCTGGGAAGAAGGATGCTGCTGCAAGACCAAAGGCCAGAGCAACCACCGCAGCCACAAAGCCGGGCGGATTGATACCAAAATATCCGGCAATTACAACAGCTACAGCAGCTGAAAGTCTAGCAGCCCAAAGCTCTCCTTTTTCTGAAAGGTCTGGTTTAATAACGTTCTTGATCAAATCATGGGAAACAGAGGATGAGATCACAAGTAGCAACCCAGCGGCAGTAGACAAAGCAGCAGCAAGCCCACCGGCGGCTATCAATCCAATTACCCATGCGGGCAAATCTGCTACCTCGGGATTGGCCAATACCATGATATCCCTGTCAACTGATAATTCATTTACTTCTGGGTTGGCCACATATTGAATTACACCATCTCCATTTTTGTCCTCATGCCCTATTAACCCAGTAGCTTCCCAACGACTGAACCATTCAGGCATATTATCATATTCCTTGCCACTAACAGTTTCAATCAAGTTAGTTCTTGCAAAAACAGCCACCGCCGGTGCTGTGGTATATAAAATTGCAATGAACAACAATGCCAGGCCTGCCGATTTTCTTGCATCCCGCACCCGTTTTACAGTGAAGAAGCGAACAATTACATGTGGTAATCCCGCTGTACCCACCATAAGGGCAAGTGTAATAGCAAACACGTCTACCAAACTTTTTGATCCATCGGTATATTCCGCAAAACCAAGTTCGGTGGAAAGTCCATCCAACTTATCCAAGAGATACGTTCCAGAACCATCGGATAGAGTGCTTCCAAAACCAAGTTGAGGAACCGGGTTACCTGTCATCTGAATGGAAATAAAAATGGCAGGAACCATAAAGGCGAAAATCAATACGCAATACTGTGCTACTTGGGTATAGGTAATCCCTTTCATTCCACCCAAAACGGCATAGAATAAAACAATTACCATCCCAATGACAACCCCGGTATTGATATCAACTTCCAAATACCTCGAAAACACGATACCTACACCACGCATTTGACCTGCCACATAGGTAAAGGAAACAATTAAGGCACAGATTACAGCTACAATTCTAGCAGTTTTGGAGTAGTATCTTTCTCCGATAAAATCAGGTACCGTAAATTTTCCGAATTTTCTAAGGTATGGGGCCAAAAGCAGTGCCAAGAGCACATAACCCCCTGTCCATCCCATTAAATACACAGCACCATCATACCCTGCGAACGATATGATACCGGCCATGGAAATAAAAGAAGCTGCGGACATCCAATCCGCTGCCGTGGCCATACCATTGGCGAGTGGGGAAACTCCTCCCCCAGCCACATAATACTCTTTAGTGGAGCCCGCTCGGGACCAAATTGCAATTCCTATATAAAGACCAAATGATAATGCCACCAAGACATAGGTCCAAATTTGTACATCACTCATAATTCAATTTTTTGTTGGTTAATTAATCTTCGTCGTAGCCGTATTTTTTGTCCAATTTGTTCATTAGGCGTACGTAGACAAAAATGAGAATGACAAATACATAGATGGAACCTTGTTGTGCGAACCAAAAACCTAATTTGAATCCGCCAATACGAATATTGTTCAATGCATCTTTAAAAATGATGCCCGCTCCATAAGAGACCAAGAACCATATGGCCAATAAAATGACCAAGTATCTCAGGTTCTCTTTCCAATAGGCCGTGGCCTTTTTTTGTTTTTCTGACATAATTTGTTGGTTGTTTAGTTATAAATAAATCTGTGCTTGCAATGTTACCACGCCGTTGCTATCGCCAGTTCCCACTTTGGAATTGGCATACTCCAACGTTAATTTGGAATGATGACCCGTCATGAACAGGTTAATTCCGAGTCCAAGTCTTGTAGCGTTGTCATCTATTGCATCTATTGTTCTTGTTTGGTAGGATACATATGGTTGCACCCTTGATTTATCCTCCGGTCCTGAAATCAAATACCCAAGGTGTCCATATATCATATTACCAGTACCATAAGACCCCAGGCTGAAGTTACGACCATAATCGTTATTTTGAAACACGGCGTAGGCAGTTATTGCGGAACCATCTTCGCCTAGAGGTGCATCATAAAAAGCATCCACGGCCAAAATATTAACATTTTCGCCTTCCAAGTTACCTGTTCCATCCATTACCACCACTCCATTAGCATGAGTTAGAAAACCTGCTCCAACATTGAAAATCCTTTTGCTTCCTAGATAAGTTCCCACTTTGTAGGGAAGAAAATTAGATTCTTCATCCAGAAACTGGTAATCAAAATAGCCTTGAATTACCTTTCCTGCATCGGCAGACCCCAATAACTCCCTGCCACGGTAGACCGCCCTGCCATTTGGTGTGGGATCATTGGCGGTATCCAAAGTATTGGTAATCGCCTCGTTAAAGGAAACTCGGTACTGTAAGCGACCTACCCTTCCTTTTACATAAACGCCCAAATGACGTGCAAACTGATCACTTAGACCAAGGACTGCCCAAGATTGGCGATTATTGTCCAACGTCATAAAATTCAACGTACTGCTATTGTTTAAACGAGAGATTCCATTCCAATAATGCAATCCAGTTCCAACCGCATGGTTTTTTGTCACCTGCCATTCTCCCCAAAAATCATGAAAGAAAAGTTGGGAGGAGTCTTCTTTGCCAACGGCACTTAAATTAGTGCCATTTAAACTATTAAGTCCAAAATGGGTTAGAATAAGGAATTTCTTGTTCAGCTGGGTAAACGTAAGAAACCTAGCTCGTCTTACACTTAGGTTGGTAGTACTTACATCATCTGGAACATTATCATTGTATTGGGCCCAAAATTGACCCCATGCTATCATTCGAAGATATTTAGAGCCATCTTCGTTAAACTTGACCTTGAAACCGCCTGTATATTCAGTATTTCCCTGTGAAAATGATTTAGGAACGAACAGGAGTGTAAATGCCATTCCTATGAGTAATTTTTTCATTTCAGTTTGGATGTTAGATTGTTAAGTGCCCTACGAACATCCTAAAAAAAAGGTCTGAATTAAAAAATAGTATATATTTCCGCTAAATAATTATACTTAATCTTTGAAACGGTCCCATTTTATGAGCATAAATTTGTCTCCCAACTCGGTAACCAATTGACCGGCACCTTTCAGGTTTTCAGGGTTTTGGAAGTATTTTTGAAGCTCATTATGGTTTAAAATCCTATAGGTTGGATGGTATTTGGAATTGTAGGGCCGTTTAATGTTATATTTTCGAACCCAATTCATTACTGAAACGTGGGAAACGCCCAAAATACGCTCTATTTCCCGATAGGTCAACCCCTCCAAATACAACTGTAGTGCCTTGTTCACGAAATAATCGTCAATCTGCTTACCCATTTTGGGCACGGTAAAATAGTATCCACAAGACTTGCATTTATAGCGCTGCCGCTCTTTGATTATTCCTGCTTTGGTAAACTCTGTAGATGAGCAATTTGGACAACTTTCCATAGTTGATATACTTAATTAGCATAAATATATCAATTTAGCTTTAAATATTTATCATTGTTAATGCAATAAAAAAAGGGAATCGTTAAAATTCCCTTTAGTTTATTGGTCAAATCACAATATTGTCTAATTATTTTGCTAAATATGCCGTAACGTTTTCCAAAATACGATTCTGTAAGTCAGAAATATCACTTTTCACGAATTGCTCTCCGGTAATATTCTCATAAAGTTCGATATACCTATTGGAAACCGATTCGATATACTCGTCAGACATTTCAGGGACCGATTGCCCCTCCAATCCTTGGAATCCATTGGAAATCAACCATTGCCTTACAAATTCTTTGGACAATTGCTTTTGGGCTTCACCTTTTTCCTGCCGCTCTTGGTATCCATCGGCATAAAAATAACGTGAGGAATCAGGGGTGTGAATCTCATCGATCAATACAATCTCACCATCTTTGGTTTTACCGAATTCGTATTTGGTGTCCACCAAAATAAGGTCTCTTTTTGCAGCAATTTCGGTTCCTCTTTGGAATAGGGCTCGTGTGTATTTTTCCAAAACTTCGTAATCTTCCTTGGAGACAATACCACGCTTTAAAATATCCTCTTTGGAAATGTCCTCATCGTGATCTCCCTTTTCTGCCTTTGTTGCCGGCGTAATGATGGGTTCTGGAAATTTATCGTTCTCTTGCATCCCTTCGGGCATCGGAACCCCACAAAGCATTCTTTTGCCTGCTTTGTACTCACGTGCTGCATGGCCGGAAATATAGCCTCGAATCACCATTTCCACCTTGAAAGGCTCACAGGCCTTGCCCACCGCTACATTGGGATCGGGAGTGGCCATCAACCAATTGGGAACAATATCTTCGGTATCCTTCATCATTTTGGTTGCGATTTGATTTAAAATCTGCCCTTTGTATGGAATTCCTTTGGGCATCACTACATCAAACGCAGATAAGCGGTCCGTGGCTACCATTACCAAAACATCGTTCTCCAAGGTATAGACTTCCCTTACTTTTCCTTTATAAACAGATTTTTGCCCAGGAAAATTAAAATCCGTGGACATCAGCGTATTCATTCCCATAATTTTTCTAGAATTGATTCTGATGCTCTATGTTCTGATAGGCATCAATCACCTTTTTCACCAATTTGTGACGGATCACATCCTTATCATCCAAATAAATGATGCTGATGCCATCTACATTCTTCAAAATAAGCAAAGCTTCTTTTAGTCCTGAAATTACCCTACGCGGCAAATCAATCTGGCCGGGGTCGCCAGTCAACAAAAACTTGGCGTTCTTTCCCATACGGGTCAGGAACATTTTCATTTGGGCGTGCGTGGTATTCTGGGCCTCATCCAAAATCACAAAGGCATTGTCCAAGGTTCGCCCTCGCATAAAGGCCATCGGTGCAATTTGGATGGTACCGTCCTCAATATACTTTTCCAGCTTCTCTGAAGGAATCATATCCCGAAGGGCATCGTACAAAGGTTGCATGTAAGGGTCAAGCTTTTCCTTAAGGTCACCTGGCAAAAAACCAAGGTTCTCCCCTGCCTCTACCGCGGGACGCGTAAGGATAATACGCCTCACTTGTTTTTCCTTTAAGGCTTTTACGGCCAGAGCAACACCTGTATAGGTTTTTCCGGTTCCAGCTGGGCCTATGGCAAAAACCATGTCGTTCGTCTTACAAGCATCCACCATACGTCTTTGGTTGGCGGTCTGGGCTTTTATCAACCTACCGCTGACACCATGCACCAAAACATCTCCGCTACTGGAGGAGGACGTGTAATCCTCTTTGCTATTGCTGGTAAGCACCCGCTCGATCATGTTTTCATCAAGTTTATTGTACTTGGCAAACTGCCCTGTGAGTTCATCAAAGCGTTTATCGAACTCTTCTAAAAGTTCTTCATCGCCAAATACCTTGATCTTGTTGCCCCTCGCCACAATCTTAAGTTTAGGGAAGTATTTCTTAAGCAACTCAATGTTAGCATTTTGTTGCCCAAAAAATTCCTGGGGGCTGATTTCCGTAAGTTCAATTATTAGTTCGTTCAAAAATAGTGAGGTGTTACAGTTGTTTTTGAAGAATTTTATTCTTTCTTTTTTGACTAATTTTACAAACAAACTTAACTAAAAATCAATTTGAACGCGGAAAAACATATCAACAGTATTGTATGCCAATAATTACCCTGACTACCGATTTTGGATACAAGGACCACTTTGTGGGTGCTGTTAAAGGGGCCATTTTGAGCAATCTCCCCGATAGTAACATTGTTGATATTTCACACGCCATCAGTCCGTTCAATATTCAGGAATGTGCTTATATCCTAAGGAATGCCTACCGTTCGTTCCCAAAGGGAACGGTCCATATTGTAGGTGTGGATTCTGAAATTTCACCCGAAAACGAGCACATCGTAGTGCAGGTGGATGGGCACTATTTTGTGAGTGCCAACAGCGGTGTCATTTCCTTGATAACTTCTGAAGTACAGCCCGAAAAAGTGGTAGAGATCAATCTGCCCAATGCAGAGGCCGGTGCCTTTCCCGTACTCAATATATTTGTTCAGGTGGCCTGTCATATCGCACGTGGTGGAAAATTGGAAGTCATAGGCAGACCATTGCAAAGTTTAAAGGAACTGCGCGATTTTGAACCGCGGATAACCAACGAGGGCAAAACCATTACGGGCAATGTAATTTATATAGACAACTACGGTAACGTGGTCACCAATATCCAAAAAAGTTTGTTCGAAGCCTATCGGAGCGGTCGCAATTTTGAAATCAACGCACGGACGACCAAAATACGACAAGTACATCAGAGCTATAATGGCTTCATCAATTATGATTTGGAACGGAACCAGCGAAAAGGACCGGGAGATGCCTTGGCCCTGTTCAATTCTGCAGGCTATATAGAACTTGCCATTTATAAAAGTGACCTAAATTCGGTTGGAGGCGCATCCACCCTTCTAGGACTGAATTATAGGGACACCGTAACCATAAATTTCCTGTAAATGTTGATACGCATTGTAAAACTGACTTTTAAACCCGAAAATATTGCTAGTTTTGAGCGAATCTTTGAAGAATCTAAAAATGGAATCTTGGCTTTTGAAGGTTGTAATATGGTAGAATTGTATCAAGACATTACGAATTCCAACATATTTTTCACCTATAGTTTTTGGGATACCGAATCGCACCTGAACAATTACAGGGATTCTGATTTCTTTAAAGGGGTTTGGGGCAATACGAAAAAACTGTTTGCCGACAAGCCCGAAGCATGGAGTGTTCATAAAATTCAATCAACAAACCCATCTTAATGTTCGCAATTTTTAAGAGAGAGGTACGGTCCTTTTTTACATCGCCCATCGGTTACTTAATCGTAGGTTCGTTTTTACTGCTCAACGGGCTTTTTCTTTGGGTCTTTAAAGGAGAATACAACATTTTTGATTACGGCTTTGCCGATTTGAGCAACTTCTTTTTGCTGGCCCCTTGGATTTTTATCTTTTTGGTGCCCGCCATCACCATGAAGAGCTTTTCCGAGGAACGAAAAATGGGAACGCTCGAATTACTATTGATTAAACCCATTTCCGTTTGGAAGTTGGTCCTTGGTAAATTCTGGGGCGCATTTCTATTGTGTGTCATTGCTGTAATTCCCACAATCGTCTATGTTTTCGCCATCTCGGGATTGGGCATGGTAGAGGGTAATTATGACCTTGGTGTTGTATTGGGTTCCTACTTTGGATTATTGTTTTTGATGGCCTGTTATACCTCCATCGGGATATTTGCGTCTACCCTTTCCGATAATCAAATCATAGCATTTTTAGTAGGTATTTTGGTCTGCTTTCTGATATTTAATGGGTTTGATGCCACATCTTCGCTGTTTTCGAACGGAGAAACACAACAAACCATACAATCACTCGGAGCAAAAGCACATTTTGATAGCATTGCAAGAGGTGTGATAGACACAAGGGATTTAATCTACTTTATCTCGTTGACCCTCTTATTTCTATACCTCACTTTTCAACGTTTAAAACAATTGCCAAGATAATGGGAAAGTTTTTTGTATCCATTTTAAAAGTGATTGTGGCCGTAGTGGCCATCAACCTATTGGCCAGTTTTGTGTATACCCGGTTTGATCTTACCGAGGATAAAAGATATACCCTTTCGGAACCTGCCGTAGCGGTAGCTCAAAAATTTGAAACTCCTGTGATTGTTGATGTATTATTGGATGGCAACATTCCGGCCGAGTTTGCCAAATTAAAAACAGAGACCATTCAATTGTTGGAATCCTTTGGGTCCAAGAACAGTAACATCAAGTATAATTTGGTGGACCCCATGGAGGATAGCCAAAATCCACAGGAAACAGTCGCCCAATTACAAAGCTTGGGGTTACAGCCCGCCAATGTTACCGTTGAGGAAAATGGAAAAGTTTCCAACGAATTAGTCTTTCCCTGGGCTATGGTCAATTACAACGACCAAACGGTAAAAGTGCCGCTGCTCAAAAATAAATTGGGCTCAACGGCCGAAGAACGTATCAATAACTCGGTACAGCAATTGGAATACGCCTTTGCCGATGCTTTTACCAAGTTGGGCATTGAAGAAAAAAAGAGCATCGCCGTAATCAAGGGAAATGGCGAACTGGATGATATTTATATCGCCGATTATCTCACCACCATTCGGGATTATTACAACATTGGCGCCATCACATTGGATTCCGTAGCTTCCAATCCGCAAAACGTTTTGGATCAGTTAAAAAACTTTGACTTGGCCTTGATTGCTAAGCCTACGGAGGCGTTTACCGATCAAGAAAAATATGTAATGGACCAATATATGGTTCAAGGAGGCAAATCCATTTGGATGATAGATCAAGTAAATATGGAAATGGACAGCATTTATGCCGGTGGCGGAGAGGCCATCGCCATTCCCAGAGACCTGAATTTGAAAGATTTGTTCTTCAAATATGGGGTGCGCATCAATCCAGTTTTGGTAAATGACCTCTATTTTACCCAAATTGTTTTGGCCACTGGAGAAGGAAATGATTCACAGTACAATCCCCTACCCTGGTTTTATTACCCGATGGTGTTTTCACAAAACAATCATCCCATCAATACCAACATTGAAGCGGTACGATTCCAGTTCACCAGTCCAATGGACGTATTGGAAAACGAATACAACAAAACTATCCTGTTGCAGAGTTCGCCGCTTTCCAAGACCGACGGGATTCCGCGAGTGGTCAGTTTGGATATGATCAATCAACAACCCGATCAAGCAACGTACAACAACGGCAATTTGCCTTTGGCGGTATTGATAGAAGGAAATTTCACCTCAATGTACAAGAACAGGGTAAAACCTTTAAAACTTCAAAATACCAAAGAAGAAGGTCCCGAGAACAAGATGATCGTCATCTCGGACGGGGACGTTATCAAAAATCAACTGCGCAATGGCAGACCTTTGGAGTTGGGGTACGACAAATGGACCAGTAACTTCTACGGCAACAAGGAATTTTTGGTGAACAGCACAAATTACCTGTTGGACAACACGGGGCTTATTAACATTCGAAATAAGAAAGTGGCCATCCCGCTCTTGGATGTCAAAAAGATAGCTGAACAAAAAACGAAGTGGCAGCTTGTAAACATTGGATTTCCAGTGGTTTTAACATTGTTGTTCGGGTTGTTTTTTGGCTATTACAGAAAACGCAAGTTTACTGCTTAGCTGTTGATAAATTTGTTTCTCTGCTAATTCCATTTGGGATATATTTGTTTTTATTGATTTTATAGGCCCTTTTACAGGGAGAAATTGCCAAAAAGGCAACCATACTAAAGTATTTCGTTGATGAAGTTTATCGTATCCAGTACATATTTATTGAAACAGCTTCAGGTTTTGGGGGGAGTTATCAACAATAGCAACACCTTGCCCATCCTGGATAATTTTTTGTTCGACCTTAAGGAAAGTAAACTAACGGTTTCCGCATCCGATTTGGAAACTACGATGAGTACGGTTTTGGAAGTGGATTCCGATTCCGAGGGAACCATTGCCGTTCCTGCCCGTTTGTTGTTGGATACTTTGAAAACATTTCCAGAACAACCCTTGACTTTTGTGGTTGAGGACAACAACACGGTGGAAATCAGTTCCAACCACGGTAAATATGCCTTGGCATATGCCGATGGCGCAGAATTCCCCAAAGCGGTGGAGGTCTCCAACCCGAGCTCCACTACCCTATTGGGCGATATTTTGGCCACTGCCATCAACAAAACCATTTTCGCCGCAGGAAACGATGACCTTCGCCCCGTAATGAGCGGTGTGTTTTTCCAGTTCTCCCCAGAGAATTTAACTTTTGTGGCCACAGATGCCCATAAACTGGTCAAATATCAACGGCAAGATGTTTCAGCTTCCGAAGTGGCGGAATTCATTATGCCGAAAAAACCATTGACCTTGTTGAAAGGTATTTTGGCAGGTTCAGAATCCGAAGTTACCATCGAATACAATGATAGCAACGCAAAATTCTATTTTGACAATACGGAATTGGTTTGTCGCCTAATTGATGGAAAGTACCCGAACTACGAAGCGGTAATTCCAAAAGAAAACCCAAACAAATTGACAATTGCCAGAAATCAATTTTTGAGCTCTGTTAGAAGGGTTTCCATTTTCTCGAACAAGACCACACACCAGATACGCTTAAAAGTTGCGGGCGCAGAATTGAATATTTCCGCAGAAGATGTGGATTACAGCAATAAAGCGGAAGAAAGATTGTCCTGCTCTTACCAAGGAGACGATATGCAAATTGGTTTCAACTCCAGATTTCTTTTGGAAATGTTGAACAATTTGTCTTCTGATGAAGTTTCTTTGGAAATGAGTTTGCCGAACAGAGCAGGAATCCTTACCCCTATCGATGGATTGGACGAAGGCGAGCATGTGACCATGTTGGTAATGCCCGTTATGCTGAATAACTAAAGTAAATTCCTACGCAACTTGCTGATTCACAAGGGTTAATTTCAAATTCATGTGGTTTGTCGATGAATTCTATCGTTCATCGCCTAAATGGTTTAAGTGTTAAGATTTTAGATAATTTTAACAAGATTAAACAAAACCTTAAACTATTGATCATGAGAAAATTAACACTAGCTACGCTTGCAATTTTAACGCTTAGCTTCTTTGCTTGTCAGGTAGAACCTGTAGGTGAAGATTTGGAAGCAGTTGCAGGAAAAGGAAAAGTTAAGGCTGAAAAAATCAAGGACGATAAAGAAGAAGATTGTGTTGTTGATTTATTTCCATCATTGCCTGAAATGATAAATGCATGTACAACCGCCAAAGGGGAAGGTACTTTGTTGGGAGCATATTTCGATTTGACAATTAACGACACAGAACTTGCTGGCGATTATGCTGCTTGGTGTGTTGATGTGGATTTATCACTTGGACCAAATGAATGTTTTGACTATATAGTATATTCAAGTTATTCAGACCTCCCAGTCGGTGCTTTTGAAAACCCAGACAACTTTGATTTAGTAAATTGGATTATAAACCAAGATTTTATTAGCCAGGGTTATACATTTGGTGATATCCAATGGGCCATTTGGGAGCTCTTGGACGACCAAAACTGTATAGCTTGCGCCTTTTTAGGTGATGACTGGAGTGTTGAAAAAGGACAGCAAATAGTTGATGCTGCAATTGCCAATGGCGAGGGATACGAACCAATTGGCGGAGAGCTTATGGCCATAGTTTTACTTCCAACAGGAAGAACACAAAGTATTATTGTTACAATCCCCGTAGGTTGTGAACCAGAGCCATCTTGCGAAACTGCATTTGCCAGAGGTAATGATGGCAACACATGTTTTATTGGAGAAGGATTCAATCGTTGGGGATGGACTATTGGCCCATTGGTCGACGGAACTGAGGAATCTTACGAGATTTATGCAGGTGCTGGTCAATGTGATATAAGCAAAGGAGAATTGGTAGGTACAGTTGATGTTAGTTATGTTGGTGGGGAAGTTTCCGTAACATACAATATCGATGATGCTTATGAAGTCACAGAAACCCATACGTATGCTGGTAGCACAATGTTCCCACAAGATAACGGAGAATCAACAGTTGCTCCAGGTCAATATTACATTGAAGATGACCTTTCCGGAGAAATATATGTAATAGCCCATGCCGTGGTTTGTTCAGAAGGCGAGGATGATTAATATATCTTCAAAATAAAATTCCATTGAATAAAAAAAAGCTAGAGCAATGCTCTAGCTTTTTTTATATTCATTCACTATTTTTTTTCGCTTTCCAGAAGACAATAAAGGAATCCCTTCCACGTATTCAAATTGGAATATTGCACTATCACCTAAAACCTTTTTAAAGTAGCTAACGATCTTCGTTTCATCAACAGTTTGCTTCTTTGCATTTAGTTTAAACAAATAAGACTTATTGTCAACTTGAATAAACTGGTATTGCCTTATGTCTCCAAAATCAAGCACCATATAGAAAACATGCGGGGAAACAACATTTCCTTCAGTATCAAAAATAGTATCCATGCGTCTACCGAACACAGAAGATATATAGGGATAATCCAAATTTTCATCCTCTTCATAAACCACCATATCTCCAGTATCATAACGAATCATTGGCATGGCATAATTATAAATGTCCGTAACAACCAATCTTCCAACTTCTCCCGCTTTTACATGCTCATTGGAGCCTACTTTTAAAACTTCAAAATAATAGCTGGCCCAGTTAAGACGTAATCTATCGGGGTTGCCAAGTGTTTCCTGAGCCAATATTCCGTTTTCTTGATTGGAATAACGTTCAAACACCCTACAGTGAAAATATTTTTCCAATAATGCTTTCTCTTTATCCTTTAAGCTCTCTGCAATGGAAATAATGGTATTAATGTTTGCAAATTCCAGTCCTTTAGCCAAACTTGATAAGTAACTAGCAAGTTCTTCAAAAAATGATGGATAACCAATTATGATTTTACCCGATTTATAGTTCTCCAGCGCTTTAACCAATATCTCCATATCTTCTTTGCTGGAATCCATTACATTGTGGGCATAAATATTTTGAAATCTATTGGTCAACCAGCTTTTTTGATTTTTATAATCCCATAACTTCAAATAAAAAAGCTTATCTCCCAGATTGCCTCCCGCCAGTTCTAAAAAGTAAATGGCATCTGCTGTATTTCGGTCCCGTTTGGTGGAATCCTGTAAAATTGTAAATGGAGTTCCAGTAGACCCGCTGCTGGAAGCCTTGTGTAGCTCGGATTTCCTAAACTTGGATGACTTAAATTCATTATAATTTTCTAGAATAACATTTTTATTGATCACTGGAAATTCCTGTAAAGAATCATAATTGCCATAAGCTTTGTAAAAAGTTGTAGTATTCACTGCATGATATAACAATTTGGATAGGTTTTGCTCTCGTATTGCAATGGCTTCTCTACCTGAAGAGTTGTTCCACAAATATTGTATTTCCAAGTAATGCTGCCTTATTGGACTACCTTTTAGCCGGTCAATAATCCAAAATATATCTTTCCTAAGCCTATTTAATGACAGCATAAAGACTCTTTTTCATCCAATGATACAATTTTATCCATATAGATGAACAAAAATCCAAGGTTAGTAATAACAAACCAAAATATTATATGCTTTTTTTTGAAAGATACCGCTTAAGACAAAAACCGAATCGTCATAAAATACGACGGAGATTCACCATTTGAGGCCTTGACTGCATTAACGATAGGCAATATAAACCCAATGATTGCTACCCCTATCAAGCCCAATATACCCAAGCCCAAAAGTAAAATGGCCGGAATACTGATGATGATATAAAGAATAAGGCTGATCTGAAAATTGATGATGGCCTTTCCGTGTTCGTTCATTCCCTCTACCCTATCTTTGGATGACAACCAAATGATCAAGGGAACGATAAGGCTCCCGAAGCCAATGGCGTAGCCCAATAATTGAGTCAGGTGTGTTACAGCCAACAAAGTGTTGTCCGTTCTAACTGCTTTTTGATTTATAACTTCCATTTTTGATTGATTTTGATGATTCATCTTATTAGTATACAAATCACTAAAAATGTTACAAACACCAGCTAATTTGTACTTTTGCACCCATGTCGTACACAGATAACATCGTAGCCTTGGCGACCCCTTCTGGAACAGGGGCCATTGCCGTAATCCGCGTTTCAGGACCGGATGCCATCACCTTGGTGGACAAATTGTTCAAGTCTATCAAAAGTAAAAAATTGGTGGAACAGAAAAGCCATACCATCCATTTGGGAAATATTGTTGATGGTGATAAAATTCTGGATGAGGCATTGGTGTCCATTTTTAAAGGGCCACATTCCTACACAGGTGAAAATGTGGTGGAGATTTCGTGTCACGGCTCCCCTTTTATCCAACAACAGATTATTCAGTTGTTGTTGCGCAATGGCTGCCGTTCGGCATCAGCAGGGGAGTTTACGCTACGAGCCTTTCTTAACGGTAAAATGGATCTCAGTCAAGCGGAAGCTGTGGCCGATTTGATTGCCAGCGATAGTGAAGCTGCCCACGACATTGCCATGCAACAGATGCGCGGTGGATTCAGTAACGAAATTCAAGAACTAAGACAAGAACTGCTGAATTTCGCTTCGCTTATTGAACTGGAACTCGATTTTTCCCAAGAAGATGTTGAATTCGCCGACAGAACCCAGTTCAACGAACTGCTTACCAGAATCAGTAGCGTCCTTAAAAAATTAATTGATTCCTTCGCCTTGGGCAACGTAATCAAAAATGGAATTCCAGTGGCCATTGTAGGGCAACCCAATGTGGGAAAATCAACCCTGCTCAATGTTTTGTTGAACGAGGAAAGAGCCATCGTTAGTGAAATCGCGGGTACCACAAGAGATACGGTCGAAGACCATATCAGCATAAAAGGCATCGGTTTTAGGTTTATTGACACGGCCGGAATCCGTGAAACCGAAGATGTTGTTGAAAAAATTGGTATTGAACGTACTTTCGAGAAAATTGAAAAGGCACGGCTCATTATTTATCTTTTCGAAGGAATGAATTTTGACAAATCTGAATTGGAACAAATACAGCAACGTTATCCCAACAAACAATTGTTGCCCATCTGCAACAAAATGGACCTCTTAAATCCAAATCAAAAAGAAAAAATCCAATCAGAAATACCCGATGTGCTATTCCTTTCCGCAAAACACAAAGAAGGTATTTCCGAACTGGAAAGCAGGCTTCTTTCTTTAGTGGATTCAGGTGCATTGAGCGGCGACACCACCATTGTGACCAATAGTAGACATTATGATGCCTTGCTCAAAGCCTTGGAGGAAATCCAAAAAGTAAAAGAAGGTCTGGATATGGAGCTTTCCAGCGACTTAATGGCCATCGATATCCGTCAAGCATTATATCATTTGGGAGAAATCACAGGAAGTGTGACCACAGATGATCTATTGGGCAATATTTTTTCCAATTTCTGCATCGGAAAGTAATCAAACAACGAGCACCAATCGGTTTATTTTCAACAATAAATGGAAGATGTCCCTTCAAAATAAATGGAATAAACAGGTTTACTCTCAATTTAAATCCTTTCCTTTACATTCCATTATGTATTAAGGACAACGATTGCTCAATCCTTAAATAAAAGATAGCTCTCCATTACTTTTCAGAATTATCCAGAGTCGCATCTTACTATTTTTTGCTTGTAACAATATCCCCTCAAAAAAGGCCAATGGGGCCAAAGTCTAAAATTATTTTGGTCAAGGAATCAAACGGATTTCCTTGAAAAGGAACAGTATGCCCTAAAAAGTATGTTCGATGGCCGTATTCAAAATAATAGCTTAAAAATTAAATATGCTTAAAATTAAATTGGTTCCTGGTGAGAACATTGAAAGAGCTTTAAAAAGATATAGAAATAAAGTTCGAAACACTAAACAATTGAAAAACATTAGGAGCAATCAAGAGTTTACCAAAAAATCCAAAGAAAAAAGGGAGCTTCTTGCAAAGGCTGTCTATAAAAATGAGTACATGAAAAGGAACGAGGAGTAATTTTATGGATAAAGATTTAAACCTTGCCGTCTTAATCGATGGCGATAATATTCCCTCCAAATATGTCAAAGAGATGTTGGAGGAGATTGCAAAGTATGGTAACCCCAGTATTAAAAGAATCTACGGGGATTGGACCAAACCAAGTTTGGTGAAATGGAAAGATGTTCTTCTTAAAAATGCCATTACCCCAGTTCAACAATATGGGTACACCACAGGCAAAAACTCCACGGATAGTGCCATGATCATAGATGCTATGGACATCCTCTATTCTGGAAAGGTAAATGGTTTTGCCTTGGTATCCAGTGATAGTGACTTTACAAGACTGGCCATTCGCCTAAGGGAAGCTGGAATGACAGTATTTGGTATTGGGGAAAGAAAGACACCTGACCCTTTTATTGTTTCCTGCGATAAATTTATTTATCTAGAAATACTGCATAAACCGCAATTAGGAGAATCCAACACTCCCCAAAAGAACGATAAGAATAAGATCGACAAAATAACCCCTAAGGTAATTGACCTGATTCTTACCACCATTGCCGACGTGGAAGATGAAGAAGGCTGGGCATTCTTGGGCGAAGTTGGTACGCTGCTCCAAAAAAAGCACCCCAATTTTGATTCAAGGAATTATGGGTTCCGAAAATTAACACCTATGGTCAAGTCCTTAGATCAAATAGAGATAGGTTCCAGAAAAAATCCCAAGGGTAATGGAAACCTCATATATGTAAGGACAAAGACCTAATGAAAAAGAAATACTATGAGACCTCTATCCATATCAAAACAGATTACCAAAAGGGATACCCCTTCCCTTACCATATATCTTAGCGATATAAGCCGTATACCAATGATTACGGAACAAGAAGAGGTCGAATTAGCGATTCGAATCAGAGATGGAGATATTCCTGCACTGGAGAAATTAGTATCCGCCAATTTGAGGTTTGTGGTCTCGGTAGCCAAACAATACCAGTCAAGAGGGATGAATCTTCACGACCTTATCAATGAGGGGAACCTTGGATTGGTCAAAGCTGCCACAAAATTTGATGAAACCCGCGGTTTTAAATTTATTTCCTATGCCGTTTGGTGGATTCGTCAAGGCATTATACAGGCGCTATCCGAAAAATCAAGAATGGTTCGGTTACCACTGAACAAAATAAACGTCATCAATAAAATCAACCAAGCTTCTTCCCATTTCGAACAAGTCAACCAAAGAACTCCCACAGCAGAAGAAATATCCGAATTAATAGATTCATCACTATCAGAGATTCGACTTTGTTTAAAACATTCTTCTTGGCCCATTTCCATGGATGAATCGTTAAAAGTTGGGGAGGAAGGTTTCAACTTGCACGATATCATGCACTCTGATGATACCATTGGTCCTGAGCAGAACTTACTCAAAGGTTCATTAAAATTGGAGCTAAATGATATTTTGGAAATACTGAATTATCGTGAGGCGTATATCATTAAAATGTACTTTGGCATTGGCACCAACGATACTATGGGATTGGAACAAATTGCCCTTAATTTGGACTTGACAACCGAAAGGGTAAGACAAATAAAGGTAAAAGCTTTGGCCCGATTGAGGAACTCGTCCAAAATTGAATGCCTCAAAGAGTATTTGGAATGAACACCACTTTATAACGAGTCAATGTAAAACGTATTCTCTTTAGGATTCCATTCTCAAGACAACTCTTGTCTCAAAACGAATGAGTCAGATGTATATTTTTTTATAGTTTGAAATAACTATCACCATTTGGGATTTTTACCTTTAGCTTCCTATGTGACAAATATCACAGTATTCCTTTTTGTATCATCGTAAATTTACGATTGAATCTGATAATTACTATCAAATTGAACCAAAAAACGATGAAGCATTCCATTCAAATCTTGGGAACTGGTTGTCCCAAATGTCAAAAGCTTACCAATGTTGTTAAAGATGTTGTAGATCAAAACCAAATTGATGCCACAATAGAGAAAGTGGAGGATATAGCGGAAATCATGAAATTTAATGTTATGATGACCCCAGCTTTGGTTGTAGACGGAAATGTTGTACTAAAAGGGCGTGTTCCATCTAATGAAGAAGTCCTTGCTACTTTGCAATAAATTCCAAAACAACTTGAATGTTTGATTGGCTCGAACATATGGCCCAATGGTTGGTATATCATGTCTTTGGAATGAACCCCGAAGACCATTTAGCCAAGGCCTTGGACTTCTTTATCTATGACAGTATCAAAATATTGTTGTTACTGTTTACCGTAGTGTTCTTAATGGGAATCATCAACAGCTATTTCCCCATAGACCGGGTAAAAAATTATCTTTCCAGGAATAAATTGTATGGGACTGAATATTTTATGGCCAGCCTGTTTGGAGTGGTCACTCCATTTTGTTCCTGTTCTTCCGTACCCCTATTTATTGGTTTTGTGAGAGGAGGAATTCCATTGGGAGTCACTTTTGCTTTTTTGGTTACATCACCTTTGGTGAACGAAGTGGCCATTGGTCTTTTTGTAGGACTTTTTGGAGTGAAAACAACAATTTTATATGTTTTGAGCGGCGTATTATTGGGAACCATATCTGGATTGATTCTTCAAAGGCTGAAGTTGGAAAAGTTTCTTACGCCATGGGTAAAAGAGGTTCTGGCCAATGCACAAAGAGACCAAGAAAGGTTTGAAGAGGAAAAGCAGTCATTTAAACAACGATTGCCCATTATTTGGGACGAAGCCTTGAAGATATTAAAAGGAGTTCTTCCATATGTGATTATCGGTATAGCCATAGGTGGACTTATGCACGGCTATATTCCAGAAGGCTTTTTTGAAAAATATATGGCCAAGGACAATCTTTTTGCGGTTCCCATCGCTACTATTTTAGCGGTACCGATGTATTCCAATGCTTCCGGGATATTGCCTATTGTTCAGGTTTTGGTAGATAAGGGGATTCCCTTGGGAACAGCAATTGCATTTATGATGGGGGTTGTGGGCCTATCGCTTCCAGAGGCCATGCTCCTTAAAAAAGTAATGACCATTAAATTAATCGGGATATTCTTTGGAGTGGTGATGCTCTGTATCATTGTTTCGGGCTATCTTTTCAACATAATTTTTTAACCAAGAAAAACACATGACCATCCAGAATTTCTATCTAACCCTAGCCATTATTTTAGTTTCGGTACCGTTGCATGCACAAACACCAAAAGTAAATACCGTCGGTGCTATGAAGGCTATGGGAAATACGTATGACCTTAACATCTCACTGGACACGATTTCATCCAAAGACCATTTGTACGGCATGGGGCCTTACGATAAAATGAAAGGGGAAATTACCGTGGTGGATGGTAAACCCTATTATGCCTCGGCCTTTGAGGAAGGGCTATATGAAATCGGTGAGAATTGGAACATAAAATCACCGTTTTTCGTGTATTCCAATGTTCGCAAATGGAATGCTTTTAAAATTGAAGGAGACTTTAACAGCGTTCATGACATTCAGAAAAAGGTAGCGTCCATTGCCAAAGAAAATGGGTATGATATGGACCTTCCTTTTGCATTTAAGATCAAAGGTGAATTTGATGCTTTAACGGCACATATCGTAACTCCTCGTTTGCCTGATGTAGAGGGCTATCGGGAAGGTATAAAATCACAAAAGTTTTCATTTAAAAATACCAAGGGAGAAATCGTTGGTTTCTACTCACAACATCACCAAGGGGTATTTACCGGGTCAAAAAGTTTTGTTCATGTTCATATTATAACAAAGGATAAGAAATTTATGGGGCACTTGGATAAAATCAATACAAAGAGCAATACCTATAAACTGTATTTACCTGAAAAGTAGGACTACAACAATCGGTTAAACCGATAGAGATCATCCGTGGCTTGAAGTAATTTTCCTTTTAAGGAAGAATTAACGTTTGGATGTTCTTTGAGGTACTTTTCCACATACTCCAAAGCTTCTTGGGATTGATATTGTCCCACGGTGGAAGAAAGCCATCTTTTTGGAAAGAAAATATCTCCTGTTTTCTGTATTTCCTCAAGTAAATCCAAAGCCAAAGGTACTTGTTTAATTGCCGTTTTTTGGCGCAAAGGATGATGAATATATCCACAAGCTGTGGTTACCCAAGATTCCTTTTCACGGTTTTTGGCATCTTTAAAGGACTCAAAAAAGGTATCCCTCACAGCAACATCGGAAGATAGCGCAGGCCTTAAAAACTCGAAACGCTCAATTTTGTCCGGATTATTCAACTGGGCTTTGGCCGTTTCCAAAACCTTTTCCGCTTGGCTGTGCTCATATAATGCCAAGGACATGGCCATATTGGTATAATCATCTTGATTTAGCTTTAAATCCGGGATTTGGATACTCTTATTCCAGATACTGTACATTTTTTCCCTGGCACTATCGGTGTATGCTAAACCTTTCCAAAGTCCAAATATGTTTTTTTTGATGTTGGAGCCATACTTGGTGTCCAAAAGTCCTTTCCATAGTACTTCTTCCATCAAAGTTTGTTTCTCCGCACGTTGTGCTTCATTTAAAAAGTTCCAGAACAGACCACTTGCCTGCCCACACATCATCCCATGAACAAATTCGTTCTGCTCATGGAAAATACCCTCCATATACAGGTCCAAAGCCTTTGATGGGGCAATATTTCCCGTTAATACATTTTCGTAAGTGTTGAGATAGGCATAACCGCGAGCTACTTCGTCTTTCAATGTTGGAATAATCTGTAAGTCTGATTCGTTTAACGGAAAGACTCCATACCCAAAGGCATTGGAGTTATAGATTATAGCCTCTGGCTTTGGCAAGCCTACAGCTAAATTGACCTCTACATTACTTTCAGAAATTGTTACCGGAATGGTTCGTGAACTGTCTGGAAATATCAATGTTATCTCGAAGGATTGAGCCCATAGTTTATCGCTTCCATCTTCAGCATGCTGGGAAATCGTAAAATCTGTGATTTTTCCATCTGAATAATCAATGTTTTGCTCCAAAATGGGTCTTCCTGATTGGTTCACCCATACATCGCTCCATGTTTTTAAATCTTTGGGCGTACGCTTATCCAAAATATTGACCAAATCGGTCCACGTGGCGTTTTCGTAAGCGTATGTCGAAATATATTCCCTTATCCCATCTCGGAATGCCTTCTCCCCAATAGCCGCTTCCAGTTGGCGCATCATAATAGGTGCCTTATTGTATATAATACCACCATACAGACTCCCAGCATTCTTCAAATTATCCAAGTCCTGTCGGATTGGATTGGTACCCCTGGTCCTATCCTCTCCATAAGCCCCTCGATAATGGGAAATCATAAACTGTAAACTATGGTTAATATCCTGAAAGGTTGGGTTGATGATCTTATCTGCCATAAAATTGGCAAAGACCTCTTTCATCCAAACATCGTTGAACCAGTCCATGGTCACCAAATCACCAAACCACATATGGGAGGTTTCATGGGCAATCAATTTTGCACTTCCCATGCGCCGGCGTTCCGTAGCACTCTCATCCAGAAAAATAGAGGATTGTCGGTATTGAATTGCCCCTACATGCTCCATCCCTCCATACTGAAAACCTGGTATGGCAGCATAATCCAATTTTTGAAAGGGAAATTCGTACCGAGTATAATCCTTCAAAAAATCTATGGACCTTTGGTGCAGATCAAAAATGGTGGGAACACTATAGTCTATTTTTGCCGTATCCGTTTCACGGTACAGCAATGTCATGTCAAATATTCCAGGGTTCTCGGTAACAGATTCAAACTTACCAGCAACCATCGAGAATAAATAGGTACTCATCAAATCACTTTGATCAAAAATATACTGGACCTTACCTTCCTTTTTAATACTCTCCTTCAAGGGTGCTCCGCACAAAACCTTCCAATTTTCAGGAACAGTCACATCCAAATTATAACGTGCTTTGATGTTGGGTTGATCAAAACAAGGGAAAAGCGTACTGGCCCTGTCCGGAACCAAAAGGGTATATAAATATTCTTCATTTCGGTTTAAGGATAGCTCTCCTGCATCAAAAGTTATTTCGATGGTATTGGTGCCTTTTTCAAGATTATCCGCAACAATGATATGCTCCTTCTGATGATTGATCTGCTGCTCTTCACCATTCACATGAATAGTTTTCAGTAAAGAAGGCTCTGCATTAAAATCAAGGTACAGTGGTTGCGAAAGGTCATTGATATCCGCATTCAACTGTAGCTGGGAAGATATGGGCGTCGCTTTTTCTTCAGGGATATCAAAAGATAGGGTATACACTACATTTGAAATCTGCTCTTTGCGAAATTCCGCCATCTTTAGGGGGATTCCTTCCTCCAGTAAATCAATTTTGGGTTTCGGATTACAAGCTGAACCTAGTATCAACAGAAACAGGCAGAACACAATGCTATTTTTCATAACAAGCTGGTTGGTATTTTACATGTAAAAGGTACCGATTTTCACCTACCCAATCAATATTGCTTTAAAAACCCAGACAAAGTAGATTTTATTCCCTTATTATATAATTGATTTTTTCAACTCCGGTATTACCTGTTTTGGAATTATAGGCATACACTGTTATTTGATAGTAACCTGCTTCTTTAATTTCCAAATTACCTTTAAAGGTATTCTGTTCAGGATTGTTCAACGTTACTTCCTTATATGCTTCGCCATCTTTTTTCGCCATGGCTTTTACTTCCATAAGATTGGAGTCCCAGAGACCGTCTTTTTGAATAGGGCACCCGCACATCATTACGATATTGGCTTCGATGGGCAAACCTGATTCGGGAACAGCGTCCAGTGGAATATATTGATGCGTATTGGGTTTTAAGATATCAATAACGAAACCGGGTATTTCAACCACTATCCCATCACCCAAAATATCCTTGCCCGGGATAAGCCATATTTGAGTACTAGCGTGTATTTGAGCATTTCTTTTGTTTATGGGAGATCTTACTTCTATTTGCACAAAAGTTGGTTCATCAATATCCACAACCGCTAAAAAACCAGCTGTCTTATCATCGGACAGTTGGGTATAACGTTCATGGGGGCTTCTCATAATAAGGTCGGTATTTCCAGTGCTACCGGTGGTTTCCCCTTCTGCCAAGATATGCCCGTTTAAAGTGTTTCTAACGATAATATGTGCCCCTCCAATGGAGCTACCTATAAACTTGGCATCTTTTGCCTTTGCCCGGACAATAATTTTGGTGTCGGTGGCAAATGCATTAATACAAATTGAAAACAGGGCTAGAATAAGGATTGATTTTTTCATTGAGTCTAATTTTCAACCTTAAAGTTACTGCTTTTTGAGGCGTTTTTATAAAATAGGAATCACGTTTTTCCAAACACGCAAACAACCAACCTCTTAGGATATCCTTTTAGAATTTAATCTTTTAATTTCCTTATTGGCGGCATCGATAAGACACTTAAAATGGTTATAATCCTTTTTAGGGCAAGATTGTTGGAGCTGGAATTCCGATCTTTCAATAAGTCGTTGACAATAGGAAATTTGTTCTTGTAATGGGCATTTGCAAATGGTGTGCCCGTATAAATGGTCCAACTGGTGGAGCGATGGCCTTGAAGAGGGATATTTAAAAAATTTGAACATATGACAAATGAGTAACCTAATTTTCTATTATCAGCACAAAAATCACGCCACAACAATCCATCAATCTTCTTCAACACGTAGCATAAAACCTCTTCGGCTAACGTTGACGATACTCAATTTAGGGTCTTGAGCTAGATGTTTTCTTAAATGAGAAATAAAAACATTAAGGCTTTTTTTGTTGAAATAATCGTTCTTGTCCCAAACGGTTGTCAAGATTTCTTTATGGGTACACAATTGGTTTTTGTTTTTGGCCAAAAGGGCCAAAAGATCGAACTCCTTCCCTGTCAGTTTAATGGGCTGCCCTTTAAAGCTAAGTTCAAAATTATCCATATTCAGTACATACTCCCCTATTTCGTATTGGGAGACATGGGCTTCTTGCTCTTCATCGGCAACCAATCTGGATAAGAGTGCATTAATACGTACCACCAGTTCTTCCTCATCAATTGGTTTTTTAAGATAGTCAACGGCTCCCAATGAAAATCCCTTTAAAACATCTATTTTGAGTGAACGGGCGGTTAAAAAGATAAAAGGCAGTTCTGGATTGATGCTTTTTATTTTCTGTGATAATTCAAATCCGTCCATATCCGGCAGCATTACATCCAAAATGGCGAGGTCGAAGACATTGGTTTTTGTTTTTACCAAGGCTTCCGTAGCATCTTTGGCCCACGTAATGGAAAATCCTTTCATTCCCAAATATTCCGAGAGCAAGTACCCTAGGGCATTATCGTCCTCTACCAAAAGTAATTTATATGTTTTATCCATTTTTGGTCAATTTTAGGGATAGTAAAAATGTTGTTCCTTTTCCCAATTCGCTTTCCACCGAGATTTTACCGCGGTGCATTTTAATGATCTTTTGTACGTAATATAGGCCCAGTCCATATCCCTTTACCTTGTGTACATCTCCATTTTTCACCCTGTAGTATTTACTGAAAATTTTTTTAATGTCCTCTTGGGATATACCAGGGCCATTGTCGCAGATTTTTATCAACAGTCTTCCCTTGCTTGTATAGGAAGTTAATTTAACCTTGGGGTCGTCTGAATATTTTCGTGCATTTTCCAAAAGGTTTCCAATTACATTTTCCAAATGGAACTTTTCGGCACGGATGTGATAAGGCCTCTCCTCCAATTCATAACCAAAATCAATGGCATTGTTATGCTCGGCAAGAATGGCGAAACTCTCACATATCCTTTTTAAATCAGGCCTAAAGTCGATTTCTTGAAACTGCAATAACTTTTTACCCGACTCCATACTGGCCAATTCCAATACCTTGTCGATATGTGTTTTCAATCTATCCGATTCCTTGCGAATGAGCTCTACAACAGCTTTTTTGTTTTCTGGAACATCCTCTTCCAAAATTTTGCTCGCCAATCCGATGGAAAAAACCGGGGTTTTGAGTTCGTGCGTAAGGTTATTGATGAAATCATTTGTGGTTGTAATCATACTTCTTTGCAAGTAAAATGATTTAAGCACCCAAACTACCACTATAATTATCAGCAGTAGAAACAAGAGACCGGGAATGATCAACCCTCTTAATTGGCCTAAAAAGTATTTGTTCAAATCTTCAAACCCTATTTCAAGAATGATTTCCTTTTGAAGCAACTCTGGCAGATATCCTTCAATTTTCATGGGATAGGTTAAATTATCCTGCGCTTTGAGATGCGGCCGTATGGAGCTCAAATAGGTTATGGAATCACGGGAATACAGAGTGTAGGAAAAAGGTGCGTCTATTCCTGAAACATTTAATTGATAGGAGATATAATCATTCAAATAGTATTGGGATGCTTTCTCGAGACTGTCCAAGCCTATTTTTACCTCGGATGTATCCTTTCGAATAGTATTTCCAAGGGTATAGGTTAAAGAGTTTACTTCGGATAGTTCACTGTTGATGTTTTCCCTTGCCTTATCGATTTTATCTGAAAATTGGGCTTTTGCCAATCCCAGACCTACCCGTAAATATTGGTACTGTACCACCAAAAGACCTATTACAGCAATCACAAAAACAAAGACATACAGGTTTCTCTTGGTCAACATACCGCTAAATAAACAAAAATTTGCCAGCTATTTACCTCTTGGTTAACCCTATTAATCTTTCATTAACCTTTTTGATCTTTTGTTAATCTTACTGGATTCAATTAAGCCTTATCTTAGTTCCTGAGTTTAGTTAAAAAATACATTGAGTAGTGAATCTATCGAGCCGGCCTAATTATAGGCCGGTTTTTTATTTTGGTGTATTATGCAGGATTATATTTGACCATTATCATATTAAATGAGGTTATAGATCCATTATCTTTGCAGTCCAAATTTTATGCATGTTCAGTTTTTTTGAAAGAAAGAGATATTTGGCCGATTATTTACACGGCTTGGTGGATATACATAACCACATACTTCCAGGTATTGATGATGGGGCAAAAACAGTGGACGAATCCATAGCTTTGCTGGATGGTTTTGCAGAGTTTGGTGCTACCAATTTTATATGCACCCCCCATATTATGCACAACCATTATGACAATACCCCAAAAAGCATTGAAGATGCATATAAGCAACTGACTTTTGAACTGAAAAGAAAAGGGTTGTCCGACTTTAATATTGATTGTGCAGCGGAGCACATGATCGATGATAACTTTGAAAATGTTTTGGAGTATCAAAAAGTAATGCCGTTAAGAACCGAGTATCTACTTATTGAAATGTCCTATCTACAGCCTTCTTTTAATTTTGATGCCGCTGTTGAGCAAATCGCTAAACACAAATATTTTCCAATTTTAGCCCATCCAGAAAGATACATGTACTACCATGGAAAGTATGGCAAGTACCCTTCCATGAAGTCAAACGGTATTTTATTCCAACTTAACTTGCTTTCCCTAAGTTCAGAATCCTATGGTTCAGAAGTACATAAGATTGCCGAAAAATTATTAAAAGACGATTTAATAGATTTTGTTGGAACCGATGTCCATAACATAAGACAGCTAGGGTTGTTAAAAGAAATAAAGGTTTCAAAAAAAACCTTGAATCGATTACTACCTATTATTGAAAATACGATTCAAACTTTTTATTGATTAAGTAAATTTCCACCATTTTTTAACGGTTTTTCCATAACCATAACCGTACTTACCACCATAACCAAGGTTTGCCTGTTTTACATTGTTGACCACAAAGGACAAACCTTTGAGTTTACCTTCAGCCTTGAGCTTTACAGGGAAGTTCAATACTTTTTTCTCTGTACCTCCAGCCTTTACAACATAAAGAATTTGACTTGCATATTCGCTGATCAACAAGGTATCGGTTACAACCATCAACGGTGCTGTATCCACAATCACATAATCATAAAGTTCGGATACTTTTTTAAACAGTTCCGCCATTCTATCCTTCATTAATAACTCTGTAGGATTGGGCGGTATTTTTCCAGAGAAGATAATATCAATGGAATTTTCATTCACTTGGGAGGGAATGGTAATATCTTTCACATCCAAATTTGTATTGACAAGGTATTCTGTTAAACCATCCTTGGTACTGCGTCGGGGCTTCGCTTTGTTCCCGGGAACAACATCATCACTTGAGAAGAAATCATAAAGTTTTGGATTCCTGATATCCGCTCCTATTAGCAGAACTTTTTTTCCAGTATTGGCGTATATGGCTGCTAGGTTGGAAGATATAAAGGTTTTTCCTTCCCCAGGCACACTGGAAGTGATAAATATAATGTTGTTGGGAATGGCCTTATTAGATCTTTGAATATAGTTAAGGTTGGTCCTCAATATTCGGAGGGATTCTGCCAACACAGACCTATCTTCTTTTTTGACCAATTTGTCATCCTTTTTGCCCAATTTTGGAACTTCGACAATTACCGGGATTCCCTCAGCAATCTTTTCCAAGTCCAATTTGTTATGGACTTTGTCGTCCAGCAGTTCCTTAGCATAAATAATGGAAAAAGGCAATAACAATCCAAGGATAAAAGCGGTAAGATAAATAGCATTTGTTTTGGGTGATACGGGTCTATTGGAACCATATGCTGCATCCACAATTTTAGATTTTGGCGATGCAGATGCGAATGTTATTTGAGACTCTTCCCTTTTTTGCAATAAATACAGATATAATGATTCCGTGGTCTGTTGTTTTCTAGATATGTCCCTTAGTGCTCGTTCATTTCCAGGAGCGGCATATATCCTGGAATTTATCTGAGAAAGTTGCTTGCTCAAACTGTTCACCTGCAAATTAAGGTTGTTGGTCACATTATTCAAACTGGACTGCATACCTTTTCTTAAGGATTCCAACTGTTGGTCCAATTTAACTATGACCGGGTTTTTTTCGTTGGAACTTTCCAAAAGACGATTCCTTTGAGCAACAAGCTCATTGTATCGCTGAGCCGTATTGGATATACTGGGATCATTTAATCCCACATTAGTAGGAATGATGTCATAGCCTTCTTGATCACTTATCAAATCTTTCATAGAGCTGGCTATATTCAACTGAATATTTGCCTCCTGTAATTGCTGTTCACCAGCCGCACTCATATCAAAATTCACACTGGATTGTGAACCTAAGTCTGCTATTCCCCTACTTGTTTTATAGTTTTCGGCAGTTTCATCAACACTTGAAAGATTCGTGTATATTTCAGCTATCCTATCATTAATGAATTTTGTTGTCCTGTCCGCAATCTCTTTTTTGTCCCTTACTGCATTGGAATTGTTTATGTTTATCAAAGAGTTAATGATATCTATTGCCCTTTGTTGAATAGGATCATTCAAGGTTAAATTTATAATATTGGAAAATTTAGTGTCGTTGGCTCGAACACTTGTTTTTTTACGGTAATAATCAGCAACGGCATCGACAGGGCTAACAGTCACCCTAATGTTCCGATTTTTATAATTTTCAAGATTTGTATTTGGTGTAAGAATGATATCGCCAATTTCAGTTTTAAATTTTTCACCAAATTCAATTTTCCTTTCAGGATTGTCCTCTTTTTCTCTTATTCCAAATGATGTATCCGAATAAACCTTTACAAAAAATATAGCCTTGGAATTACTTATAATGGAATCGTTTGCCAAAAAGTTTACTGAAAATGGTTTTGACTTTTGACTGTATAATTCAGCGTCCTTAATATTTCCTTGTAAAAAAAACCTAACATTCAAATCCAGATTTTTGACAATCCGTATAAAGTTGTCCCTAGCATTGATCAACTCTATTTCATCCTCCATTTTTGTTTTGCCAGAGGAAAACAAATTCAAGTCTTCCAAAACACTCAATTCCGAACCACCATTGGATTCTTCGAGTATTTGAATCTTCGCTGTTGCGCTGTATTCCGGTATCGCATACCTTAGGTATAGTATGGCCAAAGCAATACATACAAAAACACTTAGAGCAAACCATTTCCAATGTTTTGTGTAAGATTTTACGATACCTTTTAAATCCAAATCCGAGTTGTTCATTTTATTTGGGGAATATTTATTGAAATATTTATCAAATAGTAGGTTAGAATTAATTTCTTGTCAATAGAATTACCGTGGAAGTAATCAAGGTTGAAATTATAGAAATAGCAATCGTTGCTCTCTGGTCCAAACTGGATTGGGTTTTCCCGGATTTGTTGGGCTCCACATAGACAACATCATTTTGGGTAAGGTAATAAACCGGGGATTTAAGTGCATCCTTGCTATTAAGGTTTATTCTGTTGTACACTTTGGTACCATCGAAGTCCCTAATAACCATTACATTGTCTCGCCTACCCTTTATATTTATATCGCCAGCATATCCCAAAGCTTCCATTATAGTAATTTGCTCGCCATTGATCGGGTAAGTCCCTGGTCTGTTGACTGATCCCAGAACCGTTACCGTAAAATTCCTAATTCTTATGTTGATTATAGGGTCTTTTAAATAATCCTTGAGTTTCTCCCTTAATAATTCTCTAGTTTCACTTGGGGAAAGTCCTTCAATCTTAACCTTTCCTATTACCGGAAAATCAATCTCACCGTTCTTGTCCACCAAGTAATTTACTTGTTCCGGACGAATTCCTCCTTCTTCCGCTCCCCTAAAGAGGTTAAAAGGTGCACTGGCCTCGGGATCCAAAGTGGACACATTTATACTGACCAAATCATCCACTTTGAACTTTGTTGTGAAGGTATTATCGTCCACTAAAGTTTCAAACTGACTGGCATCTTGAAAATAGACTACATCTTTGGAAGGTGTGCAAGAAAAAATTAGGCATGAAATTACTAAATAACATACCAATCTGGTTTTTTGGCGCATGGAAATATACATTTTTTAGTTGTTGAGTTGAGGATATTCAATCTCTGAAGATTTTTTAATCTCCTTATTTGAATTCTTTTTGTCCAATTTACAAAAATCAGAATTGTTGGAAATATATTCTGGAACAATACTTTTCATTAGTTGAACCACATTATCCTTAAAGAAAAGATTGGATATACAAAGTTCATCAATCATGTTGCGCACCTTATTGTAATCAATGTCTCGAACCTTACTTATCATTATTTTGTCATGGTAAGTAGGAAGCGTATTTTCACCATTGGCCAAAAGCTCCTCATATAATTTTTCACCTGGTCTTAATCCAGTTATTTTTATGTCAATATCATCCGGATAATGTAATCCCGAAAGACGAATCATATTCTTGGCCAAATCCATAATCTTCACCGATTCGCCCATATCAAATATAAAGATTTCTCCACCTTTACCCATTGCTCCTGCTTCCAGTACCAATTGGGAAGCCTCGGGAATGGTCATAAAATATCTGGTAATATCCTTATGGGTAACCGTAAGTGGGCCGCCTTTTTCAATTTGTTTTCTAAACAATGGTATTACCGAACCATTAGAACCAAGTACATTACCAAATCGAGTAGTGATAAATTTGGTTTTGCCCTCTTGCTGTCTACAGCTGATATACATTTCGGCAATACGTTTGGAAGCCCCCATAATATTGGTTGGGTTAACCGCCTTATCTGTAGAAACAAAAACAAACTTTTCCACTTCATATTCCGACGCTAGATCGACAATTGTCTTAGTACCTGCCACATTGATCTTAACAGCCTCATAAGGATTCTGCTCCATTAGAGGCACATGCTTATAAGCAGCTGCATGGAATATTCTATTGGGTTGGTATTGTTCGAACAGAACACGCATTTTATTCTTATCCCGAATATCGCTTACAATAGGAACAAAATTGAAAAAACCTGCTTGTTTTAACTCCTGCTGCAAATCGTAAAGAGCGGACTCGGCTTGATCAATTATTATCAACGATCGGTAATTGTATTTGCAAATCTGCCGTACCAGTTCACTACCAATAGATCCTGCCCCACCGGTGACCATAATCACCTTGTCATCAAAATCTTTTTCAATTTTGCTGTTCTTGATTTCAATCGGAGGCCTATCCAGAAGATCTTCAATCTGTACTCTTTTGATCTGAGACACCTTTAGCTCCCCATTTATCCAATCCTCAACTGGAGGTACAATTTTAACTTTAACGGGCAGGTCAACAATTTCATTGACCAATGTCCTGAGCTGTTTTGGATTGATGGTCTGAATAGAAAAAATTACTTCGGATATGTTATTGAACTTTACAAAGTCTTCGGTAAGAATAGATTTATCGAATACTTTCACCCCGTTTATCTGTTTACCTACCTTCTGAAGGTTATTGTCTACAAAACCAATGACCTTAACTCCCATTTTGGAATGATTGGTCAGCGTATTATATGTAATAATCCCAGATTCCCCCGCACCATAGATAATGAGGTTTTTTGATGGGGTCCTTCCTCTGTTCATTAAGCTTTCAAAAGCAATTTTAAAAACATATCTGGACGCAGAAAGGGCAATAAAGGTCAACAAGCTGTTAATGATGATAATGGAAAGTGGAATTGTAAATCCATCTACCAATTGCATATATCGATTCGCCAACACTACGGCAATAGCACCTATACTGGCCAAACAAACTGCGTTGAAAATGGCATAAACATCTTTAATCCCTGTATGCCTAACAACCCCCTTGTAACTCCCAGAGATTAAAAAAGCAATCAAAAACAATAGAACAACAATAGGAAGCTGAGTCCATAAACGTTGTACATCGAAATTAAAACTCAGGTTGAATCTTATAAAATAAGCCAGTATAAACGAAAACGAAACAATGCCAAGGTCTATTAAAAGTACCGTCCATTTTGAGGCATAGCGCTTACCGGTTCTAAAAAAGAATTCCTTGATCATTTGAATAGGTTTTTAATGATTCCACAAACTCTTTCCAAATCTTCAATCTCTAGACTGGAACCACTGGGCAAGCATAGACCTCTTTCAAAAAGAGCTTTACTTACTCCGTTCTCAAACGAAACATTATCACTGAAAACCGGCTGTAAGTGCATGGGCTTCCATAATGGTCTTGATTCGATATTCTCACTTTCAAGAGCCATTCTTATTTTTTCCCGCACATCATAAGAAGGGGTCAGTATACAGGTTAACCATCGATTGGAGTAACTACCTGCTGGTTCGTTGACGAATTCAATTTCTGGTAATGCTGATAGATTTTCTTTGTAAAACTCAAAATTTTGGCGTCTTGCCTTCACCCTGTTTTCAAGAACTTCCATTTGTCCGCGACCAATGCCAGCCAGGACGTTACTCATCCTATAATTATATCCAATATGTGAATGCTGATAATGAGGTGCATTATCTCTGGCCTGAGTTGCCAAAAAAATTGCTTTCTCTTTCATTTTTAAATCTTTGCAAAGGAGAGCTCCACCACCCGAAGTAGTAATGATCTTGTTTCCATTAAAAGATAAAATCCCTATTTCACCAAAACTGCCACAATTAAATCCTCTGTAAGAACTACCTAAAGCCTCTGCACTATCCTCTATTACTGGAATTTCATATTTTCTTGCTATGGCATGGACCTTATCTACCTTGTATGGCATTCCATATAAATGTACTGCAACAATGGCTTTTGGTTTTTTTCCTTTGTCCATTCTATCTTTGATGGCCTCTTCCAAGAGAACCGGTGATATGTTCCACGTTTCTTCTTCACTATCCACAAATATGGGTGATGCTCCCAAATAGGTGATTGGGTTTGCCGATGCTGCAAAAGTGAAGCTCTGACAAATTACTTCATCCCCTTGACCAACTCCGAGAATCTCCAAGCCCAAATGTATGGCACCTGTACCCGAGCTCAGACAAGCTGCATGAACATCATTTTTCACAAAGTCTTCTATGGATTTTTCAAATTGCTGGACATTCGGTCCCAAGGGGGCGATCCAGTTGGTATCAAAAGCTTCCTTTACATAGGTTTCCTCATTTCCACCCATGTGTGGTGGCGATAACCAAATTTTCTTCAATACAGCAGTTTTCATTTCGGTTTTGGGTTGATATAAGTAGGGTGAGAATTTTATTTCTCAATAGTAAAAGTAAGAGGAAAATTATGCTGTCGGATTATTTTTGGCTACTATTCGCCAAAGGCAAAAAATAATCGATTAAGTGCTTGTTAATGATGATTTTTCAAACAGATTTAGGACAATAAAAATATGTGGCATTTTAAGTAGCGGACAATGAAAACCGAGAAATATATAAAATGATGTTGTTCTTTCAGAAATTAAAAAAATATCCTTAAACAACAAATAATCAAACAGTTATGTTTTTTATTGTTTATGTTCGAAGCAAGTGACTTCGTGCATAAACATCCTTGGCGAAATATCCTTCGCACGGGAATCAATAATTCTTTAGATTTGAAATATAATAAGTAGTATGAAAATTCTGGTAACAGGTGCTGCAGGCTTTATTGGTTTTCATGTTTCAAAGAAATTGTTGGAACATGGACATACTGTATTCGGGCTCGACAATTTGAATGATTACTATGATGTTGATCTAAAGCTTGGTCGATTAAATCAATTGGGAATAAATTCAGATAGTGCAAAAAAATTCAAAGAGATAACCCGTAGCGAATCTTTTGATAATTTTCGTTTTGTTCGCATGGATGTTCAGGATAAAGAACATCTAGGTCAACTTTTCAAAAAGGAAAAGTTTGATGTTGTATGCCATCTTGCCGCCCAAGCAGGTGTCCGCTACAGTATAGAAAACCCAACCGCTTACATAGAAAGCAACATCGTAGGCTTTTTCAATATTTTGGAGTGTTGTCGGCATTATGATGTGGAGCATTTGGTATATGCGAGTAGTTCCAGTGTTTATGGTTTAAACAAAAAAGTGCCTTTTGCAATCTCAGATTCAGTAGATCACCCTGTTAGTCTATACGCTGCTTCAAAAAAGAGCAACGAATTGATGGCGCACACTTATAGCCACTTATATGGCTTAAGAACAACAGGTTTGCGATTCTTCACGGTATATGGCCCTTGGGGCAGGCCCGATATGGCCATGTTCTTGTTCACCAAGGCAATTATTAATGATCAGCCTATCAAGGTTTTTAATAATGGGGATTTAGAAAGAGATTTTACTTACATCGATGATATTGTGGAAGGTGTGATTCATATTTTAGAGGACCATTACAGCAATGCGTACAGTGCTAGTGAGCCCTATCATCTCTACAATATCGGAAACAGTAAATCTGTGAGATTATTGGATTTTATTGAGACCATTGAAGTCTCTCTTGATAAAAAAGCAACCAAAGAAATGATGCCTATGCAAGCCGGAGATGTTAAACGGACCTGGGCAGATGTAACGGGATTGAAAAAAGATTACAATTATGAACCATCTACGCCTGTAAAAGTTGGGGTGGATGAATTCATCCAATGGTATAAAGGCTATTATGGTCGATAATATCAAAGACAAACACACCATTTTATTTTGGGAACTTACACTTTATCTGTTTTATGAAAAGTTTATCTAGAAGCCTAAAACCCTTTTATAGGTTTGTCGCATATTTGTAAATCTATTTATAGAAGAAAGTATTCCACTAAAAAAACATGTAAAAAAGCATGAAATTAACAATAGTAGGCACTGGATATGTTGGTCTTGTAACCGGAACTTGTTTTGCAGAAATGGGAAATACGGTTACATGTGTCGATATAGACAAGGATAAAATCGAAAACTTAAAAAAAGGTATTATTCCCATTTACGAACCTGGCCTTGAATCCATGGTCGCACGCAATGTTGCCAATAAAACGCTACATTTTCACACGCAATTAAAGGAATGTCTCCACGATTGTGACATGGTTTTTATAGCGGTGGGCACACCAATGGGAGAAGATGGGTCTGCGGACTTGCAATATGTTCTTCAAGTGGCCAAAGAAATTGGCCAACATATGACTACACCATTGATTGTTGTGGATAAATCCACAGTTCCTGTTGGAACTGCTGATAAAGTTAAATCTGCGATTGCTAAAGAACTTGCCAATAGAGGCGAAAACATAGAATTCCACGTTGTTTCCAATCCTGAGTTCCTTAAAGAAGGGGATGCCATCAGTGACTTCATGAAACCAGATCGCGTTGTTGTTGGTACTGAAGACAAAAAAACAGCCGAAACCATGCGCAGATTGTATGCTCCTTTCTTTAGAAGTAGCATGGACCGTATGTTGGTAATGGATGTACGCTCTGCGGAAATGACAAAATACGTCGCAAATGCCATGCTCGCCACCAAAATATCTTTTATGAACGAAGTGGCCAACATTTGTGAATTGGTCGGGGCCGATGTAAATAAGGTGCGAATCGGCATCGGTTCGGATAGCCGTATTGGATACAGCTTTATTTACCCAGGAAGCGGATACGGTGGATCTTGTTTTCCAAAAGATGTAAAAGCCCTTAAAAAAACCGCCGAACAAAATGGCTATGAAGCTCAGTTGCTCAATGCTGTAGAAGATGTAAATGATAGACAAAAATTTGTTATAGCGGATAAAGTGATCAATCATTTTGGCAAGGATCTTTCTGGAAAAACCTTTGCTATTTGGGGTCTTTCATTCAAGCCTGGAACGGACGATATGAGAGAAGCACCATCCATTTATATCATTAAAAAATTAACGGCTCTTGGAGCAAAAATACAGGCTTACGATCCTAAGGCCATACATGAAGCTAAATCCTTCTATTTAAAAGATGCTGAAGGGTTAACCTATGCCGATTCCAAATATGAAGCGTTGAAAGAAGCTGACGCATTATTGTTGCTGACAGAATGGAAAGAATTTCGCTCCCCTGATTTTGGAGAAATTAAGTCCACATTAAAGGAACCTGTTATTTTTGATGGAAGAAATCAATTTGACGCCGAAAGGCTTGATAATTTAGGTTTTAGTTATTATCAAATTGGTAAGAGACTATAGCCTTATAAAGCTTAGATCGATACTAAAAATGCCCGCTCATACAAGCGGGCATTTTTATTTTTGTTGATACAGGTTTTTCCCTCCAATCAAATATTCTCCATTATGGTCCTATAAGCCTTTTCAGGAGTTAACCGGGATTTCATGTGATCATATCCATTTTGTCCCATTTCAATAGCTTTTTCCCTATTGTTGTAAAACCATAACAAATTCTCCTTAAAAGCATCAATATTACCAGCTTCGGACCATAGTCCAGACTCTGTTTCGTCCAACATTTGTCCAAAGTCGGTACTTAAATCGAGCGATGCCAACACCGGTTTTTTAAGACCAAAATAGGTAAGCACCTTTGACGGGAAATTAGGTATGGTAAATTCTTCATGTAAAGAAATGAGTCCCACATCTGCCGCAGCCAAGATCTGCACATATTCTTTCTTGGGAACCCGATCCACTAGCTTAATATTGGTGAGATTATTTTTCGAAATCAATTGTCGTACGCGCTCACTCTCCGTGCCACTTCCCAAAATCAAAAAGAAAATATCCTCGATATCTTCACAGCTTTTTGCCAGCTGAACAATATTCTCCAACTGTTGTGGTTTCCCTAAATTTCCGCCAAATATGGCCATGAATTTGTCCGAAACACCCAATTTGGAACTGACCTCTTCAATTCCATCTTTAGAAACGGGAGCTGGTATTTTTTCCCAGTTTGGCAATAAATGTAATTTTGAACGATCAAGAGTTGGGTTATGTTCTTCAACATATGCAACATTTGCTTTTGACATACACCCAATCGTATCAGCAAGTTGATATAACTTTAGCTCTTGTTTTCTAAAATACCTGTGGAGCAAGCCATCTTCCTTTATCATTTTTAAGTCCACGGCATTTTGGGGAAAAATATCCCTTAAAATCAGGTAAGTCTTTGCCTTTGTTTTTGCTTTTAACCAAGAAGCTACGGAAAACAGAGTAATAGGTGGTGTAGGTAAAATAACCAAATCAAAGTCCAGGTCACCGTTTTTCTGTATGGCTCGCTTATATTGATAAGGAAGTAAGAGGTTTGCAATACCTTTTTTAATGGCTCCGACTTTAAACAATGGTAGCGTTTTTACCCTCAATACTTTTACCTTGCCCTCTACCCTACAACCATAATTACCTTTTTCGTAAGCAGGCGCTACAACCAAAACATCATGACCCTGCTCTCCAAACTCCTGCATTAAGTCTGTATATAGAATTGTGGACTTTGCCACATCCGGATACCCAAGTGCCAAAAAAAGGACTTTCTTCTTCATAGAAAATTATTTCGACCAAACAACACGGTTGATGTAGTCCACATAAGAGATTATAATTCGTACTACCTTCTCACTTACATTGGGCATTGAATAATCGCCGACCTCCCTGAAATTTCTTTCCGGATTTCTTTTTTGTACCTCCAATGCCATCAATCCTTGTAAAATTCTTTCTGGATTCAGTCCGACCATCATCACTGATGCCTCCTCCATAGCTTCGGGACGCTCATGTGCTTCCCTTATATTCAACGCTCTAAAGTTTAATATGGATGACTCTTCGGAAATAGTACCGCTATCGGACAATACAGCAAAAGAATTAAATTGAAGTGCATTATAATCTGAAAAGCCCAAAGGTTTTAAAAACTGGATGTTCTTATGTGTCTTTACATTTTTGGAATCGAGCATATTCCGGGTCCTTGGATGGGTCGATACGATTACTGGATAATCATATTTTTCGGCAATTTGATTCAAAGACGCTATCAATCCCTCGAAATTTTTCGGATTGCTGATATTTTCTTCTCTGTGAGAGGAAACCACAAAATACTTTTCCTTTTCAAGTCCAAGATCTTTCAATACGGTAGAGGCCTCGATTTTACTTTTGAACTGATGTAACACTTCATACATTGGGCTACCAGTTTTAATTACCCTGTCCGGTGATAGCCCCTCACGCAGCAAATATTCCCTCGCAATATCGCTATAGGTAAGATTGATGTCCGCTACATGGTCCACAATCTTTCTGTTTGTTTCTTCTGGAACCCTTTGATCAAAACAACGATTCCCCGCTTCCATGTGGAAAACAGGGATTTTTCGTTTTTTAGCAGGTATAGCGCACAAGCAAGAGTTGGTATCACCTAGTACCAAAAATGCATCCGGAGCAATCTTCTCCAATAACGGATCTATTTTGATTAGAATATTTCCCACGGTTTCGGTAGCATTTTTTCCTGCGGCACCCAAAAAATGATCGGGCTTTCGGATACCAAAATCCTCAAAGAATATTTCATTGAGTTCGTAATCGTAGTTCTGTCCCGTATGTACCAATGTATGCTCTATGGCCTCATTCGCGTCCAACGCATTTAAAACACAAGCCAGACGAATGATTTCGGGCCTTGTTCCGACAACGGTTAATACTTTAAGCTTTTTCAAATTGAATGTTTTATGGTTTGTTATTCAACATTTTCAAAATAGGTATCGGCATCCTCTGGATCATAGGGTTCATTGATCCAGAACAATGTGATCAATTCTTCTTCTCCTGTATTGGTTATATTATGGGTATACCAGATGGGCATATCCACATATGCAGGTTCCTTACCATCCAAATCATAGTTGATGACTTCATCCGTTCCAATTTTACGCAATTGAATCCGGGCCTTTCCACTTATCACCGCAAAACGTTCTGCTTTTCTGGTATGAAAATGATTTCCCCTTGTAATACCAGGAACAGTGGTGGAAAATGAAAACTGTCCAGAAGTCTGGGTTCTGGCAATCTCTACAAAACTACCTCTTGGATCGGTATGTTTGGTATATTTTACTGGATAATGCGATTCTGGGATATAGCACCTGAAGGTGTTGAACAGCGACTTTTCGAAATGGTCTTCCAAATCTGGGAAAATTCCTTTTTCCATATAGTTGGATTTAAAACCGTTCAACAATTCCAATATCCGAGAGACCTTAACGTAATGGTTGGGCTCAATTTCAACTTCAAAACTATTGTTGTTCAGGGGTTTGGATTGCTGGTCGCCAAAAATAGTGTCAATAAAAATTTGAATCAGATCATTGATATATATAAGTCCAACTTCACCATCATTAAGAATAGTCGGTTTTTCATTGTTTGCCACTTTATGGCAAAAAGTCGCCACTACAGAATTATAATTTGGTCTCCCGAATGGCCCAAATACATTTGGAATGGTCAAAGAAGAAAACTTTCCTCCTGTTTCCGCTGCCCATGCCATAAACTTCTCTTTGCCCTCCTTTTTGGATTGCCCATAAAGGTTATCCTTTAATTCTTGCGAGGATGATGAAAAGATAATATGTGGTGTAACCTTGGATTTTTCGCAAGCAGCGATTAAATCTTCTACCAATTTAAGATTGGTATCATAGATCACTTTTTGATCTTCGTGCCTGTTCATGGCTGCTAAATGGACTATGCTATCACATTCAGAAACGAATTTGGACAACCTATCCAGGTCCTTAAAAAAGGAACGCTCAAAATTGACCAATTCCACATCCTCCCTTAAGGATAATGTGGTGTATAGGTGATTACCGATAAAACCTGCTTGACCTGTAATTCCAATTTTATGTTTTTCCATCTTATTAATTTACCATTTGGCCGACCATTGATCCAATGGGAACCTGAAATCATCATTTTTTGATTCGTTGAGAGCAGCGTTCGAAAACACCTGTAATCTAGCATTATTGGATTTTGCCTTTATGCCTGTTACAAAACCTCCAGGAACCGCAAGGATTTTGGGGTTTGATGCATCCAGTTCAATTCTTGTTGGAGTCAAGTCGTCCGAAGGGTTGTTTAAATCATTGATTTCAATAATATTGATTACAAAACTGCCGGATAAGCAATAGAACCATTTTTTCTCATGCTGATGACCCTGCCATCCTCTAATTATATCTTGATTTGCTGGGGAAATTTCATAAAAACGCACTATTTCACTCATATTGAGCGTGTTGAAAAAACGCATTTCTCCCCTTTCATCTCGAAAGGTTTCCCCCGAAATCACAAGATTATTCAGCATTCAACTGTTCTTTGATAAAATCAAGATTCAGCAATGTTCTTTTTAACTCATCGTTGTTTAGGTGCTTGGTATTGTGCGAATGATAATCTTCAATGCTGCTGATATCCTTTTCCCCTTCAGAAAAATACCTGCTATAATTCAAGTCCCTGTTATCTGCTGGAATCCTATAGAACTCTCCCATATCCTCAGCTTTCTGCATTTCCTCGCGCGTACAAAGGGTTTCGTACAATTTTTCACCATGTCTGGTTCCTATAACCTTTACTTCATTGTCAGCATTAAATATCCCTTTTATGGCATCTGCCAAATCACCGATGGTACTTGCGGGGGCCTTGTTCACAAATAAATCCCCTTGGTTACCATGTTCAAAAGCAAAGAGAACCAAATCGACCGCATCTTCCAAAGACATCAAAAAACGTGTCATATGGGGGTCTGTTACCGTAATTGGATTACCCTCCTTAATTTGATTTACGAACAATGGAATCACAGAGCCTCTTGAGGCCATAACATTTCCATAGCGTGTTAAACATACCTTGGTGGCATCGCCAGGGATGTTACGTGAAGCGGCAACGGCTACTTTTTCCATCAATGCTTTACTTATACCCATGGCATTTATAGGATATGCGGCCTTGTCAGTACTCAAACAAATAATTCGTTTTACTCCATTAGCAACGGCAGCATCTATGGTATTCTGTGTGCCAAAAACGTTGGTTTTGGCTGCTTCTATGGGGAAGAACTCACAAGAAGGGACTTGTTTTAATGCAGCTGCATGGAAAACATAGTCCACACCCTTCATGGCGTGATTGATACTGTTAAAATCCCTTACATCACCAATATAGAACTTGATTTTTGGGTTTTTGAGCCGATTACGCATGTCATCTTGCTTTTTTTCATCGCGACTGAATATGCGTATTTCACCGATATCTGTCTGTAAAAAACGGTCTAGTACCGCATTTCCAAAAGATCCGGTTCCCCCTGTGATCATTAATGTTTTGTTTTTGAACATCTTTTGATTATTTAACTATGCTACAAAATATTGTTTATCCAATGTCTTTATATTTTCATGGCAATCCATTAATTCTGACATGGTTATTGTATTCAAAAAATCGGAAATCGATTCTTTATCTGTATCTATGGTCCATCCCATTTTGTTTTCCAACACCCTTTCTCCGACATAGGTGCCATTTGCACAAACAATGGGGATATTAAAAAAACCCGATTCATAATATTTGTTCGGCATTGCCACTTTTTCATTTTCCAAGGTATTGTTGTAGACAACAAAATTCAAGTTGTTTTCACCATAAATCCTTTCAAGATCGTCCGGGTTTTTAAAAGGCCCATGGTAATGAATATTCGAATTTTCGTTCACCGCTTTTTCAATGCCTTGAATAATGGTACCACCATGAGTAGCTCCATAAAAATTCAAAATGATATTTTTATTGGCCGCCACTACCTCCGTTAAACCCTTAATTATTTCCGCATACCTAAAAGCTCCGATGTAAGCAATACGCAGCTTGTCTGTTTGCATCTTTTCAACAGGATTTACCCGGCTGTAGGTTTCCAGTTTATTTTCCTTAACCACCACTTGAGACTCTGAAACGTTTTTTTTATAATATCCTTCGTAGAAACTCCTGGTCGTAAATACGACCTTTCGTGATCTGCCGGCAAGAAATCTATCCAAAAAGCTCATCAACTTTCTTTTGGTTTTGCCTGAGTACAACCAAACTATGTCACTGATTTCATAATCCACATCTGCGTTCATTATAAAAAAACTTAATGCTCTTAGGTCCAATCCGAAAACATAAATAGACTTTTTACCAAAACCGTATTTTGCATAAATAAGCCACAATAGCCTAATAAAAACGAAAGCTCTTTGAAAATATTGGTTGTTCTTTAACTGACCAACCACAGTGATCGTAACATTATCGTTCTCCTCTAAGACTTTGTGATTTTGAACAGAGTGAACATTTCTAGTAAAACCATATACATGAACTTTTTTATATTCCTTGGCTTTCTGGTTTATCCTTTTAACTATCCTAGGCTGCTCCAGTGATTGTGCCAAAACAATTAAAACATTGTTCATGATTGTAGTTTATAATGTCTATTTCGCTTCTAAAACCCCGCAAAAATCCAATATACGCTTCTTTGTGTTTTTGGGCAGCTCATTAAACTCATTATGAGCCACCAAATACACAATAATATCAGCCTCTTCGAAAGCGGTTTTGTAATCCGTTAACTTAAAAACGTTATGGGAATCTATATTGGGCTCAACAATGAAGTATTCTTCATTATTGACGTTTTGCAATACTTTTTGTACGATATACTTTGCCGGGGACTCCCGTAAATCATCAATATTCGGCTTAAATGCCAGCCCCATTAAGGCCACTTTAGGTTTATAGCCGTTTTCCAGTTCAAATTTCAGTTTTTCACTCTGCACTTTTTCCGCGCACCAAAAAGACTTATAGTTGTTGATTTCCCTTGCGGTACCAATAATTTTGGATTCCATAGGATAATCGGAAACAATAAAATAAGGGTCTACAGCAATGCAATGTCCGCCTACTCCACAGCCTGGTTGTAGTATATTCACCCTAGGGTGCTTATTGGCCAATTTTATCAGCTCCCAAACATTGATATCTGCCTTGTCGCATATTAGCGAAAGTTCGTTCGCGAAAGCAATCTGCACATCTCGTGATGAATTTTCAACCAGTTTGCACATTTCTGCAGTACGTGCATTGGTCTTGTGCAACTCGCCTTTCACGTATGCCGAATAAAACGCAACTGCCTTTTCAGTTGATTCTGCATCTATACCCCCAATCACCCGATCATTGTGCACAAGTTCGTACATAACATTTCCGGGCAATACGCGCTCTGGACAATAGGCCATATGAATCTTATCCGTAAGTTCTGGACGTTGATCAAAAATTAGGTCCCTCATTTTTTCAGTCGTGCCAATTGGAGAAGTAGATTCTATGATATACAAATCACCTTCCTTTAATAGGGGCAATATAGCTTTGGTCGCAGCTTCAACATAAGAAATATCGGGTTCATTCTTTTCTTTAAACGGTGTTGGTACCACAATAAGGTAAGTATCCGCTTGTTTAGGTTCAAGACTGGCTTTTAGAAAACCTTCCGATACAGCTTTTGAAACGGCTACGTCCAAATCTGGCTCCACAATATGTACCTCACCCCTATTAATGGTATCCACCACCCTTGGATTAACATCCACTCCGTTTACCTTGGTCCCATTACCTGCAATCAAAGCAGCAGTGGGCAGGCCAATATAGCCCAACCCCATCATGGTTACTTTATTTTCTGACACTATTCTTGATTTTTCATGAATTCAACAATACGCTCACAAGCTTTACCATCACCATAAGGGTTGTGCAACTTGCTCATTTTTTTATATTGATCATCATCTGTTAATAAAGTAACAGCATGTGATACAATTTTCTGCTTGTCGGTACCTACCAAAATTACCGTACCCGCCTCTACGGCTTCAGGTCTTTCAGTAGTATCCCTCATTACCAAAACTGGTTTTCCCAAACTGGGAGCTTCTTCCTGAACACCCCCACTATCTGTAATAACCATATGGCTTTTATCCATTAACCAAACAAATTCAGGATAGGCCAAAGGATCGATCAATTTTATATTGTCCATATCGCCCAGTAATTCGTAGACCGGTTTTTGAACCTTTGGATTTAGGTGTACTGGGTAAACTATTTCAACATCGTCAAATTTTTCTGCAATTTCCTTCAATGCTTGACAAATATTGATAAAGCCCTGGCCATGATTTTCACGTCTATGGCCTGTGACCAAAATGATTTTTTTATCATCGGAAACCTTTGTCTTAAGTTCACTAAGTTCTTTGGTGTCCAATGTTTTTACCCGCTTCACACTTTCGTGCAATGCATCGATTACCGTATTTCCGGTAATCGAAATTGATTTTTTATCAACGCCCTCATTCAGTAAGTTTTGACTTGAGGTCGTAGTCGGAGCAAAATGGAAATCGGCCACATGACCCGTTACCCTTCTATTGATTTCTTCTGGGAAGGGTGCCCATTTGTTAAAAGTTCGTAACCCCGCTTCCACATGACAAACCTTTGCCCCTGAATAAAAACCTGCGATACTCGACCCCATAGTGGTGGTGGTATCTCCATGTACATAGACAAAATCCGGTTTATAGGATTCCAAAACCGACTGCATGTTGGTTATAATGGCGGCGGTCAAACCATATAGGTTTTGTCCCGGTTTCATTAAATCAAGATCAAAATCGGGAGTTATCTCAAAAAAGTCCAAAACCTGGTCCAACATTTCACGGTGTTGTGCCGTTACACATACCTTGGTTTCAAATTCATCTGAATTTTGGAATGCTTTGACCAAGGGTGCCATTTTGATGGCTTCCGGTCTAGTTCCAAAAACAATGAGGTTCTTTTTCCGCATATCAGTTTTTTCTGTTTTTATATAAGAGTTGATAATATAATTTTGGGCAAAATACTTTAAAATATCCCGTTAAAAGAAATATTGGTAGTCTTATCGGAAAATGCTTTTTCATGTGATGGGTCTGAGAAACAAAATCAAACCCAATTGGATTATGGAGCATTTTATATCTGTCCTTTAGCGATAGTTTCATAAATTTCAAATATGGATCGCTATGATCATTGATACATTCTCCTACGGTCCCGGGCATAATAAGAACCGGAAGCTCATTTTTTGTAGCCCTGAGGGTATAATCATAATCTGCCATACCATGAACGTAACCGTCTGCAAGCATGCCTATTTTGTCCACCACATTTTTACTTACCCATAAAATATTGGCATTTCCCAACTCACATGGAATAGGTTCGCTCTTTGGCTTTAATCGCTTCATTTTTGCCAAAAATCGGTTTTTAAAAATACTGCCCCCGTAGCTTATTTTCTTTGTTTCAGCATCAACGGTTGAACCAACATATACTCCCCCCATTCCATATTTGGAATTACTGAACTCATGTGTTTTTAGTACAGCATCAAAAAGATGGGGATAGACATAGGTATCGTCATTCAATAAAAGAAAAGCATCGTATTCCCCTTTCAAGGCTTCGCTCCAAGAATTGCGCATGCCCCCTGCCCAAAACAGATTTCCATCTCCCTTTAAAATTTTTACATGCGGGAAACTTTTGGATACGGCCTCGGAGGTTCCATCAGTTGAACCATCATCAGTAAGGTAAATGGACATTTCCCAGCCATCCGAGAATTCATTATACGCTTTGTGTAAAGCTGTTAAGGATGCTATGGTTTTATCTTTTCTATTAAAACAAGTGAGAAGAACAGCCAGTTTGTTCATTTTTGGGGTAATGGTCAGGTTGCTAAATTCAGGTTAAAAACGGTATAAAAGTACGCTAAAGTATCACGTGCAAAAGATTTATTGGACAACCTTACTCAATTACTGGATTATCGGTACTGTATTTTTTAACCACTCCAATGAAAAAACAGAAAAAGGCAAAAAAATCAAACATTCCCTCTAGTATGGGTTCCACCATAAAAACCAATGAAAAACCAAGGGTGAAAACGATAATTTGATTGTTAAAGGCATATGCTTCCTTTTTCTTTTTAATTGCCTTAAACACAGTTAAATAGGATTTAGTGGTAAAAAACAGTAGAAAGAAGAAAGACAAAAATCCACCTATGCGCAGCACATCAAACCAAAGATTATGTGCATGCCCAAATTCATGTTCGCTCCATCCCAACGGTTTTGTAAATAAATATTCCATGGACTTGATCCATCTATCGGTACGTCCACCACCCGATGCCAAATCTTGACTATCTTCCATTCTATTGGCAAAAGCCGATAACCAGTCCTGATCCAAATCAAAACTTACGGTGTTCATTATATAAAAGATACCCAAGAAAAATAACAAAAACATGAACAGGTTCCGTCTAAATGATTGTCTTGGCATCACGTATATTAGGGAAACCAATAATGCAATTAGGCTAATACTTATCTGGGTTCGGCTACCAATCCTAAGAATACAGGCCATGGCAATCGCATAATACACCAACAGTAATATCCTAGCTACAAAGGGGAGCTTTTTAATGTGTGGGACCAATAAAGCGGGCAAGGTCATTATTAAGGTAAAATATGACCCCATAATAGTCGCAGGAACAATATTACCTGTCCAATAATTAGGTAGATTCCTTTCTACTACATTATACCCATTTTGTAAAATATCGGTAAAAACAGATAGCACTGCTGTGATTGAAAATATTATCGCAGAAATCAAAAGTAGAAGTACCAAGTTAGTCTGATTGGACTTTAACTTTTCCGCAAAAAACTTTCCCAATAGATAAAATGCTCCCGGTACAATAGCATATATTACTATGTATTGATTTCCCGCCTTAGGGTCGAAAGAGAAAAAGGCCGCATAGATAACAGAAAAAACGAATAATAGCCAAAAACCAGCATCCACATTTTTGATAAGAAAGCTCTTTTGAAGTAGAATCAAAGCTGCAATGAGATATCCAATATAAATATTCAACCCATACGGATTTAAAAGGTAGATAAAGAACAATGCCACAAAAGGCACTCCTATTTTTCGTATCGCTTTGAGCACTTTATCGCTTTTTGGTTATTCTAGTTAATAGGTTATTAAACTTTTGGCGGGATTGCACCAAAAACAACTTTCTGGTCCATTTGAATGGTATTTGCTTATAATTATAGGCAATCTTTCTTTCAAAGTCGGGTATATTCGGGTTTTTCGCTTCTATGGTCGTATCATATAAAAAAAGCTCCTTCCCCTCTATGGACTGAAGAACGTTGTCCTCATGTGGTTTCAAAGATCTACCGAAAGACCGTATTGTCTTAAAATCCAATACTTTGGATGAGAGTAAATACTTTTGACCATGTAAAGGTTTATATCCAAATAGATCCACGCACAATTCATCATTTTCCAATCCAAGTATTTGAGGCAAGTTTTTATTCTCATAATAGGCATCGTACACCGCATTTGAGTCTTGCACTATGGAAAAATTATATTCCCTTTCTTTGCCAAAATCGAGCTGAACTTGGTATATGGTACTATCATTGCCCACATGTGTGCCGGCATCGCTAAAATTTGTGGTCAAGGATATCTTTGGATACAGGAAGTACCTATCTTTTTCCACCAAATAAGCAATGTTATATTTTAACCATGATTTAGGGGACCAACTCCTCACATATGCGGGTACCTGTTCGTTACTATCAATATCAGGTTCTTTTTCGTACCAGTCCATAAACCCCGTCCACTGATCTTTTGTCCATGCCTGGCCCCAAGAAGAAGCAAATTGAAAATACCAGTTATCAAAACCATCTTGATGTGGTGAAAAATTTTGGCGGGTATGTACATTGAGTTGGTGATTGTACAGTGACACTCCCCCAATGCTTGATTCTTTTGTAGAGAATGTAAGTGCCTGTTCAGCAAACAGGTAAAAATTAGGTGACACATAAAGGTCATCCTCCAGAACGATTACCGCTCCGTATTCCAAACTATAATTCCCACATTTTAAAATGTGTTGTCTTAACCCCAGATTTATTTCTTGATAAATAACCTTTTTAGTACCATGCTCCCATTGAAAGTCATTGGCTAAATCCAAAACATGCTGGTTGTTATCGGCTTTATCAATACTAATGATCAAATCAATATCCTTATGAGTGTATTTTGCCGTTTGCAAGGAACTCAATAATCTGGTCAGTGACCTTGGTCTGTTGTATGCGACCACCACAATGGGAATTCTCATTTCAAGCATTTTTATGATGTTCCATAAAACCTTCTATATTTCTAAAATGCGAAGCGTTATCCTCTATCCATTTCCTACTTTTTTCCCACCACTTAAATTCCACTAAAAATGCTATTTCATCATCATTGAAACGTTTCTTTATCAGTTTTGCAGGAACACCACCGACAATAGAATAAGGCTCTACATCCTTTGTTACCAAAGCATTGGCAGCAACTATAGCGCCATCCCCTATTTTTACACCATCCATTAATGCCACATTGGCACCTAACCAAACATCATTGCCTATGGTAATACTGAAGCCTCCTTTATGTGGTTCGGCGAATTCTTTAAAATGTTGTTCATCTGCATATGTAAACCCCACTGGGGTCTTTAATGCAAAAAAAGATGGGTGGGTCGAAACAAATGTGGTGGATGGATGTTTGCCAAAGATGCAATTCACATTGGGGCCAATGGAACAATATCTTCCTATACTTGTTTTAGCCAATTTAGCTCCTTCAGCCAAATAGGAGCCATACCCGATTTTTGATGAAACAATGGCACTATTTTTACCAAAAGCATTTTTACCCTCGCACTCTACCGAAAAACCAATAAAGGCTCCTTTTTTATAGGTTATCCCTTTTGTTCTTTTGAGATGGATACGTCTATAAAAATTGGCCATCTTGGTTAAGAGCGAACTTGAAAGCACCAATTTTTTTAACTTATTGACCATACCTCTGGTAGTTTTTAGCTAGGAAATTTTCTCAAGGATTCCCTATACCGACACAGCGTTATTTTTTAAGATAGCATTGCCCCAAATGTAAGGAGATAATTCTGTCCAACATTTTTGTGCTTCGGTAAAATTATGATTTTCCTTATTCACAATGGATGTTATCCTATCTCTTAATTGGCTTGGGTTGGATACCAGATCCGATTGTAAAAATGAATTTGAGCTGGTGGTATCCATAAACCATTCGGACAGATCGTTCTGCATCCAGTCCACAATTGGAGAGCTAAATCCTATTTTTGATTTTCTCCACGTTACTTCCTTGGGCAAATATGGGTCCAGAGCGTCCCTCACAATCCGTTTGGTGTACCCATTTCCAATCTTACTTGAATAAGGCAACGAATTCACAAAACTTACGATTCGATGATCCATAAATGGCATCCGAATTTCCACACTATTGATCATAGCGTACCTATCGTAATTGCGCAATAAAGTTGGTAAAATATTCTCATGGAACATGGCATAGAGATACTGGGACAGGTTGTCCAGTTTTTTAAAATTGGGATGGTTATTATCCACGGACGGCATTTTTTTGCCCAAAACCTTTTTACCAGTCTTTCTGATCATGTAATCGCGATACAGTTTCCAGTTACCTACCCTGTCATACTGTACCTTATCCTCATTTATGGAACCTTGGTAAATATTCAGGATATCTTTTGTATTCTTTACATTGAACCTTGCATCCCAAAGGCTCTCCAAAGTACCTTGTTGATAACCGCTCAACAGCTCATCCGCTCCATGACCATCCAATGTTACCGTGGTTCCATTTTCCTTAACAGCCCCGTACAGCATGATCATTGGTAATGGGGATGTGATATACAAGTCTTCGAACAAATAGAAATAATGTTCAAGCTTATCCCAATGTTTCAAAGGATCAATATCCACGAATGTGGCTCCTATACCCAAATGATCCGTAACCATTTTTGCATAGTGGGATTCATCCAAAGGGGTTCCTGGAAAAGATGCCACAAATGCATGTTGCCAATCGTCCGAGTAGCTATTGTTGTTTTTTGCCAAGTTCGCCATGGCAGCAATAGTAGCGCTACTGTCCAAGCCCCCACTCAACGCAGTACCAATGGTTACATCGGAACGCATGCGAAGTTTACAGGAATCCATGAAAAGCTCCCTGAATTGCTCCACCTGCTCCTCATACGTTTTGGGGACATCGACCAAATGGTCCAAAGTGTTCCAATAACGATATATTTTTAACTCCCCGCCTTCATAATGTCCACTATGTCCTGCTGGAAAACGCTTGATTCCTTTTACAAGACATTTTTCGGTAGCCTCGTAAAAGAATATGTTCTTCTTCATCCAGTGAAAGTGATCGGAAACCTCCAATCGGTCCATAAATGGGAAAATGGCCTTCATTTCAGAAGCAAAAACAAACTTGCCGTTTATGTTTGCATAAAACAAAGGTTTCTTTCCATACCTATCACGCGACATAAAGAGCTTCTTTTCTTCCGCGTCCCAAATTCCAAAGGCCCACATGCCATTGAATTTTAAGACGCAGTCTTCTCCCCACTGAATATATGATTTCAACAAAACCTCGGTATCCGAAGAAGACTTGAACGTATGCCCCAACTGCTCCAGCTCCTTTTTTATTTCCAAGAAATTGTAGATCTCCCCATTAAAAATAATGGCATACCGTTTACTTTCATGAATCATGGGTTGGCTACCATTTTCAGATATATCCAAAATAGAAAGTCTTCTATGCCCTAAAGAGACATCCTCCGAAATATGTTCAATACCATAACTATCCGGACCACGATGTGTTAGCGTATCCAGAGCTTGTTTAAATAAACCCTGATCTGAAAAAGGCACCGTTCCTAATATTCCGCACATTATATTCTAGTTTTGTTGATTGGTTGCTACATTATGTTGTCGTCTCCGAACATTTTATACCATGGAGATAATAAAAAAACTCAAATTATGGACAAAAATTGCCCTTTATGATTCTATCCCAATGTGCTGTTAGACAATTTTTCCATCCTTAAAAACCTGAACGAAAAACAATGCTCTGAGCATCATAAAGAATGAATTTCTTGTTTTATTGAAAAATACCGGTGCCAAAACCGATGCCACAAACTGGGAAATCAAAGTCGCATAAGCTGCACCCATTATCCCCATTCTGGGTATCATTATCACATTTAAAACGATATTGGCTACCATGCCCATACCAAGGCATATAATATTATATGCTTGATAATTTTCACTGATGAACCATTTTTGGTTGGCCACACCCAAAAATACAAACACACTACCTAAAATATGTATGTTCAAAACTCCTGCAGAACGTTGAAAAGCCTCGCCATACAAAAGGTTAATCATCCAATCGCTCAATGTTAGTACAGGTAATATGATGACCACACCCAGAACCACCATTAAATTATACAATCGCTGCAAACGATCTTTGTATAGGGTATCGTCTTTTAACTTTGCATTGATGATTGCCGGAAACAGCGAACTACAAATTATTGTTGGGATAAAGTACCATGCCTCACTAAGCCTAACCGCTGCCGAATATTGTCCTACTTCACCGTTCCCCAGATATTCCTTTATCATCACCTGATCTATCTTCATATAAATGGAAACAATGATACCACTCAAGATTAAAGGCCAAGCATCTTTTAGAAGGTCCTTTGCCATCTTCCAGGAAAATTTCCATTTCAGCAAGGACTCCCCAGACTTTTTATAGAACCAAATCAGCCCAGTCACCAAAAAAATGACATCGAAGGCAAGTACATAAACAAAATAGATCAACGAATAGTTGCCCAATATCAAATAAACCTTCAGCAGCGCAGAGATGATTACACCGACCAATCCCGCAATGGCATAGAATTTACTCTTTACCTGACTATGAAAATAAGATGCGATGACATTAAAACTATTAATGAAAGTGAGCAGTCCCAGAATAATAATGATCTTATTTGTTAGGGGTTCATTATCATTGTAATAAATGCTGATGATCAATATCAACATGATAATTGTAGAACCTAAGGTCTGTAAACCAAAAGATGAACCTAAGATGAGATTTCTATTATCTTGATTTTTTACCAGTTCCCTTATAATTATATCATTGAGTCCCAAAGAGGAAAGTGCTGCAAAAATACCCACAAAACTTTGGGCATAGCTCAATATTCCGAACTGCTCCGGTCCGAGATAGCGGGTGACCCAAACTCCAACGCTCAGAGCTATCAATAGACGTAGTACCTTCTCGCCCATTAACCAAGAGGTGTTTTTGAGGTACCTGGCAAATCCCGAGTTTTTGCTTAATAATGTTTTGAGCTTGGCTATCAAGTCGATGTAATGAGGTTAATTATTTAGGTTTACCAATCTACTCCCTACTGAAGATAATAATCATACATAAGGGATAGTCCTTTATTAATTTCAACCTTATGTGTCCAGCCCAATTGATTAAGTTTAGTGACATCGGTCCGCTTTTCCATGGTGCCATCCGGTTTATCCGTATTGAAAACAAATTCTCCTTTGAAACCAATAAGTTCCTTAATCAAATTTGCCAACTCGGCAATGGAAACGTCCAATCCCGTACCAATATTGATGTGGGTGTTTCTAATTTCGGGTTGATCGTTTTTGTAGGTGTCGGTAAAATTCCTGTTCTCCATTAAAAAGACACAGGCATCTGCCATATCCTCAGACCAAAGGAACTCTCTACGAGGTTTACCACTACCCCAAATCTCCACGGTTACCTTTTCTTCACTTACTTTATCAACACCGTATTTTTTAAGGACGGCCAGCTTGGATTCTTTTGAAGATGAACCTGAATTGTTCTCAATGGGCAATCGGTTCAAATCTTCATCAATCAACTTCCAATTGTTCTCTTCCAAAGCTTTTCCCAAATGTATTTTACGGATCAATGCAGGTAGTACATGGGATTTTTCCAGGTCAAAATTGTCATTGGGACCATATAGATTCGTGGGCATTACGGAAATGAAATTTGTTCCGTACTGTAAATTATAGCTTTCGCAAAGTTTTATCCCTGCAATTTTAGCTATTGCGTATGGTTCATTGGTATATTCCAAAACATCGGTCAGCAAGTACTCTTCCTTCATGGGCTGCGGACATTTTTTTGGATAGATGCAAGTACTGCCCAAAAACATCAATTTTTTTACACCATGAAGATAACTTTGGTGAACCACATTGTTCTGTATCATTAGATTATCGTAGATAAATTCCGCCCGATAGGTATTATTTGCAACGATACCACCAACTTTGGCTGCTGCCAAGAACACATACTCCGGCTTTTCCTCTTCAAAAAAATTTGCGACAGCTATAGCATCCGTCAAATCCAATTGAGCGTGTGCTCTAACAATTATATTGCCATATCCTTTTGATTGCAAGTTTTTTACTAGAGCACTACCCACCAATCCTCTATGACCAGCCACATAAATTTTTGCGTCTAACTTCATGTTATTCGAAATAGTTGAGGATGCGATAGCCTCCGTCCTTAAGGTACTGTTCCTTTTGCATCAACTTTAGATCGCTTTGCATCATATCCTTTATAAGGCCCTGTAGATCATATTCGGGTTTCCATCCCAGCTTTGTATTGGCCTTGGTAGGATCACCTATCAAAAGGTCTACCTCTGTTGGTCTAAAGTATTGAGGATCGACTGCCAGTACTTCCTTACCTATTTCCAATTGAAATTCCGGATTATGACAAGCTTTTACATAAGCCTTTTCATCCACGCCTTCTCCCTTGAACTCCAATTCGATACCTACCTCATTGAAACTCATTCGGACGAATTCGCGTACGGGAGTAGTTTTTCCTGTGGCAATTACCCAATCTTCAGGTTCGTCTGCCTGTAAAATCATCCACATCATTCGAACGTAATCCTTTGCATGTCCCCAGTCTCTTTGTGCATCCAAATTCCCGAGATAGAATTTATCCTGTAACCCAAGCGCTATACGAGCAGTGGCTCTGGTAATTTTACGTGTTACAAAAGTCTCCCCACGTATCGGAGATTCGTGGTTAAAAAGGATACCGTTGCAGGCGTACATATTATATGCTTCCCGATAGTTCACTGTAATCCAATACGCATACATTTTTGCTACAGCATAAGGACTACGAGGATAAAAAGGTGTTGTTTCGCTTTGGGGCACTTCTTGGACTTTTCCATAAAGTTCTGAAGTAGATGCCTGATAAATTCTTGTTTTATCTCCAAGACCCAACATACGCACGGCATCCAACACCCTAAGAGTTCCTAGTCCATCTGCATTCCCAGTGTATTCCGGAGTTTCAAAACTAACATGAACGTGGCTCATGGCAGCTAGGTTGTATATTTCGTCGGGTTGGATTTCCTGTATCAAACGGATTAGATTGGTACTATCCGTCATATCTCCATAATGGAGGATAAATTTGCGATTTTCTACATGTGGATCTTGATATAAGTGATCTATGCGATCAGTGTTGAAAAGGGAAGAACGTCTTTTTAACCCATGTACTTCGTATCCTTTTTTTAAAAGAAATTCACTAAGATAGGCGCCATCTTGTCCGGTCACCCCAGTAATCAATGCTTTTTTTGCCACGGTTTTCATATTTTATTACAAAGATGTGTATTAAACCACAGTTTGCAAGTAATATTATATGAAATGCGTTTTTTTATGGATAGGGGGTTTTATTGGGCAAGAAATTAACCCCAAAAATAGGTTAAAATGAAAAGGGGGCTGTACAGCCCCCTTGAATATCATTTTCAAAATATTTATTACTCTACAGTAATTGGATTACCACTGGCATCCGTACTATTAACTACTTGTACAGATTGAGACCCTCCCAATACTGTTATTGCGTTAGTGCCATTTGCTCCTACCAAACTACTGTTACTTATCGAGTTTGAACTGTCAAAACTTCCTCTTAAATACCCGAATGGCCTAGATGATGAACCATTGGAGTAAGCTACATCTACATTATTTATGGTAACTCCAACGACGCTTACACCGTTACTTGCGATAACTCCGTTGATACCATTTGGAGAGCCCATATCCACATTAATGGAATTGTTGGTAAAGTTAACATACCCTTGTGTTCCACTATTTTGCGAGAACCTCAAAGCACCAACATCAATACCCTGTGAAGCAGTGAAATTGAACAAGTTTCCATCAACATCGATTGGTTGATTGTTAACCGGACGATATTGGTACATGGCATTTACATAACAGTTGTTGAATGTGTTGTTTGTAACCTGAATATTCTGCAAGGCTCCATTGTATGAGCTCGTATTAGATCCTAATCTAACTCCACCATAGTTACCCGTACTCTCCATTGTGAATGTATTGTTGGTAATTATAGCATCGTTGACCTCGGTCATAGAAAGTAGATAATAATGGGCATCATTTCCGGGAACTGTACGGATTACGTTGTCGTGTACTCGAATGTTCTGAATCAAATTACTGCTCTGGGTGCTAAAAAAGTCAATCATAGTACCCATTTGTTGAGCTGAATTGAACAAAGATTCAGGTATCTCCTCAAAATAACTGTTTTTAATTTCCACGTTGGAAACACAAGCCTTAATAGCCCTTCTTGTACAATACCTGTAATCCTCATTGTCAAAAGTAAAGGAACTATTATGATCTAGGCTACCTCCACCTTGAATTGCATAGAAAGCTTCTGCATCGTCACCAATAATGTTGGTTACTACATTGTTTTTGTGTACCACTTGAAAAGGATCTCCGTAGTTAATTCCAGAAACGGAGTACCACCATGCTTTGGATATACCTGCAGGGGCATTGTTGTAGTTGCCATCCCCCTGTGCTACAATTCTATCAATTACACAGTTTGAGAACTCTCCATACTTAAAGCCAGAGGAAGATGCATTGATAGAGAACCTAAAAGCAACCGCTCTATATGTTGAAGATGCATAAAAGTCATGCACATAAAGATTATGGAATACAAAGTGATTTTGTCCATGAAGATAGAAAAGTCTACCATAAGTATCCGTACCATCGAATTCACCGTTATAAATAGTAGGAGATAAATTGGTGATATCAAAAACAGCATCTACGGAAACTTGACCCGTATTAAAATTAGCAGCACTGGTAACTTTAACCACAGAACCAAACATGTTCCAATCCAAGGTACCAGACCTTCTATAATTTGTAGGTCTATTTTTAATGTAAGAACCATTTTCCGCACCTACAGCCAACTGAACGTTATTGATCATGGCATCTATCGCAGCAGTATCATCCTGACCATCATTCGAAATTGCTCCAAATGTTTCCGCACTTACCCTTGAGGCAGTATATACCTCGCTAAAGGTTACAGAAGGCGCGAAAGCCTGTTTGTAGGTGTTTTCTATATAAGCACCATTCAGGTCTATGTTTGACCCTGAAATCACACCACCAGCTGGCTCAATGGTTTGTTCCGCTGCAAATGTACATCCATTACACTCGAAAGATTCTGAAATGATTGCTTTTAAATTCGCATTGTTTGGATCTGTAATGTCGGCCATTGATGTTGGCGTATAACTACCTTCTATTCTGTTTGTATTTTCCGGATTATCGGGAGTATCAAAATCAACTCCATCAAAAGGATTGTCTTGATCAGGATTAGTTCCTCCATCAGGATCAGTTCCTTCATCTGGGTTTTCCTCGCCCTCACCATTGGTTTCTTCATTTTCACCATCGGTTCCGTCAACATTTTCATCAGGTTCTACAACCTCTTCTTCTGGTTCTAAAACATACTGATCAAATAGGTCATTATCTTTGGCGCAGGAATTTAATATTAGTAGAAAAATTGCCAAAAATGTCATTGCAAGTGGGGTTCGATAAAATAACTTCATTTGTTCACTGTGGGATTATGGGGTTTAAAAATACTACTTCGAAAAACTTAATTCGTCAAAAAACCTATTTATTCGACGAAATACATGTTTTGTACGCAACTTTGGAATCTTTTGGATTTCGTCGATACCCGATTATCGATGAAATACAGCTTTTTTTAACACTCTTTAAGATATTGGAAGGAAAAGCATGTCCCAAATAGCTGATTTTAATACTTTTGGGGGAAATCGAAAATCGTTCAAAGTCCTTTTGGAATTCTTAGCCCAATGAATACACAATCACTCAAGGAAGAATGCGTTAATACAAAAACCTCTGATTATTATGTACAAGTTATTTTTTAAAAGAGTTTTGGACTTTGTTTTGGCGGTCTTTGGATTTGTTCTGCTGTTTCCCATTTTTTTGGTTATCTGGGTTATCCTATTATTTGTAAATAATGGTAAACCTTTCTTTTTACAACCAAGACCCGGAAAAGACGAAAAAATCTTTTCCATCATCAAATTCAAATCAATGACGGACAAGACGGATGAAAACGGTAAGCTTCTGCCCGATGAACTCCGGGTTACCAAATTCGGAACTTTTTTAAGGAAATCTTCTTTGGACGAGATACCACAACTATTGAGCATTATAAAAGGAGATATGAGCTTAATAGGGCCACGCCCTCTTAGAGTGCGTTACTTGCCCTACTACACGGAAGAAGAAAATCTCAGGCATACGGTAAGACCAGGTGTAACGGGATTGGCCCAAATATCCGGTAGAAATCTTTTGGATTGGGACACAAGACTACAAAAGGATGTTGAATATGTAAAAAACCTTTCCTTTGCCCTGGATGTGAAAATATTGTTCAAGACCGCCTTAAAAGTACTCTTGAGAAAAGATGTGGCCCTGGATGCAGAATCCGGCATTCCCGATTTTGATGTGGAAAGAAAAAAAGCACTTGGGCAGATTTAGACCGAGTTCCTTATTACCTACTTTCTGAATCTTTTCTTGAGTCTTAAAAAATAGAGCTCGAAGTATTTATAGGAAATATGGGATATTAAAATGGTCAATAAGATGGTAATCACATTGGTTAACAACACTGTTGTCCAAGTATCCAATGTCACTTGCTTTTGGATTTCCAAAAACAAAAACAGCACAAAATTGATTACAATCATGTGGTACATGTAAATGCCATACGATATTCTCCCCAGATAATTCGCGAATTTGGATGTAAATGTAATCCTATCATCATTGGCCAAATTCACAATCAGCAGGTTAAACAATACAAGTTCGAACCCGTTTTGTACCATCACATTTTCAAATTGAAATAAATCGGTTGTGAAGTGCATGGCAAATATGAAGTAAACCAATACTCGTATCGCAAAAGATTTAAATGTAATCGAATACCCTTTTCGCTCCCAAACGGCCAGTACGCCCCCCATCGACATAAAAAAGTAAAAAAATCCGAATTCCATTAAGAAAGAGAGCATCTCGATGTGAAATGCAATAAAATATACAATGGTGAAAATCAATAAATATTTTGAATACCTATGTAATGGTAAGGTGAACAAAACTGGGGCGATGATCAGGTAAAATTGTTCTTCAATACCAATGGACCATAAAATGGAAAGTATGGAACCTGGATCGTAGAGCTTTGCAAAAACATTGGGCAGAAATCCAATACAAAGCAACAATCCTTGGTATAAATCGTAATTAATTTGAAATGGTACATTGAAAGTGGGTAGCAAATAGTGGTAGAAGAAAAAGCCAAAAAGCATGACCAAATAGTAAACAGGATATAACCTCAACACCCTTCTTACATAAAAATTCTTTATATCAATAACCCCAGTCCTTTTCTTCTCATCATATAAAAGGCCTATGATCAAATAGCCACTAAGACAAAAAAATACGGCAACAGCATGGTAACCACGATGAAATATAGGTAAGTCGTTAAAATGAGGGAGCCCGACTGCTCTTGAGACAAGAGGCAAATGGTACAATAATACCAGTATTGCCAGAAATCCTCTTAATGAATCTAAATTTTTGATTCTCTTTTTCATGGGCTGGATTGGGGTTAAAAGTACAGCTCATGAGCAAGTTCGTAAAATCGAGTGTAAAAACGTTACCTAAGCATCAACTTGTTGCTTTTCTAGCTGGTCCGTTTCGATATTTGCTTTTGCCTTAGCCTTGCCGTTTCCCAAAATAGCTTTGTTCACCACTAGTTTTCGTTTCCCGGATGGCAAAAGGGGTATATCCTCTACGTATTCCACATGTATAATAGCGTCCTCTCCAAAATACTCCAAGTATTGGTTACGAATCCTTCCTTCGTCGTTTCGATCGTATTTGGACGACACCTTCAATTTTATAGTGTACTCCCCGTTTTCTTCTTCAACAAATTGAAATTGCTCAATTCCATTGAATTGTAAAATATGATGTATAATATGGGATGATATGTGCTCACCCCTAGTATTGGTGAACATATCCATTTTCCGACCCTCAATTTTAGAGAAAACCATGGCTTGGCTTTCCTCATCAAACTCCATTACACCAACATCACCGGTATCATACCTAATTATGGGCATGGAATAATTGAAGAAATCTGTAATTACTATCCTCCCGCTCTCACCAGGTGCCGCAGGTCTGTCCTCGTACAAGTCCAAAATCTCAATGTGGTAGCTGGCCCAATTTATCTCAAAATTGTCGGATGCACTATTCACTCGCTGCTGCGCCAATATGCCATTTTCACTGTTGGAATATCGTGATACTACCTCAGCGCCCAAATACTTCCGAGCTCTTTGTTTGACATCTGGATTCAATGCTTCAGCTATTGAAATAATCGAATCAAATTTACAGTTCAGTGGCCTTCCAAGCTTTTCCTCTACATATTTTGAGACCGTGCCAAGAGCAGAAGTATAAGCCAAAATACTTTTGTTGGACTTATCGCTTTCCAATTCAGTTACGAGTTTGCGTAAATTCTCATCCGTTAGATCATCAACAGAGTAAGCCTCTATATTTTGAATTTGGGTCAACAATTGGTTCTTTTTGTATTGTTTGTCCCACAATCTTAAATAATACAGCCTGGAGCCTAGGGTAAATCCTGCCCTATTTGCAAAAAAACAGGTATCCGCCGTGTTCCTGTTCCTCTTGTTCTTATTGTGCAAAATTTTAAAAGGTTTACCTGTGGAACCGCTTGTGGTAACCTCGTGGTTATATCCATCTAGGTGGTCACTGCTCCTAAAATTCGAAAAATTCTCCCTTACAGTTTGTTTGTCTATTATTGGAAAATCCTGTAGCCCAAAGTTATTTTCGGGTATATACTGGTAATAAGGAACTGTTCTAGTTGCATGCTTCAAAAGATTTTGAAGGTTTTGCCCCTTTATTTTTTTGGTTCTTTCAGATTGTGGATTGTCCAAGACCCATTGTATTTCCTTGTAATGCTTTCTTACATGTCCACCCTTTAATGCATCCAATAACCAAAAGGCTGCATTTCTAAATTGTTCCAAAAGTTTAGTCATTTAAATAACCTTTTAAAATTTATGGGGCTCCTTTTATACTCTTTAAACATTATTTTTCGACAAATGAGCGACCGTATAATATACCATTGCCAACACTGTCCAAACTATAGGTAAAATACTTCGCGGTACTATCAGGTAACATTACGTATCTCCCAAGCCTCTCTCCATCCTGCACACAGTAAATCATGTCGTTATCCTCCAGCTGGTCAAAATTCAGTGTTTTATAGTCCGAAGTGTCATTGGGATATAAATCCCCAAATTCCATCGAAAACAAAGACACTTGCGTAAACTTGTGCATTGTATTGTTTATGATGCGGATTTGGGTTGATTCTTGAGTAAGATTATTCCGTTTTTCACACATTTTGACCACACTCAAAAGAATCAAACCCAAGCATATACAAATAACTTTGAAAATGCCCATAATGGAAAATATACCTAACCTATTTTCAGAATAAAATTAATGCTTAGCAAACCAACCCATTGCTAAACTCTTTTAACTCCCAAAATAATCTATGAACTACAGTACATAGTTAAAATAGATACTAAAATGGGTCAATAAGATTCGAAAGATGTAGCTTTGGTTTAAAAGATAGTTTCGCTCGGAATGAGATTCGTATTTTTTCTTCTCCTGATAGTCACTGTGGATTGTGGTTATTCCCAATTCCAGGTCAAAGGCAAGGTTCTAGAGTTTAACGAAAAAGGAAAAACAATACCGGTACCCAATGCCAATGTGTATTGGTTATCCACGAGTATCGGCACATCAACAGATATTGATGGAAACTTTAGCACGCCATACCAAAAAGATATTAGGCAATTGGTCATAAGCTCAGTGGGGTACCGTTCGGACACCATTCCCGTAAATAGACCCAATCTTGGGAACATTGTGCTATATCCCAATGTAGTTCTAGATGAGGTTGTGGTTGAAAAAGAAGTCGCACCAATACAAAAATCACTCTTTAAAGTACAAAATGTGGTTTCGGTAGATAGCCGTGAGATGCTCAAGGCAGCATGCTGCAATCTATCCGAAAGTTTTGAGACCAATCCAGCTGTAGATGTCAATGTTTCGGATGCGGTTCTCGGTGCCAAGCAAATACAAATGTTGGGGCTCAATAGTCCCTATTTAATGTTCACCCAAGAAAACATGCCTTCGATTAGGGGAGCTTCACAGGTTTTTGGATTGTCCTTTATACCCGGTTCTTGGATAGAGAGTATACAAATAACCAAAGGTGCGGGAAGTGTTTTGAACGGTTTTGAAAGCATATCTGGCCACATTAACAGTGAGTTGGTAAAACCACTTACGGATCAACGATTTTTCCTAAATCTATACGCCAATAATTTTGAGCGCTACGAGTTCAACTCCCGATTCAACAAAAACATTTCCGATGAACTAGGGGTCGGTTTATATGTTCATGCAAACCTTAGAAATGGTTATATTGATGACAACCAAGATTCATTTTATGACACTCCCTTGGCCCGGCAAATCAATTTTATGAACCGATGGCAGTTCATGGATCCGGAAAGTGGGTGGGTGAGTTATGCCAACATTCAATACCTCTCCGATACAAAGGAATTGGGCCAGACAGATTTTGATATTGACACGGACAAATTGACCACCAATGCCTGGGGAAGCGAAATTGCGACATCACGTTTGGATATCTCTGCCAAGGCAGGTTATGTTTTTCCGGAACTCCCATATCAGAGCTTCGGGTTTCAAACAGCGTATAGTGCCCATGATCAAAATTCTTTTTATGGTTTAAACGAATATGATATCAACCATAAATCGTTCTACTCCAATTTTATTTTCAATAGCATCATAGGGAGCACACAGCATAAGTTTAAAACAGGGTTAAGCTTTACCTACGATGGTTACGAAGAGTTTGTTAATAACAATCCTTTCAACCGATACGATAACTCAGTGGGGGCTTTTTTTGAATATACCTACGACAGTTTGGAGGGCCTAAGTTTTGTAGCAGGCTTACGTGCCGATAGCCATAATAATTTGGGCGATTTTCTAACACCAAGATTTCATTTAAGGTATTCTCTATGGGACAAGGCCAGTTTTAGGGCCTCATTTGGCAGAGGAAAAAGGGGCGCCAATATTTTCGCTGAAAATCAACAACTTTTTGCTTCCTCCCGGCAGATAAACATTAATGGGAGCAATGGAAACTATTATGGCCTTCAGCCCGAAAAGGCTTGGAACTATGGAGTAAGTTTCATCCAAAAGCTTTATCTATGGAATCGGGTCATGGATTTTTCCATCGATTTTTATAGGACCCAATTCGAAAATCAAGTCGTGGTCGACTGGGAAAACCCAAGGGAGATAGCGTTTTACAACCTGGAGGGAGATAGTTATTCAAACAGTGTTCAGGTTGACTTGAATTATGAAATATTACAGGATTTTCATATTAGGACAACATACAAATATTTTGATGTGGTTACAGATTACAACTCTGGCAGATTGGAAAAACCCTTACAACCCACTTACAGGTTCTTTGTAAACCTAAACTATGAAACCCAAAAAATTGCTGAAAAGCAATGGAGATTTGATTTTACTTCCAACTGGTTGGGTCGGCAACGTTTGCCCAACACTTCTGCCAACCCTGCAGAATTTCAATTGCAAGAATGGTCTTCTTCGTACAATTTGATGAATGCCCAGATTACACGGGTGTTATCCAACAATTTTGAAGTATATTTAGGTGGTGAGAATATTGGCAATTTCACCCAATCCAATCCTATTTTATCTAGCAATGATCCCTTTGGAACATATTTTGACAGTACCATACTATATGGACCTGTTCTACAAAGTTTGTACTATGTAGGGTTCAGATACAAAATCTAAAAGTACAATTATGAAAACAACAATGATCACCGCAATCGCATTTTTGATAATGGCCGTGGGCCATGCTCAAGACAAAAACAAATCAGTTAGCTTTGAGGTAAAAGGAAACTGTGGTATGTGCAAAAGTAGAATAGAGAAAGCTTCAATAAAATTAAAGGGGGTAAAGTTTGCAACATGGAGCCCTGAGACAAAACAATTTGAAGCCGTGATCGACGAACGAAAAATCACGATTCCAGATATAAAAAAAAGAATAGCAGAGGTAGGCCACGATTCTGATGGCTTTACTGCTCCCGATTCCGTTTACAACAAGCTTCCCGAATGTTGTAAGTATAGAGATCCGGCAAGTGTACATATGGATCACGGAAATAAAAATTAAATATCCAGCATAATAAATAAGGGGGCAAATTGCCCCCTTATTTATTTATACTAATCTGTAAAACAAATTACATCTTCACTATTCGTTTTACCACTAAAATATCTCCATTGGCATCAGTGACACGGATTACATAGAATCCTGAGGACAATCCATATAGGTTTTTGATTACCATAGTGTCTGTGTTTTCAAATGCCTCTTCCCGTATCAACATTCCCATCATATTGAACACCTCTATTACACAATCCTTTCGTTCACTCAGCTTAATGGTTATCTTTTCCGTAAAGGGGTTTGGTGCTGCAGTCAAAATAATTGGTTTGTCATCCAATAAATCACCTCCTTCTTCCCAAACAATGGGTTCGTAAAGTTTTTCCGAGTAGGGATAAGGATTCTTTTCTCTATTTTTTACAAACAAAGGAGCTATTTTTCCTGTTCCGTTATTTTCCGTATCGATAGTGGCCTGGAATGATGATCCTGGGGACGCCTCAAATCCTGGAGTCAGATTGATCTCATTCACAGATTCAAATCGCGCAGCCGTTCCTGCTGGAACCAAAAAATTGTTTCCTGCCTCGATATTGAATTGGTAGTAAAAAATCTCTTCTGAATTATAGGTGTTGCTCACAATATAATTATCCAATTGGGCCAATCCGTTTTCTCCATAGAACACCCCATAAACCCTTGAATCGGTAATGTCATTGGGATCAACAGCAGGTAAAGTTTGACCATCAAAAACATAGGTGCCATCATATCTTAACATAGATGTGGTCATAAATGCAGAGGTTCCATGGATTTCCTCCCATTCCACCCAAACCTTATCCACAAAAGAATGGTGAAAATAAAATACTGGATCCCTAGGTGATAATGTGGTGGGCATCGCTCCCCCTGTCCAAACATGAGCTCCCCTATGCACAGGTCGTCTTTCCAATTCATTAGAGAATTCGAAGAAATCATTCATAGTCATCAGGTTAGAGACATCTGTTGGTGTAGGTAATGGACCTCCTTCACCAAAATTTCTGTTCAAGGACCAGTTGGTGTCAAAACTTCCTAAAAAATTCTCATCCCATAATTGATCCGTAGCTGATTGATAGATTGAAGAGTCCCAAAATGCAAGACTTATTTCGGGATTGATATCTTGAACTGCTTGCTCCATTTCAAACATTTGACGACGGTGCCAAGCTAAAAATATTTCGCGTTCAGGTTCATCAGGAAGATTAAAGTGCAAATCTAAACGGGTTGGGTCTGCGGTATTATCAAAATTGAAGAAATCACTATGAAACTGTGCAAGATCATTAAATAAATCCGGGCCTTGTCTTAGTTGATAAAACGCATTGACCAACTCTGTTATTTCGTAATCAGTCATTTCATCAAAACCTTTTCTAATACTCTGTCCAGTTATTTGTTGTAATAAAAACAGATTAAAGATTAAAACAGCTGCTAAATATTTGATTTTCATTAAGCGTGATGTGCTGGTCATATAAATTTTATTTTTACCTACCATTAGATAGATTTAAAAAGTCCTTTGTTTGAAAATGTCAAAGAAATTTTGTTTTACTTTTTCTCCAACTTTTCAAGTCTCTTTAGAATGTCTTGAATTTTAATATTTTCTTCTTTTAACTTCTCAATCTCGTTGTTTTGAGATATGATGTAAAGCGTAAGTTCCTCAATTTTCTGTAATAATTTGGCGTTCATATCACCTAGGTCAATTCCCTCTTCTTTTACCTTCTGGGCACTAGGAATATTAGGTAAATGGCCGTAAGTGGCAATAAATGCCCTAACCTCGTCCAAATTTGGTAAATCGTAACTATTCTCAAAGACAAAATCGGGCCAATTTCCTTGTAATTCCACTTTTACACCTTCAGCAATCACATTACCGGCTACGGCCAGTCTATATCCTTGCGTATTGGTGGTTCCGATGCCTATATTTCTATCGGCAAACAAATCGCGAGCCGTCCAGTCCACTGTTGCGATATTTGAATTTTCGGAAGTGTAATCCGTTATTCCTGTTCCTGCAGAAGTTAGAACTGTCTCCGTGTTGCCCACTACCGATACATTGCCCGCAGCATCCTCGGCGAATACCGTGAAGTCGTAGCTCGTGCTCGCCGTTAGGCCAGTTACACCGAAGGTCGTGGCAGTGCCCGTATTGGCAATGCTCACACCGTCCTGGAACACCTCGTAGTTGGTCACACCCACGTTGTCCGTGGACGCGCTCCATGTAAGGTCCGTGCCCGTTGATGTCGTGTTGGAGGACGATACGTCCGTCACCGCGCTCGGTGCCTCCGTGTCAGTGGCAGCCGCTGTCAGGACCGTCTCCGTGTTCCCCACTGCCGATACATTGCCCGCAGCATCCTCGGCGAATACCGTGAAATCGTAGCTCGTGCTGGCGGCAAGGCCA
>NZ_CAMYIC010000004.1 GCF_947258355.1 uncultured Allomuricauda sp.
TCTTTGTTTTAAAGAGGGACAAATTTAAGAATAATATAAAAGAAAAAGGACGGCTTTGGGGAGAGCCGTCCTTCTTTTGGAAAAAAGATTGGGGAAAAATTATTCAATTCTTTTCGAAAACCAATTTGTCCGCTCCATCATCATCATCACTTTCATCAATTAGTTCGATTCTAACCGAGGTGAATTCCACTATATCCCAATCATCCGTAAGGTCTGCAAAATCCTCGGGGGAAGAAAAAGCAATATTGAAATCCACATCACTATCATCATCAGAACTGTCATCATCAGAACTGTCATCATCGTCATCAGAATCGGTAATGGACCATGTTCCGTTTATTTCGATATCACCATTAGTAGCAACCAAAGATCCATCAGTATTGAAGTCGAAGGTATATCCACTAAAATGATCCGTTTCTTCCTTATCGGTATCAAAGTAGTAGGCTACGGTCCAAGTACCACTAGCTGCGATACTCGTAAGTTCTGTAACCTGGGCGGGTGATAAATTGTTCAGCATGTCATCATCGTTGTTTTTATCACAACTCATCGCAGCCACTGCCAAAAAAATGGCTGCTATTTTAAAAATTGAGGTTTTCATATTGAATAATAAATTATAGTGTTCTCGTTTTGCTATTGTTTAAGGTTTTTCAAAAACAAGGGTATCCACAGACCCGTCGTCGCTTTCATCAGAAAGTTCGATTCGGTTTGAAGTGATTGAAACCACCTTCCAGTCTTCGGTCAATTCACCTAGCGCATCACCAGTACCAAAATTGATATAGAACTTCAATCCTTGCTCAGAATCCCTGAGTACTCTCCAAAGACCACTGGCAATAGGGTCTGCATTCACCGACACTTCAATTTGGTTCATTTCGGCAAATTCGAAATCCATTTCCATGTAATCTGCGGTGTTATCGTCATCCCCGTCTTTAAAAAGGGCCACATTCCATACACCGCCCATGGCTATATTTCTAATTTCTGCCACATCACCATCATCCGCACTATCGTTGCATTCTCGCAACAAAACCATTTCGTGGTCTGTTTCTTCTATCTGGAACTTTAGGCGTGTTTGTAGCATTTCTTTAATCGGCCACTCAAAACTTACACCTGGCTCATCGCCTATATTGATCATTAGGGAAAGTTGGAATTGGCTGTTCAGGCCTGTTTCCCAGGTACCTTCCATAGTATTCAAACCATTGCTCAATGTAACCGTACCCTCGGCTTGGAACTCAAATTCATATCCCAACAGCCTCTCTATTTCTTCGCCTTGGTTCTCAACTTCTTTAATGATCCATTGGCATTCATTAAGTAGCGCTATGAACGCCTCTCTATCAATTTCTTCGGCAGGATCAAGATCACATCTCTTTTTAAGAACTATTCTATTCCCGCTATCCTTGTAAAGCTTGATGACTCCTTCTTCAAGTTCATAAACGTACCACTCCAAGGAAAAGTCCATCATGGTTTCAAATTCTAGGCTCAACAGAACTCCATTATCTGTCATACTAGTGCTCCAAGAACCTGAAACTGATACCCCTGTAGAACTGGACAATACAACTGTCCCATCCTCGTAGAATGTCATCAACTGTTCAATATACTGTTCGGAATTATCGATTTCTTCACGGATTACCTGTCTAACCTCAAGAGGACATGCCACTAATAGTTCATCCAGTTCTTCTTCGGTAAAATCATCATCGTTGTAATCATCATCGTCATCTTCATCACATTGATTTTTTGCCATTTCCAAAGCTGCAGCCAATTCTGCATTGTTTGCTATAACCACTTCGGTTCCGTCATATTTCTTTAGGGTAATCGGAAATTCAATGCTTATGAGATCGTCATCTTCAAGTTCATCAAAAAATCTTCTCATATCCATATCACTACCAATTTCAAACTCGCCTGTTACTTGGTTTTGCAAATCGAAAGTGAATAATCTGATTGGGTAAACAAAGTCAATACATTCGATATCGTCATCGTCACCTCCTTCAAGGCAGTCATCTGCCAAGTCTTCCAACTGATCTTGGTTTTCGATGGTTATTTCACTGAAATCGGAAAGTGTAATGGTAATAGGGAATGCAATATCCAAGATATCATCATCATCGTCAAGTTCGTCAAAGATTTCTTCGATCACTTCCAAATCACTTTCGGAGTCGATTGTGACTTCTACGCCATTTACATTAACGGTATAAGGAAATTGGATGGCCAAACAACTGGCTCCATCCACAATATTGTCGTAAGATCCATCATTGGAAGATGTATTCTCTATCAAAACGGCCGTAGTGGAATTAGCGGCGATAGTTTGACTTTCTGTATCATCACCAACTCTTTCGAATTCTTCCTGACATGAGGATAAACTAAAAATAAATACAACAAGGACTGCGCGCATCATGTTGTTCATCAACTTTTTCATAATAATTGAATTTTTGGGGTTACAATTCAACCTTAAAACAACCATCAAAAAGAAAACCCTACTTTTTCTTAAAAATTTTCAGATATATTTGAGACCACAAACAAACTCCTGCCCATGAGCAATGTATGTGAGGACCATATTTTCAGCAAGGTTTTCAAGACCCATTCCAAAACGGTCTTCAACTATATTTTTTATAAGTTCGGAAATGAGGAAAAAGCTCATGATGCAGTACAAGAGGCCTTTGTAAAGCTTTGGCAAAACTGCGCCAAGGTGAGTCCGGAAAAAGCAAAATCCTATGTTTACACGGTGGCCAACAACCTTTATTTAAATGTAATAAAGGCGGAAAAAGTAAGACTAAAACATGCTGACAGTCTTGTAAAAGACCGTACCAATGAGTCCCCCGAGTTTTTAATGGAGGAAAAAGAATACAAGGAAAAATTGGAGAATGCGCTAAACGCCTTGCCCGAAAACCAAAGGACCACCTTTTTGCTCAATAGGATAGATGGAAAAAAGTATGCGGAAATTGCGGAAATGGAGGGAGTAAGCGTAAAAGCTATTGAAAAAAGGATGCATTTGGCCCTCAAAAGTTTACGGGAGCGGATTGATGGAATCTAAAAATTTAAGTTTACGATTAATTATAAGGTAGGGTATTTTAAAAGTTAGTTGTTACAATAACGTAAAGCATAGAACCCATGCAAGAAAATTATTTGGCAAAATGGCTGAGCGGTGAGCTTTCAGAAGAAGAGCTTCGGGAATTTCAGAATTCCGAAGAGTACGCTTCATACCAAAAGCTCAAAGAGGCTTCTAGCAGGTTGGCAGCTCCTGAATTTGATGTCGATCTAGCTTTGCAACGCTTAAAAGACGAGCACATCGACAATGCACCAAAGGTAATTACCTTAAACCCTTTCAGGAAATTCCTCCGTGTTGCTGCAGTTATAGCCGTGCTCCTTGCGGGCTCCTATTTTTATGTAAACACCTTGAACGAAGAAGTGACCACCGATTTTGCGGAACGTTCCGAAGTGGTGCTTCCCGATAATTCCGAAATCTTTTTGAACGCCGATTCCCATATATCCTACAGTAAAAAAAATTGGGACAATAAAAGAAATGTGGATTTAGAGGGAGAGGCCTTTTTTAAAGTGGCCAAAGGAAAAAAATTCACGGTTTCCACCGATCAAGGAACGGTCTCTGTTTTAGGCACACAGTTCAATGTTGAAAACAGGAAAGGTTTTTTTGAGGTGACTTGTTACGAAGGTCTCGTGAGCGTTACCCACAATAACAACGAGTCAAAATTGCCAGCCGGTTCTTCTTTCTTGGTAATCAATGGAAAAATTATCAAAACTGGATCACCTGATGGCACTTTACCTTCGTGGATGAACAATGAAAGTAATTTTGAAAGTATTCCCCTAAAATATGTTTTTGCCGAACTCGAAAGACAGTTCAATGTAAAGGTGTCATCAAAAAACATTGATATCAATACACTATTTACTGGCTCTTTCAACAACACAGACCTTAATATGGCGTTAAAAAGTATAAGTACCCCCTCCCAAACACAATACAAAATAGAAGGAGACAACGTACTTTTTTATGCTGGGAACACACCACAATAAGCATTTAGGCCTCGTACTGGTTTTTTTGTTTTTCATGCTATGTAATATACAAGCGCAGGAAAAGCAAAGCTCTCCCATTGGTCTTATTTCGTATATCAAGAACCTCGAGAATCGTTTTAGTGTAAAGTTTTCCTATCTCGATAAAGATTTAGAGGGATACACTATAAAAATCCCAGAAAATTTAAAATCTTTAGAAGAAATCCTACAATACATCGAGGACGAATTCCGAATCTCGACCGAAAAACTAAATGATAGGTACTATACCCTCTCCAAAGAAAATGAGGTGAATATTTGTGGATCGGTCCTGGACAATTTTGCCGACAATACGATAATGGGGGCCACCGTGGAAGTCATGGGAACCGATATTGCGAAGATAACCGACAACAATGGTTACTTTGTTTTGGAAGATGTTCCAAGAAATGCATCGCTTCAAGTCCGATACCTGGGCTATGTAACGAAATATGTAAAGATTGAAACCCTGTTAAAGGCAAATGGGTGTCCTAAAATACTCATGGCTCCATATTATGAACAATTGGATGAAGTTTTCGTTTACAAATATCTCACCGCGGGCATCTTAAAAGAAAAAGACGCGAGCATTACTTTAAACACAGCTGAATTCGGCATCCTCCCTGGGCTTATCGAGCCGGACATCCTACAAACCGTTCAAGCGTTGCCAGGAATCAAAAGTATTGATGAGACGGTATCGGACATTAATGTTCGAGGCGGCACCAACGACCAGAACCTGGTGCTTTGGAATGGCATTAAAATGTACCAGTCCGGGCACTTTTTTGGATTGATATCCGCTTTTAATCCATACCAAACGGATAAAGTAACCATTTATAAAAATGGAACACCCGCTAATTTTGGTGATGGGGTGAGCAGTGTGATCCAAATGGAGACAGGTAATGCCATAGCAGATACATTTAAGGGCGGGGCAGGTTTCAACCTCATAAGTGGCGATGTTTATGCCGAATTTCCAATTTCCGATAAATTGGGGGTGCAATTTGCAGCAAGAAGATCCGCAACCGACTTTTTGAGCACCCCTACCTACAAACAGTTTATCAACAGGGCTTTTCAGGATAGCGAGATTACCATTCAAAACAACAATACCGTAGACGATGAATTTATACGCGACGAGGATTTTTTCTTCTACGATTTTTCCGGAAAAATCCTTTACGACCTCAACGACTACCATAAAATCAGGTTGAGTGCCATACGCATCAAAAACAATCTAAAGTTTGAAGAAACCAATATTTCTGAGGATGAAACCAACATCAGTTTACTTAAACAGGACAATATTTCCGTTGGCGGGCAAGTGCAAAGCGATTGGACGGATAGGTTCTCCTCTCACCTGAACATATACTACTCGAGATATAACCTAGATGCGCAGAATGTATTTGCAAATCAAGTACAGCAGTTGTTCCAGAACAACCAAGTAACGGAAAACGCATTAAAATTGGATACGAAGTATCTATTGACGGACGAGTTCAGCTGGAACAACGGGTATCAATATATTGAAACAGGAATTACCAATGCCACTGTAATCAACGAACCCGATTTCAATAGTGAGATCAAAGGTGTTATCCGAACGCACGCACCGTATTCCCAAATCAACTACAATTCACCTGGGAACAAGTTTATTGGAAGCGTAGGGGCTCGTCTCAATCTTATTGAAAATCTGGACACCTTCAAAAAAATATTGATTGAACCAAGAGTGAATCTGAACTTTAAACTGGCCAACTATCTACGTGCCGAAGTCTTGGGCGAATTCAAAAGTCAAACCACCAACCAGATCATAGATTTGGAACAAAACTTTTTAGGGATAGAAAAACGCAGATGGATTTTATCCAATGATAACTCCCTTCCCGTAACCAAAAGCAAACAAGGTTCGATCGGCATAAACTACGAGAAGAATAATCTTTATGTCGGAGTCGAAGGTTTCTACAAAAACGTGGATGGTATCAGTACAAGTACCCAAGGGTTCCAAAATCCATATCAATTTTCTGGCGAAATCGGAAGTTATGATGTTAAGGGAGTAGAAGTGCTCATCAACAAAAAAGGGGACAATTACAGTACCTGGCTGAGCTATGCCTACAACAAGAATGATTACACCTTCGATTCAATTGTACCACAAAACTTCCCCAATAATTTGGACATTAGACACACCATTACCTTTGCCAGTACCTACACTTATAAAGATTTAAAATTAAGTATTGGGCTCAATTACAGAACGGGTAAACCCTTTACAGAACCTATTGAGGGTGATGAAGGTTTGGATCAGAATTATTATCCCCCCCGAATCAATTACCAATCTCCCAACAATAGCCGGTTGCCCGAATATTTTAGGGCAGATGCATCGGCGATATACAATTTTTGGATCAGTAGAACCATTCGGGCCAATGCCGGACTATCCATTTTAAATTTTACGGATAGAAAAAACACCCTCAACAAATATTATCGGGTCAACGAGAACGACGAAATTGAAACGATAGAGAACTTTTCTTTGGGCATTACCCCTAACTTGAGTTTTAGGTTGAGTTTTTAAATTTTGTAGATTTATTGAATCAATCTCCCCGATTCAGCTAGTCTGAATCACCCCTCTTTTTCTAAGAGGGGAGCTTTTTAAATAGAGATTGATGAAGAAAAGAATTCACAACCGCAAAGAATTAGAAAATTTCAGAAAAAAGTTACGAAAGAACCTAACTCCAGCTGAAGCCTTTTTATGGAGACACCTAAAAGCTAAAAAACTAAAGGGTAGACGTTTCAACCGTCAGCACAGCATCAAAAACTACATTGTGGATTTCTACTGTGCTTCAGAAAAATTGGTGATAGAATTGGATGGAGCCGTACACAATACGGCCAAAGCCCGAGCATACGATGCAAAACGCACCAAAGTCATAAACGAACTAGGTTATACCGTAATACGGTTTGAGAATAAAATGGTATTTGAAAACTTGGAAACCGTATTATCGGAAATTACTGAACATTTTAAACATACCCCATAGGCTTCTCCCTTTTTAAAAGGGAGATGTATTTTGACCAAAGGTCAGAATACAGAGGGTTTCTACATCCGCTCAGGAACATCAATACCCAACAAGCGAAATGCCGATTGAATGACCTCTCCCACTTTTTGGGACAACTGAATCCTAAAATTCCTCTTTTGCTCATCGGTTTCACCTAAAATGGATACTTGCTGATAAAAGGAATTGAATTCCTTTACCAAATCGTAGGTATAGTTCGCAATCAAGGCCGGACTAAAGTTTTCTGCAGCCAACTGAACCGTTTCCGGGAACAATTGAATCTGCTTCAACAACTCTTTTTCCTTTTCGTGCAAGTCCATTGTCATGTCGAGCGCAGTCGAGACATCAAAATCAGCTTTCCTTAAAATAGATTGAATCCTGGCATAAGTATATTGAATAAACGGCCCTGTGTTCCCTTGGAAATCCACTGATTCTTCAGGGTTGAAGAGGATACGTTTCTTCGGGTCCACTTTTAAAATGTAGTATTTAAGAGCTCCCAAACCTATGGTTCGGTACAATTCCTTTTTCTCCTCCTCGGAATAACCGTCCAACTTGCCCAATTCCTGGGAAATGGATTCGGCGGTATCTTCCATATTTTTGATAAGGTCATCCGCATCCACTACGGTACCTTCCCTACTCTTCATTTTACCACTGGGGAGGTCCACCATTCCATAACTCAAATGATACAACTGTTCCGCCCAAGAATAACCCAGTTTCTTCAAGATGAGGAATAAGACTTTGAAGTGATAATCCTGCTCATTGCCCACCGTGTAAACCATTCCATTGATATCAGGGTAATCCGTCACCCGTTGAATAGCCGTACCGATATCCTGAGTCATATACACTGCAGTACCATCGGAGCGCAGTACGATTTTTTCATCCAAGCCCTCATCGGTCAGGTCAATCCAAACACTGCCATCCTCTTTTTTAAAGAAAACTCCACGTTCCAATCCATCCTTCACCACATCACGACCCAACAAATAGGTGTCGCTCTCATAGTATAGCGTATCAAAATCAACCCCCAAGTTTTTGTAGGTCGTATCAAAACCATCATACACCCAGCCGTTCATTTTTTTCCAAAGTGCCACGACTTCATCATCACCGGCTTCCCATTTACGGAGCATTTCTTGGGCTTCCAATAAAATTGGCGCCTCTTTTTCAGCTTTCTCCTTCGGAGTACCAGACTCAACCGACTCGGCAATCTGCTCTTTGTACGCCTTATCAAAAGCCACATAGTATTTCCCTACCAAGTGATCCCCTTTCAAACCGGAAGATTCTGGGGTTTCACCTTCACCAAACCTCTGCCAGGCCAACATACTTTTACAGATGTGGATACCCCGGTCATTAATAATCTGGGTTTTGTACACTTTTTTGCCCGAAGCCTTCAAAATCTCCGCCACGGAATACCCCAAAAGATTGTTACGGATGTGTCCCAAGTGCAATGGTTTATTGGTGTTGGGAGAAGAATATTCCACCATTACCGCGTCATTAGACTGGGATTTTACATAACCGAAGTTTGCTTCTTCAAAAATATTGTTGAAGAAATTTAGGTAGTAGCTATCGGTAATAACGATGTTCAAAAAGCCTTGTACCACGTTGCATTTCAATACCTCATCAACGTTTTCAACCAAGTACTCCCCTATCTTGGTCCCTATCTGAACCGGATTCCCTTTGATTTGTCGCAACATAGGAAACACGACAACGGTAATATCACCCTCAAAATCCTTTCGGGTAGGTTGAAATTCCACCGTGGGCAACTCAACTTGGTACAGTTGTTTTACCGCCTCGATCACTTTTTGGGTCAAATCGTTTTGCAAACTCATCTAAAAGGCTTTTCAGGGCGCAAAACTACGGATTTTTTGGGCTTTTCCCACACCAATATGAAATGGTCCGCCCTAATTTGATTATTTTTAGATATGCTATTGAACGTCTCCTACAACGACAAAAAAATCACCAAAAAAATTGATGAAGCCGTTGGCAAACCCCTCTCCTTAAAAGAGCGTTTTGCACTGGGCGGAATCGGTTCACCGAAATTGCAGATCACCGAAGCCAGCATCGATATTTACAACTTGCTCATTTTGGACAACAGCACCAATACCTGTAATGTTGAAATTCGCCCCAATGGCATTATCGTAAGGTTCCGTTCCCGCTTGGAAACCTATGGTCTCATCATTCCTTACTTCAAACTGAACGTATACAAAGGGGACATTGGCATTTACTCGATTTATATGGACCACTATTTCATTAAGGTTCGGTCCGACACCAAGGCCATTCAGCGGTTCTTCAAAAAATTGATGGACCATCGTGCAGACAACCTACCCACCAACTTAGAAGATTTATGAAAATATTGCTGACAGGGGCCAATGGCTACATCGGGATGCGCTTATTGCCCCAACTTTTGGACATGGGACATAGCGTGGTCTGTGCCGTTCGAGACGAAAAACGGCTTTCGGTCGACGCCAAGACCCGCTCGAAAATTGATGTGGTGGAAATTGATTTTTTGGACGACCCCGAAAAACAAAAAGTCCCATCGGATATTGATGCCGCCTACTACCTGATACATTCCATGACCTCCTCGGTCTCAGATTTTGATGAAAAGGAGGCGCAGGCCGCCAAAAACTTCAACACCATTTTAGAAAAAACTGAATGCAAACAAGTAATATATCTAAGTGGCATTGTCAACGACAAAGAGCTGTCCAAGCACCTCAGCTCCAGAAAAAATGTGGAAGAAATTCTCTACAAAGGATCCTTTGACCTTACCGTGCTGCGCGCTGGTATCATAGTAGGTTCTGGCAGCTCTTCTTTTGAAATCATACGCGACCTCTGCGAAAAACTGCCCGTGATGATCACGCCTAAATGGGTGCTCACCAAAACACAGCCCATTGCCATTCGGGATGTGATCCAATTCCTGACCCAGGTCTTGGGTAACAAGGACATATACGACCAATCTTTTGATATCGGTGGCCCAGACATTCTCACCTACAAAGACATGTTGCACGGCTATGCCAAGGTCCGTGGTTTTAAAAATTGGATTTTCACGGTTCCCGTAATGACACCCAAACTATCTTCCTACTGGCTCTATTTTGTAACCTCCACCTCCTACAAGTTGGCTGTGAATCTGGTAGACAGCATGAAGATGGAAGTCATAGCCGAGGACAATCGCCTGCAAGAATTGTTGGGTGTTGACACACACACCTACGAAGAAGCCATAGATCTAGCGTTCAAAAAAATTGAACAGAACCTCGTGATAAGCAGTTGGAAAGACAGCATTGCCAGTGGACAAATCCAAGAAGACCTTGAAAACTACATCCAAGTCCCCAAATATGGTATGCTTCGGGACAAAAAATCAATCAAAATCAAAGATGAGGAAGCGGTTTTGGAAAACATTTGGAGAATCGGCGGAGCAAATGGTTGGTACTATGGCAATTGGCTTTGGAAATTCCGTGGTTTCTTGGACAAACTGGTCGGCGGTCCTGGGCTGCGACGTGGCCGCACACATCCAACCAGGCTTTTCCCTGGCGATGCCTTGGATTTTTGGCGCGTGCTCTTGGCGGACAAAAAGAACAAACGCCTGCTCCTCTTTGCCGAAATGCGAACCCCCGGAGAGGCGTGGCTGGAGTTTAAAATCGAAGATGGAATGCTCTACCAAACCGCCACCTTTCGTCCCAAAGGATTGTTGGGAAGACTGTATTGGTATTCCGTGCTGCCGTTCCACCTCTTCATTTTTGGTAATATGATCAGGAATATTGCCAAAGTGTAAGTTTTAAAGCAAAAACTTCTTTCACATCGAGAGGTCACCCTGAGCGCAGTCAGAGGGGACAGTCGGGGAAACCTCATTAGCAATTCCTTTACTTAAGATTTCTCGACTGCGCTCGAAATGACAATCCCTTAACTCCTAACTCCTAACTCCTAACTCCTAACTCCTAACTCCTCGCTGTTAAAATACTATTAAGCCGCATCCACTATTCCGATTTTCTTCGCACTTTGTCACAAAATTGCACCAAGTTCGTCTAAATAGCAGACAACCTTTCTTCCCCAAAAGGCGTCTTAACAATGAAACCATACCTGTAATTATGTCCATAAAGCCGACTTTATTCCTTGCTTGTTTTTCACTTTTGATGGCTCTTCCCATGGCTGCCCAGACCATAAGTTCACGTTTGGTGGACGCCAAGACCCAAAAAGGGATTCCCTATGCCACCATTCAATATGGAGAGGGCAAAGGTGTCATCACCAATGAGGAAGGCCGTTTCAGTTTTGTACTGGACAAAGGCATTACCCTGCCCGATTCCATTTATGTTACTTCCATGGGCTATGAGAAGAAAGGCTTCACACTGGAACAGATGCAGGACAGCTTGGTTGCTTTGAATGCCAAGGCCATAGAACTAAGCGGGGTTTATGTGTTCAACAAGGAACTCGAAGTGGATGACATCATTGATAAAATGATAGAAAACATTCCTCAGAACGTTAACAAAGCCCCTGTAAAGCAACGTTTTTTTCTTCGGAAATCGGAACTGGCCAATATGCACAAAGTGGATTTTGGGTTTGAAAAATCATCCATTAAAGAGCTGAACAAAGAGTTGATGGACAGCATTGCCCGATCCATCCCTAAAAATGCATCCCACTATACCGAAAGTTTTGGTGATCTATATAAGAACAATACCGATTACAAGCTCAACATTATAAAAGCAGCCGACCTTTACGATAAAAGAGAGGTTAGCTCTTTTGAGGATTTAGCAGAACATATGGAGGAAATCTTTAAACAGAATGTAAAACCTGGCTCATACCTCAAAATTAAATCGGGCATTTTTAGTGAAAAAATTCAGGTAGATTCCATTTTGGATACGATGGACGATGAGCGAATGGAGCAAATGAAGAAGGTAAAAGCACAGGTGAAAAAAGACAGTGTTTCCGGCTTGACGGATAGCCAACGCTGGCAGTTCAAAGAAATGTTGAGTCAATTGTATTATAAGGAGGACACCAAATTGGATATTGTGGACAAAACCCGCCGTTACGAGTTTAAACTGGCAGGTTATGCGGACATTGGCGACGCAGGGGTGTATGTAATCGACTTTTGGCCCAAGCGTAGCAGCGCGGATTTTAAAGGGCGACTCTACATCAACATTGAGGACTTTGCGGTAATGCGATTGGATTTTAGCAACACACAACGCCTGCGCAATTTTAGGCTTTTGGGCATCACCTATCGCGAAACGGTGTACAGGGGTACAATGCGGTTTACCAAATTGCCCAATGGCAAATATGATCTTCAGTTTATGGAACTGGCCGATGGTAATTTTTTTGGAGTGGACAGACCGTTAAAAGTCGTGGAAAAGAACAAACATGTAAAAGGGCGTCGCAAGCAGAACGAGTTGAAGCTGAACATTGACTTCCAAATGAACATCACGGCCAAATGGGAGTTAGTGGTATTTAACCAAGATAACCTTGCCGAAAACGAGTTCAAATCATACAAAGAAGATAGGACAGTGCGAGCCACCTATATGCAGCGTTACGACCCCGAGTTTTGGAAAGGATTTACCATTATGGAACCCAACCAAGCCATTCGTGGGTTTACAGCCGAGGAGGAATAGGTTTAACCCAAACCAACCACCAAGTCTCAGTCCAAAATGCAAATAAAATTAGAATTTAAAGTCAACTATACTTTTATTTAATATTTCAAATTTATTGGAATCCATATATTTAGGAGCGAATTCATAGTCTCCAACCGGAAACACCATTAAATCACTTTGTTTCAACTTGCCTCTTTCAAAAGTACATTTGAACATTTTACCTTTTAGAGTTGTAAAATAAGTCTCTGCCTTTGTACGCATTCCGTTTTGGAAATCCGTTTTAACACTAACAATTCGTTTTCGGTCCTTTATGATTTTTCGGAGTGAAGTAAGGTATTCTTTGTAATCTGGATTCTTCTTAAAAGGATTAGTGGAATCCTCCATACAATACGTAATCAATTCACTTTCAGACTCTTTGTTTTGTAAGAATAAAGGAGATAATTTTGGCAAGGCGTATCCTATTGAATCCTTACTATCAACAAACTCGGTGACCCAATACGATATTGCTTCATCATCTGGATAAGTATTATTCGTCTCAATACGTGTCAATACCACCCATACAGTTTCATCCGTTTCCTGTGCCCGCGTATTAAAGCATGCCCATAATAAAATGAACAATAGATATATTTTTTTCAAAAGTAAAAGTGTTTAGTTGTGTCAAACATTTACAATAAATGGCTCTTACAATATACAATTATTGCAAAGAGAGAAAAGCTTGTTTCATCTTAAAAAAGTTGATAGTAGTTTTACCGCTGACTATTCGCTGTCAATTATTTAGGACGCAGTAATTTTCCTAGGAAGAATAGGGCCACCATAATCAGGAGCATCAACAAAAATACCGACCCAACATTCAATAGGGTTGACCCCCAACCAAGTTTCGTTACATTAAAGAAAGGATAGGGATAAAATCCTGAAAGATGTCCACGCACCATCACAAAAACCAGATACCCTAAAGGGTACAGCAACCATTGGGCTAGTTGTTTCCAAGTCACCATGGCCTTTGCGCAGAACATAAGCCAATACACATACATAAATGCAGGTATAATGGTATGTAACAGTTCGTCCACCACCATTTGCAAACCTGTTGGGTTCCAAATATCTCGTAACACCAATTGGTACACCAAGCCAACAACCACAATAAAAACGGTTAGCGCCATGGGTGTTGCTTTTTTATGGAAAAGTTTCAGTCTTTTTTCATCTGCACCAAACACTCTGGAGGTAAAAAATAATGCCACTAAAGTGTTGGTAAGTATGGTAAAGTAACTTACAAATCGCACCAAACTTTCCACCACACTGGCTTCTCGGTTCTGTAGCAACAAATACAGTTGGGCGAGTACGGCAAACCATCCCATACATAAACCCAAAATCTCAAAATTCCTGCGCATGGTCGAAATTGTTCAATTAACAATTAATACTTATCCATGATAATACGTCCAAGTGTCATTTCGAAATGAGATGCAAAGCATCGACTGAGAAATCCCGAAATAGGTTGGATTTCTCACCTTCGTTCGAAATGACTAAAATCATGCTTTTGGCAAAAAAACTTCTGCCATCATACAGCGTGCACTCCCGCCTCCACACGTCTCAATGGTATCCAATGAACTGTGTATGATCTTACAGTGTTTTTCAATGGCTTTGATTTGTTGCTCGGTCAAACTATTGTAGGCCTGCGTGCTCATCACCATATAACGTTGATCATCGGCGCCGATAACTTGCAACATATTGCCTGCAAAATGGCACATTTGTTCTTCTGTAATCCTAATGATTTCCTTGCCGTCCATTTTAATGTGCTCTACCACATTCTTTCGTTCCTTTTTGTCATCAATGGAGTCCAAACAAATTACAGCAAACGTCTCGGCCATGGCCATCATCACGTTGGTATGATAAATCGGCAATCGTTTCCCATCCACGGTTTGGTTAGCATGAAAAATAACTGGGAAACAATCAAAATCTTCGCAAAACTCAATAAAAAGGTCTTCGTGGGCACGCTCAGAAAGTGCGCAATATGCCTTTTGATTTACTCTGTCCTTTAGAATACTACCTGTACCTTCCAAGAACACCTCTTCATCTTCTGCTGCGGTATAGTCCATGATATTATTGATTACAAAACCATGCTCTTCCAACAACTCAAAAACATCCTCCCTACGTTCCTTTCTCCGATTTTCGGCAAACATGGGGTAAACACACACGGTTCCGCTCTCATGAAAAGAAACCCAGTTGTTCGGAAAAATGGAATCTGGTGTATCCTGTTCCATATTATCATCAATGGTAATCACGTTAACACCATGTTCCCGTAAAACCTCAACAAATTGGTCGAACTCTTCCTGTGCCTTTTTATTGATTTCGACACTTTTTAGATGCGGGTCTTCCTGAAAGTAATTGTTGACCGCAGTTTGCTCGTTCATCCGAAAGTTTACTGGACGCACCATTAAAATGGTGTTGGTAATCTGTTTTCTCAATACTTTGACTGTTTTGATTAAACCTGTGGCAGCAGGAAGTTGGGTTAAAAATTTATGCTCTTATCAAAGGCATTGTACTACAGCGTAACAAGCCTTCTTGTTTTGCTATTTCAGCATAGGGAATCTCCTCTACGGTAAATCCTTGGTCCCGAAGCCAATTGTTCAGTCGGGTAAAGTTCTTTTCCGATACTACCACTTCGGGCGATATGGAAAAAACATTACTGAACATTTGGTACATCTCTTCCTTATTGATCTCAAAAATGTTCTCTGGCCCAAAGAAATCGACCAAATACTGGTACTCCTCCTCTACCAAGAATCCGTTTTTATGTAAAATTGCCTTGTCCTTTCCTATAGGCTGGAAACAACAATCCAAATGCAATGCATTTTCCTTTGGGTCTGTATTGGATTTTCGGAGTTCAAAGGATTTTACGGTTTTATGGGGAAACATGTCCCGAATAAATTCCACAGCTTCGATATTGGTTCGTGCCGTAATATAACTTGCGTAATCTGCACCTGTATAGGTTCCAATAAAAATGTGATCGTTCCAAGGCATTACATCGCCTCCCTCTATATGCACTTCTTCTGGGGGACGGATAATTTTCTTTGGATCTATTTGATCCAAAACTTCATGAATAGCTACGAACTCGCGCTCCCTATCCGGCAAAATATTGGCATGGAACAATTTATCCTCTATCACAAAAGCTATATCCCTGGCGAATATCTGATTACAATCTTCCAATACTTCCGGTCGATACACTTTTACTCCATATTTCTCGAATACTTGGGCAAAAGCTTCCATTTCCTTAATCATGTCCGCTTCTTTAGGATAGGTACCCGCCTTTATATGCTCAATGGATTTTGGGTCATAAGCTTCCTCAATTGTAGGAACAGGCCCATTACTTTGAGCTGTTCCCAAAATAACAGCTTTTAATGTACTGGTCTCATCAACAACGTTCAATTCAATCATAAAAAGATGTATTAGGGGCCAAAATACAGGCCATTGAAAGCGTTAAGGGAAAATCCTTAAAAATACTGTGGCAAATCTAGTGTTTTAGTTGAATTTATTCGCCAATCAAAATGATAAAATCATCTGCTTAAATTCGGATATCCTACTTTAAAACAAGGGTAATTCATATTCAGTCAAAAAGTTGTTCATCAAACAGTTAAAACTCCTATGAAAACTTAAAAAAATGACGTTTGTTAGGTGATACAATAATTTTATTGATTACATTTGTTATAAGATTTTTCTTACTTATGAAAAAAATAGTATTTACATCGATTCTATTAGCGACCGTATTTATCGTTTTGGGAGGTATGAATGCTTTTCAAAAAATAGAGAGTTTAAATTTTGCTTCCAAATCGGATTCTAACATGGAAGAGCCGGTTTATACAGTTAAATATAACGACTTCATAACGGAGGTTGATTTTCCTGATGGTTATTCATTGGATACCATGGAAGCAACCAACCATGTTGACTGGAATTTTCTAAAAGTAAACGAATCTGTGAAAAAATACGGTAACTCCTTGGATTCTACCCTAAAAAATCTAAATACACTGGATGCCCACAACTTTATTCATCAAGCATTCAATAAAGCTAAAAGTGCTGTTTCAAAAAGTGATATTTCTGATATCCAGAAATATTACCATTGTGAAATTATGAGAGTATGCTACGATAGGGACAGGTCTTTAAACCAAAGCACTATTAGAAGACTTTAACTGTACACTATCAAAAAAGGGGCGAAAATATCGCCCCTTTTTTTCTTTATTATCGTTTTTCCAACGAAACAAAATCCCGATGGTTCTCACCGATATAAACTTGTCTCGGTCTTCCTATAGGTTCTTTTCTCAATCTCATTTCTCTCCACTGTGCAATCCAACCAGGCAATCTACCCAACGCGAACATAACGGTGAACATTTCCGTTGGTATCCCCAATGCACGGTAAATGATTCCGGAGTAGAAATCCACATTTGGATATAGTTTTCTATCCACAAAGTATTTGTCTTCCAAGGCCTCTTTTTCCAATCCTTTGGCGATATCCAAAATAGGGTCCTCAATACCAAGGTTACCCAATACTTCGTCTGCAGATTTTTTAATGATTCTTGCTCTAGGGTCAAAATTTTTATAAACGCGGTGTCCAAAGCCCATTAATCTGAATGGATCATTTTTGTCCTTGGCCTTAGCCATATATTTTTTAGTATCACCACCATCGGCCTCAATAGCTTCCAACATTTCCAATACAGCTTGGTTCGCACCTCCGTGCAGTGGACCCCATAACGCGGAAATTCCGGCGGATAGGGAAGCAAACAATCCTGCATGGGAGGACCCAACGATACGAACAGTGGATGTGGAACAGTTTTGTTCGTGGTCTGCATGCAAAATCAGTAGTTTGTCCAAGGCATCTATGGCTATACGATCTCTTTTGTATTCTTGGTTAGGCCTTTTGAACATCATTTTGTGAATGTTCTCGACATAACCCAAGGTGTCATCACCATAATCCAACGGAAGTCCTTTTTTCTTACGCATGGTCCAGGCCACCAAAACCGGGAATTTGGCCAAAATCCGTACAATGGAATTGTACATGGCAGATTCCGATGCCACATCTACACAAGATGGGTTAAAAGCCACCAAAGCACTGGTCAATGATGAAAGTACGCCCATAGGGTGCGCTGATTTTGGAAAACCGTCCAAAATTTTCTTCATTTCCTCATCTACTTGGGACTCTTCTTTAATATCGTTATGGAATTTTTCGAGCTGTTCTTTGTTCGGCAATTCACCAAAAATCAAAAGATAGGCTACTTCCAAGAAGTCGGCTTTCTCCGCTAGGTCCTCAATGGAATATCCACGATATCTCAAAATACCCTGCTCACCGTTCAAAAAGGTAATGGCACTTTCGCAAGATCCCGTATTCTTGTATCCTGGATCAATGGTCACCATTCCTGTTGAGGCCCTCAAGGTTTTAATATCTATGGCCAATTCATCTTCAGTACCTTTGATAACAGGGAATTCATAACGTTCTCCCCCATATTCGAGTATAGCTTTATCCGACATTTTATATTTTAATAGATTAGTAAAAATTGAATCCGAAAATTACGAAAAAGCGTAGCCATTAACAATTTACAGCCACTATTTGTGTTGATATTAACGCTAAAATGATATAGACAAATTGCTTCAATCCAATTTATAGAGCACTTTGTAATATTCGTCGACGGATTTCTTCCAAGTAAATCGCTTTTTCCTTGCAGCAGCTTGTATTTTTTTCCAGGTAGGTTTATCATTTTCAAACACATCCAAAGCTATGTCCAAAGCTTCCAACATGTTTTTTATTTTCTCATCGTAACTATCCCCATCAAAAGCAAAACCGGTTTTCATATGATCTACGGTATCTTTCAATCCACCTGTATGATGGACTAGACAAGGATTGCCGTTTCTCATGGCCAACATTTGACTGATTCCGCAAGGTTCAAAAAGGCTGGGCATAAAATATAGATCGGATTCCAGGTACATGGAATCAATCAATTTTTCTGACTGACCGTTGGTAAAGATGAAATTTTTATGCTCGTAGCTGAGTTTTCGGAAGAGCTCCTCATATTCCGGGGCGCCCGTACCCAACAGCATAAAAATCCCATCAACTTTTTCCAGTCTTTTCAATATTTCCACAAAAGCTTCTGGCGAACGCATGAAGAAATAAAACTTTTGTTCGGTCAATCGGGCCACACTGGATGCAATAAATTTGGGTCTGTCATCTACAAAGGCCATAATTTTCTCCCCTGTATGGGCCAAAAAATCAGCTTTGTATTTTTTGTCTTCTTGCTGTAGCCATCCGAACAATGCCTTGACAGTATTTCGATAAATATTGCCTTTTTTCTCCTTGTTGATATTTTTATAATTGCAACCGTTCAGAATACCAAACAACCGCCCTTCTTTATCTGCCTGTTGCAAGTCCTTTTCCAGTCCCTCGCCTCCAATAAATTCAGGTGGAGAACTGGGCAGTAGCACATCTTCTTTATACGAAGGTGAAACGGTATGCACCGCATCGGCAAATCTTATCCCAACCGCCATAAGGTTGATACAATCCTGGTACCTGTAATCCATCAATTTTTGATAGTCCAAGGGAACATTGGGGAACCAATTCTTTACGGAAGAATAGTTGTCATCGAAAGGTCGAATACCTTGAATGGCCAAATTATGAATGCTGTATACGATTCTGATATCCTTGAGATTGGTATAATCTGGATGATATTCCCTTAAAAACAACAACAAACTGGAATGCCAGTCATGCAAATGAATCATATCCACATCTCCAAAAGCCCCATGCTTTACGGCTTCGGCAATAGCTGTGCAAAATATGAAATACTTTATGGCATCGGTATAGAAAGGTTCTTCGGGGTCGTTGTGGTAGATGTGTGCAATGTCACCAGCTTCTATTTCTGGGTGGTGCAATACATAATGAAAGATGTTCGGAAACTCCTTTTTGGGCTTCACCTCGTACAATTCTGCAGTATAGGTAATACCCCTAAGAGAGAAGTTTAGGGTGGTTCTAGGCAATCCCCCATGATGAAGTCTGGAATAAGCAGGTACAACAACATGCACCTTGTCGCCTCGTTCTGAAATTTGTCTTGGTACATCGCGAACTACGTCGCCCATACCACCAGCTTTGCAATTTTCCAAAGCATCGTTTTCGGCAGCAACAAAAAGAAAGTTATTCATGTGGGAGAATTTGAATGGGTGTTTAGTTGAACCCTTAATTTAACCAAAGTTTATTATTGAAACAAAAAAAAGCCTTTCCCATTTGGGAAAGGCTTTTTGTATGCTAAATAATTATTATCCTTATTTTACCTTAAAAGCTTTTTCTTGAGGGTAGTAAGCAATATCGCCCAACTCTTCCTCAATTCTCAACAATTGATTGTATTTGGCCATACGGTCGCTCCGAGAAGCTGAACCTGTTTTAATCTGACCTGTGTTCAAAGCAACTGCCAAATCAGCAATGGTATTGTCTTCTGTTTCACCAGATCTGTGTGACATTACAGAAGTATAACCTGCGTTCTTCGCCATATTCACGGCAGCAATGGTCTCGGTCAATGTTCCGATTTGGTTCACTTTGATCAAGATAGAATTGGCAATACCATTTTCAATTCCGCGAGACAAACGCTCTACATTGGTAACGAACAAATCATCCCCTACCAATTGTACTTTATCCCCAATCTTTTCGGTAAGAAGTTTCCAACCGTCCCAATCGTTTTCATCCATTCCGTCTTCGATAGAGATGATTGGATATTTATCACAAAGATCGGCAAGGTACTGCGCTTGTTCTTCAGAAGTTCTTACCACTCCCTTGCTACCTTCAAATTTTGTGTAATCGTATGCGCCGTCAACATAGAACTCTGCGGATGCACAGTCCAAAGCGATCATTACATCATCGCCTAACTTGTAACCCGCTTTTTCAACAGCTTTACCAATGGTATCCAAGGCATCTTCGGTACCACCTTCCAAAGTTGGGGCAAAACCGCCTTCGTCACCTACTGCAGTACTCAAGTTACGATCGTGCAATACTTTTTTAAGGTTGTGGAAGATTTCGGTTCCCATTTGCATGGCGTGGCTAAAGTCTTTTGCTTTAACCGGCATTACCATAAATTCTTGGAATGCGATTGGAGCATCGGAATGGGAACCTCCGTTAATAATGTTCATCATCGGCACTGGAAGTGTGTTTGCGCTAACACCACCTACGTAACGATACAATGGCATACCCAATTCGTTGGCTGCTGCTTTTGCAGCTGCCAAGGAAACTCCTAATATAGCGTTGGCTCCTAATTTTGATTTGTTTGGGGTACCATCCAATTCAATCATGGTCTGGTCGATATAATTCTGCTCAAAAACAGAAGTACCGATCAATTCCTCTGCAATGATGGTGTTTACATTATTTACGGCTTTACCAACTCCTTTACCCATAAAGGAATCCCCACCATCGCGCAACTCAACGGCTTCATGCTCTCCAGTAGAGGCTCCGGAAGGCACTGCTGCCCTTCCCATAATTCCATTTTCTGTTACTACATCTACTTCTACTGTTGGATTTCCTCTGGAATCCAATATCTGTCTTGCATGAATGTTGATAATGATGCTCATTTTAATTCAAAGTTTTTAGTTGTGATTATTGGGCTAAGATACAAAAGGTGACGTTTTTAACTCCATGATATTACTCACAAAACGCACTTAATTGCTTAAAAACAAAACTATAACGTTTTAGTTTTTCCTTGCCTTGATCAAATCGAAGAACTGGTCGAACAAATAATCGGCATCATGTGGTCCTGGACTTGCTTCGGGGTGATATTGTACCGAAAACACATCCTTGTCTTTCATTTTGATTCCAGCCACGGTCTGGTCGTTCAAATGGGTATGGGTAATCTCCAATTCCGCATTTGCTTCGGTTTCTTCCCTGTTTACGGCAAATCCATGGTTTTGGGAAGTTATTTCCCCTTTACCAGTCATTAAATTTAAGATGGGATGGTTGATTCCCCTATGACCGTTGTGCATTTTATAAGTGGAAACCCCATTGGCCAAAGCCAACACTTGGTGTCCCAAACAAATCCCGAACAAAGGTTTATCGGATGCAATCATTTCTTTAGTGGCCGCTACGGCATCGGTCAAAGGTTCAGGGTCACCAGGTCCATTGGATATAAAATATCCATCTGGGTTCCATTCCTTCATTTCATCATAAGATGTATTGTATGGGAACACTTTGATATAGGCTCCTCGTTTGGCCAAGTTTCTCAAAATGTTCTTTTTGATTCCGATATCCAAAGCAGAGATTTTGAATTCAGAATTCTCGTCGCCATAGAAATATGGCTCTTTTGTGGATACTTTGGATGAAAGCTCCAAACCTTCCATACTCGGCACTTGTTTCAACTCTTCTTTCAATGCATCGATATCGTCCACTTTTGTGGAGATCAATGCGTTCATGGCACCGTTATCCCTAATATAGCTCACCAAAGCACGGGTGTCCACATCGGAAATGGCCAAAAGATTGTTTTTGTCCAAGAATTCCAAGAGGCTCATTTTGGCATCTGGCCTTGAATATTCGTAACTGAAATTTTTACAGATAAGGCCAGCAATCTTTACTGAATCAGATTCCACTTCATCCTCATGGGCTCCATAATTACCAATATGTGCATTGGTGGTCACCATTAGCTGCCCGTAGTACGATGGGTCTGTGAAAATTTCCTGGTAACCTGTCATTCCAGTATTGAAACAAACTTCCCCTACTGCGGTACCTTCTCTTCCTCCAACGGCCTTACCATAAAATATGGTTCCGTCCGCCAACAAAATCAACGCTTTTTTCTTTGTGTGATACTTCATTTCGTGCTCTAGTTTCAGTTAAGACAAAAAAACATAAAAAAAGGATAAGTTTTCACTTATCCTTTTTCCTAAAATACAATAGTTAATAACATTCTTCTTATTCTTCAGAATCGTCAGTTTTAGTTTCGGCTGCTGGAGCTGGTGCTTCAGCTTTCTTGGCACCACCGCCTCCTCTTCTACTTCTTCTGGTTGATTTCTTTTTAGGCTTACCTGCATTGTAAAGCTCGTTGAAATCCACCAATTCGATCATCGCCATATCAGCGTTATCTCCCAAACGGTTACCCAATTTAATAATTCTTGTGTATCCTCCTGGTCTGTCACCAACTTTTTCGGCAACTGTGCTGAACAATTCCGTTACGGCCTCTTTACTCCTCAAGTTACTGAAAACAACCCTTCTATTGTGCGTACCTTTTTCAGTAGTCTGATTGTTCTCAATCTTTGCTTTGGTGATCAAAGGCTCGATAAACTGTTTCAACGCCTTGGCTTTTGCAACCGTAGTGTTGATTCTTTTATGCTCTATTAGGGAACTTCCCATGTTGGCCAACATAGCCTTTCTATGGGCGGCTGTTCTACCTAAATGATTAAACTTCTTTCCGTGTCTCATTGTTCTAAGTTATCATCTTGCTACCAAATCCTGATTGAACAGGAGAGCAAAATATGATTATTAATCTTTATCTAATTTGTATTTGGAAAGGTCCATACCAAATTGCAGGCCTTTGTTGATGACCAATTCTTCCAATTCGGTCAAAGATTTTTTACCGAAGTTTCTGAACTTCATCAAATCGTTCTTGTTGAAGGAAACCAAATCTCCCAAAGAATCCACCTCGGCAGCTTTAAGACAGTTCAATGCCCTTACGGACAAGTCCATATCTACCAATTTGGTCTTCAACAACTGACGCATGTGCAATGATTCTTCATCATATGTCTCGGTTTGAGCAATTTCATCGGCCTCAAGGGTGATACGCTCATCGGAGAACAACATAAAGTGGTGAATCAAAACTTTTGCAGCTTCGGTCAAAGCATCTTTAGGGTGAATGGAACCATCTGTAATGATTTCGAAAACCAATTTTTCGTAATCGGTCTTTTGTTCTACCCTATAGTTTTCGATGCTGTATTTTACATTTTTTACCGGAGTATAAACAGAATCAACAGCAATGCTTCCCAAAGGTGCGTTGGATTTTTTGTTTTCCTCTGCAGGAACATAACCACGACCTTTTTCGATAACGATTTCCATGTTTATGCTCACTTTGGGGTCCATGTTGCAGATTACTAAATCTGGATTCAACACTTGGTATCCGGAAATAAACTTTTGGAAATCGCCAGCTGTCATTTGTTCCTTTCCACTTACGGAAATTGAAACAGTTTCGCTTTCTACATCATCAATCTGCCTTTTGAACCTAACTTGTTTAAGGTTCAGGATAATTTCGGTCACGTCTTCAACAACGCCGGAAATAACAGAAAATTCATGTTCAACTCCATCTATGCGCACAGAAGTGATGGCAAAACCTTCCAAGGAGGAAAGCAATACCCTTCTCAGCGCATTCCCAACTGTTAATCCATAACCAGGTTCCAAAGGGCGAAATTCAAATTTCCCTTCGAAATCTGTTGAATCGATCATTATAACTTTATCGGGCTTCTGAA
>NZ_CAMYIC010000005.1 GCF_947258355.1 uncultured Allomuricauda sp.
CACCGATTTAAAAGAAAATGTTGTTTACAAACAAACAGATATTTATGGAGAAAAAGTAATAATCAAATCTGAAATCAATTCACAAGATTGGGAATTGACCGATGAGTCTAAATTTATAGGAAAATATAAAACGTTCAAAGCGGTAAAGAATAAAACAGTTGAAAATTCGGTAGGAACATTTAATTTCGAAACTGTTGCTTGGTATTGTCCTCAGCTACCGGGTCAATTTGGTTCTAAGGACCATAATAGTCTTCCGGGTCTTATTTTAGAGCTTAAGGATACTCATTTTACTGTTAAAGCTGTAGAAGTAGAAATCATGAGGGAGGGGAGCCTTGATATTAAGCCTTTAAAAGGAAAGGTTTTTACCGAAAAGGAGTATAGAGCTAAAATTCAAGGAATCACCCCTGGTTTCTTCTCGCCTCAAAACAGATGGTAGATATTCTTCTTTTAAGCGGAGGGTAGAGTAGTATTAGGAGACCATCTCGATTGAAGGAAACTACTATGCTGCATGCTTTAATCAATCCAACTTCTCCGTCAGCTTCTCAAACACCTTTTTCGGATTTTTGTTTTTGTATAGTACTTGGTAAACCGCGTTTATGATGGGCGTCTTGGACTTTTTTTGCAGTTTGTCCATAAGGTCGTGGGCGCTTTTGGTGGCATAATAGCCTTCGGCGACCATGTTCATTTCCATCATGGCACTTTTTACCGTGTAGCCCTTGCCGATCATGTTCCCAAACATACGGTTTCTACTAAAAACGGAATAGCCTGTTACCAATAAGTCGCCTAAATAAGCAGAAGCATTGATGTTGCGCTTCATTTTATAAACACGGTCAATAAAACGCTTCATTTCACGGATGGCATTGCTCATCAACACACTCTGGAAGTTGTCCCCGTAACCAAGTCCGTGGGCAATTCCCGCAGCAATGGCATAAATGTTTTTTAGCATGGCGGCATATTCAGTACCTATAATATCGTCGGAGATTTTGGTGCGGATATAGTCGCTCTTTAAATGAGTTGCCACCATCTTGGCCTTGTCGGCATCGGCGCAGGCAATAGTAAGGTATGATAATCGCTCCAAGGCCACCTCCTCGGCATGGCAAGGTCCAGTGATCACACCAATATTTTCAAAAGGGATTTCATATTTCTCATTAAAATGTTCCCCCACAATACGTCCACTTTCGGGAACAATACCCTTAATGGCCGAAAAAATAATTTTATCCTTCAAAGAAACCGTCAAATTCTGCAATTCCCGATCCAAAAAAGCAGAGGGAATGGCAAAAATAAGTACGTCGGACGCTTCGACCACTTCATTTATGTCATGGCTCATCACCAATTGATCTACATCAAACTCAACGGAACTTAAATAGTTGGGGTTATGCCATTCTTTTTTAATGTGGCGAATCGCCGAATCGCTCCGCATATACCAATTCACTTGGTCTAAATTTTCGGTCAACATCTTCACAATGGCGGTTCCCCAACTTCCACCTCCAAAAACTCCAAACGTAAGCTTGTCTTTCATGCATCCAAATTAGTGTGTAAAGCTAAAAAATAAATTCATCAGCCTATTATTGTTTGATTATCAAAGGGTTAAAAAGTTTGGCACAGTGCTTGGTTTATGTAAAGAGAACTTTAAAACCTCGATTATGAAAAATAGAAAACTACTCTTTGGAATTTTATTGATTGGTCTATTGGCCAGTTCTTGTTACACCGAGGTTATTGTGGAAGATGATTTGATCTCGGAGCCACCCATTAATACCACCTTGGTTTTGGAATCTCATGATCTTTGGTATGTAGATATCAACGAAACCCGCGGAAACGGTGAAGTTCCCTTTTTACAGCGAGCTTTCACCATTTCTTTTGATAGGGGAATCGTGTATGCCAACAACAACCTTTCAGGTCTTGGCAAAACAGGAAATGGTCTTGGTATTGATGTGGGTGCCTACGCCACCTATAGCGGTCAAGTGGAAATAGACCATGATGTAGACGGACTTTGGTTATTGGAAGTTATCGCTTTGGACTATAATACATTGGAAATCTACGACCCTCGTTCGGATACTTCCTATATATTGGAGGGCTATCAAAGAAATAACTTTGATTACGACTTCGTATTTTATGATAACATCCACTATTTTTTGCAGGAATATCAGGTTTGGGAGAAAACCTATACCAGTGAGGTTGGCGCCCTGAACGAATTTGATGAGGAAAACTATTTGCAATTTTTTGATGATGGAGGCGGGTATTTCAGGTCATCGGTGGATGCACAGGGCATTTCACTTGCCAATGTGCAGTGGGATTATGAAGGTGATTATGAAGTGTATGATGTGGCCAATGATGAAACCCTCAAAACTTTAACGCTGGATTATGACTTCTTGGGCAATGATTATTTTGAATTGTACGTTATCAATGATAGTACCATAGAGTTGTACCATGTATCCAGCGGAACAGTATATGAATTTACGGGAAGAGGATACATTCAATATTTGAAATCAAGCGACGGATCAGGTAAAAAACGTTCAAAGACCAATAATCCTGTAATGAACGTTACCCGTCAACGAGATATGTAAGGAAGAACAGCTTTGTTCGACCATACAAACAGTTTTTTTGGTTGGTTATTTAGTTAAGAATCGCCCTGGGCAATTAAGCTTGGGGCGGTTCTTTTTCATTTGTTTCTCTTTTTATAATCTGATGGATTCTCGCCACTGATTTTTTTAAAGGTCCGATTAAAATAGGAAAGGCTCTCAAAACCGCATTCATAACAAGTTTCACCAATGTTCCTGCCCGTCAACAATAAACGTTTGGCCTGAGTAATACGGTACTGGTTCAAGAAATTGGTAAAAGTGCTACCGGTGTTCTTTTTGAAATACCTGCAAAAAGCCTCTTTCCCCAAATTGATGGATGCCGCAATATCCTCCAAGGCTATTTTTCTGGAATAGTGTTCATCAATATAAGAGTACACTTTTTGCAAACGTTCCTGTTGTTTGTTGGCCTTGTCGTTTATAATCGGGTTCTGGTGTAATAGGGTATAATCATTGCTCTTTGCTAAAAGTTTGAGCAACTGTAAAATTTTAAGGAACTGTTCAAACCGGCTCATTCCTTGCAATTCCTTCATTAGGGCACCCACAGTTTCCTTGGTTTCACCATAAAAAGCTATGCCGTGCTGTGACCGGTCCAATAGCTCGTACACGTCTTCCAATTCCTCGATTTCAGTGAAGACCTTCTCTTTAAATGAGGCACTGATGTGCAAAACTTCCTTGTGGTATTTCGTTTTAATACCATGATCAAAATTCAAATGGGGAATATTGGAACCAATCAAAACAAGGTCACTTCCCTTAAAATTGGAGATGTGCCTTCCCACGTGTCGCTTGCCGTTAGCACCCTCGATATAGACCAGTTCAAACTCCGGATGAAAATGCCAAAAAAAGAGATCGTTCAACTTGGGATTGTGCAATAAATGGAAAGAACTCTTATCGTTGGGTTGTATGTTTTCAAGTTGAATTTTCATTGTATTGTTCAAATATTTATAAAAATAGTCATTAAAAGTCAAAATAGTTCAAATATTGGTCAATGTTAGGGTGGAAACCGCTTATCTACTCCCATAGTTTTGGGGTATAGAATTATGAAACTAAAAAAACAGAATAGCATGCAGCAAAAAGTAGAAATGGCCAACAAGGCCCACGAAGCAATTCCTGGAAACCCATCTACGGCCACAAGCAGTAAAACAAAACTCAATGATAGATCTAATGGCAAACCACTACGCGTGCTGTCCGAAGAGGACTGGGCGTTCTGGATTGAAAATGGATATATCGTAATAAAAAATGCGGTTCCAAAGGAACAAGCCAAGGCAACCGCCGATTTTTTATGGGAGTTTGATGAAAAGGACCCGAAAGACCCAGAAACTTGGTATGCTCCTCCCCGTGCCGAAATGAAAATGAAAGAACTCACGGGAACTGGAATGGTAGAAGTATATAACAATCAACATTTATGGAACAACAGACAAACGCAAAAAGTATACGACGCATTTGTGGACATTTGGGGAACGGAAAAGTTATGGGTAACGATAGATCGCGCCAACTTGAACATGCCGCAACGCCCGGGAGAGAACAAAAAAGGATTCATTCATTGGGACTACGACCCGGAGACCAAGCCTCAAAATGTACAGGGTGTATTGGCCCTTGCGGATCAAACCGATGAGAACATGGGCGGATTCCAATGCATACCTTGGCTGTACCGAAATTATGATACTTGGAAACTGACCCAGCCCGAAGATCGTGACCATTTTCAGCCCGACATCACTGGATTGGAAGATAAAATCGTAAAGGTAAAACTTGAAGCCGGCGACCTTTTGATTTTTAACAGTACCCAGCCCCATGGAATTCGACCCAATAAATCTGGTGATAAGGTTCGGATTGCACAATACATTTCCATGATGCCTGCCGAGGAGGACAATGAAGAAATGCGACAATGGCGCATCAATTCCTGGAAAAACAGGGTAGCTCCAGAAGGCTATGCATTTCCAGGAGATCCACGAAAATGGGAACAGACCAAATATGATACCGCCAAATTAAGTCCGCTCGGAGAAAAGTTATTGGGGCTTACTAACTGGTAGATTATCAAATCCTTAAAAATTTCCGTGCGATTAGGGTCTTGCATTTAATAATGCTACTTTTGCGCGCTTCAAGAAAGAAGCCATGAAAAAGTATCTCAACCTTTTTGATTTTTCGCAAAAAGTAAACTATCGCACAGAAATTTTATCGGGCTTAACCGTTGCACTTGCCTTGGTGCCCGAGGCCATCGCCTTTGCCTTTATTGCAGGCCTTTCTCCATTGACAGGTTTGTATGCGGCATTTGTAATGGGACTGGTCACTTCCATTTTGGGAGGCCGACCGGGAATGATCTCTGGAGCTACAGGAGCCGTGGCCGTTGTCATCGTTACTTTGGCACAGCAATATGGAGTGGAATATGTTTTCGCTACAGTTGTTCTAGCCGGAATTTTGCAGTTGCTTGCTGGGGTTCTTCGCCTCGGTAAATTGATGCGTTTGGTCCCCCACCCAGTTATTTTCGGATTTGTGAACGGTTTGGCTGTTATCATATTCATGTCGCAGATGAGCCAGTTCAAAACTCTGGATGGCGAATGGTTGAGCGGAAGTACCTTATACATTTTCTTGGGGTTGGTGCTGTTGACCATGGTGGTTATTTGGGGACTCCCCAAGCTCACTAAAGTGATTCCCGCCTCCTTGGCTGCCATTCTCTTGGTATTTGGAATTGTGTTTTTCTTTGGATTGGATACACGCACCATTGGGGATATTGCTTCCATTCAAGGAACATTTCCTCCTTTTCATATTCCTGACCTTCCTTTTACTTGGGAAACCTTACAGATTATTTTCCCTTTTGCCGCGATTATGGCAGGAGTTGGTTTAATTGAAAGTTTGTTGACTCTGAACATTGTGGACGAGATTACCGAAACACGTGGTCGTGGCAATAAAGAAGCTGTTGCTCAGGGCACGGCGAACATTCTCTCTGGATTTTTCTCAGGAATGGGCGGCTGTGCAATGATCGGACAAAGTTTGATCAATACATCCAATGGTGCACGTGCACGTCTTTCAGGTATTGTTGCTGCCTTAATGTTGTTGGTCTTCATCATGTTCGGTTCCAACCTGATTGAAAAGGTACCGATGGCGGCACTTACCGGATTAATGATCATGGTAGCATTGGGAACTTTTGAATGGGCGAGCTTGAAAACCTTCCGTAGGATGCCAAAATCGGATGTGCTGGTGATGGTCTTGGTTACTTTGGTTACCGTGTTCCTACACAACTTGGCCTTGGCCGTTTTGGTAGGGGTGATTATTTCCGCATTGGTTTTTGCATGGGACAATGCAAAACGTATCCGTGCCAGAAAGAGCATTGATGACGAGGGTGTTAAGCACTATGAAATTTATGGTCCATTATTCTTCGGGAGCACTACATTATTTGCCGAAAAGTTTGATGTACTGAATGATCCCGAGGAGGTGGTGATTGATTTTGCAGAAAGTAGGTTGGTGGATATGTCCGCTATTGAGGCTGTGAACAAGATTACGGAACGCTATCGAAAAGTGGGCAAAAAAGTACACCTGAAACACTTGAGCCGAGACTGTAGAAGATTATTGGCCAATGCCGACGATATTATCGAAGTGAACGTATTAGAAGATCCAACCTATAAAGTTGTGGTGGATAACTAGATTTTATTCGCGGGTCTTTCCTAAAAACACATTCACCTTTGGGTTCTGTGGATTGCCACTGGCCCGGCGCATCAAAACTACTTGACCAGTATGTTGGATACAGTCAGAAATCATTCCGTTGATCATGTTCCAATAGGGGAATTCCGAGGTTTTGTCACCTTGCTTAAAAACCACTTTGAAGTTTACCACCTCCTCAGAATTTTTGCCCAAAACTTTACTGCTTGCTGCTTTAAGGTTTTCGAGGGTTTTGGCACGTAATTCTTCAAAAGAATATGACGTTGGATTGTTGGGTCGCTCGTAGGGCTTGGCATCCGGTGCCAATAAGATAGTATTGGACATCACAAAAATATGTTCCAAGGTTTCCAAAGCAGAGCGACCACTCTCTGAAGGTTTGTAAGCCAAATCCTTTTCGGTCAAACCTTCTGTTGCCCAATAATAGCGATATCCCAATCCATCAATCATTCTGGAAATGAGATTGCCGGAGCTGTAATCGGAAGGGTAGTCCGGGATTTCTTTATAAGGAAGTTCCATTTCTTGTGCTTGAATTTGGTGATTGGTCATCAAAATGAAAATGACGGAAAAGAAGCATAGTTTTTTCATTATCAGTCAATTTTTTTGAATACCAATAAATTCTCTTCCGATTCATTAGAGAGGTATAGCCGGTTGTTTTCAACTTTATATGATGTGCTGCCTTGTAGTGCGGTCAAGAACTCATTTTCTTTATCCATACTGGGGCATGCCATTCGGGTAGACGCAATTTGTGTAAAACGAAGGACATCCTGCTCGTAAAAAAGGCTTCCCGTCATGCGGTTACACCCCGAAAAACCGGAAAATCGATTGTTATTGATATTGATTTCCATATTCGGTACGTCCCTTCCATCAAAGTCTTCTTTGGAGATTGGGGCACCTTTCATTTCTTCCAACACCCAAATATCGTGTAGCCTATAATCGGTAATGTAAGACCCACAGCCTTCGTACACTATGGTTTCCCCTCCGCCCGTGCTTTTGTAGGAGACTGTTACGGTATAGGGAAACACTTCGCCTGACATGGCATTGGTACATTCTTTATGGGAAATGATCACATCCATTAGGGTGGCTTCGGTTTGAATACGGTACATACTAATATTTCCGTCCTGTGCTTTTATGGCTTCGGAGGGAGGAGTGGTTATGGTATCCTCCATGGTCTGGAGTTCAACTTTGTCATCATATATTTTGAGTCCCCAAAACGGTTCGGTACCCGTGGCTTTAAAGTAACTGCCGTCCATTTCAATGGCAATGGGTTCCATTTCGTACTTTTTTTCCTCAGTTTGAAGGGTATCTGATGTAACTTCCTCCGTTACCTCCGTGGCTTCAGGTTCGGATGGTTCTTCCTTCTTTTTTTCAATACAGCCGGAAAATAGAAATACAGTAAAGATTAAGATGAGAATATTTTTCATGGGTTAACTTTTTTAAATCGCATCATGGGTACATCGCCTACCAAAAGGTTGAGTTTTCCATCTTTCATGGAATAGCCGTCTATTTTTTTCATCATATTTAGAAATTGACGTTCGCTTCCACCACAGAACATCATGGTGGTTGGACCAGGATCTCCAAAAACTATGGAGTTTTCGTCCAGCTCGTAATCTGCAGAGTATCCGTTGCAACTATCGGTACCAGATACTCTACCAGATTCTTTATCAAAAATAAGCTGCGGTTTCTTTTCAGGAAAAAGCCCTTCGAAGGCAATACGGGGTCCGGAAATATACTCGAGTTCCCAAGTGGGGCCGTACAGCGCTTCCTCGCTAGATTTTGGCCCGCCACATGATTCCGCCAATAGAATGGTGGAAAAAAAGAGGAGGATTGAGATTTTCATTTTTACAGAAATTAATGGTTAATGCTGTAGTAAAATACTAAAAAAATAGATGAAAACCTCAATCGATTAGCTTGATAAACCGCTAAATAATATGCACTCTATTTGATCCTTTTGCTCCAGACTTCGTATATCGGGTTTCCTTTGCTGCTGAAACCTGAGTGGTGCCAATCACCGTTTTTCAATTCATAATTGAATTCTAGGCTTGCACCTACCCTGGAATCGTCCCTGGAAAAGAAACCAATGTTTTCGGTGTACTTGCCGTCAATCGTTGTGTACGTGCCACCGCCAGTACCCATAAACTCTTTTGTTTCGGTATTGTAGGCAATCCATTGAAATCGGGTGCCGGATAAAATTTTCATGGTTTTTCTTGGACCGGAGGTATCTCGTTGCACAATTTCGCCATCACGTTTTCTCCCAGAAATCAACCATGCCCCAAAAAGATCTCCTGGTGTACCGTTATCAACCTTGTTCCATTTTAAATGTCCGAGTTCAAGATTGTCTATATTTAGCATATATGCTTCGGATTTTGTGGTTCCCACTATTTCGGTACCCTTGGTGGAATATTCATAGGTTAGATCTAGCACATCCTTGTTTATGGAATAACTGCCTCCTTTGGTTCCCAGAAATTTTCCACCTTCTTTTTCAAATATCGCTTCTGAAAAAAAACTTGCAGTAAAAATCAGTGTATGCTCAACTTGGTAGCCTTCATCATTGGATTCAGTGGTGGTCCAAGCACCTTCAATATTTTGAGAACTCACTATGTTTAGGCAGAGACAATAGAGTAGGAATAATGTAATATGTTTCATGGACGTAAGTTTCTGTATAAGATAAAAAAAAGCTGCTATTCTATCACAAAACAGCAGCTTTTCAATATATCGGGTTGGTTTGTTAGAGTGTTCTCAAGTATTCTGCAACGTCCCTTGCTTCATCTTCGGTCAGATTTTGGTTGAGCATTATGGCATTGTTATACTCTTTTAGTAATGCCTTAGCGATAGGATCCTCTTTCAACATACCATCGGGGTTTAAGATCATATTCATCACCCATTCTGGGCTTCTTCTGTCATAAACACCTTTTAAAGCTGGGCCAATCATACGCTGGTCTACCATATGGCAAGCCACACAAATGGCTTCAAATTTTGCTTTTCCACGGGCAGCCATTTCATCGTTGATTTCATCAGGAAACTCCATACTTGTTATTGGTCCAACTCCTTTGTTGTCCATATCAACAGGAACTTCTTGTTTGGCTTCCCCTTTGGTATCTTCAGTTTTGGTGCGGCTCACTTCAAAACCATCTTTTTTTTCTTCCTTTTTACCTCCGCAACTTGCTATCAAGGCACCCAAGGCCAAGACCATTACAATTTTTTTCATTCTGATTCTATTGAAGTTTGTTTGTGTAAATGTAGCCACTAAGATAGGTAATTAGCGACTAATAATCTGGGTGTTTTTTGTTTTGTGCCTCACAACTGTGCAATCATCACCTTATTTAAATGGAATCGAAGAAATCTAAAGCCCGCTCTTCTGTATAGGTGATGTTATTTTTACCCCAAAAGCCAACATGACCGCCGTAGCTGGGGGTTTCCAAATACAATTTTGAATTGTTATCTGTTTCTTTTACTGGGTAGCATTCAGGGCCCAAAAAGGAATCGTCTTTGGCATTGATGATTAAGCTGGGCACTTTAATGTTCGGCAAAAACTGAAGCGAACTGCATTGCTCGTAATAGTCCAAAGCATCTTTAAAATTGTGCGCTTGGCTTGTATAAACGTCATCAAAATCCTTTAAGGTCTTTATTTTTTTAATATCCTTATCGCTAATTTTCTCTGGGAACATTTGTTGTTTCTGCTTCAACTTATCCAACAGGTTCCCTTTGAACCTAATGGCATATAATATATTTTTTGAACTGAGCAGTTGTCTGCAAGAATCGTAAAGGTTACAGGGCACGGATACTGCAACTGCACCTTTAAGTTCTTTTGGGACATTGTTACCTTCACCTAAATATTTGAGCAAAAGGTTACCACCAAGACTAAAACCTTTCAAATAAATATCAGAATAATCCTTGGTGTTTAGAATGTGGTCAAGTATCTCAATTAAATCTTCTGTGGCGCCAGAATGGTAGGAACGGTACTTTTTGTTGGGTTCGCCACTACATCCACGGTAATTCACTGCACAGGTATCGTACCCATTTCGATTCAGGATTTTGACGCTACCGGTAATGTAAGGGCGTTGTGCATCTCCTTCCAAACCGTGCAAGAGCACTACCAATTTTTGAGATGGATGTTGGGCATCGCTCCAATCCAAATCCAAAAAATCCCCATCGGATAAGGTTATACGTTCCCTTTTTTGAACCACACCGTTCACCGAACGTATGATTCCGGAGTAAATGGTGGCGAAATGGCCATTTCTAAATAAAAGTGGTGGCGTATAATTGGATTCAAGTTGGGGCATCGTTAAAACTTAATCTTTGGGATAAGTATTTAAAAGATTGGCTTGCGCCTCTATCGATGATTTAAATTCACCTTTTAAGTTGGCAACTAGTTTAGATACTGGTAGTGTATCGTTTATTGTAGTTACCCCTTGACCGGCCGACCAAATTGTCTTCCATGCTTTGGCCTCGGTATCCAACTCCTTGCCGAAATCTATTTTTCTTCCTTTTTTTAAATCTTCTTCAGAAATGCCTGCAGCCCGTAGACTTTCTGCCAAAAAATTGGCAGGTACACCCGAAACGGCGGCGGTATAGATAACATCACCGGCCCCAGCATCCATAATCATTTTTCTATATTCCTCGGTGGCTTTACTTTCTTCGGTATTGATAAAACGGGTTCCCATATAAGCAAGGTCTGCGCCCATTTGCAATGCAGAGGCAATGTCCCTTCCCGTACTTATACATCCCGACAGAAGTATGGTTTTGTTGAAGAATTTTTTTACTTCGGCCACTAAACTCATCGGGTTTATGGTACCACCATGTCCACCAGCTCCTGCAGATACCAAAATAAGACCGTCCACACCTGCTTCGGCCGCTTTTTCGGCATGGCGTTTTTTTATAATGTCATGAAACACCAGTCCACCATAGCTATGAATGGCATCCACCACTTGACTTACAGCACCAAGTGATGTAATTACAAGAGGTACCTTGTGCTTTATACATAGTTTTACATCGGCTTCCAACCTTGGATTGGTTGGGTGCACCACTAGATTTACGCCAAAAGGAGCTGCTTTCTTACCTGTTTCCTCTTCAAACTTTTTTAGATCCGATTTGATTTGGATGAGCCATTCTTCAAAACCTTCACTGGTTCGTTGATTAAGGGCGGGAAATGTACCCACAATACCATTTTTGCAACATTCCACCACCAATTTTGGGCCCGAAATCAAGAACATAGGGGCAGCAATTACAGGAAGTGATAGATTTTTGATGAATTCAGCTTTTTGACTCATGGTTTCTGTGTTAAACTATGTTTAAAAATAGGAACAATTCTTCATCCTTTTGGGAATCGGTTACCAAAACTATGGTATTTTTACAATTATTATGCATGCATAACAAAATAACCCTTTATGTTTTTTAAAGAATTTGAAATTAGATGGAGCGATATCGACGCTAATAGGCACTTGGCGAACTCCGCCTATATTAACTTTATGAGCCATACTCGAATGGCCTATTTGGGCCTATTGGGCTTTAACCAAAAAAGTATGGCCGCCCATAACATAGGACCGGTTGTGTTCTATGAGCACGTTTATTATTTTAAAGAAGCCTTTCCCGGCAGACCTATAAAGGTTTCGTTGGAATTTGTTGGGATGAGCGAAGATGGAATGTTTTTTGAATTTAGGCACAATTTTTATGATCATAAAGGGAAAAACTTTGCCCGATGTGAAATGATGGGTGCCTGGATTGATTTGAAGGAAAGAAAATTAACCGGACTGCCAGAAGAGTTTTTAGAAGCTTTCGGAACTATGGAAAAATCAGAGGACTTTAAAATATTGACCAAGGCCGATACCCGTAGACATGTACAAGTCCCCAAAGATATGGAGGTGATGTAGATTTAATTTTTAGGATAGCCGAACCAGCTTGGGGAAATTGTGACCAATTTCCCAGAAATAATCTCATCCAGCCAGCGTTCGTACCAATCCAGAAAGTTACGGTCTTCTGAAAACCTTGGAGGAGATAGTTCCCCTCTATCCAAATTTACGACCCTACCTTTGTAAGGACCGTTCAAAACAAGAGCGTGTATGTAGGAACACCCTTGTGAACCGAGCGGCAATATTCCACCGTAAAGAGCACCGTTCAGCTCTTCGCAATCCTCATCTGTGATATCGTCTTTATAGAGTGGGTCCAACAATTCATCCCAATTTTTTTCTGGGATATGTGGATAGAGCATGCTCTTGTTTTTTAGGTGACTTTTAACATCACCATGGATTAAGTCATCCACATGGTGTCCAAAAGGATAAATCCCAAAAAAGGGTCCGGCCCCAGAGTTTAAATATGACCTTCCATGACTTCCAATATTCAACACAAAGCACTTATAACATTCCGGTAATTGAATTTGATAGTGCTTTTCGAATGCTTCAATCTCCGAAATGCTTGTTGGAGTATTTATTTCATACTGGTGGCTACCAGCTCCAAAAACCTTACAAAGTTTGTCTGCTTCTTTTGCCAGTTGCAACTTCTTTTTAATGCTTTGGATTTGTGGGGTATAGTCTATCATAGTTGTCCTTTAAAAAGGAAAACTACACATTCATACCTTAAAAATATGTGGAGAATTGACGGATGGGGCTTCCCTTTTGACGAACGCTTGGTCGCAAACAATATTAAGAAATCCGCTTGGGTTTTTTACTTGCCAAATAAACGCCAACCAATACAAAGGTCATTGCGGCAATTTTAACCAGTGTAAGTTCATCTTTACCAGAAAAAAGTGCAAAAAGAATCCCTACCAAGGGTTGCATATATACAAAAGCACCCACAGAAGATGCTTTTAGCTGGGTAAGGGCAAAAATGTTGAACAAATAGGTTAAAAATGTGGTTCCTATTACTACAAAAGCAATGGATCCATAGGCCCAAAGTGGTAAGGCGGACCACTGTATTTGTAAAACTTCGGGGAGTGTTAATGGAAGGTTGATAACAATAGCAATGGTAAAAAGCCACTTCATCAAGGTAAAGGGGTGGTATTTTTCAATCAATTTTTTAACCACGACCAAATAGGCTCCATAAGAAGTTGCATTAATGATAAACAAAAAGTTTCCCAACGGAATGTTAGGGGCATCTAGACGGACTTCTGCTCCAAAAAGAATAAGCCCAATAGCTCCAACAAACCCCATAAAAATTCCCAAACCTTTGTTCAGGGTGATTTTTTCACTTAAAAACAAAGCTGAAATAACAACCACTATAATAGGGGTAATGGTTACCAATACTGCACTGTTAATGGGTGTGGAAAGTTGTAGGCCCTTAAAAAAAGAGAGCATATTTATGGACATTCCCAATAGCGCACAAACCAGTATTCTGCCCCAATCCCGCTTTTCAATACGTTCTTTGGGGCCAAAAAAGGAAATCAACCAAAAAAGCGATGCTGCCCCGACCACCCTTAAAAATATAAACCCAAAGGGTTTAACGTGCTCGGGCATAACCCCCTTGGCCACAGTATGGTTGATCCCGTAGATAACGGTGGCACCTATTGCAGCCAAAATGGCCAAAGACCTTTTACTCATCAATGAAGGGCTTTCTTGGCAGCTTCAACGGTTTTTTTGGAATTGCCCACAAAAACCTGGCCGTCCACTAAAACCACAGGTCTTTTTAAAAAAGTGTAGTGCTCCAAAATCAAATCCTTGTAATCAATTTCAGAAAGCTCTTTTTCATGCAGCCCTCTTTGTCTAAAAAGCATGGCCCTTCGGCTAAATAAAGACTCATAACTTCCGCTCAATACCGCCATTTGTTCCAATTGTTCGGGAGTAATAGGGTCGGATTTGATCTCTTGCAGTTCCACTCCATCCAATGGCTCTAACTCTTTAAGAATTCGCTTGCAAGTGGAACAACTGCCCAAATGGTATATTTTTTTCATAAAACTGATATTGGAGGAACAAAGGAAATCAAAAATCCATCAAATTACATTAGGAAGAGTCAAATTCAACAGGTTTAGATTGAGGTGTTTGTTTTTGTTGATTGATTTTGGTGATTCTTGGGAGTATTTTTTCAGATAATAGGGCTAGTTTTACATGAACCAATTGCTATGTTATGGAAAAGACATTTGACATTCTTCTAAAAAACAGAAAAATACTTCACGATTTTTTGCAGAATACCCCCAAAGAGGATTTGTTTCGAATCCCCGATGGTTTCAATAACAATATTTGGTGGAACATTGCCCACGTTGTAGTGACTCCACAATTGTTGATGTACAAACTCAGTGGTCTGGATTTTACCATAGAAGGGGAATTGATCAACAAATACAAAAAAGGTACTTTTCCAAATGGAGAACCTTCAATGGAAGAACAAGAAAAAATATCGGCATATCTCTTTAGTACCGTAAAGCATATTCAGCTGGATTACGAACATGGCAAGTTCAAGAATTTTCAAGAGTACATGACCACCCCAAAAATTGGGTTGAACAGTGCGGAGGACGCACTATCCTTTAATGTATTCCATGAAGGGCTGCACCTTGGTGCAATATTGGCCTTAAAAAAGGCATTGGCTCAAGCGTAGTACCGCAAATACTTAACTTTTACTGATTTTTACAGGAAGAGATTCCATTTCTGTACCACCCAAAATGATTTTGGGCATATCTAAGTCGATGAAAATCAGTTATATTTGTTCTGCCAGAATTTAAGAACCCAAATCTTAGTCAGAATGAAACACTACCATTTATGCTATGGGGTGCTGCTGGTACTCCTTGTTTTTTCTTTTCAAAAAGCGTTTTCGCAAAGAGGAAACCTTTCTTTGGGCTTGGTGCCTACTTATAAAACCGATGGTTACGGAATTCAACTTAACGCAAACCACTATAATAGCGCTACGGATTATATGCAGGTGTCTCTAGTTGCCTCTTTTTCTACAGAAAAGCCCAATTCGGGGGTGGAGTTCCCATATGAGGATTATTTGTTCAACCTTGGGTATTTCACTACTATCTTGAGTTCTCCTAAACGAGGCATCTTTTTTTATTTTGGAGGAGGACCTTCTTTGGGGTACAAGTACATAAATAACGGAGAAACCGATTTTGCTTTTGATGCCATACAAGCTGAGAGCAGTTTTATTTTTGGAGCGTATGCTTCCTTTGAGATGGATTTTTTTATTTCAGATGCTTTTTCCTTGATTGTCCCAATTAATGGATACTACCATTTTAACAGTGGACTTAACGATTCCACGCTCTTGTTGGGTGCAGGGCTTAGATACTACCTAAAATAGAAAGTCCTTAAATTTTCACCTTCCGTTTTAGGTATAGGTTGATTTCGTTGTAAGGCAAAATTAATTCAATGGGACCATCTGCATAAGATGCCACTTCGTATTGGTTGTAGATCAATTTTAACCCATCTTGTGTGTAGCCGATGTTATTTGATAAATGAAAAGAATCCCCTTCGAACATAAAACCCGTAGCATTAATGTTTGCGTCTTGGGGTATTTTCTCCTGAATGCGGAACTTGGTCTCCGCAAAATCCTCAAATCCGTCCAAATCATCAAAAAGTTCCCAGTTCTCAAGCTCTGTACCTTTTCTTTTGTCAAAATTTAAAAAAGAAGTGGAGGCATATCCATGGGCACCACCAGTAAAGGAATATGAGTTCAGTATCAGAGTGATCACATTTTCGTCCTCATAAATTACTTCGCCGTCAATTGTGGTTTCCCATTGCACCTCATCCGGGAATTTGGTTTTTACCTCCTTAAAACTCTCGGTGAAGGATTGCAGAGCTTTTTCGGCATTATCAATATCATCATCCTCGGTAAATGATAAAATACTGATGATTTCCTCCTGAAGTGAACGGTTGATGGCTTCAGACACGGGGGAATCGTCCAACGCACTCGGAATATTGATTTCTATTTTAGGGCAATCACCGCAATTTTCCCCCTGCAGTTGTACAGGCTCAAAAGCAAGCTTGCTTTCCGTTTGGCAACTTACCAATAAACATAGCAACAAGATGGAGCCAATAGATTTTTTCATGGGTCGAGGTTTTGGGTAATCAAAAATAATACTTCGGAAAGATAACGATACATTTGTATGAAGATAGTTTCAATATGGGCAAAAAAGAGTTAAAATTCAATAGTAAAGCTATTCACGGCCGACAGGAACCCGATCCTGCCTATGGAGCTGTGATGCCACCTATATATCAAACCTCCACATATGCACAGCCCACCCCTGGAGGGCATAAGGGTTATGAATATTCCAGGGGAGCAAACCCAACAAGAAATGCATTGGAAAATGCAATGGCCAGTTTGGAGAACGGTAAGTTTGGGATGGCCTTTGGGAGTGGAATGGCTGCTGTGGATGCCGTAATGAAACTCTTAAAACCAGGAGATGAGGTGATTTGTACAAGTGACTTGTATGGAGGTAGTTATCGACTTTTTAAGGGAGTGTATGAAAAATATGGAATCAGGTTTCGGTTTTCGGAGATGGTCGATATGCAGGAACTGAGTTCACAAATCAACGAGAACACCAAATTGGTTTGGGTGGAAACACCGACCAACCCCATGATGAACATTATCGATTTATGGGCTGTTTCCAAAATCACCAAAAAACATGGTCTGCTATTGGCGGTGGATAACACCTTTGCCACACCGTACTTGCAACGGCCATTGGAACTAGGTGCGGATATTGTAATGCATTCCGCTACCAAATATCTGGCAGGCCACAGCGATGTGGTGGTTGGGGCTCTGGTCGTCAAGGATCAAGAATTGGCAGATCAATTGTACTTTATCCAAAAGTCCAGTGGCGGTATTTGTGGTCCAATGGACAGTTTTTTAACCCTTCGCGGTATAAAAACACTCCATGTGCGTATGCAAAGGCATTGCGAAAATGGGGAATCTATTGCCAAATATTTGGAGAATCATTCCAAAATCGATAAAGTATACTGGCCCGGTCTTCCAAATCATCCCTATCATAACGTGGCCAAAAAGCAAATGGAAGGTTTTGGCGGGATGATTTCTTTTGTGCCCAAAGGAGGGAGCTATGAAAATGCCATAAAAATTGTGGAGAATCTTCAATTATTTACCCTCGCTGAATCGTTGGGAGGCGTTGAAAGTTTGGTGGGCCATCCTGCGAGTATGTCACACGGCAGTATTCCAAAAGAAGAACGAGAGAAAAATGGAGTTGTGGACGCGCTCATCAGACTAAGTGTTGGTATTGAGGATGTCGAAGATTTAGTCGACGACCTTGAACAGGCACTTAACTGACATTTTTTGAAAAATTTATAAAAAATAAATATTCAAATTATTGAAATAATATAATTTTGCCCTCAAATTCATAATTCAATAAAATAATACTTTTCATCAGCGGAAAGAAAATTAATTTTAACCTGTATATGGAAGAAAGAATAGAAGATAAAATAAAAGTATTTATGGATGAGGTAATTACCAGGAATGGTCATGAGCCCGAATTCATCCAAGCCGTGCAAGAGGTAGCGGAAACCGTGATACCTTATATTGTTCAGCACGACATTTATCATGGGAAAAACATTCTTTTAAGAATGGTAGAGCCGGAGCGATTGATTTCGTTCCGTGTGGCATGGATAGATGACGATGGAGAAATCCATGTAAACCGTGGTTACAGGGTACAAATGAACTCTGCAATTGGACCTTACAAAGGAGGGCTTCGTTTCCACCCTACGGTAAACGCAAGCGTTTTGAAGTTCTTGGCATTCGAACAAGTATTCAAAAATAGTTTGACCACCCTGCCCATGGGAGGTGGTAAAGGTGGTTCTGACTTTGACCCAAAAGGCAAGTCAGATGATGAGATCATGCGCTTTTGCCATGCTTTTATGACAGAGCTTTGTAGGCACATTGGCCCGAACACCGATATCCCTGCTGGAGATATTGGCGTTGGTGCCCGTGAAATCGGGTTCCTGTTCGGTATGTACAAGAAAATCCGAAATGAGTTTACCGGAGTGTTGACCGGTAAGGGACTTTCTTGGGGAGGTTCCTTGATTCGTCCAGAAGCTACGGGGTATGGTACCGTTTACTTTGCGGATAGCATGCTAAAGACCAAAAATGAAACTTTTGAAGGTAAAAAAGTAGTGATTTCAGGTTCTGGTAACGTTGCCCAATATGCTGCTGAAAAGGTATTGCATCTTGGAGGTACCGTGTTGACGCTTTCCGATTCTGGAGGATTCATTTATGATAAGGATGGTATCGATGAGGAAAAGCTGGCCTTTGTGATGGATTTGAAAAACAACAAACGCGGAAGGATTTCCGAGTATGTCGATAAATACCCGTCCGCAGAGTTCCACAAAGGGGAAACACCATGGAAAGTTGCCTGTGATATCGCATTGCCATGTGCTACCCAAAATGAATTGGATGGTGACGCCGCAGCAACATTGATCAAAAATGGATGTATTGCCGTGGCAGAAGGAGCAAACATGCCTTCCACACCAGAAGCTATCCATGCCTTCCATGATGCCAAAATCTTGTTCGCACCAGGAAAAGCTTCTAACGCAGGAGGGGTGGCCACTTCCGGATTGGAGATGAGCCAGAACTCATTGCGTATTAGCTGGACCAGGGAAGAAGTAGACAAACGATTGAAAGGAATTATGTCCGATATCCACGATTCTTGTGTAGAGTATGGGGGAGAAGAAGACGGGTATTGCAACTATGTAAAAGGAGCCAATATTGCAGGCTTTGTTAAGGTTGCAGACGCTATGTTGGCCCAGGGAGTTATATGATATAAACCATCTAGAATGGTTTTTGGTTAGCAGTTACCAAGAGGAGTGATTACTTTTACACTTTTTGGTAACTGCTTTTTTATTAGCACATGCAAGTCACAACTAAGGCCATTGTTCTTTCGTCCCTAAAATATGGGGACAGCAGTCTTATTGTTCGGGCCTTTACCCGATCTGATGGGTTAAAATCATATTTGCTCAAAGGGGTTCTTGCTTCTAAGAAGGCTAAAATAAGACCTGGTTATTTTCTTCCTTTGATGCAACTTGAAATTGTGGCCAGCCATAAGAACAAAGGGACTTTGGAAAGTATCAGGGATGTTAAGGTGGCCCTTCCGTACCAAACCTTGCATACCGACATTATAAAAAACAGTGTGGTCCTTTTTTTGGCGGAGATGTTGGGAAACAGCATTCAGGAACAAGAGCAGGACGAAAGCCTTTTCAACTATTTGGAATATGCACTCCAATGGATGGATGTCCATCCATTGTCTCCAAATTTCCACATCTTATTTTTATTGAATTTGACTAAGTATTTGGGCTTCTATCCGGATACTACCCAACAAAACTTGCCTTTTTTTGATTTAATGGAGGGTAGCTTTTCCCAAACACCAACCCTAAACCCCCTGATAGAGAATGAAGATCTTGGGAACTTCAGAAAGTTTTTAGGCACGAATTTTGAGGCATTAGAGACGATACAACTAACTAAGTCGAACCGGCGGGAACTCTTGAAAATGGTAGTACAGTATTTCCGATTACATGTGCATGGATTTCGAGAACCAAGGTCTCTCGCCGTATTAAATGCAGTATTTTCTTAAAAATGCAAAACCTAAAACCAACCTTAACCCTAATTTTCCTGTTCTTTGCGCAAATATTCTATGCCCAAGAAGTAACCGTTTTGGATGCAGATACGGGAATACCGGTAGATAATATTGCCATTTTTAATAAAGACCAATCCAAAACAACAGTAACAGATTCAAATGGTAAAAGTGAGTTGGATGCTTTTTCCCCTAGTGAGAGAATCACCTTTAAGCACATTAGTTACGAAACCTATACCACCACCAAAGAACAGATTGAGCGCCGCGGCAACCGTGTATACCTTCATTTAAAAACCGAAGAGCTTCAAGAAGTGGTCATGTCGGTTTCCAAATGGGAGCAACAGAAAAAACACATTCCGCAAAAAATTGAAACGTTTGATGCTCGCAATATTGCCTTTACCGCACCGCAGACATCGGCCGACCTTTTACAGAATAGTGGAAAGATTTTTGTACAGAAAAGCCAATTGGGAGGGGGTAGTCCCATGATAAGGGGGTTTGCTACCAACCGGGTTTTATTGTCAGTGGATGGTGTTCGCATGAACAATGCCATTTTTAGGGGAGGAAACCTTCAGAATGTAATATCCATAGATCCTTTTACCATTAAAAAAACAGAAGTCACCTTTGGACCAGGGTCGGTTATATATGGAAGTGATGCCATAGGTGGTGTAATGAACTTTTACACACAAAAGCCACGTTTTTCATTTGCGGACAGCTTGGCCTTTTCTGGTAACGTTAATTATAGATATGCATCAGCAAACAATGAGAATACCGTTCACCTGGATTTTAATCTTGGCAAACAAAAATGGGCTTCTTATACCAGTTTTACCTACAATAGTTTTGATGATCTAAAGATGGGCGAGCATGGATCGGAGTCTTATTTACGTCCCAATTATGTGATTCGCCAAAACGGAACAGATGTTCTGGTGTCCAATGAAGACCCTAAAAAACAAGTGGCTTCAGGTTATGATCAGTTGAATTTCCTTCAAAAGTTTACCTACCGACCCAATAGTACTTGGAACTACGATTTTGGACTGTATTATTCCGAAACCTCGGACTACCCCAGATATGACAGATTGATTCGGCCTGACAGGGATGGCGATGGACTTCGCTCTGCTGAATGGTACTATGGTCCTCAAAAATGGTTCATGGGAAATTTTCAAATTACCCAAAAAGGAAAAAACAAGTTTTACGATGGGGTAAAGCTCACTACGGCCTATCAATTTTTTGAGGAAAGTAGAAACGATAGAGGCTTTCAAGATGTGGAACGCTACTCGACCCGTGAAAAAGTAGATGCCTTGTCCGTTAATTTGGATTTTGAGAATAAAAAAATAGGGGCTCTCAATCTATATTATGGCGCAGAGTACGTTTTCAATAAGGTCGACTCCCAAGGAAGCATGCGCAATATTGTAACGGAAGAGGTAGAAGAGACAGCTTCAAGATATCCGGATGGTGCCACATGGCAAACCTTAGCAGGTTATATTAACGGCGAGTATCAAGTAAAGCCCAACCTTTCCGTGTTGTCCGGTATTCGTTATAGTCAGGTGTGGGTGGATGCCACCTTCGAGACCACTTATTATCCCTTTCCGTTTGATGAGGCCGATATTGTTACAGGAGCGCTGACTGGTAGTTTGGGGCTGAGTTGGTTCCCAAGGTCCGATTTGCAAGTAACGTTGAACGGTTCCACAGGTTTTAGGGCACCGAATATTGATGATATCGGGAAGATTTTTGATTCGGAACCTGGCTCCGTGGTAGTACCCAACCCCGATTTGGAACCTGAGTATGCCTATAATGGAGAATTGGGTCTTAGAAAAAACTTTAACGACATTGTGGTGTTGAAAGGAGCCGCATATTATACCTATTTGGTTGATGCGCTCGTAAGAAGGGATTTCGCCTTCGGTGGACAAACAGAAATCGAGTACAACGGGCAGCCAAGCAATGTGCAAGCAATTCAAAATGCGGCCAAGGCCTATGTTTATGGTTTTGAGTTTGGAGTGGAAGCGTATTTAAATGAAAATCTGTCTTTAAACTCAAACCTGACATTAACAGAAGGCATTGAGGAGGACGATAATGGAACAGATAGCCCATCAAGACATGCTGCACCTACGTTTGGTGATGTTCATTTAATTTGGGAGAACCATAAATTAAAAGCCGACATATTTGTCAACTACAACGGAGAGATAAGTAATAATGATCTGGCCTTGTCCGAACAAAGTAAGGCCTACATGTATGCCAGCGACGTTAATGGCAACCCCTATTCACCATCGTGGTATACTTTAAATTTCAGGTCGCAATACCAGATTACCAACGCGTTGAAAGCTTCGGTGAGTTTAGAAAACATGACCAATCAACGATATCGAATGTATTCCTCAGGGATTGCTGCTCCTGGGACCAATTTGGTTTTAGGATTGGGTTACGTATTTTAAAAACAAAGGCTCGGGATTTTCCGAGCCTTCTCTTTGGGTTGTCAAAAAATTATATGCTATCAATGGCTTTTTTGGCGGCCTCTTTCATGTCTTCGCCAGCCTTTTCCGCTGCATCCATGGTTTCTTCACCAGCTTTCTTTAGGCTGTCCAGGGCTTTTTCTCCCATTTCTTTGGCTTCTTCGCCAGCTTTTTTCATGGCATCGGTGGCATCGTCAGCGGCCTCTTTTAAATCTTCGCCGGCTTTGTCCAATGATTCTGCGGCTTCTTCAGTAGCCTCTTTGGCTTTGTCCTTTGTGTCTCTGCAAGAGGTCAAAACGGTCATGGACAAGGTTAATACCATTGCCGCGATAAGTACTTTTTTCATAATTAAAATGGTTAAGTGTTAATAATGATTCAATATATGGAAATTAGTGAGAAAAACGGATTTCTAGCTTATCATATTTAGGTTAAGGGAATTAAGTAAATTCTAATGAATTATTAACGACCATTATTCCATCTAAATTTATAATTTTGCAAACTTGAATTCTAGTAGAAGAAGCAGTATATGAAGTTTGCGGAATATAAGGGATTGGATTTGCCCAAAGTATCTGAAGAGATTCTAAACTTTTGGAAAGACCAACAGATTTTTGAAAAAAGTGTTTCCACACGGGAAGGCCAGGAGAGCTATGTGTTTTATGAGGGGCCACCGTCCGCAAACGGAATGCCTGGGATTCACCACGTGATGGCACGTACCATTAAGGATATCTTCCCGAGGTATAAAACCATGAAAGGTTTCCAAGTAAAAAGAAAAGCAGGATGGGATACCCACGGCCTTCCGGTGGAGATTGGTGTAGAAAAGGAACTGGGTATCACCAAAGAGGATATTGGAAAGAAAATATCGGTAGAGGAGTACAACGCAGCCTGTAAAAAAGCGGTAATGCGCTATACGGACGTTTGGAACGAAATGACCGAAAAAGTTGGGTATTGGGTAGATATGGATGATCCATATATCACTTACAAGCCCAAGTATATGGAATCCGTTTGGTGGCTGCTGAAACAGATTTACGACAAAGGACTCATATATAAAGGGTATACCATTCAGCCCTATTCGCCAAAGGCAGGTACTGGATTAAGTTCTCACGAGCTGAACCAGCCAGGAACCTATCAAGATGTGACGGACACCACCGTAACAGCACAGTTCAAGGCCAAGACCGAATCACTTCCCGATTTCTTGAAGAACGTTGAGGGGGATATTTACTTTTTGGCTTGGACGACCACTCCTTGGACACTTCCATCTAACACTGCTTTGACCGTAGGTCCAAAAATTGAATATGTATTGGTGAGATCATACAACCAATATACGTTTGAGCCTATCAATATGGTAGTGGCTAAAAACTTGGTCAACTACAATTTTTCTGGAAAGTTTGCCCAAGTGGAGACCGAGGAAGAATTGAAATCATTTAAAGAGGGCGACAAAAAGATTCCTTACTTGGTTGGCGAATCTTTTGAGGGAAAAGACTTGGTAGGCATCAAGTACGAGCAATTGATAGATTACGTGCAGCCCTACCAAAATCCAGAGAATGCCTTTAGGATAATTTCTGGTGATTTTGTAACTACGGAAGATGGTACGGGAATCGTACATACGGCACCTACCTTTGGTGCAGACGATGCCTTGGTGGCAAAACAAGCTACGCCAGAGATTCCCCCAATGTTGGTTCTGGACGAAAACGACAACCCGGTTCCTTTGGTGGACCTTCAAGGGAAGTTCAGGCCCGAAATGAAAGAGTTTGGCGGCAAGTACGTCAAAAACGAATATTACGATGAGGGCGAAGCTCCGGAAAAGTCGATTGATGTAGAGATTGCCATCAAACTAAAAATTGAGAACAAGGCCTTTAAGGTTGAGAAATATGTACACAGCTATCCAAATTGCTGGCGTACGGACAAACCTATCTTGTATTACCCTCTGAACTCTTGGTTTATTAAGGTCACCGATGTTAAGGACCGTATGTTCGAGTTGAACCAGACCATCAACTGGAAACCAAAATCCACAGGGGAAGGGCGTTTTGGCAATTGGTTGGCCAATGCCAACGATTGGAACCTGTCCCGTTCCAGATATTGGGGTATTCCATTGCCGATTTGGCGTACAGAAGATGGGAAAGAGGAGTTGATGATAGGTTCTGTGGAAGAACTGAAATCAGAAATCGACAAAGCCGTTGAGGCGGGAGTGATGGACAAGGACGTTTTTGAAGATTTTGTAGTGGGCGATATGAGCGAGGAGAACTACGACAAAATCGACCTGCACAAGAATATTGTGGATGGTATTACTTTGGTATCGCCATCGGGACAACCCATGAAACGCGAGGCCGATCTTATCGATGTTTGGTTCGATAGTGGTTCCATGCCATACGCGCAGTGGCACTATCCGTTCGAAAACAAGGAATTGATAGACGAAGGAGTGGCATTCCCTGCCAATTTCATCGCCGAAGGTGTGGACCAAACCCGTGGTTGGTTTTATACCCTCCATGCCATTGCCACTATGGTTTTTGACAGTATTGCATACAAAAATGTGGTTTCCAACGGATTGGTTCTGGACAAGGAAGGTAAAAAAATGTCCAAGCGATTGGGCAATGCGGTAGACCCTTTTGAGGTATTGCCAGAGCATGGGCCCGATGCCACACGTTGGTACATGATTTCCAATGCCAATCCATGGGACAATTTAAAATTTGATATAGAAGGTGTTGTTGAGGTGAAACGAAAGTTCTTTGGAACGCTGTACAACACCTATTCCTTTATGGCGCTTTATGCCAATATTGATGAATTTGACTATTCCGAAGCGGACATTGCTTTGGAAGAAAGACCGGAAATAGATCAATGGATTTTGTCCGAGCTCCATACACTGATCAAAAACGTGGACGAAGCTTACGGTGATTACGAAGCTACCCGTGCTGCTAGGATGATTTCCGATTACGTTCAGGAAAACTTGAGCAACTGGTACGTACGTTTGAGCAGGAGACGTTTCTGGAAGGGGGACTATCAAAAAGATAAGATTTCGGCCTATCAAACACTTTACACCTGCTTGTCCACAGTGGCAAAATTATCCGCGCCGATTGCACCGTTCTTTATGGATCAATTGTACAAGGATTTGGACGCTACTACTAAAAAGGAAGGTTTTGAAAGTGTTCACTTAGCGGAATTCCCTGTTTTTGATGCCAATATGGTAAACAAAGATTTGGAACGCAAGATGCAGTTGGCCCAAAAGATTTCTTCCCTGGTACTTTCTATCCGTCAAAAGGAAAAAATAAAAGTACGTCAGCCTCTTCAAAAGATTATGATTCCAGTCTTGGATGATGAGCAAAGAAATGATATAGAAGCTGTATCCAATTTGGTAAAGTCCGAAGTCAATGTAAAGGAAATCGAGATGCTGGACGATGCCTCCGGAGTTCTTGTAAAACAAATAAAACCCAACTTTAAGGTTTTGGGCCCAAAATTTGGTAAGGATATGAAAGCGATTGCCGCTGGGGTATCAAAATTGGGTCAAGAGGATATTCAAAAAATTGAACGAGAGGGAGAAATATTGCTACAGTTGGAAAATAAAACCGTTAATTTACAGTTAACCGATGTAGAGATTAGTTCCCAAGATATCGAAGGTTGGTTGGTTGCAAGTTCCGGTGCCTTGACCGTAGCTTTGGATGTAACCATAGATGAAACCCTGAGAAAAGAGGGAATCGCAAGGGAACTTGTGAACAGAATCCAGAACCTTAGAAAGGAGTCTGGATTTGAGGTAACAGACAAAATCGATATTAAAATATTGAAGGACGGCCTGGTGGAAAATGCGGTTTCCAGTAACGAGGATTATATTAAAACGGAAACGTTGACCGCCGAGCTCAACTTTGAAGAGAAACTTGAAGAAGGTATAGAAATAGCCTTTGATGAGGTGAACACAAAATTGTTTATTCAAAAACATTAAGAAAATGGCAGAAGATTCAAAAGTTAGATACTCCGACAAGGACCTTGCGGAATTCAGAGCCTTGATCGAGGAAAAAATAGAGAAAGCCAAAAAACACTTGGAACTTTTAAAGAGTTCCTACATGAACGATGGTAACAATGGTACGGACGATACCTCACCAACGTTCAAGGCATTCGAAGAGGGGTCAGAGACCATGAGCAAGGAAGCGAACACGCAGCTGGCCATCCGTCAGGAGAAATTTATCCGCGACCTTAAAAATGCATTGTTGAGAATCGAGAACAAAACTTACGGTATCTGTAGAGTAACCGGAAAGCTCATCAACAAGGAGCGTTTAAAGCTTGTACCCCATGCTACCTTGAGCATTGAGGCGAAGAACATGCAGAAATAATCAAAACGCCTAAGGGCGTTTTTTCTTTATGAGGGCGTTATTGTTTTTCTTGGTTTTTTTTACGCTCGTGAATCTTCACGCGCAAAAATTGGTAAGGAAGGCCTTTATCGGCCCGAGAACGGAAACCATTCAAATTGATGCCCAATATTGCTACCGAATTGATTTGAAGACCACCTTGTCCGATGAGGTTGAGGTCTCTGCGAGTATGGAAGGGGAGTATGCCAAAGATTTATTGATTTCTATTAAACAAAGCGGGACCACTGCCATGATAAGTGCAGATTTCCAACCTCTTTTTATCAACCCCAACGATAAACTCAGTGCGCATAAAGTGGTTTCCATTGCTTTGGAAATAAGTTTGCCCGAGTACAAATATGTGGATGTCTTTGGAACCAATACCAATATATATGCCACTGGAAAATACGAGGACTTAAATGTAACCTTGTCCGATGGCCTATGTACTTTGGAGAATGTTTCGGAATCTGTGGAAGTAACTACTCAAAAAGGAGATATTCTGCTAACGATACCAAGTGGCAACATTACAGCGGAGAGTGTTTATGGAAAAGTTGAAAGGGAAGCAATTCCTTTTGGTTACAATCAATTTGTTCTGAAGACAATAGAAGGGGACATCTTCCTCACTAAAACAAAATAATATCTATATTTTTGCAATCCTTTTAGTACAAGCATGAATTTAAAAAAGTCCCTTATTATCATCACACTGATCCTACTGGTGGACCAGATCAGTAAAATCTATATTAAAACCAGTTTTATCTTGGGTGAAGCCCATGAGGTTTTTGGTTGGTTTAAAATTCTTTTTATTGAGAACGAAGGGGCTGCCTGGGGCACAAAATTGAGTGATCTATTACCTATTTCGGAACCAGTTGGAAAATTGATCTTGACCATATTCAGGATTTTTGCTGTATTTGGGATAGGATATTGGCTCTGGGACATTATAAAAAAACAATCCCCCAAAACTTTGATTTTGGCGGTTTCCCTAATTTTAGCAGGTGCTGTTGGGAACATTATCGATTCTGTGTTTTATGGGATTATTTTTGATCATAGCAATGGTCAGGTTGCCACACTTTTTGCAGATGAGCCCTATGGCAGCCTGTTTCACGGTAAGGTGGTGGATATGCTCTATTTTCCTATGGTGGATACTACATGGCCGGATTGGGTCCCCTCCTTAGGGGGTCAGCGCTTTCGTTTTTTTGAGCCTGTTTTTAATATAGCCGATACCGCTATCAGTACTGGTGTAGGTATATTGATTGTTTTCAACAAAAAGGCATTTCCAAAAAAAGCTGAAGAAGAGAAGGTTAACGATCAGAAGGTATAAATCCTTTCCGGGGTAACACAATAATCCAATCTCACATCATTTGTGTTAATATCAGATATAAGTTCTATTTCTGGGCCAAAAAAAGACAAACCGACCTTTAAAGTTTCTTTTCGGCATTTACGCAAAAAGTTATCGTAAAACCCTTTGCCATAACCAACACGATTGCCTTGAATATCAAAGGCCAAGAGCGGTACAAAAACCACATCTATTTTATTTTCCGGGACCTCTATCCCATCTACAGGTTCAGGAACGCCCCAAGCACTTTTTTTAAAAGTGGTAGTGTCCGTGATCAGATAGTTTTCCATAGCATGGTCTTTGGCTACCTTGGGCACTACAACATTTTTGTCCTTGCCCTGTAGTAATGTAATCAGCGGCAAAGTATCGACCTCATTTTTTTCCTCGATGCTTAGAAAGATATGGTAATAAAAAAAATCCCAAATTGGGATTTGAAGTAAACTGTTTGCTAGAGCCAAACTTAAATCCGAGGCTTTTTCTTGAGTAATATCAGCTCTCAGATTTTTGTATTTTTTTCTAAGTTCACGTTTCAACATTTAACTGTTGAAGATTTTTGGGTTGAATTGGGGCAATGGACTATTTACTCTCCTTTAGTTGCTACGGAGAAAAAGATTTTGAAGAAAAGCATCAAAATCAAGTACATTCCCAAAACGATAATATAGTTTTCCATAGGATTGTATTTATACGGTTAAATGTAAGTAAAACAATTGAAAAGTATACCATGAAATGCACTTTTTATCGATGAAATGCACAATTTTTAGCAACTGTTTAACAATATAGACCAATTCTTAACTGTTCGTTTGCACGTTTTTCGTAGTTTTTTTATGGAAAAACCCCAGTTTCAATTTCTTTGAAAATCTAATGTAAAATTCTGATTTTGTGCGTCCCCCGAATGTTTATTGGCCAAATGTGGATGTTTGTCAATTCATATAAGTAATTAATCAAGTTTAACAATAATCACGATAATTAAAATATAACTTTGTTATAAAGTCTAAAAAACGGTTCATTTTTCAGAGCTCATATGTCCAAACCGGTATCCTTAAAAGTACAGCTAAGTTCCCTTCCTAATAATCCTGGAGTTTATCAATTTTATGATACTGATGGAAAAATTCTGTATGTGGGGAAAGCCAAAAATCTTAAGAAGCGGGTTTCCTCTTATTTTAATAAAAAACAGGAGTATGGCAAAACACGGGTTCTGGTAAAGAAGATACATTCCATAAAACATATAGTGGTACCTACAGAGTCGGATGCTCTTCTGCTCGAAAACAACCTGATCAAAAAATTGTTGCCCAGATACAATGTTTTGCTCAAGGACGATAAGTCGTATCCTTGGATATGTATCAAAAACGAAAGGTTCCCTAGAGTGTTTTCTACTCGTAAATTGATTAAGGACGGTTCTGAGTATTTCGGTCCTTACACAAGTATGAAAACAGTAAGGACGCTTTTGGATTTGATCAAAGGTTTATATCCACTGCGGACCTGCAATTATGACCTCTCCAAAGAAAAAATAGAAGCAGGAAAGTATAAAGTGTGCTTGGATTATCATTTGGGAAATTGTTTGGGCCCCTGCGAGGGATTTCAATCCGAGAAAGAATATCACGACCAAATAGAGGACATTAGGCAAATTATCAAAGGGAACTTAAAAAACTCCATACAGACCTTTAGGCAACAAATGAAAGTTTTTGCGGAAAATATGGAGTTTGAAAAAGCTCAGCGCGTCAAAGATAAAATCGATGTTCTGGAGAACTACCAGGCAAAGTCTACAGTCGTGAATCCAAAGATCAATGATGTGGATGTGTTCACAATTATTTCCGATGAGACCCATGGCTATGTCAACTTTTTACAAATCTCCCATGGCGCCATAATTCGGTCGCACACTTTGGAAATAAAGAAAAAACTGGATGAAACCGATGAAGAACTGTTGCAATTGGGAATTACGGAGATTAGGCAGCGGTTCAACTCAAAGTCCAAAGAAATCTATCTGCCATTTCCTGTTACCGTTGATGGAGATTTAAAGGTAACCTTGCCCAAGTTGGGGGATAAACGTAGAATTTTGGATCTTTCGGAAAGGAATGCCAGATTTTATCGCCAGGATAGGCTAAAGCAAATTAAGATTACCGATCCCGATCGGCATACCAAACGGATTATGGCCCAGATGAAATCTGATTTGCGACTTTCGGAAGAACCACGCCATATTGAATGCTTTGACAATTCCAATATTCAAGGTAGCAACCCTGTTGCCGCCTGCGTTGTTTTCAAGGATGGAAAACCTTCAAAAAAGGATTACCGCCATTTTAATATAAAAACCGTAGAGGGGCCGGACGATTTTGCGAGTATGGAGGAGGTGGTCTTTAGGAGATACAAAAGACTGCTCAATGAAGAGGAACCTCTGCCCCAACTGATTGTTATTGATGGAGGGAAAGGGCAATTATCATCCGCATTAAAGAGTTTGGAGGTTTTGGGTTTGAGAGGAAAAATAGCCATTATTGGGATAGCCAAACGTTTGGAGGAAATCTATTTTCCGGATGACCCAGTACCATTGTACTTGGACAAAAGGTCGGAAACCTTAAAAATAATACAACAGCTTAGAAACGAAGCACACCGATTCGGGATTACACATCATAGAAATAAAAGGAGCAAGGGGGCGATTAGTTCAGAATTGGTTAATATTGAAGGGATAGGCGAAAAAACCGCCCAACAATTACTAAAAAGCTTCAAATCGGTTAAGAGAATCAAAGAAGCCTCCCTGGAGAAGTTGACAGCTTCCATAGGGGAATCAAAAGCAAAGAAAATTTATAACACTTTTCACAAGTAAGCAATGCGGAACAAGGTCTTAATCATATCATTCTTAGTTGCTTTATTTGGCCTTGAAGGTATGGCTCAGAACACCTCGGACAATGAGCCACCAAAGGTAGGTTTGGTACTAAGTGGCGGTGGAGCTAAAGGTTTGGCCCATATCGGGGCATTAAAAGTGATTGAGGAAGCTGGGGTTAAAGTGGATTATATTGGAGGTACAAGTATGGGTGCCATAGTGGGTGCATTGTATGCTTCTGGATATTCCGCCCAACAATTGGATTCCATTTTTAGAAGTACCGATTTTACCGATTTGATCCAAGATAATGTACCGCGAAGTGCCAAAACATTTTATGAAAAGGAAGATTCGGAACGCTATGCACTTTCGCTACCATTCGATAATTTTAAGATATCATTCCCGCAAGCGATTTCTGGCGGACAAAACATCTATAATCTATTGGTACAACTTCTTTTTCATGTGAAGGATGTTCAAGACTTTAGAAAACTGCCCATACCATTTTTGTGCATAGCGACCAATGTGGAAACCGGGGAAGAAGTCCTGTTGGACAAGGGATATCTACCAGAAGCTATTGTGGCGAGTGGGACATTTCCTTCCTTGTTTGAACCAGCAGAAATAGATGGCCAAATTTTAATCGATGGTGGTGTAGTGAACAATTATCCCATAAATCAGGTGAAGGCCATGGGAGCTGATATTATAATCGGAGTAGATGTACAACACGATTTGGCCACGCGGGAATCCCTTTCCAGTGCTACCGAAATATTGTTGCAGATCAATAATTATCGTACAGTGAACGATATGAAGAAAAAGTCCAAGGAAACGAACCTTTACATTAGGCCGGACATCGATGAATTCTCTGTTATTGCATTTGATAAAGGAAAGGAGATTGTGACAAGCGGAGAAGATGCGGCTCGGAGTAAATTGGAAGAATTAAAACAGTTGGCCAATAGCCAAAATGGGGTGGCCAGACCGGCGACAAAGGTTGTTATGGCGGATAGCTTAACGATTAACCGGATGATCATTGAAGGAAATGATCGGTACACCAGAGGATATATCAAAGGAAAACTAAGGTTTAATCTAGCCGAAAAAATTTCTTTCGATGATTTAAGACAGGGAATGAGCAATCTTTCCGCCACCGGCAACTTTAAGGCCATTCGGTACGATTTGGTGTCCAATGGACTAGGTACGGACCTGGTTTTAAAACTCAAGGAGAACCCCACTAAGATGTTCATTAAAATGTCGGCACATTACGATGACCTTTATAAAAGTGCTGCACTCATAAATCTAACCAGGAAGAATTTTTTAATGAAAGATGATGTGGCATCCTTTGATTTTATTTTGGGGGATAACATAAGGTACAATATGCAGTACTATTTGGACAAGGGGTATTATTGGAGTTTTGGAATAAACTCAAAGTTGACAAGTTTTGATGCCGATACAGATTTTTCTTTGATTCAAGGCAATTTTAATGTTCCAAACGACCCCAATATTCAAAGAATCAATGTAGATGTAACGGATTTTACGAATCAAATATACCTTCAGACCGTTCTTCAGGAGGAATTTGCCTTTACGGTTGGGGCAGAACACAAATTTTTGAACTACAGTACCTTGACCTTAAATCAGGTCGACCCAGATGCAGAGATCAATGGAGCAACATCCAATCAAAGAACCACTTTTGAGAACTCCAATTACTTTAGTGTTTACTCACAAATAAAACTGGATACTTACAACGATAAATATTTCCCTAAAAAAGGTTTGCTGTTTGATGGAGACATACATTTCTACACGCTCTCTTCGGATTACAATGAGAATTTTTCAGAATTTGCAGTGGCCAAGGCTAAATTGGGAGGAGCATTTTCCATACTGCATAATTTAAGTTTACAGTTGGAAACAGATGGAGGGGTTAAATTGGGTACTTCACAAGTCACCTCCTTCGATTTTATCCTTGGTGGTTTTGGAAATGACTTTGTAAATAATTTCGTGCCTTTTTTCGGCTACGATTTCCTTAGTTTGCCAGGAAATAGTTACGTTAGGGGGTTCGGCCGTTTGGATTACGAATTTGCCCATAAACACCATTTCCTGTTATCTGCAAACTATGCCAATATTGCCGATGATCTTTTTAGAACAGGGGACTGGTTCAAGGAACCTAGTTTTTCAGGTTATGGCGTAGGGTATGGTTTTGAATCTTTCTTGGGCCCCATTCAATTATATTATTCCTGGTCACCCGAAATAAGTGATGGTAATTTTTTTGTTAGTCTAGGCTATTGGTTTTAATGAAAACCTTCTTGCACAACCGGTCAATTCTCTTAATAATTTGTCAAAAAAACAGGCAAAATCAATCAATTCAATAGGGGTTTAGTTAAAGTCCGTTAAAAACACTTTTTCCTACAAAGCCTTACCGTATCTTTGACCACAATAAGGGGTGGTTCCCTTATAACTTTAAGTATTGGTTTTTCATAATTTAAAGTTTGGTTGGTTATTTAGGAAAAGCCCAGTCTCGAGACTGGGCTTTTTTTGTTTATACTATTTTGGAATAAGTTTTGTTTAAGTATATGTAAACAGCATAGCCCCTAAAGTGATTTTACTAATTTTATATCAATAAAATTGTTTATGAAAAAGATTTTGACTTCCGTGCTTTTTCTTCTTTTGGCATTGCCAATGCTAGGCCAAAGCTCACGTGCGGCCTTTAAACCTGGGGAATGGCTTAAGTTCAGGATTCATTATGGCTTCCTGAATGCTAGTTATGCTACCATGCATCTGACTTCCGATACGCTGGATGAAACTCCTGTGTACCATGTCGTGGGAAAAGGGAAAACCACGGGTTTTGCAAGCATTTTCTTTAAGGTTGATGATACGTACGAAAGTTATTTTGACCGTGAGCATGGTAAACCCTATAAGTTTATCCGAAAAATTGATGAAGGAGGCTACACCAAGGACATCGAAATCGAATTTGACTACAAAAAGGATACGGCTTTGTTGATTGATAATAAGAATGGCACTCAACAGGACATACCCATTCACGACCAGATACAAGACTTAATATCCGCTTCATACTTTTTAAGGAGCAATTATAACCTGCAAGAGTTTGAAATCGGGGAATTTATAAACCTTGATATGCTTTTTGATGATGACGGAGTTTTTAAGTTCCAATTGAAATATTTGGGAAAAGAAATCCTCAGGACCAAGTTTGGAAAGGTGGAATGTCTTAAATTTAGGCCTTTGGTTCAGTCCGGTCGTGTTTTTAAGGAAAAAGAAAGCCTTACCCTATGGGTTTCTAACGATTGGAACAAAATACCTATCCGAGTAAAGGCAGATTTGGCCGTAGGATCATTAAAGGCGGATTTGGATGGTTACAATGGATTAAAGAACCAGTTCAAAATAATAATGAATTAGTAGTGGCATTAATGGATAAGGACGCAAAAATCGCTTCCCAAATCAATAAGCTTGAGGAAAAGTACAAAAACTCAGGTCAGGACCTAAGCTCTTATCTCGACGGGCTTCTTTACGAGAGATATCTTACTTATTGGGATTACATACATTTGGACACCCTTCTCAGTCTTCAAGTACCACGGACCCATTTCCCTGATGAGGAAATATTTATTATGTACCACCAAATCACCGAGTTGTACTTTAAACTTATTCTTCACGAAGAAAAACAGATAGTTGAGGATAAATCACAGGATGTGGCCTTTTTTATCGAAAAGGTAAGGCGCATCAACAGTTATTTCAAAGCACTGATTTCTTCCTTTAGTATTATGATCAAAGGAATGGAGCGTGAACAATTTCTGAGGTACCGTATGGCATTGCTTCCAGCAAGTGGATTCCAATCCGTTCAATATCGGATGATAGAATTCTATGCCACTCCCTTGGAAAATATGGTACATTTATCCGAAAGGGATTCGTTTTCATCAGAGAACAGCGTTGAAGAGTTGTTTGAGCATGTATATTGGAAGAAAGGAGCTACCGATTTGGCCACAGGGGAAAAGACATTGACCTTAAAACAGTTTGAGGTAAGGTATACGCCAAGACTTTTACGAATAGCCAACCAAGTGGAAAACAGTACGGTATATCATAAATATCTTCAGCTTCCAGATGCTTCCAGAAACAATGAAGAGCTGATTTTAGCGTTAAAAGAGTTAGATTTGAATGCCAATGTAAACTGGCCGTTGATGCATATGGGATCGGCACATCGATATTTGGCAAAGGAAGGCAAGGATGTTGAGGCAACTGGAGGTACCAATTGGAAGCAATATTTACCGCCCAGTTTCCAGAAAATAATTTTTTTCCCAACTTTGCATACCAAAGAAGAGTTGGATACATGGGGTAAACAATGGGTGGACCATGTTTTTAATCCCGACAAAAAATAAAACAAGGAATAGAAGAACGATGCGGAAAATTATTGGGGCAATTTTGATGCTGGTGGTGCTGGCATCATGTAAACAGACAAAAGAACCGGTTAAGGAGATTGCAAAAGCAGAACCGATAGAAAAACTTCCAGAGCTGCACTATGGCTTTAATCTAGAAGAGTTCAATGTGGTTCGCGATACAGTTCGTAGGGGCGATAGTTTTGGTGAACTCATGCTCAAGAACAAGGTGGATTACCCCAAAATCGCTGAAATTTCAGAAAATTATAGGGATACTTTTGATGTACGCCGCATCCAAGTGGGCAAGCCATATCTTATCCTAAAATCCAAGGATACTTCAGAAGTGGCCGAAGTGTTTATCTATCAGAACGATAAAATCAACTACACCGTAGTGGACCTGCGGGATTCTGCAACAGCGTATAAAAACAAAAAAGAAGTCACCCTTAGGGAACGTGAAGTTGGCGGGGTAATCAACAGTAGTCTTTCCGAAGCCATGGACAATTTGGGAGTGGATTATACGGTAACCCTGAGTTTGTCCGAAATATATGCTTGGACCATTGACTTTTTTAGATTGGAAAAAGGAGACAAGTTTAAAGTGGTCTTTGATGAACGTTATATTAATGATACCATCTATGCAGGTAGAGGCCCTATCAAAGCGGCGCTTTTTGAACATAAAGGAAGAACCGTTTATGCTTTTCCCTATGTAGCTGACTCTACAAATCAAATTTTGGACTACTTTGATCAAGACGCCAATAATTTAAGAAGCACCTTTTTAAGGGCTCCGATTAAATTTGGATATAGGTTGTCTTCCAGATACAACCTTAAACGTAGAATTGCCTATTATGGTTACAAAGTAAGACCGCACAAAGGAACAGATTACGCTGCGGACATTGGTACACCAATTGTTGCGACAGCCGATGGAACGGTAACAGAATCTACCCGAAGAGGAGGAAACGGGAAATACGTTAAGATAAAACATAACGGAACCTACAGCACACAATACCTTCATATGAAGGCTCAAAAAGTGAAAAGAGGCGACTTTGTCCGTCAAGGTGATGTTATCGGATGGGTAGGTATGACCGGGAACACCGGTGGCCCACATGTATGTTATCGTTTTTGGAAAAACGGTAGGCAAGTGGACCCTCTTAAAGAAAAACTTCCAGCAGCAGAACCTATTGCAGATTCGTTGCGTACAGATTATTTGGTACATATTTCACCACTTAAAGAACAATTGGACTGTATCGAGTTTATAGATCCAACTCCTACAGAACCCGAAGAAACCTTAATATCATACACCCAGTAATGGCGCTACCCGCAATCAACCCCACTACTACCGATGCCTGGAATAAACTTCAGCAACACTATAAAGAAACCAAAGAAGTACATTTAAGAGAACTGTTTGCCACAAACGAAGGTCGCGGTAAAAAATTCTCCATACTTTGGAACGACTTTTTGGTAGACTACTCAAAGAACCGGATTACCGATGAAACCTTGAAGTTGTTATTGGAACTGGCCCAAGAAGTAGGACTTAAAGATGCCATAGAAAGTTATTTTGGTGGAGAACTCATTAATCAAACCGAAGGTAGAGCAGTGCTGCATACAGCTTTACGTGCCAAAAAAGGGGACAAGGTGCTGGTAGATGGTGTTAATATTGTTGATGAGGTATTTGAAGTCAAAGAAAAAATCAAAACTTTTTCAGAAGCTGTTATTTCTGGAGAACAAAAGGGATATACGGGTAAAGCATTTACCGATATTGTAAATATTGGAATTGGAGGTTCGGATTTAGGCCCTGTAATGGTGACCGAAGCATTGAAATTCTATCAAAATGATTTAAAAACCCATTTTGTGAGCAATGTGGATGGGGATTTGGTGCACGAAGTCTTGAAAGACCTAGACCCTGAGACCACGCTGTTCGTTATTGTATCCAAATCGTTCACTACACAAGAAACCTTGAGCAATGCCCTGACCATTAAAAAATGGTTTTTGCAAACAGCATCAGAGAAAGATGTGGCCGATCATTTCGTGGCTGTATCCACTAATCTTGAAAAAATCAAGGAATTTGGTATTGCCGACGACAATGTATTCCCCATGTGGGATTGGGTAGGTGGAAGATTCTCTCTTTGGAGTGCCGTTGGATTGTCCATCGCACTTTCTGTGGGCTACGGGAATTTCGAGGCCTTGTTGGACGGAGCCAATGAAATGGACATGCACTTCAAGGAAACCCCTTTCAATGAGAACATTCCGGTGATGTTGGGACTTATCAGCATTTGGTATAACAACTTTTATAAGGCCGAGACCGAAGCTATCATTCCATACACACAATACCTGCATCGTTTTTCCGCATACTTGCAGCAAGGTATTATGGAAAGTAATGGAAAAAGCGTGGATAGGTCGGGGAAAAGAGTTGGTTACGAAACCGGCACCATTATTTGGGGAGAGCCGGGTACCAATTCACAACATGCTTTCTTCCAGTTGATACACCAAGGAACTAAATTAATTCCAACGGATTTCATTGGATATAAGAAATCACTGCACGGCGATGTGGACCATCACAATAAATTGATGGCAAACTTTTTTGCGCAGACCGAAGCTTTGATGAATGGTAAAACAGCAGATGAGGTAAAACAAGAATTGGAATCCCAGGGGCTATCTGGTGAAGAACTTGAAAAACTGCTTCCATTCAAAATATTCGAAGGAAACAAGCCTACCAATACCATATTGATTGACAAGCTGACCCCAAAAAGCTTGGGAGCACTTATTGCACTATATGAGCACAAGATATTTGTGCAGGGTGTTGTTTGGAATATCTTCAGCTATGATCAATGGGGGGTGGAACTCGGAAAACAACTGGCCAAAAACATTTTGGGGGATATCGAAAATTCAGAAATCGGCAAACACGATAGCTCCACATTGAACCTTTTGAATTTTTTTAAGGAGTAAATTGCCATCTAGCTAAATCTTTTTGAAAACTCTAAACAATTGTCTGTCAGAGAATTTGTTTTGTTAATTTAGTGTTAACTATATTTGCATGATTTTAACTTTGGCTTAATAGCAGTGTGTCAAAAATGGATCACATTTGCAGGGCTAATTAAACACTTAAACACTGATTAAATGAAAAGAATCTACTTGGCTATTGCGGCTATTTTTGTTTCCGCGATGGCATTTTCACAAGGAACTCTTACTGGTACTGTAGTAGACGGCGAGCTAGGCGGCCCGCTTCCAGGAGCCAGCGTAGTAGTAAAAGGTACTACAAATGGTACGTCTACAGATTTTGATGGAAACTTTACTTTAGAGGTAAACCAGAGCTCTGGTACTTTAGTGGTTTCTTACATCGGTTTTATTAGAAAACAGGTGCAATTTACTTCAACAGGAAGTCTAGGTACAATTGAGTTGTTGCCGGATGCCCAAGAATTGGGTGAAGTTGTTGTAATCGGTTCAGGTATTATTGACCTTGAGGAGGACAGAAGTACTCCAATTGCGGTTACTACAATCAAGAGAGACGAGATACAAGCCGTTTCTGCAGGTAACGTGGAATTCCCAGAGGTAATGAAAAATGTACCATCTGTGTACGTATCCAACCAGACAGGTTTTGGTGATTCTCAAATGTTCTTGAGAGGATTTGATCAAACAAATACCGCATTCCTATTGAACGGTCAGCCGATCAATGGTATGGAAGACGGAAGAATGTATTGGTCCAACTGGGCTGGTATGGCAGACATCGCCAATGCCGTTCAGGTACAGAGAGGTCTTGGATCTTCCAAATTGGCCATTTCTTCTGTGGGTGGTACGGTAAACATCGTATCCAAGGCCACAGAAAAAAGCGAAGGTGGTTTCGGACGTTTCATGGTAGGTAACGACAGTTTCTTCAAAACTACAGCTTCTTACGACTCAGGAATCAACGAAAACGGATGGGGATTCTCAGTGATGTTGGATCACTGGCAAGGTCAAAGAAAATTTGCTGAAGGAACTAAAGGACAGGGTCAGAACTATTTCTTCTCTGTTGGTAAACTTATCGGAGATCACAACTTCAACTTCTTGGTTTTTGGTGCACCACAGTGGCACATGCAACGTTGGTCACAACCTTTTGAAGTGGTTGAAGCCAAAAGAAAATACAACCAACACTGGGGATTTGACGAAGGTGAGTTGGAGTCCGAAAGAACAAACTTCTACCACAAACCAGTAATGAACTTGAACTGGGACTGGGATATTTCTGATAAATCAGAACTTTCTACTGTACTTTACGCTTCTTGGGGTCGTGGTGGTGGAACCGGACCTAGAGGTAATGGAAGAGTAAGATTGCCAGATTATCCAGTAGCAGGTGGTATTGATGGCCAAATTGATTATGCTGGAATTAGAGCGAACAACGCTCTTGTTGGAGTAGGTGGAGATTACGGAGCTCCTAACGGTGCCGGGTACATCCGTCGTGCATCCATGAACAACCACCAATGGTATGGTATGGTATCTAACTTTAGCCATGACCTTAACGATAACTTGAGCTTTAATGTTGGTGCTGATTTCAGATTCTACACTGGTGATCACTTTAGACAAGTAGCCGATTTTTACGGATTGTCCGGATGGTCTAACGATAGACCAGACGATCGTGTGGTAACTGAGTCATTCAGTATTAACCCATGGAGCACATTGACCAAATTTGCTGATGAGGATGAGAGAATCAACTACGATTACTCTGAGGACATCAACTATCAAGGAATGTTCGGTCAAATCGAGTACGCTGAAGATACATTCTCTGTATTCTTCCAAGGTGCGATATCCAACCAATCTTACGAAAGAGAGGATAGGTTTGCAACAGACATCAACGGAAATCAAACTACTGAAACTTCGGATAAAGCCAACAAATTTGGTTACAACCTAAAAGGTGGTGGTGCTTACAATTTCGATGAGAAAAGCGCTGTTTACGCCAACGCCGGTTTCTATTCACGTCAACCATTCTTGGACAATATCTTCTCTGGTACTGCAGAGTTGGCCGATCCAGAAGTAGAGAACGAAGAAATCACTGGTTTGGAAATAGGATATAAATACAACACCTACGATTTCCAGTTCACAGTGGATTTATACAGAACGGAATGGGCTAACAGATTTATTGCCAATGGTAATTCTATTATTGAAATAGCTACAAATTCAGAAGTAGAGGTTAACCGCGAGCAAACTGATGTTACTCAGTTGCACCAAGGTATTGAACTTACTGCTCGTTGGAGAGCTGCTCAAGGATTCGTTATCGGTGCCTATACGTCATATGGTGACTGGGTATTCTCTGGAAGCACTCCTTATAGAACAAGGGATTTTAGGGATAACACCTACTTTACCAATGCTCAAATCGGTGATTTCACAGATCAAAATGGAGACCCACTTCCAGCAAACTTCTTTGATGGAAACGTAAACTTGGATGGAGTTGAGATCAGCAATGCACCTCAGTTCACTATGGGTATAAATGCAGATTACGATTTCGCAAACGGATTCGAGGTTGGTTTGGACATGAACCACTTTAGAAACTTGTACGAGTTCGTAGATGTTGCCGATGTAGTTGCAGAAGGTAACTCTTACGAAACAACTAAATTGGATGCATATACATTGCTAGACATGACTGCAGCCTACACATTTGATTTTGGCACAAATAAAATGGAAGTAAGAACAAACGTTTACAACTTGTTCAACAATGCTTACTTGAACCAAACTGATGCGTTCGGTGTATTCTACGGAAACGGACGTACTTGGAATGCAAGTGTGACTTACAGGTTCTAAAAAGAACGGTAAATACATAATATTAAAAGCCCTTCGCTTTGGCGAGGGGCTTTTTTTATACTTAAAATTCCGTATTTTTAAACCTTAAACTATACCTAATGGAAATCATCAAGAACCTACACTCTTATTTGGCCTATGTGGTACTGGCCGTGTTAATAATTGCTGTTATCAACGCCATAGCAGGCTGGTTGGGCAAAAAGGACTTCACCCTACAAAAAGACCTCCGCATAAGCCTGTTCGCGCTAATTCTGAGCCATATACAACTTTTGGTAGGGCTGTTATTGTTCTTTACATCGGCAAACGGACTTAAGGCAATACAAACCTTGGGAATGGGTGGTTTAAATGCTCCGGCACGTTTATTGGCGGTGGAACACCCCTTTATAAACATTATCGCATTGGTTTTGATCACCATTGGTTGGTCCCGTCACAAAAAATTGATGGAAGCCACCAAAAAGTTCAAGACCATTTCCATCTTCTACGGCCTTGGATTATTGCTGATCTTGAGCCGTATTCCGTGGGCACAATGGTTTGCTTAAAAATGTTATGATGTCATTCCCGCAAAAGCAGGAATCCATAGCAAAGGCGTTAAATGTTTTATCATTTTGAGTCTTTCGTCTTCGCTCAAGACAGGCTCCGTCGAAAGGTGGGCAAAACACCTTGACATTACCTTGTCCTGAGCAAAGGTGAAGGGCTTGATGTGACAAAAGCCTGTCATTCCACCTCTTTCAGCAAAAACAAATAGGCAGGAAAGTGATCGCTATATCCGGCGGTATATGTGCCGCCCGAATAGGTGCGCAGCGGATAGCCTTTGAACCTTCCTTTACTTGTTCGGATAAATGGTGGTGCAAAAATGCCTGCTTTCCAGAAGGATAATGATGTTCGGTCTTCTGTTAAAAGATTCGAGGTAAAGAACATTTGGTCGAACAAGTTCCATTTATCTCGGTACGCCAAAGAACCAATTCCTTTTTTAAACATGGTCTCCATGGGATTGTAAAGGCTCACGCTATCCAATTGGCGTTTTTCACCTTTTGTTTTCAGTATTTTTTTCAAGCTGTCATCAATAGGATCGTCGTTGAGGTCGCCCATGGCAATAATTTTTGCATCCAAATCTAGCTCTTGAATGGAATCTATGATGCGTTTGTTTAGCAAGGCAGCTCTAACCCGTAAAGGCTGACTTTTTGTTGCTCCGCCCCTCCGCGAAGGCCAATGATTCACTATAAAATAGATATTTTCACGGTCCATGGTGCCACCTACCACCAATTGGTCGCGGGTATATTCCCGTTCCCCCATGTCATCAAACAGCAAAAGCCGATGACTCTTGAATGAAGATGGAATGAAGGATGCTTTTTTGTACAGCAATGCTACATCAATCCCACGTTCATCAGGGGAATCAAAATGGATGATACCATAATCCTTCTCCCGTAAGTTGGGATCTTGCACCAAATCTTCAAGCACACCCAAATTTTCAACCTCGCAAAGCCCCACAATATCGGGGGAGGTTTTGGATGTTTCAGCACCAATTTGGGAAATGACTTTGGATAGGTTTTCCACCTTTTGTTCGTAACGCCCTTGTGTCCAATGGTAACGTCCCTCCGGGGTACGATCATCATCAAAAATGAGTGAATCGTTTACCGTATCGAAGAGGTTTTCACAGTTGTAAAAAGCTACTGTTCTTAAGGTGTATGTCTTGGACTTTTGTCCATAAAGTGAGGTCGATATTAATACAAGTAGGCATATTAATAATCGCATTTTATTTTGATTTTGTAGCTAAAATAAGTACAATTGTCCGCTTTTTTGCAGTTTGTACAGCAATTACAACCCCTTTTTTACAAATTAACCTACAATAAGCTATGAGGCTAGCCATAGTATTGGCCGTGCTTTGTTGTAAATCGCTGTCTGCACAACATAGTACTCGAATTACAGGGCAATTGATGGAAAAGAGTTCCGAGACTCCCATTTCAAATGCCATAATTACCCTTGAAAACACTTCCCAAGAATTCGCAACAAACACCAAGGGCGAGTTTGAAATCAGTTTGGCTCAAACTGGAGAACAAACCCTACATTTTTCTGCGTTGGATTTTATTTCGAAGCGGTTTTCATTCTATTTGGATGGAAATCCGATTGAATTGGGAATAATCTATCTGGAGAGGGATATTGCCCACGAACAAACCGATAATTTGATTTCACTTACCGATGGAGACCTGTCCGACGATTACGAATCTGTTTCCAGCTCGATGGGATTGTTGCAATCCACCAGGGACATATTTTTGAACCGCGCGGCTTTTGATTTTGGACAGGCATTTTTTAAGGTGCGAGGCTACGATTCACGAAATGGTCAAGTATTGATGAACGGAGTGCCCATGAACAAATTTTTTGATGGGAGGCCACAATGGAACAATTGGGGCGGGTTGAATGATGTCGTCCGAAACCAAGAATTTACCAATAGCCTAAACTATAATTCGTATACGTTTGGCGGAATTTTGGGGAATACCAACATCAATACCCGACCCGCTGGTTTTCGTCCAGGTCTAAGGTTGTCCTCATCATTTTCCAATCGTACATATCGCGGAAGATTAATGGCCACATATAATTCAGGAGAAAAGCCAAGTGGGTTGGCATATTCCATATCCGCTTCGAGACGGTGGGCCAAAGAGGGGTTTGTAGATGGTACATTGTACGATGCCTACTCAGGTTTTGGAGCCATAGAGTACCAGTTCAACCCGCAAAACAGCATCTCATTTGCGGCAATGTTGGCACGAAACCGGCGTGGACGCTCCTCGGCCCTGACCGAAGAGGTTTTTGATTTGATGGGAGGCCAGTACAATCCGTATTGGGGAGAGCAGGACGGAAAAATCCGTAATTCACGGGAACGTGAGATTTTTGAACCCTTGTTTCTCTTGAACTATGCATTGGATAAGAAAAAAATCGATTGGAATATTGGGCTTGCCTATCAAACAGGAATCAATTCCAGAAGCAGACTTGGCTATTACAATACGCCGAATCCCGACCCGACGTATTACCGTTATTTGCCCAGTTACCACATCAACAGTTCTATTGGAGCAGACTTTATCAATGCGAACTTGGCGAAAGAAGCATTTTTGGAAAACCCTCAATTGGATTGGGAACAGCTTTATGAAGCCAATGCCAGCAATAACGATAAGGCTGCTTATTTGCTTTATGATGATGTTGCCCAGAATACAACCATTTCTGCCGCTACCAGTTTTGACTATAAATGGAGTGATTTCATAAAACTGGGCTTAGGAGGGAATTATAAGACCACGGCATCCGAAAACTATGCGGAAATTTTTGACTTACTGGGTGCCACGTACCACGAGGATATGGATACTTTCTCCAATACTTTGAACGATGTCGATGGGGAATTGCAAAAGACCGAAGGCGACAAGTTCAATTACCATTATAATTTGGATGCCTCTCAAATGGAAGGATTTGCCCAAATACAATTGACCTCTAAGAAATGGGATGGTTTTATTTCGGTTTCGTATTCCAATTTTAATGTGCAGCGTGAAGGATTCTTTAAAAACGGGCGCTATTTGGAAAACTCCTTTGGAGCAAGTGAAAATCTATCATTTTCCAACTTGGCATACAAAGGAGGATTCACTTACTTTTTAACGGGTAGACATTGGATTACAGCCAATGCAGCGATGGTGGAAAGGCCGCCTATCATTCAGAATATATTCATCAACCCACGTGAAAACAATCAAACCGTTCCCGAGCTTCAAAAAGAAGTTTTGAGTAGTGTGGATTTAAGCTATTTTGTCCGTTTGCCCAGCCTAACGGGACGAATCAGTGCGTTTTATACAAGATTTCAACATACTACTGACATCAATTTCTTTTTTGTGGATTCAGGGCTGGGTTCCGATTTTGTTCAGGAAGTGATTACGGGATTGGACAGGCTTCACAAAGGCATCGAGTTTGGGTTTGAATACGAAGCTTCTTCTACGGTAAAACTAACTGCTGCTGGAAATTTGGGACATTATGTGTACGCTAGCGATCCATCCGTTCAAATCAATTTTGATACAGCAGGTGCCGAGGAGGACTTCATTGCTCCAGAAGGAAACATAGATTTGGGCATCGCTGACCTAAAGGATTTAAAACTGGCCCAAGGACCACAGACAGCACTTGCATTGGGAGTATCCTATAGAGCTCCAAAATATTGGTGGATAAGTGGCACGACCAATTTTCTCACGAATAATTATAGTAATCTCTCGACGATTACCAGAACTTCCAGCTTTTTGATAGACCCCGAAACAAACGAACCTTTTTCCGATGCTTCGGAAGAAAATGTTGCCAAATTATTGAAGCAAAATAAGCTGGACGACATCTATTTGCTCAATTTGGTGGGAGGTAAATCATGGCTGATTGATGGAAAGTATATCAGTTTTTTTGCCAGTGTCAACAATGTTTTTGATACTGTTTTCCGCACCGGAGGTTACAAGCAGAGCAGAAACGGAAATTTTGGGCAGTTAAAACAAGACAACCAGAGCGGCTCCCCTTCTTTTGCACCCAAATATTGGTACAGCTACGGAAGAACCTATTTTTTGAATTTGGCCATTAGCTTTTAATCTACTTCTTATGAAAAATATATTCTTTAAAACCACTTTTATTATTGGATTGATGACTCTTTTATGTTGTGTTGATGGCCGAGAGTTTAATGAAATGGAGGGTGGTTGCACAACCGATTTGGCCGCCAACATCTCTTTTGAAGAATTGGATGCTTTGGTGCAAGATGATGTCGTTCAAATTCAGGAAGATTTGATTTTGGAAGGTTATGTGATTTCTTCTGATCGAGCAGGGAATTTTTTCGGTGTGCTTTATCTGCAAGATGCATTGAACAATCCATCAAAAGGAGTTCAACTGGAAATGGATCTGCGCGAATCGCATTTGCAATTTCCAATAGGGAGCAAGGTCTTAATCAAATTAAAGGACCTTTATCTGGGGAAAAGAGGGGACAATATTCGAATTGGAAGTGTTTTTTCTTCTTTCGGAAATCTTTCGATAGGAAGATTGCCCTCGGGAAAAGTATTTGAGCATCTTTTAGTCTCTTGTGACAGTGCTGGAGTTCCAGAACCTTTGGTGGTCAACATTCCTGAAACCGATAGCCTCCCATCAAACATTTTGGTACAATTAAAAAATGTCGAGTTTACTGAAGAAACTTTGGGAGAAACCTTTGCCATTGCACAAGAGGAAACGGAACGAACCATACAGGATTGTGAAGAAAATGGGATTGTGCTCGTGAATAGCGGTTATGCCGACTTCCAAGCCGAACCTTTACCTGAAGATAACGGGACCCTCACCGCTATTTTAACAAAGGATGGAGACACACCCCAGTTGCTCATCCGAACTTTGGAGGATATAAAGTTTACCGAAGAGCGTTGTCCAGAGATTATTACGGAGTTCACTTCCAGTCAAATATTTATATCGGAATTGGCCGACCCGGATAACAACTCAAAAGCTAGGTTTGTCGAGTTGTATAATTCCGCATCGGAACCCTTGGATTTAAATTTGTGGACCCTTCGCCGGTATACTAATGATAACACAGAGATTAGTTCTACCATTGATTTGTCAGGTTTGATAATTGACGCAGAAAGCACGTTGGTTATATCTCCCAATGCGGAAGAGTTTGAACTGGTCTATGGATTCACTCCCGATTTGGGCGTATCCACCAATAGCCCTGCAGATTCCAATGGTGATGATAATTTGGAATTGGTTGACCCTTTCGGAACTGTAATCGATGTGTTTGGTGTTATTGGAGAGGATGGTTCAGGCACTAATCATGAGTTTGAGGACGGAAGAGCAATTCGTAAGCCTGATATTGTAGAAGGCAACCCAATTTTCACCTTTGGTGAATGGACTATTTTTAATGATTCTGGTGAAGCGGGAACGGTTAAGCTACCCCAAAATGCCCCTGAGGATTTTACCCCAGGGTTTCGGGATTAAATTTTTAAAATGCCTTATAGCTAAATCGTTGTCCACCTACCGAGGCATCGGCCATTAAACCAGCTTTCGGGAGCGCAAAAACGGCCACACCATCTTTGTATTTGGCGTTAAATGCTATGCCCGATTTTAAGGCAACCGCGGAGGTTTCCGCCGCAAATTGGAATTTTTCGGTTTTAAAACGTTGTAGATCCACATCTGTTTCAAAGAAAATAACTTCAATGATGGCCTGTCCGCCAGCCTGCAACCCAATATTCAATTTTTTAAGGTCAGCCATGCCCACAGCATTGCCGTTTTCATAAACAACCCCGTTCCCCGATGCACCGCCGATAATAAAACCACCTTTACCGACATTGGGAAAAATAACGTACCCTGCAGACTCATCAAAAAAGCGTTCCAGCCCTGGACTTGTTTCCAAAAGAGTGGTTTTCGCTTTTTGGGCATCCGCCATTATTTTCTTATCTTTTTTACTCTGTGCAAAAGCACTTGTTCCCAGTAACAATACTGTAATCACTAGGAAGGATTTTATCGTTTTCATACTATTTGTTTTTTTATGTTCTCTTAAAGTTAGAAAACCTAGTCGCTGATTTTAGGATAGCCTTTCCAAATAATTGTTAAGAAAAGCAAATGGGTTAAGATTTGTCTATATCGAATCAACCCGTAATAGAGAACAACTATGTTTTAATAGTATTTTAATATTAAACCTCTATGATAAGGGAGTGTGATTTTGTATTTTTATTAATCTGAAAACTATTTAAAAACAACTATAATATCATGAGTAAAGAATTGGCAAATGGAGCGGACGAAAGTCTATGCCCGCACTTAAACGCAATGAACCAGGCAGCTGGTGAAGGAACCTCCAACGATGATTGGTGGCCCGAGCAATTGAACTTAGGCATTTTACGCCAGCATTCAAATCTTACCAATCCTTTAGGTGAAGATTTTGATTATGTAGAAGCGTTTAAATCTTTGGATTTGGATGCATTGAAAAAGGATTTGACCGAAATGATGACCGATAGTCAAGATTGGTGGCCTGCGGATTACGGACATTACGGACCATTCTTCATCCGTATGACATGGCACGCGGCAGGAACATACCGTGTTCAAGATGGTCGCGGTGGAGCAGTAGGTGGTCAACAACGTTTTGCGCCACTTAACAGCTGGCCCGATAATGCTAACTTGGACAAGGCACGTCGTCTGTTGTGGCCCATCAAACAAAAATATGGCAACAAGATTTCCTGGGCCGACCTATTAGTGCTAACAGGTAATGTTGCATTGGAATCCATGGGATTCAAGACCTTTGGTTTTGCCGGTGGACGAAGAGATGACTGGGAAGCAGACAAGTCTGTTAACTGGGGACCTGAAAAAGTTTGGGTAGGAGATGAGCGCCACGATGAAGAGGGAGTCCTTAAAGGAAACCTGGCAGCTGACCACATGGGATTGATCTATGTAAATCCAGCAGGTCCAAATGGAAACCCTGACCCAGCTTTAGCGGCCAAATACATAAGAAATTCTTTTGCAAGAATGGCCATGAACGATGAGGAGACCGTTGCATTGATTGCTGGGGGACATACTTTTGGTAAATCTCACGGTGCAGGACCACACGAGCACAAAGGTGTTGAGCCAGAGGGAGCAGCTCTTGCCAATCAAGGTTTTGGTTGGATGAGTGACTTTAAATCTGGAAAAGGGCCCGATACCATTACTGATGGTGAAGAAGGAGCTTGGACCAATAACCCGATCAAATGGGATATGGGCTTCTTTGAAAACCTATTCGGATATGAGTGGGAAAAGACTACAAGTCCTGCTGGCGATGTTCAATGGCAGCCTAAAAACGGAGAGGGAGCTGGAACGGTAATCGATGCTTACGATCCAAATAAGAAAAATGCTCCAATGATGTTCACTACCGACCTTGCGTTGAGAGTTGATCCAGACTACGAAAAAATATCACGTAGATTTTACGAAAACCCAGATGAGTTTGCCGATGCCTTTGCACGTGCATGGTACAAATTGACTCATAGGGATATGGGACCAAAAGCTGTATTGTACGGACCAGAAGTGCCAGAAGAGGAATTGCTATGGCAAGATCCTATTCCAGAAGCAGATTATGAAACCATTAATGATGCTGATGTATCCAACCTAAAAGGTAAAATTTTGAGTTCTGGATTAAGTGTGTCAGAATTGGTGACAACGGCTTGGGCTTCTGCATCTACATTCCGTGGTTCCGACAAACGAGGAGGGGCCAATGGAGGACGTATTCGTCTAGCTCCTCAAATTGGCTGGAAAGTTAATAATCCAGCACAGTTGAAAAAAGTCTTGAACACCTACGAAGTAATTCAACAGGGATTCAACGAAGAGCAATCTGGAAACAAAAAAGTTTCTATTGCAGATTTGATCGTACTGGGTGGAGTTGTAGGGATTGAAAAAGCCGCAAAAGATGCTGGTCATGATGTCTCTGTGCCATTTACACCAGGGCGTACCGATGCTTCTGCAGAGCAAACCGATTTGGAATCCTTTAGTTGGTTGGAACCTGCTGCGGATGGATTTAGAAACTATTTTGCTCCTAGCTTTGAGACCACTCCTGAGAAAATGTTGGTAGATAAAGCTGAGCTTCTGACATTGACAGCACCGGAAATGACGGTTCTTTTGGGTGGTTTAAGAACCATCAACACAAATTATGATGGATCTAACCACGGCGTGTTTACGGACAAACCCGGAACGTTGAGCAACGATTTCTTTGTAAATCTTTTGGATATGGCCACCAAGTGGGAGCCAACTTCCGAAGCTGAAGAAGTTTTTGAAGGGAAAGACCGCAAAACCGGTGAAGTAAAATGGACAGGAACCCGTGTTGATCTTATTTTTGGATCTAACTCGGAACTACGTGCCCTTTGCGAACTCTATGCTGGAAACGATTACAAAGATAAGTTTGTAAAAGACTTTGTTGCCGCATGGACCAAGGTTATGAACCTAGATCGCTTTGATTTGGATTAACCAATCCATTCAGAGCAAAAAATAGAAAAAGAGAATTAAATTCAAATGCTGCCACGACCCCTAAGGTTGTGGCAGTTTTTTTATAACTTTCACATAGCTATGAACAATAAAGAAGAACTCTTCAATAATATAAGAAACGGGAACTCAAAAGAGGTGGAGAACTTGTTGGAGGATACCCCAGGTTTTTTAGAAGCCCAAGACCAAAGAGGCTCAACACCCTTATTGTTGGCTGCTTACTACGGGCATGAGGATATGGTGCAATTTTTGTTGGACAAAGGAGCCCAAGTGGATGCCTTGGATGGTTCCGGTAATACAGCACTTATGGGTGTTTGCTTTAAAGGATACACAGGTATTGCAGAAAAGTTGATTGATGCAGGGGCCAACGTCAGTCAAAAAAATGCCATGGGAGCAACTTGCCTCATTTATGCAGTAACCTTCAATCGAAAGGATATAGCCGAACTACTTTTGAAGAATGGAGCCGATGCTTCAGTTAAAGATGCTAGGGGAAAAACGGCAATGGATCTTGCATTGGAGCAAGGAAATACCGAATTGGAAGAAATTTTAAAAAAATATTAGATGTCCAAAACGCTGAATATCGCTTTGATTCAAACTGATTTGTTCTGGGAAGACCCGGTAAGCAACCGAAAAATGTTTGAAGAGAAAATGATGAGCATTCCAGATGATGTGGATTTGATCGTATTGCCAGAAATGTTCACCACAGGTTTTACAATGAAACCTGAAAACATTCAGCTATCTGAAGGAGAGGGTACATTAAAGTGGATGAAACAAATGGCCCAAAAACAAAATAAAGCACTTGTTGGGAGTATTGTTTTTCAGGAAAACGGTAAATTCTTCAATCGGTTATATTTTACATCACCAGAGGGTGATATTGAAACTTATGATAAAAAACACACCTTTACCCTAGCAGGTGAAGATGAAGTTTACGAAGCAGGTATTGCAAAACTGATTTTTGAATACAAGGGTTTTAAAATTTGCCCAATGATCTGTTATGACCTTCGATTCCCGGTCTGGGCAAGAAATACTGAAGATTATGATATGTTGATTTATGTGGCCAATTGGCCCAAGAAAAGAATCAATGCATGGGATACGCTTCTTAAGGCTCGGGCAATTGAAAACATGGCCTATTGTATTGGTGTAAACCGAACGGGAAAAGATGGTTTGGATTTTGAATACCCAGGACATTCTGCAGTTTATGATGTATTGGGTGAACCGTTGGCTTTCTCCAAAGACGAAAAAATTCTTTATGCTACCTTAAACAAAAAACACATTGAATCCACGAGGAAAAAACTTAGGTTTTTGGAGGATCGCGATAAATTTAGTTTGATAGGATAAAGGTTTCTTCCTTTTCCCAGTTGGCCCGAATTTCAATAACACCTGGGTAATAGCTAACCCTTTCAGGCTGTATTTTCTCGAGATAATTACCCGTATCAATTTCCCCATTTCCATTTTCATCCAATATGACACGGGCGATATAGTTGCCCGGATTTAAATTATTGAATTCAAAAATCTGGGATTCGGAAGCAAAAATCTCACGCTGTACTTCTCCTTTTTCATTGGTAAGCTGTACAATTAAAGGATAGGAGACCTCTCCACCGAGTACCATTCTTAGATTTCCATAATCAGCATAGCTCCCTGTGGATAAATTATAGCTTAACGAATCGTTCTGTACTCCGAAGAAATCTGTAATGGCCCCTGGTAAAAACGAAAAGGAATAATTTTGATTGGGCTCCAATTCAAATTCAAAATCGATTTTGTTTTTCAAGGTGTCCAGTTTATAAGTGTATGTTGCAGGAATGGAATCGCTGATATTCAACGATATATTGCTGGTATCCAAAGCAACAATAGGGGTGTTTGCCAATACACTAAAAGTATCTTCAAAATTAAGTTTTCCACTAACCGATGTAGTAAGTTTTAAAGAATCTATGGGCAGGTCTCGCATTTTTACGGTAAAAGTGTCTACAACTTCTGCCTTTAGATTCTGTACTATAAAATTGATGGAATCCAAATCTGTTGGATTTAACCAGTAATTTATAGTATCCTTGTCTCTTTCTTTTAATATTTTGGTAGAAACAGAGTCGGGAAGCGAGGTCAAGGTTTCAATATCCATATCCCTATAGTCTCCCTGATACCCAAAAATAATTTTGTTTTTGGCAACCAAACTTGGTACTGAAGCTTTGTAATTCAACTCTTCTCTGAATAGATTCAACAAGTAAATGGAATCGGTAGGGATGGTAATGGTATCCTCTACGAAACCAATTTTATCCTGCCCTTGATCAAACATGTTGTTTTTGTTCACATCCTTTAAGCCAAACAAGGCATAGGTTCCAGCTTTCAGGTTCTTTAATTCAAAAAGAGGAAGGCTGTCACCCGTATTTGTGATGTACAAAGGCGGTTCTTTGTAGATAATGGAATCGTTATAAGTACTATCGATCGCATATAGCATTACGCTGATAAACTCATCCGCTTTTCTGTTGATAGCATCTTTTACAGCTCCCGAAAGCGTGAGCGAATCCAAATAGTCTCCCGTTGAGAAGACATAACTCAAAAAACTATTGGGGTTACCCTCGTTGTTGTCAACAATGCTTTGTCCAAAATTAATGGTGTACGTAGTATTTTCACGAAGGGTGTCCTTTATGATCAACTCAATATATTTCCTGGGCGTCCCCATCGGAGATATTTCGGCTTGGTTCTTAAATGGAGGGGAAACCACCAGCTGGTTTTGTACATCTTCCAATTTGATAAGTTCGTCAAAATAAAGACGAATCTTTTCTGCCTTGAAACTGGTTGTGAAATTTTCTGGTTCGGCCCTAATTAACTCTGGAGGTGTAGTGTCTTTTGGGCCACCACTGGGAGATCCCCTTTTAGCACATTGCCATAAGGCCAATACCATAAAAGCTAAAAAAAGAAATCCCAACAATTTTTTTAAGTGCACCATGCCTAAAAATATGTGGAACAAAGAAACAACTAATTTAAAAAAAGAAACCCCGCATTAGTAAATTTTAACCCTCTGGCACAACGGCCATGCTCAACACCGAGACTTCCATGTTTTTTTGTTGTAGTAGTATTTGGGCACAAGATTCAATGGTGGCCCCCGTGGTAATTACATCATCCACCAAAAGAACTCTTTTAAACGATCTGTTGGTTGATGCATCCAACTCAAAGGCATCCTTAGAGCTTTCCCACCTCCCCTGTCGTCCTTTTTTTGTTTGGGTTTTTATGTTTTTCACTTTGATCAGCCAATCATTGCAATACTCGGCTCCAATGTTGTCGGCAATTTTTTGGGCAAAAAGGTCCACTTGATTGTAACCTCGTTTTTTTAACTTTTTTGGGTGAAGGGGAACTGGAATTACGGCATCGATTTGGCTAAGATGTCCATTTTCTTTTAAAAAGGCTCCGCACCAGTCACCAAAAAAACCTCCTATTTGTTCTTGATCTTTGTATTTGAGCCAGTGCAATAAATTTTTTACAGCACCATTTTTTGAAAAATAAATGAAAGAAGCCGCCTTTTTTATGGGAATTCTCCCATAAAATATACGGTCCACTGCATTTTCTTCCAGATAGTTATGATCGGTGAGCGGCACATCATGTCGACAAACGGCACACAAAATGTGTTCTCCACTAAATAATTGGGCATTACATCCAAAACATACCCTTGGCAATAGGATGTTGTTAATCTCGTTTATTATCTTAGCCAACCTTTTTGGTGTCAAATCTTTTACATTTTAAGAGTAGTCTATCAACCCCATGAACTCCCAAGATAACAATTTCAACTACAAAATTATCTTTGCCGCCATGGCCGCGGTAATTGTGGGGATTCTTATTGCCTTTTATTATAGCTATGCCCAATCCAAAAACCAAATGATTTACTTGGAAGAGGAAAAATCACTTTTGGTAAAAGACCTTACGTTGATGCGGGCCGAAGTCGATCGTTTATCTGGCCTTAATGAAGTAAATGAAATCGAACTGCAGACCTCTCGCTTTCGTGTACAACAATTGCTTGATTCTGTGGGGAGATTGAACTTCAGCATCACCAAATTAAAGGAAACCCGAAAGGAACTTCGAAAATTGGAGCTACGTTTTGACAGCCTAAAGCTTAAAAACAATTTTCTCAGGTATAACAATAGCTTGTTGGCCAGTAAATATGATGAAACCTTAAAGCAGCTTGAAGAACTACGAGGCAGGGCCAGTAGCATGCAACAAACCGAATCTTTACTTCGCGAGACCAATAAGGAACTTACTCGTGAATTGCGAATAAAAAGTTATCTAAAACTGCAGGATGCCGAAGGAAGTGGGTTTAGGTTAAGGGCAGGCAGACCCATTAAGACCAACAAAGCATCCGTAATCGAAAAATTAAGGGGATGTGTTACTATTTTAAGCGACCCCAATTCAGATGGAGACATCAAAGTGCTGTACCTCCAATTTTTGGATCCAAATATGGCAGTTATCGAGGATAATGCCAATACCATTTCAGTAAGTGGGAATACCTACAGTAAAAAAGTGGAAATTGTATACACCGGAAAAGAAATCAGTATTTGTGATGCGATTACTGTTCCCGAGGGCTCGTTACCGGAGGGAATTTACACGTTGAATGTGTTCGAAGATGAAAGATTGTTGGCTTCCACTGAATTTCAGCTGAAATAGCATACTACTTTTTGGGTAAAATTCTATTTTTGCCCAATGGCAAATCAGGAAGACATTTTTAAGAAGGTTATCTCCCACGCAAAGGAATACGGTTATGTATTTCAATCCAGTGAGATTTATGATGGACTCAGTGCAGTTTACGACTACGGTCAGAACGGTGCCGAGCTAAAGAAAAACATTCGCGAATATTGGTGGAAGGCCATGGTTCAGCTCAATGAGAATATCGTGGGCATCGATGCCGCCATATTCATGCATCCCACCACTTGGAAGGCCTCGGGCCACGTGGATGCCTTCAACGATCCTTTGATAGATAACAAGGATTCCAAAAAAAGATACCGAGCCGATGTCCTTATCGAGGATTATGTGGCAAAGATTGAAGCCAAGATTGAAAAAGAGGTTAAAAAAGCGGCCAAACGATTTGGTGACAGTTTTGACAAGAAACAATTCCTTTCTACCAATCATAGGGTGCTGGGCTATCAAGAGAAAGCCGATAGCATCCTAAAACGCATGGGAAAATCCCTCGAAAATGAAGATTTAGCCGATGTAAAAGCTTTAATCGAAGAATTGGAGATTGCATGTCCACTTTCGGGGTCAAAAAACTGGACTGATGTAAAGCAGTTCAACTTAATGTTCGGAACCAAACTTGGGGCTTCTGCCGATAGCGCCATGGACCTATACCTTCGTCCAGAGACTGCACAAGGTATATTTGTTAACTTTTTGAACGTACAAAAAACAGGAAGGATGAAAATCCCGTTTGGGATTGCCCAAACAGGAAAAGCCTTCCGTAACGAGATTGTAGCCCGTCAGTTTATTTTCCGTATGAGGGAGTTTGAACAGATGGAGATGCAATTCTTTATAAAGCCGGGCACCCAAATGGAGTGGTATGAAGCCTGGAAGGAAAAACGTATGAAATGGCACCTTTCCCTAGGAATGGGAGAGGACAACTACCGTTTCCATGATCATGAAAAATTGGCTCACTATGCCGATGCTGCCGCTGATATTGAGTTTAGGTTCCCTTTTGGTTTCAAAGAATTGGAAGGAATCCACTCCCGTACCGATTTCGATTTGGGCAAACATGAGGAATACTCAGGTAAAAAGCTCCAATATTTTGACCACGAAGAAAACAAGAGCTACACCCCATATGTATTGGAAACTTCCATAGGGTTGGATCGTATGTTCTTGGCCGTTTTCTCCAATTCATTGCAAGAAGAGGAACTGGAAAATGGTACTACACGAACCGTACTTAAGATTCCAGCTGTATTGGCACCGAATAAGGTGGCTGTGCTTCCGTTGTTAAAGCGAGATGGATTGCCCGAAGTAGCCCAAAAATTGGTCGATGAGCTTAAATGGGACTTTAATGTGGATTATGATGAAAAGGATGCCGTGGGCCGTCGCTACCGTCGTCAAGATGCTGCAGGAACTCCATTTTGTGTTACCATTGATCATCAAACCTTGGAAGATGATACGGTTACCATCCGTCATAGGGATACCATGGAACAAAAACGTGTAAAACTTTCAGAGGTGAAAGATATCATATCCAAAGAAGTGGACATGCGTTACTGGTTGCAGAAAATCTAAGTTGTATAGGTTTTCCCAATGATGTCAGGTCGAGCGCAGTCGAGACCTATTTTAGCACTAAGGTTTTGATCTCTCGACTTCGCTCGAGATGACATTACATACCATTTAGATTTTAGAACAGGCCTGTAATTTCACCATCATCGTTGATATCGATGCCCTCGGATGCTGGATGGGCCGGCAAACCGGGCATACGCATAATGTTACCCGTGATCGGAATCAAGAAACCTGCTCCAACAGCTATTTCTATTTCCCGCACTGTGATGATAAAATCCTTTGGCCTACCCAATAGTTTTGGATTGTCCGAAAGCGATTTTTGTGTTTTCGCAATGCATACAGGGAAATGATCTAGACCGAGGTCAGCAATTTTCCTAAGGTCAGCTTTGGCTTTCGAAGTGTAGTCCACGTATTCTGCACCGTAGATTTCGGTAGCAATAGTGGCTATTTTATCTTTTACACTGGATTTCCAGTCATAAAGGGGCTTGAATTCTGAAGTACCGGATTCAACTATCTCAATTACTTTTTTTGCTAGATCTTCCGCGCCTTCGCCTCCTTTTGCCCAAACATTCGCTACTGCCACACGAATACCTTTCGCAGCAGCCAATTCCTTGATTACTTCAATTTCCTCATCCGTGTCCGACACAAATTTATTGATGGCTATGACAGGGACAACTTGGAACTTTGCAATATTCTCCAAGTGTTTCTCCAAATTGGGCAGTCCTTTTTTCAAGGCTTCTACATTGGGTTCTGTCAAGGATTTTAAATCTGCCCCACCATGATATTTTAAAGCACGTATGGTCGTAGTGAGTACCACAGCCTTGGGCTTTAAGTCAGCACTTTGGCATTTTATGTCGAAGAATTTTTCGGCTCCGAGGTCAAAACCGAAACCAGCTTCGGTTACCGTATAGTCGGAATGTGACATACCCATTAATGTGGCTATCACCGAGTTGGTTCCTTGGGCAATGTTGGCGAAAGGGCCACCGTGGATTATGGCTGGGTTTCCTTCGATGGTCTGTACCAAATTGGGCTTTATCGCATCTTTCAATAAAGCGGCCATGGCTCCTTCAGCTTTCAAATCCTTGGCGTAAATAGGTTTCTTAGCGTAGGTGTAACCCACAAAAATATTTCCCAATCGTTCTTTTAAATCGGTAAGGCTTTCCGCCAAACATAGAATGGCCATGATCTCGGAAGCGGCGGTAATATCAAAACCGGTTTCCCTAGGTATACCCGAAGTTGTACCACCAAGACCTACAATTACATGACGGAGGGAACGGTCGTTCATATCCATCACTCTCTTCCAGCCGATTGTTCTTGGGTCCAAAAGCAGAGAGTTGGTTTTACTCTGAATATTGTTGTCAATAATCGCTGATAATAGATTGTGCGCTTTTTCAATGGCTGCAAAATCACCCGTAAAATGCAGGTTGATATCCTCCATGGGCAGTACTTGGGAATATCCGCCTCCTGTTGCACCTCCTTTTATCCCAAAAACAGGTCCTAAGGATGGCTCCCGTAAAACTACGGTTGACTTTTTACCCAAACGGTTCAACCCTTCAGAAAGTCCTATTGACATGGTGGTTTTTCCCTCACCAGCTGGGGTCGGGGAAATGGCCGACACCAGAATAAGGTTACTTTCTTTGGCTTTTTTTCGATTGATTGCTTTTAATGGAAGTTTTGCCTTGTATTTCCCGAACATCTCTATGTTCTCAGGGTTGATTCCAAATTTTTCTGCAATGGAAGATATGTGTTTCAACGAAACGCCTTTAGCGATTTGCAAATCGGTCATAGTATTGATTTTATGCGCATAGGAAACGTTGAGCGTTCCCAAAAATTGAGATACAAGATACTATAATTGGAGGAGTAAAACTATGATACTTGTTGGGTAGAGGTAACTATTCTACTCTTCGACCTTGGGTGGTAAAGGATAGCCCTTGTTGCCCCGATGTTGAAATCATGACACCTTCAAAATAAGGTTCATGTGAGTTGGGTTTTATGGACCATTGAAACAGGAAGTTTGCTCCCGTTCCTCCTGATCGGTCTTTCTCATCAATGACTATTTCCACGGTTTCCATGGGTTTGATGTAGATTGGTTGATCAAAATATGTTCTGATTGGGGTCCCCTTGGTATCAAAATATTCGGCTTTATTAATGTATATGGTATCCTTTAGGTTGGTGTTCCGCATACTTATTGTACTAGTGAGATTATGCGTTCTATGCTCCGTTTCACTATAAATTTCTGAATACACGGATAGGTAGGACGCACCACTTACAAGAGAATCGGCAGTTATGATTTCAACCATTCGGTTATTCCAGTTCACAGAATCAATCGAGCTCACTTCTTCCTCTTGTTTTTCTACGCAGGAAAGAATTAAAATAAAAAGAATAAATGGAAACAGCTTCCTCATAATTCGTTTGAAAAATAGGTAAACTAAGATACGGATTAGTTGGAAACCCTTGGCAATGGTATTTCGATTTAATAGGATTTAGTCTTTTTGTTTTCGGTACAACAGATAGGAGTAGACCACGGGAATCAAGGCAATTACAATGGTAATGCCCATAAATACCTTAAAGTTGATTTGTGTATCCAGTAACAAACTGCAGATAATGCCCAGCAGACCACCCACAAACCATACCTTTCCACCTAGTTTGTGTGTCTCCTTCCAAATGGTCTCGTTCTCGAGTGTCCATGGGGTTCGTATGCCAATAAAATAATTCGCTTTAATGGTCTTAAAATAGTTCCCCAAAACTACATACAATGCACCAACAATCATAAATATGATATTCGGGTTGCCGAGACCTCCACTTTTAGTGGAATGTATAATAAAGAGTGCCAGGGCCGACATGAACAAGGTGAGAATCAATTTGAGACTGTGATATTTGTTCCCCATTTTCTGAATCTGTTTTTTAGGGTCGATGTAGGGAACGGCCAAAAGGATCACATAGATCAACAACGGCATCATTATGGGAATCATGATCAGTTCCGTTTTGTCACCATAGCGGTCAACTTCGCCCTTGATGTTGTAATGAAGTGGAACTTCGGTGGGCAGTTGGTTCCAAACATAAGCCAAGTATAAAAATGGCAATAGTACAATGCCGATAATGGGGAGTTCCTTTTTTAGTTTCATAATTTATTTTTTTAGGTTGAGTATCCAGTTAAGCAAATCTTCTAAAATGGTTGTATTGAGGGAATATTCCACAAACTGTCCTTTTTTTTCGCTGGTAACGAGATCAGCTTGTTTTAGAATATCCAGATGATGCGAAATACTTGGTTTGGAAATATTGAACCGCTCGGCAATCTCTCCAGCGTTCATATCTTTTTTCTTGAGCAGTTCCACAATCTCCCTTCGGGTTTCATCATTAAGAGCTTTGAAGAGCGAATTCATTTAAATTAGTTATTTAGATAAATATCTAAATATTATTTGATATTTCAAACTATTTAATTAAAATCCAATAGGTTAGCTTAAAACTTATTTAATTAGCCTTGGTCGATATGCAGAAGATTACTCATAATGTAGGCAAATAGGGATAGAATTTATGGTGTTGCAGGGGCAGGTACTTCTCCCTGCTCATTCAAAATCCCCTCCATTTTTAAGTGGGTGATCACGGGTTTTTTGGCCATTCGAACCAAAGTTACATGGTCAAAAGCCATAGCGTCCTGCGGATTTTGACTGCCCCCCGTAGTGCCCAATATTGTATAGCTATGCCCTTTGCGCATCTGATTGGAAAAGGAATGGAAATGGCCATTGATTACGGTGTATTCTCGGTCCGCCAGAACGTCTTCCAAGGGTCCCAAGCCTTTTTCATCCTCACGCATCCAAAGCGGTTTGTGCATAAGCACGAAGGTCCATTTTACATCGGGATTTTCTTTCAAGACTTTGGTAAAGTAATCCAATTGAGCATTGCTCATACCTCCAATCCGTCTTTCGGGCATCTGGTAATATTCCGATTCTTCATAAGTGCCCTCGATTTCCCCATCAATAATCTTTAGGGCTTTGGCCCGTGCATTATAGATTTCCATCATGCGTTTTTCTTCATAATCTTCGGAATCCATCATCAAAAACAGCACGTTTTCATATACAAAATGATAGTAACGAGGTCCGAATCGGTTTTTCCAGAACTCTCGCATTACAGGATTGGTGAGGTCATGGTTACCGCCCAAATGAAAAAACGGCATTTTTAATTTCGCAGTGCGATCGTCAAAGGAATCCCATTCTTTTTGAAGTTGGGATTTGTCTTCCGTGCCGCCGTCGATCAAATCGCCAACACTAAGCACAAAAGTGGGGTCGAGCATATTTAGCTGTTGAACAGCGGTAGCATAGATTCCTGCTCTTTCCCCACCATTTAAATCGGAAATAATAGCGAAGGTGAAATCATCTTCCGTGGATTCAAATGCTTCACCGGTCCAGGGTTTTGGCCCTGAACTCACATTATGCTGAAACGCCACTGTTTCATTTTCTATGGGTTCTACATTTTGCTTGCAGCTGATCAGACTAAATGCTGCCAATAAAAGGAGGTAAAGGTTTTTCATAAAAAATCATCTTGTTTTAATGGGCACCCAAAACTCTTCTTCAGATTCAGGATGCTCCCCTTTGTATTTGTCGCCCATAATGGCAAAATAGGGTCTGCTGTCCAATTCATATTCCGAATTTGGGAGCCATTCACCATAAATGTACCTAAAAGTTTCCATTGCCTCACTGGGCTTTCCTTTATAAGGGAACACGGCATATAAACCCTTAGGGATGGTCAAGGCTTCCATGTCATCTGGTATTTCTTCTATTTTGGAAACTGAAATGGCCGCCCATTTTTCAAATTCTTGTGTAGGATCAAAATTCTGAAAAAATGTTGTGGTGGGATAGATTTCCACAGCGTAGCTATCGTTGTTGATGGAATGATTTATTTCCTTTTTACGGGGAGAAAAACTATGCCACAAATCAAAGGTGTTGTTTTTGGCAAAGGAGGTGATTGATTTTTTACCGACCAAAAGTGTGGCGGGAAAGGTTTGTATTCTTGGGGCAATCATAATTATTGTATCCCTAATTTATCCATGGTTTCTTGTCTGATATTCTCTGGAGCAATTTTCACTCCTGGTTGCGACCCATAAATTTGATAACCATATTCAACGCCATATATCCTATCGATGAGCATTCTGGCAGGGGTCGGTTTGAGTTCTTCTTTTTTTACCGCATCCAAAATAACCGGAAGGTATCGTTTCATGGTTTCAATATCGGAATGCTGTATCATTAACCACATCACACTGGCAAATTTTCCCCCGACCACACTTCGTCCAATATATTTATTATGGTTTTGGTAAATGGAATCGATTACTTTTATGTTTTGGTGACTTACCTCAATCAATTTTTCATCAGAAACACCTGGCATACGGACACTTTGATCTTTTATTTCCAGTTCGGCCATTAATTGTGTCAAATCTTTATCAAGGTTGTTTTGTGTAATGTAGGTGTTGATGTCAAATGAGCTTTTTTGAACATTTAAGGGGCCACATTCTTCAAGAAGATCATCATAGGTCTCTTGCAAGTGTAAGTACAAACTCGAGTCATATTTTAATTCATCAAGCAATTGGCAACCTTTTTCTTGTTGAATCATTTTTTTTAAAGCAAGGATAATTCCTTCTTCTGACTCTTTCAATCGATACAGTGCAATTGCAATGTTCCAATAATCCAACGCATTAAAGTTTTCCACTTTTCCTTTTGTGGCGCGTTGGGTAGACTCCAAACTTGCCTTTGCCAAAGCGATGTCATAATCTGTTACCTTTTCCCGTTGGACAATGTCCATCGATAGTACTTCAGTCTCAAAATTCGATTGGCTTTTTGATGATTGGGAGAAGCTAAGGAAAACAGAGAGTAATATTGTAATATTTAATAATTTCAACATAGTTTTTCAGGTTTTTGTTCTAGCATTCTCTTCAACTCTAAACCTAACGATTTGTTCAATGAGGTCAAAAGGAATAGTCTGGTTCAAAGGAAACTGTACGGAACCCTTTCCTTGTTTGTATTTTGAAAGCTCTTTTTGAAATGCTTCGTGTCCCGATGGGGTTGCATAAAAACCGATGTGGTTTTTATATCCAGCAAAGTAAACCAAAGGTTTGCCATTGGTTTTGTAACCTGGCCTGGCATACCATAGACTATTTCTTCCGTGGCCATTGGAGCTGTTTCTTTAATGATGGTCCTTATTTTTTGAAGAAGCTGTTGCACCTCTTCAGGGAATTTTGAAATGTATTGTTCTATTTCGTTCACGGCCAGTGTGTTTAATTTAAAGATAGACTATTCTACATCCAGTACAACTAGAAAACATAGTTTAATTGCAGCCCCCAAAAATAATTGCGGCCATTGCCTGGGTAATAATATCTGGGCTGGGCCCCGCCAAAACCAACGGCATTGATCAATACGGATTGGGCATAATTGCTATCAAAAATATTATTGATGCCGGCACTTAGCCCCAAGCTAATTTGTGATGATACCGCTGTACGGAACCCTAACTTGGCATGGAAAACATTAAAGGAGTCACTGCTAATGGAATTGGCATCCGTCATGGGAATTTCGTCCACGAACTGATGGGTCAAGTTTAATTGTAACCCATTGGAATGTCTAAAATCGATTCCAGAACTCAACCGATGTTTCGGCACACCAGTTAGCGCATTGCCCGAATAATCATTGTCCTCATCTACAAATTCCACGAAACTATGATCGTTGAGGGTATAGCTGAAATAGGGTGCAAAAGTCAGCTTTGATGTGAGTTTTCCGCTATATTTTAAATCGAGTTCCAGACCTTGGTGTCGAGTTTTACCAGCATTTCTCCCGATATATTGGTCCTCGCCCACCCGTTCGGCCACCAAAAGGTTTTTTACGTCCATTCGGTACAAGGTAAAGTTTGCAATCATCCTTTTCTGGAAAAGCATCCATTCGGTCCCTAGCTCGTAGTTGGTTCCTGTTTCTTGTGCAATGTCCGGGTTGATGATGCCATCCGGGGTCAATGTCTCTTCCAGACTTGGATTGGAAAATCCCCTGCTAATATTTGCATAGACCTTACCTTGTTGCCATTGGTAATTTAGGCCAAGATTTGGAAGCAATATCGCATCAAAATCGCGTTCTGCCAAAGCATTGGCACTACCCTGGTTGAACAAATCCCTAAAATCATAATGGGTCTTGTTCCAGTTGATGCCCATTTGAGCCGAAAGGTTTGACGTAATGGGGTAGGTCAAGGTGCCAAAAAGGTTGAACTGCCTACGGAATTCTATGTTATCGCTAAGCTGGTCGCCAACTAAGCTACCATTCCCATTATTTTCCTGATATAGGTTCTCAAAAGTACCCCAGTGATATTCGTCCCTGTAAAACTCTGCACCAAAGGAGAAGTCCGCTTTCCTCCAATTTCCGGTGAAGCGGCTCCGGAATCCGTAGCCATTGGTAAACTCGTCCAATATGTTGAAAGGCCGTGGCTCATAATGATCCAAATAGCTATAAAAGATACTCGTGGTATTCTGCAGGTGTTGGGAAAATTGATAGGTGTGGGACAGGCCTGTCAAAATATATTTATTGGCCTCGTAGCCCTGTGCTTCCAACCAGTTTGATGCTGCACGGGTGGGGTCTTCCTCAAAATCGGTCTGGTTTATGGAACTTGGAATTTGCGCGATGTAATCAATATAATTAACAAGAAGACCGATACTACTATTTTGCCCTGTACGGAATTGTGTGTTCAACAGTATCCCATCACGTTGGAATTCATTATTCTGTCGGAAACCATCGGTTTCCAAATGGTTGTAACTTAAACTCAAATTAAAACCATCCTCCGAATGCGAAAAGGTAAGGTTGTCCTTGAGCATGTTATATGACCCCATCGAGAATGAATTGATAAGCTGAGTCCTATCCTGAACTGAAGCTTTGGTTTCCATTAAGATGGCCCCACCAAGATTGGAGCCAAAAGCTGTGGCTTTTGGGCCTTTGATGATCTCCACTGCACCAAGGTTCTCAAAATCGTACGCCTCGATGGTGGAGGAACCCGTGCCATTGGTTACGGGGATACCGTTGAAATACATGCGAAGTTTATTGGTCCCATAGGGCGTTCTGGCTCCTATTCCCCTAACGGTAATCCGATTGGTGTTAATAGCCCCGGAAAGGATGTACACTCCAGAAATTTGATTAAATGCCGAAGGGATGTCCGTAGGGTTGAACCGTTCAAAAGTCTTTCCGGCAATTTTTGAAGAAGGCGTAATACCCGTGGCAATTTTGGGTATTGCTTCTTGGGTCAGCACCACCTCATCCAATTGCGTAATAGAATCTTTCTGGGTGTTCTGGGCGACTATAGACAGTGCTGTGAAAAATATAAAAAGTAAGGGGAGCGCTTTTGATTTAAAATTCATTCAATTGATTTATCAAGTTCTTCCATCAAGGTTTCGGTATCCATGATAGTGGCAAATTCGTCCTTTAAATTCGCCAATTCTGCATGAAAAATGACATCTGCAGGGTATGTATTGCCATCATATCCCACTTTATCAAAGGCTGCGGTGGCATCAGAAATCATCAAAACATTGAAACCAAGGTTGGAGGCCATCCGGACCGATGTGGAAATACAGTGTTCAATGGTCAGCCCTGCAATTACCAATTTGGTTATGTTCAGCGCTTTTAAACGAGCTTCTAAATCGGTTCCTATAAAAGCACAATTTACCGTTTTTTCAAAAACCGGTTCATTGATCAAGGGTTTTACCGCAGGGTGAAAATCGTTTCCCATTTTACTTGGGTGCAGGGGCGAATCAATATTGGAGGAATTATGTTTTACATGAAAAACGGGCATTTGCTTCTCTCTAAAAAATTGCAATAATCTACCACAATTTTCTTCCGCTTGAGGATTATTCCGTTCTGTGCCATAAAAGCCTGTTTCCTGAAGTCCAATCTGGGTGTCAATCAGAATTAGTGCAGTCATGAGGTTGAATTTTGACCTAAAATTACGGGAAAACATCAAGAAAGAACAGTTTGATTCTTTTCATCGATGGATACATTGGTAAATTCAATTTTAGGGAGCCGCCCACAATAGCTATTTTTGAACAAATTTGAGCACATGAAGATTGTATCCTACAATGTAAATGGAATAAGGGCCGCCCTAAAAAAGGGTTTTGTGGAATGGTTGGAAACGGTAAGTCCCGATGTGGTCTGTTTACAGGAGACCAAAGCCATGGAAGAACAAGTGGACACCTCTGTCTTTGAAGAGGCAGGGTATTCCCATAACTATTGGTTCAGTGCCCAGAAAAAGGGATACAGTGGTGTGGCCTTGCTTTGTAAGAACGAACCTGACCATATTGAATTTGGTACGGGGATAGATTACATGGACCACGAAGGAAGAAACATACGCGCCGATTTTGGCGACCTTTCGGTAATGAGCATGTATTTGCCATCCGGGACCAATATGGACCGTTTGGATTTTAAGTTGACCTACATGGCCGATTTTCAAAAGTATTCGGAAGAGCTTAGAAAAGAACGCCCCAATCTTATTGTTTGCGGGGATTACAATATCTGTCACGAAGCCATAGACATCCATGACCCTGTTCGAAACAAGAACGTATCAGGCTTTTTACCTGTGGAGCGCGAATGGATTGGTAACTTTATGAAAAGCGGGTTTATCGATAGTTTCCGCCATTTTAATAAGGAGCCCGATAATTACACTTGGTGGAGTTATCGAGCCAATGCAAGGGCCAACAACAAAGGATGGCGCTTGGATTATGGTATGGTGGCCGAACCGTTGGAAGATAGATTAAAGCGCTCCGTGATTTTGTCTGAGGCAAAGCACAGCGACCATTGTCCGATTTTATTGGAGGTCGAAAAATAACATTGGCAAAAAGGCTGATGTTTTTGTTTCAGTACCTTTAACCGTCCTAAACTGCAAAAGATGAAATACACCAGAATTCCACATACTGATATCCGAATATCCAAAATTTGTTTGGGCACCATGACCTGGGGCCGCCAGAACAATGAAGAGGAGGCGCATGAGCAAATGGACTTTGCGCTGGATCAAGGTGTCAACTTTTTCGATACGGCAGAATTATATCCAGTTCCTGCAAAAAAGGAGCTCTACGCGGTTACCGAGGAACTTATCGGAAACTGGTTCAAAAAAACTGGAAATCGTGATAAAGTAGTATTGGCCTCCAAAATAGCCGGACCTGGTCATGCCGCAAAGCATATTCGCAGTACAGGATTTAGCAAGGAATCCATTATCAGTGCAGTGGAAGGCAGTTTAAAGCGACTGCAAACAGACTACATTGACCTATACCAGCTTCATTGGCCAGAACGAAACACCAATTATTTTGGACAACGGGGATACAATGCCCATGCCGTGGATGTTTGGGATGATAATATTCATCAGGTTTTGGAGACGCTTCGTGATTTGATTGCCGAAGGCAAGATTCGTCACGTGGGATTGTCCAATGAGACCCCATGGGGAACCATGCGTTTTTTGGAGGAGAGCAAGGTACATCAATCTTTGCCCCGAATGAAGACCATACAGAATCCGTACAGCCTTTTGAACCGTCTCTTTGAGGTAGGACTTTCGGAGATTTCCATGCGGGAACAGATTGGTTTGTTGGCTTATTCGCCACTTGGTTTTGGGGTGTTGAGCGGAAAATATCTTACCGAAGTTCCACCAAGGAAAGGCAGGATAACCTTATTTCCAAATTACAACAGGTATAGTGGGGATTCAGCTGTTGCAGCCACCGAGAAATATGCTCAGTTGGCAAAAGAACATGGGTTGAGCATGGCACAAATGGCTTTGGCCTTTGTAAATACACGACCGTTTTTGACCAGTAACATCATAGGAGCAACCAGTATGGAGCAACTCAAGGAAAACATCGGAAGTATTGATGTTGAACTGTCTGATGAGGTTTTGGATGGTATTGAGGAAATCCACAATGCAATTCCGAACCCTGCGCCATAATTACTCTAAAGTGTAAGCGCGATACTCGTCACCAGAGTCGGTGCCCATTTTGCCTCCACCACAGGAAATGACCACATATTGTTTGCCATCAACTTGATAAGTGATTGGTGTGGCGTATCCGCCTGCGGGGAGTTGGTCTTCCCAAAGCTGTTTGCCCGTTTTCATATGGAACGCACGTATTTTTTCATCTTTGGTTGCTGCTATAAAAAGCACCCCACCTTTGATGATTACCGGTCCACCATAATTTTCTAGCCCAGAAACTGGCACATTGGGGTCTTGTAAACTTTCTTCATGCCCTAAGGGTACGGTCCACAGATATTCACCCGTATTGAGGTCGATGGCATTCAAAGTTCCCCATGGCGGTTTAACCACAGGATAACCTCGGTCATCTTTAAATCTTGCAAAGCTTGAAATGGAATAAGGAACATCGATTTTTGTTTTCTCTACCCTATGATCTTTAGCTTCTTCGATATCCATTAAAAAGTCGGTAATGGCATTGGTTTCTTCTTCGGAAAGATTTGGCATACCAGGCATGGCGCCACGACCTTTTTGGATAATGCTTGTTATGGAGTCGGATTCCAATCGCAACTTCACATTCTGAAGCTCTGGGATTCCGTTCAAGCCTTGCAAATCTCCTCCATGGCAACGGGCACAGTGTATTTGTGCCAAACTTTGTCCCAAACTGGAACCTTCGCCATTACCACCAACTTCTTTCATTTTAATGATCCAAGCCATTTCGTTGGCATTTACATACATTACACCGTCTCTTGGGTCGAGTGCTGCTCCACCCCATTCTGCACCACCATCGGCCCCTGGAAATAGAATAACTCCAGTGGTATCCATCGGAATAAATTGACCTTGCGATGTAATGGATTTGAATTTTTCAAGCACAGTGGGAGCATTATCGGTTTTGTTGCCTGGAACCAAATCATCGACAAAAGCAGTTCGGTCCGGGGCATATAAATCTTCCTCGGTTAAAATCTGACGCGCAAAAGGCGCAGGTTTTTGGGGTAGGGGTTGGGTCTCAAATGCTTTTTCTCCAAGTAAAGTTGAGCTTGGGTATGCTTTTTCCTCGATGGGGAAGAGCGGCTCCCCCGTTATTCGGTTAAACAAGAATACATGGCCACTTTTGGTCACCTGTGCCACGGCGGGAATGGTCTGCTCGTCCCTAACTATGTCCACCAAGTTCGGTGGTGCGGGCAAATCACGGTCCCAAATATCGTGATGCACCATTTGAAAATGCCAAATACGCTCCCCAGTATTGGCATTTAGCGCCAAAAGTGAGTTGGCAAAAAGGTTAGATCCTTCGCGATCGCCACCGTACCAATCGAAAGCGGCTGAACCCGTGGGGATGTAAACAATGCCTTGCTCGTTGTCCAATGCCATACCAGGCCAACTATTGGCTCCCCCAACTTTTTTATAGGCTTCGGCGGGCCAGGTATCGTAACCAAATTCTCCAGGTTGTGGAATGGTATGGAATGTCCATAAAATTTTACCTGTGAGCACATCGTAGGCTCGGATATGTCCAGGGGAGGAACCAGGACCTTCGCCCACACGAGTACCTTGTATCAATATGTTTTTAAAAACTGCCCCGGGGGTGTTGGAGACCACGGATAATTTGCTCGGGTCCCTACCTAGACCATCCCGAAGATCTATGCTACCGTTGTCGCCAAAATCTGTAATGGGTTGGCCCGATTCAATATTGATGGCATATAATTTTGGCCCAGATGAAAAAAAGATTCGACCAGGAGCCACTCCGTCAGATTTCCAATAATTCAAACCACGGTTGAGTCCTAGACCTGATTCATCCTTTGTTTTTGGCGAAAATTTCCAGATTTCTTCCCCTGTTTTGGCGTTGATTGCGAACAATTCAATGGCCGCATTTACCCCATAGAGCACATTTTCAACCATTAAAGGGCTGGTCTGTATTTGTGTAGTTCTTCCCTCTTGCAGACCTCCACTTTCATAGCTCCAAGCTAGTTTTAATTGGGAAACATTCGTAGTGTCAATTTGATCAAGATTGGAGAAGTGGGTTCGTTCGGGGTCGCCTAAATAATGCTCCCAAGTACTGAAATAAACCTTGTCTGCACTATTGGGATTTGGGCTGTTACAGGAAATGAGAATTGCTATGGGGGCGAGGAGAAAATACTTTTTCATGTGCAGTTTGAATGTTTTTTCAATAATAGTAATCAATCATGATGCCTTGTCTCTTCGAGCGCAGTCGAGAAGTTATTGGAACCAACGTCTTAAAAATGAGGTCTCGACTGCGCTCGACCTGACAACCTGTTGTTAATGGGCAATTAGAATTTTAAATATAGAAAGAAACAGTTAAAAACAGATTTATCCAAAGAGATGGGCGACAACATCTTCAATCTTGGAGACCTTTTGAACCTGAATTCCAGATTGTTTTAGCCCAATCTTGTTGTTTTTTGAGACAAAGATTTTGGAGAAGCCCAGTTTTTCGGCTTCAAGAATCCGTTGGTCCACACGTTGCACAGGTCTGATTTCGCCCGCAAGCCCTACCTCCGCGGCAAAACATACACCTTTTTCAATGGCAATGTCCGAATTGCTGGATAGGATAGCGGCCATAACGGCCAAATCAATGGCAGGGTCATCCACGGAAATTCCGCCTGTGATGTTGAGGAAAACATCTTTTGCCCCCAATTTAAAACCTGCCCGTTTTTCCAAAACGGCTAAGAGCATGTTCAGTCTTTTGGCATTGAAACCCGTAGCAGAGCGTTGAGGTGTTCCATAGACGGCGGTGCTTACCAAAGCTTGAATCTCAATCAATAAGGGGCGCATACCTTCCACGGTGGCGGCAATAGCCGTACCGCTAAGGTCTTCGTCATTTTTGGAAATCAATACCTCTGAAGGATTATTGACTTCGCGGAGGCCGCTTCCCTGCATTTCATAAATGCCCAATTCCGCAGTTGAGCCGAATCTGTTTTTGAGGGAACGGAGAATGCGGTACACATAATTACGGTCACCTTCAAACTGTAGAACGGTGTCCACCATATGCTCCAAAATCTTGGGGCCTGCAATAGTGCCATCTTTTGTGATGTGTCCTACCAGAATAACCGGGGTGTGACTTTCTTTTGCAAATTTGATGAGTTCCGCGGTGCATTCACGAATTTGGGAAATGCTCCCGGCGGCAGATTCAATATAATCGGTGTGGAGTGTCTGAATAGAGTCAATGACGACCAAATCGGGTTCGATGGTCGAAACTTGTTGAAAAATATTTTGTGTTTTGGTCTCGGTAAGGATGTAGCAGTTTTCGCTATTGGGCTGAATGCGGTCGGCGCGCATTTTTATCTGCCGTTGACTTTCCTCTCCAGACACATATAGGATTTTATAAGGCAGTTTCAAGGCAATCTGAAGTAGCAAGGTACTTTTTCCGATGCCGGGTTCGCCGCCCAACAAAGTCAATGAACCTGGAACGAGCCCACCACCTAAAACACGATTGAATTCTTGGTCGAGGGTATCCAAACGGAGTTCTTTTTCTTGGGTAATCTCGGAAACTCGAAGGGGTTTGTTTGCCTGTTTAGCAACCTTATCGGCTTTCCAACTTTTTTTATCCTCTTTCTGGACAACTTCCTCCACAATGGTGTTCCATTCCTTGCACGAGGAACATTGCCCTATCCACTTGGGAAATTGGGCTCCACAGTTTTGACAAAAAAATGCTGTTCTGGTCTTGGCCATTCAAACTAAATGAGGGGCCTAAAGATATGGATTTAGATGGTGGATTGGATGGTTTTTTAGATTGTTGGATTTTTGGATCGATAGATTTTTAGTCAAGTCAATCCAAATATCGAATCAATCCAATAATCTACAAATCCATCCTACTAGTACCCGAAGTCTGCTTTCAGCGCATCAATTTTTTCGAGGGCCATATCCTTTGTCAGAAAGTCGATTTCTTCCAGTTGGAATGCTTTTTCGAATGTTTTGAACGCTTTTTTTGGCTCTCCGATAAACTCGTAGTATTCTGCTTCAAAATAAAAACCCATCATGGTATCCGGGAATTCCTTTTTGCAAAGGTCGGCTAAAGGTTCCAGTGACTCATAGTCTTCTTTTTTAAGACAGGCCGCATATATGGCCATAATATCGTTGAGTTCCACGGGCTTTTCAAAACCGAAGAGGTCTTCAATGGTTTGGTATCTGTTCTCCAAATAATTGAAAACAGGTTCTTCGGAGGTCAAAATATCAGATTTGTATTCTGCTGGTGTGATAGGTCTGTAAATGCTGAATACATTATCAAAAGCTTTGCTTATGCCATAGGCTGCAATTGAGGTATGGTCCGCTTTTTCGTATTCATCAAAAAAATAATGCAATGATTCACGGGTAATGGAGCTGATGCTAGTGTTCATTTGAAGAACACGCTGCCTATCGTCCGTAGGTTGTTTTTCTACAATCAGGTTGTAAAAAATGGTCTGGTCCAGTTCGGACAAGCGGGCAGGGACTCTGCTCTCCATTTCGGTGGCCAAAACGGGCGAAATACTAATATAAGAGTTGAATAGGGAGCGGTCCTTGAACAAATAGTAGTTTCCAAAATTGGCGGTGATATCATAGCCCACGAACATTTTAAACGGGGCGATGTTATAGCTTGTTTCAAGATACGGAATGAGTTCGGTGCCCAAAAACTCGTAGAACATTTTGCCTTTCTCGGTGGGTAATCCTGAGATGTCTTCGTAGTCGCAATCTTCCCAACGCAAATCGTTTTGCAGTTGATGCACGCCGACCACGATGGCTTCGGGCATACGGTCAAACTTACTTTGGAATTTTACATTGGCCACAACAAGGTCGAACAAGTATTCGGCATCTAAAACCACAATCAATGGGTATGATTTTTCTTCAGTGTAGTCTTCGGGAAAATAGTAGGAGACATCCCTTCGCTCCTGTAGTTTGAAGGATTCAAAAATCTCCTTTGTCACTTGAGCACTTAGGTTCAAGCAAGTAAAGCCTATCAGTAGAAATAGACATTTTTTCATTGGTTAAGATTTAGGCGGCTGGGGCTTACCGATTTCTATTCAATAACGGTAATATGATAAAGGATATTGTACCGAAAACAACGACCATTAAAGTTTGGGCAATCCACATGATCCAACCAAATGCATCACCGGAAACGGAGCTGATGCCATAGATGCCCAATGCAGCACTAACCGCTATGGGGTAAAGGCCTATTCCGCCATTGGTGGTGGACATAGCAAAGGCACCGGCCACAAAAGCGACCAATAATTCCCCGAGGGATAGTGGAATGGTTTCTTCAACGGTGTATTTAATGACCCAGAACATGCCAAAATAGGCTGTCCAAATAAACAAGGTGTGGAGTATGAAGGGCCATTTGTTCTTCATTTTGAAAACACTGAGTACGCCATCTTGCAATCCGTTGAGGAATCCTTTCAGTTTTAGTGCCAATGGTGACTTTGATTTACGGATGATGTAGGATCCCAAAAAGAGTCCAACAATGCCAACTAGCAATATTCCTATGGCACCGACAATGTTCACGCCTCTCTCTTCTAGAAATCCAAGGATGAAATCGGTTTGGAGTGCCAGGGTAATTAGAATGATGGTCAAAAGCATCAACAAATCGACTACTCTTTCGGTAACGATGGTGCCGAATCCTTTTTCAAAAGGCACTTTTTCATAAGTGGTAAGTGCGGTCGCCCTTAAAATTTCGCCGGAACGAGGTATTCCCAAGTTTGCAAAATAGGAGATTAGGACAATAAAGATGGTGTTGACCGTTTTAGGACGGTATCCCATAGGTTCCAAGAGGTATTTCCAACGAACGGCCCGTGAAATATGGCTCAATATGCCAATAATCACAGAAATTGTTACCCAAAATGGGCTTGCATTGGAAATATAATGGATGATTTGTTTTCGCTCCTCGGGTGTGGTGGAATTGTAGGAGTACCAAACCAAAAACAACCCAAATGCGATGGGTACGAACAGCTTAAGAAATTTTTTTAGGGATTTGCCCAAAATTTACTTGAGTAGATTGGTTTCTTCGTTGGGGAAGACCAATGCTGGATTAAATGTTTTTGCCTCTTCGATATCCATCCATGCGTAGGTGATCAGGATCAATACGTCTCCCACGGCCACTTTTCTGGCTGCGGCACCGTTCAGGGTAAGCTCTCCAGAATTTCGAGGGCCAGGAATAGCGTAAGTTTCCAATCGCTCACCGTTGTTGTTGTTCACGATCTGCACTTTTTCGCCCCTAATAATATTGGCGGCATCCATAAGATCTTCGTCTATGGTTATGCTGCCTATATAGTTAAGGTCTGCTCCGGTAACTTTTACTCGGTGTATTTTAGATTTTACAACTTCTACTTGCATGGTGCAAAATTATCAATTCAATCTTAGATTATCAATTAAACGCACGCCATCTGCGTAAACGGCAATAAACGCCCTATATTTTTGATTGTTCTGTATTTTTAAAGCTGGAGTCAGTGTGTTCTCGTCCGCGATTTCAAAATATTCCAGATCAAACAAAGGATGTTGTTCAAATTGGGCCTTTACCCAATCCGCAATACCTATTGCACTTTTCGTGCCAAAATCAGTCTTGGCAGTTTGTAATGTATTGTGAATAAAACCGGCCTGTTCGCGAGTTTCTTTTGATAGTCTTTCGTTGCGGGAGCTCATTGCCAAACCGTGTGGTTCCCTTTCAATGGGGCAACCGATGATTTCATAGGGTAAGTTCTTGATTTCTGCCATTTTTCGGATAATCTGCAATTGCTGAAAATCCTTTTCGCCAAAATAGGCCTTGTCCGGAGCTACAGTTCTGAGCAAAAGTTCAACGATAGTGCCTACACCATCAAAATGGCCTGTTCTGAACTCACCTTCCATTACCTTGTCCAGACCATCAAACTGGTAGGCTTCGGACGTGATATTGCCTTCATAAATTTCATCAACCGTAGGGGCAAAAACCACAATATTGTCCGAAACCTGCTTCAAAAGCTCAATATCCTTATCAAAAGTGCGCGGATATTTTTCAAGATCGTCCTTTTTGTCAAATTGAGTAGGGTTTACAAAAATGCTCACCACAACAAGATCGTTTTCCGAAAGTGCTTTTTTCACCAATGAGATATGACCTGTGTGAAGCGCGCCCATTGTGGGCACAAGACCAATGGTATGGTCTTCTTTACGCTGCTTGGCGGTAAAGTTGTTGAGTTCTTTTTTACGGTCGAATATCTTCATATACAGGTACAAAAGGGTGCAAAAATACTATAAATACAGCTAATCAGCATAATTTTTGTACTTTTGCAGCTATGTTTTTCAGATAAACAAAAGAAAGCGTTTATGAATGGTAAAAAGGTATTGTTTGTATCTTCTGAATTAGTTCCCTACCTCCCAGAGAATCCTGTTTCCTTAATGTC
>NZ_CAMYIC010000006.1 GCF_947258355.1 uncultured Allomuricauda sp.
CATTGGAAAAACCATTTGTGGATAGGTCTGTAATAATGTACTTAACATCTTCAGAGAACGGTAATTTATATTTTACCACTGGAGAAAAAGGTGACAAACCAGAAGATTGGGTTATTTATAATTCAATCAAGGAAGATGGTCAATATAAAAGAATCAAAAGAATGGAAGAGGAAATAAATGCTACCGGGAAATTAATAGCTCATTCATTTATAGCGCCCGACGAAAGTTATATGATTTATGATTTTGAACATAATTCCGGGTATGGGGAAAGTGATTTATACATCAGTTTCAATAAAAATGGTGCTTGGACAGCACCTTATAATCTAGGGCCTAAAATAAACACCGATCAAACTGAAATGACGGCAAGTGTCTCGCCCGATGGCAAGTATTTATTCTTCCATAGGGGAGTAGATGATGATGGTGATATTTATTGGGTGGATTTCAAGACTGTAAAAGAAAATATAGAAAAGAACATTAGTAGCAATTAATACAGCACGTAAAAATTAACGTACAAGTTTAAATTAAAGAAACACGATGAACAAACTAATAGGATTGTTGGTCTCAACATGTATTTTAATCTCATGTAAAACCAGTGAAGTTGAATTTTTGGTTGAAAATGGATTACTTGTTAAAAATGCCCAGATCGTATCACCAATAGACCAAACCATATCTCCTGATAACTTTATTATAGTGGATGGAGATAGCATCGTATATGTTGGAGAAGAGGAGCCCAACCTAAAGGGTTCTTTTACCACTATTGATGCAGAAGGTAAATATATTATTCCGGGACTTATAGACAGTCACGTCCATGTTACGGGGACGGATGCCCTTTCGGATGAAGAGGAATTGGACAACCCGGAAATTGTAAAGAATTTCAAAGAGCAGTTGCCTAAAAGCTACCTCTATTTTGGCTACACCACTGTAATCGATTTGGGAACCGCCAAACCGGAAAGATTGACCGATTTTCAGAAAGCAGAAATCAGACCGGACTTGTATTATGCTGGGGGAGGTGCAGTTATCGGAAACGGTTATGGACTGTCCAACTGGGAAGATGAGGTTCCCAATTTTGTTTATCAGGAGAACGAGGCCTATCCATTTCCGGATAATTATCTAAAAGAAAACCATACCCCAGAGGCCGTGGCCAAAAGAATAGCATCATCCGGAGCTATTGTTCTAAAAACGTATTACGAGCCAGGATTTGATCCTACACAGCCACATTTTCCCACACCTTCCCAAACATTGATGTCTAATTTGAAAAGGGAAGCGCACAAAAACAACTTGGTTTTGGCGGTTCATGGAAATTCGTTGGAGGCCCACGGATTTTTGGCAGAGGCGGCAGTAGATGTTGTGGCCCATGGCCTTTGGAACTGGGGCAACCATAGGTTGGATTCCACAATGGTGCTTCCTATGGAGATAAAAGACGTATTGGATGCGGAAATTAAAGGCAAAGTCGGTTATATGCCAACCTTACAAGTGATCAATGGATTGTGGGAACTAACCAACGCCACATATCTGAACAATACGGAGTTAGAACATGTTCTGCCAAAGCAGTTACTCGATTACTACAAGGCAAACTCCAATATAATGTATACCAATGTATTTGGTAATGCCCCAAAAAATATTATTGCAACCAACTTCAACCGTATCTCTGAACAAGGTAAGCTCAGCATGAAATATATGAATGACAATGGCGGAAAGTTGTTGTTCGGTACGGATACCCCATCCTCTCCCACCTATGGAAATCCACCGGGCTATAATGGATATTTGGAAATGTTGGAAATGGAAAATGCTGGAATTCCGTTGGGCAAAATATTGGCAATGGCGACCATAGAAAATGCAAGAGCGTTTAAGCTTGAGCGCTTATATGGTACGGTTGAAGAAGGAAAAAAAGCGAATCTTCTGATTTTGAATAAAAATCCTTTGCTAGACATTACTGCCTATAATGATATTGTACAGGTTATTATTAATGGAAAAATAATAAATAGAAACAAGCTTTCTGCAAAAGAAATTGAAGAATAATTAATTTATAAAAAAAAGAGCAATGAAAAAAAGACATTACCTATTATTATCTATTTTTCTGACCTTATCATTAAAAACGGTAGCACAGGAGATACAAACCTCGCAAATAGAAGCAAAAATAAATGCCTTGGTTCCATCTCAAGTCCAAGATTCTACCCCAGGTCTTGTTGTAGGAATCGTTAAAGACGGAAAACTCATTTTTACAAAAGGTTACGGTCTTGGGAATATGGCTTATAACGTTCCTAACGATTCAAAAATGCTTTATAATCTTGGTTCAGTCAGTAAACAGTTCCTAGGATATGCTTTTGCGATGTTACAATCACAAGGTAAACTGAATCTCGATGATTCAGTAGCTATGTATTTAAATGATTGGCCAACATTTGACCATCCTGTTACCCTAAGGCATCTACTTACGCATACTAGCGGTTATAGAGAAGCTTACACTATGTCGGAACTGGCGGGTAGAAGAATTGATGTCGACCGTCTATCAAGAGATGAATGTTTAGAGGTCATACGAAATCAACCAAAGCTGGAATTTGTTCCCGGAACACGCCATACTTACAACAGTACTACTTATGTAGTTCTAAGCGAGATATTGGAAAAGGTAACGGATACACCAGCTGATGAGTGGATAGAAACACACATTTTTAGACCATTAAAAATGAACAATACGCAGATAGAAAGTTATGTTGGCGAACTGATTACTAATGCAGCTGAATCCTATTCGTTGAATTCAGAAGCAGAATATGCCAATGAAAAAAGTAATCGGGCAATTTTTGGGGCAGCTGATGTCTATTCCAGTATTGAAGATTTGGCAAAATGGTTTACAGTCTTTGGTTCAGATGCATTAGGTGGAAAAGAGGCTCGAAACCTATTCTTAGAGCCATTTATTTTGAAAGATGGTACAAATACTAATTATGCCTTAGGAATTAGAACGGAAATGCATAATGGTTTAAAAGTCTATCACCACATAGGGGGACATGCTAATTTTTTATCTCAGTTGCGCTATTATCCTGATTATGATTTGGGCATAATTGTACTATCCAATTTTGGAAGAAATGGATGGCTTTCTGCTTCTAAAATTGCAGAACTATTTCTAAGCTCTCAAATGACAAATTCATCCCACAAAGAAATAAAGCAAATTAGTATAGAGAAAAATAAGTTGCAGCAATTGGAAGGAATCTATGTAGCAAAGACCTTAAATGGAACTCTAAACCTTTCGATGGCAGATGAATCACTTAGCTTAAATGGTAGAAATTTACTAATACCAACATCCGACAACACTTTTGGAATAAGAGGATGGAATGGAGAAATTAATATCGAACATTCAACTGACTCAACCCTTTTAAATCTTATTAATGGACAAAAAGAAACCTATTACAGAGTTAAAAAATGGGAAGGGAATGGTGAAAATTTGAAAACTTATGAAGGTAAATATTGGAGTGATGAATTGGAGATAGCTTACAATTTACATCTCGAAAAAGGCGAACTTGTTATTCAAAATCGATGGATAGAAAGAATAAAACTGCAACCGATAAGCAAAGACTTTTTTCAGTCAAACACAGGTTATTATTTAAATTTCATTCGCAATAATGAAGGAAATATAAAAGGCTTAAGTATAAATTCAGAGCGAACCTTAGACGTCTATTTTCATCTTATTGAATAGCTTGAAACGACTAATCACAGCCATCTACATAAGTATCTATGGTTTAAGGGAAAATCAAATATAGAATATCTACAAAGATTTGTACAAAGCCTAAAGTTTATTTTAATCATGAAATTCAGAAGAGCAAAAAAAAAAGACTTATCGACCATTGTTGAAATGATTGCCGATGACGCCTTGGGCAGTAAAAGGGAAAATTATATCATCCCATTGCCCAAAACGTATTATGATGCTTTTGAGCGAATCGATTCGGACAACAACCAGGAATTGATGGTGGTCGAAAATGAAGAGGAGCAAGTCATCGCTGTTTTTCAAATGACATTTATTCCCTATCTCACCTATCAAGGTGGTATTCGCGCACAAATTGAAGGGGTGCGGGTACACAAAGACCATCGGGGTCTGGGAATTGGTAAAATTGTATTTGAGTGGGCCATCGATAGGGCAAAAGAACATAACGCCCATTTACTGCAATTGACTACCGATAAAAAACGTCCAGATGCTATTCGGTTTTATGAATCACTCGGGTTTAAAGCTACCCACGAAGGCATGAAAATGCATTTTTAGTCTAGACTCTTGTTTTTTTAAAAAGCTTTATCTTTCAGCTATAAAGCATTCAGTAAAACAACTAGTAAACACTGCAACTCCATGAAAAAAATAGTCCTTTTTTGTATAATGATTGCCTGTATAGGTTGTGGTAAAAACAATGTGGAGAATCCAAATGTTGTAGAGACCAAGACTGGAAAAGTAGAAGGTTATACGGAAGGGGAAATCAAGGTTTTTAAAGGTATTCCTTTTGCGGAACCTCCTGTCGGGGAATTAAGATGGAAAGCGCCACAACCAGTAAGGGATTGGGTAGGTGTAAAGGAATGTAAAGAGTTTGGCCCGAGTCCAATTCAAAATACACCGGAGCCTTTTTTGTGTTGGACAGAAGGATTTATCGCCAAACCAGAACCGTTAAGTGAAGACTGCTTGTACCTGAATGTGTGGACACCAGCCAAAAAGAAGGAAGAAAAATTGCCAGTGTTTGTTTGGATCTATGGAGGAGGTTTAAGTTCGGGCAGTGCCAATTGTGATATTTATGATGGGAAACAAATGGCAGAACAAGGGGTTGTGTTTGTAAGTCTAAATTACAGAGTGGGAGTGCTCGGTTTTATGGCACACCCAGAGTTGAGCGAGGAATCAGGTCATAACGCTTCGGGCAATTATGGTTTTATGGATCAATTACAAGGACTCAAGTGGGTGAAGGAGAACATAGGGGCATTCGGAGGAGACCCAAATAATGTTACTATTGCCGGTCAATCGGCAGGATCATTCAGTGTGAACGCACAAATTGCATCACCACTTTCAAATGGATATTTCCAAAAAGCTATATGTCAAAGTGGAGGGATATTGGGCAATCGGATGATGCAAGACCTTGACTCGGCAGAGGAACAAGGGATTAAGTTTATGCAATCTGCAAATGCATCTTCTACTGATGAATTAAGAGAGATGCCTGCGGAAAAATTGCAAGAACTGAGCAACAATCCCGATTTTGGAAGGTTTGGCGTGGTCTTGGACCAATATTTTTTGCCCAAAGACCTTATGGCACATTTTAAAAGTGGCAAGCATAAGCAGGTAAAAGTAATGACGGGATGGGTAACTGGGGATGCGAATCTATTGCCCACAGGTAATGTGACCCAAGATAGTTTCAAGAAAATGGCTCAAGAACGATATGGGGAAAATGCGCAAGAATTTTTAGAACTATTTCCCGCTGAGACTGATGACGAGGCGCTTCAATCCCAACAAAAAATGAATCTGTTGGGTTTTGCCGGAATGCCTTCATATTTACTTGCCAAATACATGGATAAAGAAGTGTGGTTATATGAATTCACCCACGTGCCCACGGACAAACCGGGTTTTCCCAACTATGGGGCGTTCCATACCTCGGAGGTTCCATTTGCCTTGCATACACTTGATCAATGGAAACGGCCATGGCAACCTGAAGAGCGTAAACTTGAAGAACAGATGTCCGCTTATTGGGTCAATTTTGCGAAAACAGGAAACCCTAATGGAAATGGGTTGCCAACATGGAATAGTTATAACCAAGACGGTGGCAAACTTTTGAAGATTGATACCGGTACAATGGAATTGGGCATAAAATATTCAAATGAATTCCAGTTTTTGGCACAAGACTAAAACCGTAACTAGGTAAAATTCGGGGTAAAGAGCTCTACAGGTTCTTCACGCCCCTCCAGTTCCATATTGCCCAACTGTTCCAATCGTAGGTCATTTGGCGAAAGTTCATTGGCCAACTGCTCGGAAATGACAATTTCCTTTTGCATAGGTTTACAAAGCTTTTGGATTCGCGCGGTCACATTCAATACATCGCCGGTAAAAAAGATTTCTTTTTTTAACGCTCCGATTTCACCCGTGGTTACCTGTCCAAAATGTAATCCGGCCCTGAATGATGGCACTACGCCATAGGTCTCCTCAAAATAAGTGGATTTCTTTTGTAGACTTTCCTTCATGGCATAAAAACAGCGGATACAGTTATGGTGCTGTGTGCCATCATTTTTTTTCCAAGTAACCACAATCTCATCCCCAACATATTGGTAGACCTCTCCTTTAAACTTGATAATGGCATCGGATAATTGATTGTAATAATCACTCAGAAAACGAAAATAGATCTCGTTCCCCAATTTTTCCGCAAGCGAGGTGGAAGATTTCATGTCCAAAAACATAAAAACACGGGACTCTTCTTGGGGTTGATGGTATTTGCCCGAAAAAAAATTGAGTAAAACATTATACCCTAGATGCTCGCTGATGCCCGAATAAAGCAGCGAAACAAAAATGCTGAACGCGAGCGAGACCATGGTGCTCAAAAAAGTGGGGCTGGCGATGTAGTTTGAAAATTTATGCCAGACTTGGGCATCGATGATGGAAGAGCTAAGTTCAATACTTGCCGCGATTGGAAAAGTCACCAAATTGATGACCAGCATAAACAAGAGATAAAACCCCATTTTGTAGAGGATTTTTTGCCAAAATGCTTTGTGTTTAAAAAGCTTGCCCAACCAAAGTACTTCCACAGCACCCATGGCCAATCCCACTAAAAAAACAGCTAAGGAGGCAAAGAGGAAAATGTCCCAGGTTACAGTGATGTCCGTATCCGGCCGTTGATTTTCATAATCCATTGCCATGGACTCTATGAGCAGGATGAACCAGCTCAATACCAACCAAATAATTCCAAAGGGTAAAATACGCTTTAGATGATAACGAAACTTCGCATTCGAAAAAAGGCTCATGCGGTAAAGGTAGCGTGAATTTGTATTTAAATATAGGGCTCGTTTGTAAAAACCTCTTTGGTTGCAGATTGTAAAATATAGAAGTATATCAATTTAGCGATATTATTTAGTTGATCAGATGGATAAATCACTACTTTAGACGTGTTGTACTTTCAATGGTTTCATTTTCAGTCTTTTGAAAATTTAATTTGATGAAAGATTACAATCGTACATGCACACATAAACTATTCAAACTACATTGCGATGGCGAAGATCAACTATGCACAGGAATTCAATCGCTCCATCAAGGATCCCGATAACTTCTGGATGGAACAAGCCGCCAACATAAGTTGGTTTCAAAAACCACAAAGGGCATTAACCCAAGACGATAATGGTTTTTTTCGTTGGTTTAAGGGCGGGAAATTGAACACATCTTATTTAGCACTTGATTCCCATATAGAAAATGGACGGGGCAACGACATTGCCCTTATTTACGATTCACCGGTTACACAAACCATTGAAAGGTTCACTTATTTGGAACTCAGAGACCGGGTTAGCCGGTTGGCAGGTGGTATGAAACGCTTAGGGGTCGAAAAGGGCGATACCGTGATCATTTATATGCCCATGATTCCGCAAGCAGTAATTTCCATGTTGGCCTGCGCTCGTTTGGGAGCTGTTCACTCCGTTGTGTTTGGAGGTTTTGCACCGCATGAACTCACCATCCGTATAGATGATGCCAAACCCAAACTGATTGTAACCGCAACATCAGGAATTGAGGTGGATAGAATAATACCCTATAAGCCCATGGTTGACGAGGCCATTGCAATGGCCGAACACAAGCCAGAAAATGTAATCGTTTATAACAGAAGACTGGGAGCTGTTCGTCCAGATGGTGAAAATGACATCGATTATGCGACTTTAATGAAAATTGCGGATCCCGTTCGGTGTACGGAGGTGGATGCCACCGACCCACTATACATATTATATACCTCGGGGACTACAGGAAAACCAAAAGGGATCATTCGGGATAATGGTGGACATGCCGTAGCTATGCATTATAGCATGAAACATATTTATGGAGTAAACCCTCGTGAGGTCTTTTGGGCTGCAAGTGATGTAGGTTGGGTGGTTGGACATAGCTATATCGTCTACGCGCCTTTGATTTATGGTTGCACCACGGTGCTTTTTGAAGGGAAACCAGTTCGCACTCCAGATGCCTCTACTTTTTGGCGTGTGGTCAGTGATCACGAAGTTAAAGTAATGTTCACGGCACCAACCGCCATCAGGGCTATTAAAAAAGAAGACCCACAAGGTGATTTCATCAAACAGTTTGATATGAGCTGCCTACGGTATTTGTTCTTGGCCGGAGAACGTTGTGATGTTTCCACCTTGAAATGGGCAGGGGAAAAGCTCAATGTGCCAGTAATCGATCATTGGTGGCAGACCGAAACCGGTTGGCCCATTGTAGCCAATATGATGGGATTCGATGAGCATTTTGAGATAAAACCAGGTTCAGCAACCCAACCTGTATGCGGTTATGATGTTCAAATTTTAAGAGAGGATGGTACCCGATCCGATATGGGCGAAGAGGGCTATGTTGCCATTAAACTTCCATTGCCCCCAGGAACCTTGCCCAATCTATGGGGCGATACCGAAAGATTTGTAAAAGGTTACCTGAACAAGTTCGAAGGTTATTATTTTTCTGGTGATGGGGGATACATAGACGAGGACGGTTATGTATTTATTACAGGACGTGTGGATGATATCATTAATGTTGCTGGACATCGATTGTCCACAGCAGAAATGGAAGAGGTGGTAGCCAAGCATCCTGATGTGGCCGAGTGTTGTGTTGTGGGAATAGCCGATGACCTCAAAGGACAAATTCCTTTGGCGATTACGGTACTTAAAACAGGTGCCGTAATTGAGAGTTTCCAGCTTCAATCCGAAGTGGTCAGTGACGTTAGAAAGGAAATTGGTCCAGTGGCTTCTTTGAAAAAGGTATTGGTCGCAGAACGATTGCCAAAGACCAGGTCCGGGAAAATATTACGAAAAGTTATTCGTGCGATTGCTGATGGAAAAGAGTTTGCTACTCCTTCAACCATAGATGACCCGGCCATATTAACAGAGGTTCAAGAACTTTTCGAAGAGCAAATGGTTGGCTCTTTTGAAAAGAAAGTGAAATAGTCAATTTAATGCAACGGGCACTTAGTTTTTGTTCACCCGGTAAGTTACGCCTCTATTGGTGATCACCCGTCCCGTTTTCATGGTTAAGGTAGCTTCATTGGAAGTAAGTGCTGTACAGGTGCCACTGCTATTGGAAACAAGCACTCTGTAAATATAACCGTTGAAATTAGCGTCCGGTGTATTTAATGTAAGATTCGCAGTCTGTGTTCCAGAATATTCCGAACCATCTGAAATGGTAACAAAATTACTGCCTCCGTCCATACTAACTTCCCATTGATAAGTATCCACGCTCGTTGCCACCACTGAAAAACTTCCGTTGTTGCCTACAACCACAGTTTGGTCGCTTGGCTGTGTTGATATGGTAAAAGGTGTTATTGTAATGGTCTGTTCAACGTCCAGAGTGTTTCCCGCTTCATCTGTAATTCTATAGGTACGTGTAATAGTTTCAGGATTGCTGCCACCATCACTTACATCGCTGATAAAAGTTACAGTTGGACTCGGGTCGCAATTATCCGCTTCATCGGTAATTACTGTGATATCGGCAGCAGGAACATCATCCGTACAATAAACCGATATTGGTGCAGGTGCACTTGCGGTTGGGGCTGTTGTGTCAACAGTAATATTGGTTGTGGCTGCAATGTTCGGGGCAGCAGGGTCACCGGGCATTCCACCATATTCCACCAAATATCCTTTGGGTTGATAGTCACCACTCGCAGCTCCAGTATTCGAAAGGTCGTTCCAGGATCCATCCAAACCTACACCAGGTGCAGTAATATGGGCATAATCCTCGTTTCCTGACTGATTGGGCTCACCAGTGTTCCAAAATTCATATCCGAATGCAGTTCCTCCTGCCGTTCCTCTCCAAAAAAGAGTTCCCGCTTCGGGACCAGTAACCCAGTACCAGTCTCCTTCTGTGGTTGCATCACTGGCACCTATCCATCCAGCTCCGGGGGCTTGCGCTCCCAAAAGGTCGGATTCATCCTGACTGGATATGGTGGCCAAATATCCTTGAAGGCCATAAAAAGTTCTTAATGCAGCTGCATCCCTAGCGGCTGTCCATGTAATGCCTAAAGAAGGAACATATTCATAATAATGTCCAGTGGATTCCAAGTAATTGGCTTCGTTCAATACAACAGAAAATGTACGGGTATCCCCAGATGAAACGGTCGCTGTAGTCTGGAATTCGACTGCGGCAATAGCGGTCTCAAACTCGGCCAATGTAGCAGGTCCGTTCAATAGGAGTCTTCCTTCCGAAGTATCCCAACTTGCTGTTATGTTAGGGTGTGTACCCGTTAGGCTCAAAAGATCTCCAGTAACATTGTAATTGGATGTGATCTGTATATAAACAGCATCCAAAGTACTACTGTCGGGGTCTGTTATGCTCACGGTCTCTACAACGGGAATGGTGTCTCCAGGGCAAAATATTTGATCTCCGGTGGCGGCAATGGAAGGCGGGTCGTTGGCGTCAACGGTATCATCCCTAAAATCCAAATCTCCCCCTGACCCAAGGTCTCCATCCGAATCGGGCAGCATTAAAGTACTTCCCGTTGTGTTGGTGGGGTCATCAATATCACCTCCTGGGTCACCGTAACCTGTTGTTGTATCTATGTTGTCATCCAGTCCGTCATTATCGCTATCGGAACCGGAAAGGGTCAAAGTAGCTTCACTTGTATCACTGGTTCCATCATCATCACTATCCGTATCCATAAAATCAGGAGTTCCATCCCCATCGGTATCTATCGCCGATAAGCCACCAGTTTCATAGGCATTGTCCAAGCCGTCATTATCGGAATCGCTGCCGGACGGAGCGGTATAACCGGTTGAGGTCTGTGCTTCGACATTATCGGGTATACCATCACCATCACTATCCAAATCCTGGTAGTTGGGTATGCCATCACCATCGGTATCCACAGTTGTGCAATCCACGGAACCTCCATAACTGGCTCCGTACACTCTAGCGCCCAATTGCCATGCGATTACCTTAATATATTGTAAACTACTTCCGCTTACGGTAAATGTAACCTCTCTTATGGAACCTGGCGTGGTACCATTTGCTCCTGCCAACCAACCATCGCTTCCACCAGCTGCGGAAGAACGTTGTATCTGCATATCGGTACTGGAAACAGCTGGGTCAGCACCTAAAAACACGCTTACCGTTGTCCCCACGGTGATAGGTGAGGCAAACTGTAGTAAAATTTCTGACTGTCCTTGGTACGTATAAACTGCATTGGCTGCATAAGAAGTGCCTGGGCTCCCTTCGGCATTTGAAGGGTTGGTGAAAAAGGCGATGTTTGTTGCTGTCTGAACAAAATTCCCGCCAGCTGCCCCGCATTCATCCACATCCAAAATACCATCATTGTCGTCGTCGATATCTGTTACATCGTCAATACCGTCGCCGTCCAAGTCGGCTGCGCCCACACTACAGGTTGAATATAATTTTGAAAAAGGTACATTTTGTTTGGAAATGGATGGACCTTGATATTGAACACTAAGGTTTTCACCACCTCCATTTTCAAAGAATAGGACCGTTATATCGTGCAATCCAGGGGAGAGTGTTATGGAACCTGACCGTTCTCTGGAACCGTGTGCCCCATCATTATCCACAACTTCGGTTCCATTTATAAATAATTTGGACCCATCGTCGGAAGTTGTGTAAAATGTATAACTGCCCTGGGTGTCAATTTGAATGTATCCAGTGTACCGAATACTAAAATTATCAGTATCTCCGGGGTCTTCTTGGTTTTGTAATGCATCGACATCAAAACTGGTATAGGTCCCTGAGCCAAGAAATCCTGAGGTAGGAATATTGTCTACAGTACTCCCAGATGGTGAGCTGTCGTAAAATTCAAAGTCGACCTCCCCATTACAAATACCGGAGGTTCCCTCTACCGTTGCATTGTCGATAAAATATTGTTCGCTATTGTTGTCGTTGTCCATTCTCACCCTAATCTCCAAGGTGGAGTTGCCAGTGCTGGAAAATCCAAATCCATACGAAGAATTCAAAGGGTCGGAATTTGAACCGGATGCGTTCACAAATTGTTGCCAAGAACCACCGTCCACTCGGTATTCGCCAATCATGTAATCACTGCCATTTTCCATGGCGTTAGGATCATCTACCCAAGTATCCATGCTAAAACCAATAAAGTCATATCCGGTAATGTCTATGGAGTTGACTTGCCAGATGCCCTCTGCGTCCAGATTCCTGCCACGTAACCTGTTGCTTCTCACAGAAAGTCTTCCTCCACGATTGGTACTCCATGTGCTGGCAGATGGCCCGGTCCCAGTTCCGTTTTCGGTACCATTGCCATAGGAAAAATTCTCACTCCAAAGAGTGGTTTGCGAAAATGAGACCGTTGTACCCAAAAAGAAAATGAAACCAAGTGCAAGTAACATTTGGTTAAAAGGATTTGACGACCATGTAGAAGTTGGGGTTATGCTCATGTACCTAGTTTATCGGATAACAAAATTAACGGGAGCTTACCAGGTTCAAAATATTTGTTGTGAAAGAGGTTAAAATGATTGTTAACCCTTTGAATTTGTTGGAGTCTTCGTGTTCTTTGGTTCTTTTTGATTTTCACTAAAATCAAAGTGACATTGATAAAGGGGTTACTTGTATATAGCTTGATCATTGATAATGTGCTGAAAAATAGATAGGCAAAGCTTTATTTTTGTGATGCAATGGGTTGCACAAGCCATAATATTTGTTGTATATTTGCAAAACTGAACGGATATAAAAGTATTCATGAGGGGACTTCGAGTCCCCTCTTTTATTACTGGTTTCTTATGTTGAAGGATAAAGTGGAATCATTGTTGAACAAAGCGTTGGAAGAATATGCTTCCTTGTTCCTGGTTGATTTTACTGTTGGAGGTGATAACAGTATTAAAGTGGTGTTGGATGGAGATCAGGGTGTTAGTTTGCAAGACTGCATGAATGTTAGCAGGGCAATAGAACACAATTTAGATCGTGAAGAAGAGGATTTTTCCTTGGAAGTAACATCTGCTGGTGCTACTTCGCCATTACGATTGCCGCGTCAGTACAATAAGAATATAGGTAGAAAATTAAAGGTTAAGACCAGCTCTGGGGAATTGGAGGGAACACTGGTGGAAACCTCGACAAATAGTATTACCTTGGAGTGGAAGGCGCGCGAGCCCAAGCCAGTGGGTAAAGGAAAAGTTACAGTACAGAAAAAGCAGGAAATCGCGTTTTCTGATATTCAAGAGGCAAAAGTTAAATTAAAATTTTAATTGAAGTAGAAAATGGAAAACCTAGCGCTCATCGAATCCTTTTCGGAGTTTAAGGACGATAAGTTTATTGACAGGGTGACCCTTATGGCGATTTTGGAAGAAGTCTTCCGAAGTGCGCTAAAGAAAAAATTTGGTTCTGACGACAATTTTGATATCATTATCAACCCAGACAAAGGGGATTTGGAAATATGGAGAAACCGAGTGGTTGTTGAAGATGGGGAAGTAGAGGAGCCAAATGAGGAGATATCGTTATCCGAAGCTAGAAAAATCGAGCCGGATTTTGAGGTTGGCGAAGATGTTTCAGAAGAGGTGAAACTTGTTGATCTGGGTAGAAGGGCAATTTTGGCATTGCGTCAAAACTTGATCTCCAAGATCCATGAGCACGACAATACCACTATCTATAAACAATTCAAGGATTTAGAGGGTGAAATTTATACAGCTGAGGTTCACCATATAAGACACCGTGCTGTAATTTTGTTGGATGATGAAGGAAACGAAATCATACTTCCAAAAGAAAAGCAGATACCATCCGACTTTTTCCGTAAAGGAGACAATGTTCGTGGGATTATTGAAAGTGTAGAGCTTAAAGGAAACAAGCCTGCTATCATCATGTCCAGGACCTCTCCTAAATTCTTGGAGCAATTGTTCTTCCAGGAAATCCCGGAAGTGTTTGATGGTCTGATCACCATTAAAAAAGCTGTTCGTATTCCTGGAGAAAAAGCTAAGGTAGCCGTGGATTCTTACGATGATAGAATTGATCCCGTAGGTGCCTGTGTGGGTATGAAGGGATCTAGAATACATGGAATTGTGCGAGAGTTGGGCAACGAAAATATCGATGTGATCAACTGGACGAACAATCCGCAATTAATGGTGACCCGTGCATTGAGTCCTGCAAGAGTATCGTCTGTTAAATTGAACGATGAGAAAAAAACAGCTCAAGTATACCTAAAGCCAGAGGAGGTTTCCAAGGCTATTGGCAGAGGTGGTCACAACATCCGTTTGGCTGGTCAATTAACTGGTTACGAAATAGATGTGTTCCGTGAAGGTGTGGAAGAAGATGTGGAGTTGACCGAGTTTTCCGATGAAATCGAAAGCTGGGTTATCGAAGAATTCAAGAAGATTGGATTGGATACCGCACGCAGCGTTTTGGAACAAGATGTAAAAGATTTGGTTAAACGAACCGATCTAGAAGAAGAAACAATCCAAGAGGTCGTTCGCATCCTCAAGGAAGAATTTGAAGATTAGGCTTATATTAGCAGCGAAAATTTAGGGCAAGTAAAATTATTTATGGCAGAAAATCCAACAATACGACTTA
>NZ_CAMYIC010000007.1 GCF_947258355.1 uncultured Allomuricauda sp.
AGTTTACTGCACCGCTCAATTCAGCGCCTGCTTTGAACTTTACAACGTTCTTAGCGGCAATCTTAATGGTAGCACCAGTTTGTGGATTTCTACCTTCTCTAGCGCTTCTTCTAGAAACTGACCAAGAACCAAAGCCTACCAAGGAAACTCTATCTCCTTTTTTAAGCGTTCCTTCTACATTTCCCAAGAAAGATTCCAATGCTTTTTTTGCTGCTGCTTTAGTGATGCCAGCATCAGCTGCCATAGCATCGATTAATTCTGTTTTGTTCATAATGGAATTAAATTAATTGTTGTTAATATAATTTTAATGCTGAACAAATTTATATGGATTTGCCACTCACGCAAGTAAAACCAAGGGAAATCGGGGTTTTTGTTGATAACTTGAAACGTTTGTTGATAAAGTCGGAAAAAAATGACAACTTTTCCCAGCCCAATCATAGCAAGGCCTTAGCGAAGGTATGCCTCATTTTCAAGATTTAGACCATTCAGAACCTCGTTTACCTGCATTCTTCGTTTACCGGGTAATTGTAATTCCAAGAGTGAAATAAAGCCATCTTTAACCGCCACCTTCAACGATTTTTTCTCCGCCACCAGCTTTCCAACGTTATAATTGTGTTCGGCTTTTTCTATTTCTGTTCTAAAAATCTTCATTTGCTCTGGTTTTTCATCATTCATCAATTGGGTCCAGGCACCAGGATATGGACTAAGTCCACGAATATGATTGTAAATGTCATTTATGGAAGCCTTCCAATCTATTCTACAGGTATCCTTATGGATTTTTGGAGCAGGTTTGAGTTCCATACTTTCGTCTTGAGGTTGTCGGGTAACAGTGCCAGCTTGAATCTGTTTGCAAGTTTCCACTACTAACCGGGCACCAAGTTCCATTAACCTATCATGTAAAGAACCTGCGCTGTCATCGGGCCGTATTTTTTCAGTTTCCTGAAGAACAATGCTGCCGGTGTCTATCTTTTCATCAATAAAAAATGTAGTGACGCCTGTTTCGGTCTCCCCATTGATTATCGCCCAATTAATGGGTGCTGCTCCACGATATTGGGGCAGGAGGGAAGCATGAAGGTTAAAGGTACCGTGCTCGGGCATTTGCCAAACGGCTTTGGGCAACATTCTAAAGGCAACCACTACCTGTAAATTGGCATCAAGACTTTTGAGCTCTTCCAAAAAAGCTTCGTCTTTTAAATTGGTAGGTTGCAATACCTTTAAGTTATGTTGGGTAGCAAATTGTTTTACAGCCGATTCTTGAACCTTACGCCCGCGACCTGCAGGTCTATCTGGTGCCGTAACAACACCAACTACATTAAAATCTGCTTTTATAAGCTGTTCAAGGCTGCCCACGGCAAAATCCGGGGTGCCCATAAATACGATTCGCAACGAATTATTTTTTGATGTACTCATTTTTAAAGTTTAGGGAGACCAACTCATCTTCCAGTAGTCTTTCCAGTATTTTTAAAAGTTCTTTTTCGTTGATACCCGTTTCTTTTTCCAACTGTCGGGAGGTATGGGGACGAATTTCCAATAGTTCCATGACCCTTTTCTCTAAATCATGAGGGGAGGCCACTACATTTTTCTTAGTACAAATATCGCATGTGCCGCACTTTTCTGCAGTCTTTTCCCCAAAATAATTCAGTAGGTAAACACTACGGCATACCTTTTTATTGGAAATGTAGCCCAACATGGCTGCCATGTTGTTCTGTTTCACCTGATTAAAATCCTTGATCTTTTTGGCGAACAAATTAATGGTATGATCATCTTCACGGGGAACCAAAAATGTGATTTCCAGATCGGAAGTATTGTTTTGGTAATCTACCATGTCATCGTCAGCCAGTTGCTGTAGTATTTGTTTTAACCGATCCTCACTTGTACCCGTTTTTTTGGAGAGCATGTACAGGTTGATTTTGGTTTCGTAATCGGTAATGCCTCCGTAGGTCCTTAAAATCGTCTGGATGATTGGGGCTGTTTTCCTGTGTTTATTCAGATAATTAAAAATCTCTGCTTTGGGAGCCACAAATTGAAGTATGGTTTTTTCCTTAAAATTTTCAGTTAGGGATAGCACGGAATTCTGATCAAGAATACGGATGGCGTTAAAGGTCATATTTGGATTGAACTCATAACGCTTACAAAACTCGTTGAATTTGAAGGCCAAAGGTTCGGAAACAAGTTCGCCGTATGATATCTGAAAGTAATTGTTGAGTTTGGAATAAACTTGTTTTACAAAGGCCACATCAGGCAAGTTGGACAAAAATTGTTGTTTGGCCTTGTCCTCATCTTCGTTGGAAGTAATAATTATTGCCGTTGATGGTTCTCCGTCACGTCCAGCTCTTCCTGCTTCTTGAAAATAGCTTTCCAAGCTATCGGGTATTTGGTAGTGAACCACTAACCGGACATCAGGTTTGTCGACACCCATCCCAAAAGCATTTGTGGCCACCATAACCCTTACTTCACCGTTTAACCAAAGGTTCAGTTTTTCTTCTTTGTCCGATTTTGGGATACCTCCATGAAAAAATGAAGCTGGAACCCCATTCTTGATTAAAAAATTGGCCAGCGAGATGGACATTTTCCTAGAGCGAACATAAACAATGGCGCTTCCGGGAATTTTCCCCATATACTTTTTAAGCTGATATAGCTTGTCCTCGGAACACTTTACTTTAAAATTGATATTGGAGCGAGAGAAGGAATCTTTGAAAACAGCCACATTATCCAATTCCAAATTCTCCACAATATCATCTACAACTCTTGGTGTGGCTGTCGCCGTTAATGCGATCATTGGGGTATTGGGCACTAGCTCTTTTAAAACGGAGCACTCCAAATATGCAGGTCTAAAATCGTTTCCCCATTGCGAAATACAGTGAGCCTCATCTATTGCGATAAGGTTCACGTTCATTTGTTGGATCCGCTCCCTAACAATGGTTTGTTGTAAGCGTTCGGGGGATAGGTACAAAAACTTGTAGTTGCCGTAGAGACAGTTGTCCAATAGATCGTTCAGCTCATTGGGCGGCACCCCTCCGGTTAAAGCAATGGCTTTGACCTCTCGTTTTTTTAATTGTGCAACTTGGTCCTGGATGAGAGCCACCAAAGGTGATACCACAATACAGATGCCCTCCATGGCCAATGAAGGTACTTGATAGCAAACTGATTTGCCGCCACCAGTGGGCATTAAAGCCAAGACATCTTGCCCAGAAAGAACGGTATTGATGATCTGCTTTTGGGACCCTCTGAAATCATCGTAACCCCAAAATTGCTTTAAAACGCTTGTGATGTCCTTGTACACTATAATTTTTTAAGTGTTTCCAAAATAAAATCAATCCGATTTTGGACTGCATCTTTTGGCACTTCGATGGGGTTATAGCCAAATTGTGTGTATGTTTTCATCAATGAGTGATGAATACTTTCCGCTTCTTCAAAAGTTTCCATTCGTTCGTTATCGGAAACATAAATCTCCCTCCAAGGTGGAACAATAAAAACCGAATCGTATCTGTGGTTTTCGCAATGCGAAATAAAAAAACTGTCATATTCTTGACCAAAAAAGTCCATGTAGGCCAGTACATCAGGGATACCTCGGTCAAAAAAACTGATAGGGGCATCAATATCAAGGGAGTCCTTATAGTGGGATGTTCTGCCCTCTAGTAGATCTTTGTTGAATTGCATTGCATCATCAACAAAAACCAGTGGATTGGAAATATACTCTTCTGATTGCCCCTCCTGTTTTGCTTTGGAGGTCATATCCCTAATAATTTCATGAAAGCAATGAAAACCCTTGCTCTCCAATCCATTCACAATGGATGTTTTACCCGTACCGGGTGCTCCTGTAATAACTACTTTGTTCTTGCCCAAAGACCTTAAATTGATAGTACAAAGTAATGAAATAGCCTTAAGGAAAAAAAATTGATGACTAAGCCATATATTTGTATAAAAATGGGGTATGGACAAGAAGGATACAGAAGAATTCTATGAAAAACTAAAAGGTAAATTGTTGGAAAGCACAAATTGGCCATCCAACTACCTTTATAAGTTTATTATTCCAACAGATGAGGAGCGCATTGCCCAAATCCATGAAATTTTCGACAATACCGGTGCTGTAATTGAATCCAAAAAATCCAAAAAAGGAACATATACAAGTCTTTCGATTACAGTTCATTTAAAAGATCCTGACGAAGTGATACTTAAATACAAAGAAGTTTCCGTTGTAGAGGGGGTAATTTCCCTGTAAGCCCGTTGTTTGCGATAATTTTATTAATTTGCAAGCGTTATCAGATTGACTTTCCAATAATCAAGTTTCTAAATACATTAATTTGAACGAAGTATACAACTTAGAATACAATACAGAGCGTCCAAAACTTTTTATACCGGAGTATGGCCGTCATTTTCAGAAAATGGTAGACCATGCAGTTGCCATTGAGGATCGTGAAGAACGAAATAAAGTGGCCAAATCCATTATAAGTGTTATGGGAAATCTGCAGCCGCATTTAAGGGATGTTCCAGATTTTCAGCATAAACTTTGGGATCAATTGTTTATAATGGCCGATTTTAAATTGGATGTGGATTCACCGTTCCCAATTACATCCAAAGAGGTTTTGCAACAACGTCCAGAGCCTTTGGACTATCCTCAAAACCATCCAAAATACCGCTTTTACGGAAACAACATCAAAAGAATGATAGATGTTGCGGTTAAGTGGGAAGAAGGCGATATGAGGTCCGGTTTGGAGTATGCCATTGCCAACCACATGAAGAAGTGTTATTTGACCTGGAACAAGGATACCGTTGAGGACTCTGTAATATTCAACCATTTGAAAGAACTTAGCGATGGGCAAATAGATTTGGCCAAAAGCGATGAGAGTTTAACAGATAGTGGACAGTTTCTTAAAAACAGACCAAGCAGGTCCAATACCAACCGAGGAAAAAAAGGACAACGAGGTCGCAAGAAAAGATATTAAATTCCAAAGGAATACATGGGTACATTTCGAATAGAGGGTGGGCACCAATTACATGGAGAAATCACCCCTCAAGGAGCAAAGAATGAAGCACTACAGATTCTTTGTGCCGTACTGCTTTCAGAAGAAAAAATCACCATAAACAATATACCCGACATTGTCGATGTCAATAAACTGATTGCCCTCCTGGAAGATTTGGGAGTAAAAATCCAAAAGAAAGGAAAGGGTTCCTATACCTTCAAGGCAGACGATGTTAATCTGGATTATTTGCAATCGGCCAAGTTCAAGGAAGATGGCCGGGGACTTCGTGGATCAATTATGTTGGTTGGCCCATTGTTATCAAGATTTGGCAAAGGGTACATCCCCAAACCGGGCGGAGATAAAATTGGAAGACGGAGATTGGATACCCATTTTGAAGGATTCATCAAGCTTGGAGCTAATTTCCGATACAATAAAGAAGAACATTTTTACGGTGTTGAAGCAGATAAGCTGATCGGTACCTACATGCTTTTGGACGAAGCTTCGGTAACAGGTACGGCCAATATTGTAATGGCTGCTGTACTGGCAGAAGGTACAACTACCATTTATAATGCAGCTTGTGAACCGTATTTGCAACAGTTGTGTAAAATGTTGAACCGAATGGGGGCCAAGATCTCTGGAATCGGGTCAAATTTGTTGACTATTGAAGGGGTTGATTCGTTGGGGGGAACAGAGCACACGATGTTGCCCGATATGATAGAAATCGGGAGCTGGATAGGTTTGGCCGCAATGACCCAGAGCGAACTTACCATCAAAAATGTAAGTTGGGACGATTTGGGTCAGATTCCAACGGTTTTCAGAAAATTGGGAATTACCTTGGAACGAAAGGGAGATGATATCTTTATCCCAAAACATGAAGATGGTTATGAAATCCAGAATTTTATAGATGGCTCGATCCTAACCATAGCTGATGCTCCCTGGCCAGGATTGACCCCGGATTTGTTGAGCATTATTTTGGTTGTGGCAACCCAAGCCAAAGGAGAAGTGCTGATTCATCAAAAAATGTTTGAAAGCCGACTGTTCTTTGTGGACAAGCTTATTGATATGGGGGCGAAAATCATTCTTTGTGATCCACACCGTGCCACAGTAATCGGTCATGACTTTAAATCCACTTTAAAGGCCACCACTATGGTATCCCCCGATATTAGGGCAGGGGTATCCCTATTGATCGCGGCACTATCTGCGAAAGATACCTCCACCATACACAATATTGAGCAGATTGATCGTGGTTATGAGAACATTGATGAGCGCTTGCGTGCTATAGGAGCCAATATTGTAAGGGTCTAGTCTTTTGGAATTAATATGGTCACTTTGGTTCCCTTCTCCGAGCTTTCGACTGTAACAAGTTCTTGATTCGAGAATTTTTTCAGTGCATTAATCCGTTTTGCAGTAATGGACATGCCCCTGGATGGACGTTTGAATGTCTTTCCAGAAGTTTGGGCATCGATGCCAACTCCATTGTCCTCAATGGTGCATACTATGTTTTCATTCGTTTCTTCGAACGAAACATGTAGCTTCTTTTCTCCTTTTTTGGGCATTAGGCCATGTATAATGGCGTTCTCAATATAAGGTTGAACGAGTAACATGGGGATTTCATAGGTATGGATATCCAGATTTTCGTCAACATGTAAGGAGTAGCTAAAAGAATTGTCAAAACGTAAATTTTCCAATTCAATATAGATTTTCAGCAGCTCAATCTCATCTTTGAGTGGTAAACTAATGTTAACTGAACTTTCCAATACCTGGCGCATTAATTTTGAAAATTTGGATAAGTATTTAAGTGCATTTTTTTTATCGTCCGTATTGATTAGATATTGGATGGAATTCAATGAGTTGAAAATAAAATGCGGATTCATTTGTGCCCGTAGCATACGTTTTTCCAATTCCTTGTTCATTTCCTCTATAGTTTCATTTTGTTCGGAGATCAATAAATTCTTCTCTCGGAGAATGGCATTAGATCTTTGTTTGCCTCGGTAACGGAAATACAATAAGCTGGCGGAAAACATGAGTAAAATTGTAATGATGGCAAGGTAGGTCATTCGTCTTTTATTCAATTCAACCCGAGTGTTGAGAAGGGCTAACTGTAGATTGTTTTCCTTTATTTCATTGTCTTTAAGGTAAACATCGTGTTGCACTTGAAGATTTTGTATTTCCCTAATTTTGGTTTCATTTAAAAGACTGTCGTTATAGGCCATCGATTGGTTAAGATGTTTTATGGCATCTGGGTATTGTCTCTTGGCATTATATATTTCATAAGCTTTTTGGTGAGCGTCCCGTAGATGTTTATACCCTCCAATTTCAGAAAGTGCTTCAAGGTTTTGGTTGGAAAAAGCCATTGCTTGATTCAATTTACCCTGCCTTAGCATTAAATCGGCCAATCCATAATTGGCAACGGCAACTTGTTGTTTTATAGATAGCTTTGTGGCAAGTTCCAGTGATTTTAAAAAATTTTCTTCGGCCAGCTTCCATTTCTTTAGGTTCAAATAGCAATTGGCTATATTTGAATAATTGGTGCAGAGTTCAATGTTTTTCTTTCGCTCCTCTAAAAAACTCTGTGCTTTTAAAAATTTTTCAAGTGCAGCTTCATGGTTACCATCATCATAATCAATAACGGCTAGATTCACCATAACAGAATGTTCTAAAGATTTAAAATCCGAACTCTTATATGTCTCTAGTGCCTTTTCATAACTTTCAACAGCTTTCTCTTTTTGGTCCATTAAATCATAAAGTATTCCCAGGTTGATATATACGGATGAATTGTTCTGATTTAATTCTAGGGAGTCCACCAATGCAATACTTTTCAGGTAAAAATTCTGACTTTTAGTATAATCGCCTATTCTTTTATAAACGATACCCATAGATTTATAGATATGATTCATTCTTTCAAAGTCTCGGTTTTCTTTGGATAGCTCAAGACATTGGTTTAGGTAGTCCAAAGATTCGGCGTAACTTCCTGTCATTCCATGGGTGAGCCCCAATGAGTAGAGTCCTTTTATTTCTCCTTGTGCAAACCCAATTTTCTTCGCTCGCTCAACACTTTCTTTTAAAATATTAATCGCTTTTTCTTTATCCTGTGCTCTTAACAATATTCCCTGTCTTCTCATTAAGTTGACCTGAGTAGTATCATTCGCCGTTTTCATCAAGTTTTGTATACTATCTATTTCCTTGGTTTGAGAAAAACAGATTTTTTGGAATGAAATAAATAGAAGTGCGGATAAAATTAAACAGCAGGATAACTTCATAAATTGGTTCGTTGATTGAATAGACCGAGGTTGATTACTATTCAAATGGTTCTGGCTAGATATTAATTTATGAAGAAATCTTGTTTAAGATCTATAAATTTTTAACTCTTTGGAAATAAACAGGGTATATGTAAGAAAAAAATTATTTTTTCTCCACCAATTTCCCATCAGGATAGAGTGCAAAGCGTCCTTTATCCTTATCATGAACATTGTCAGGATATGGCCAAGGCCATCCTCCAAACTGGGTCAAACGGTATTCTTCCATCACTTTTTGGATTTCCGTCTGGGTGTTCATCACAAATGGTCCGTATTTGGCAACCGGTTCTCCAATAGGCTTTCCTTGCAATAACATAAAGTGCGCAGTTTCAGAACCGATTTTAATGTGGACATCTTGAGTCGGGTCTAAAACAATGCCAAAGCTGGAATTGATTTTTTTGTCACCGATATGGATTTCATCACCATCATAAAAATATAAAACACGGTTTACTTCTGAAGAGCTTGCTTTGGGCAGTACATATTCTGAATCTGCCTCCACATGAATGTTCCAAACAGCCACTTCGTTTTCGGACTTAGCGGCCCAAGAATCTGGAGCGGGTGCCACTGGTTCCACGTTCTTGTACGTACCAGCAACCACCTTGATTTTGGCGTTGCCTTCTTCCACAACTGGAATATCTTCGTTCCAGAGCATTTTAAAATGCGGGTCTACAAATTTTCCAGCTTTGGGTAAGTTTAACCAGATTTGAAACAATTCCAGGGTATTTTTCCCATCATCTTTTATTAAGGGAAACATTTCGGAGTGTTGAACCCCTCTTCCTGCCGTCATCCATTGAACATCACCCTTCCCAAATCTACCAGCTGCCCCCAAGGAATCGGAATGATCACAAAAGCCTTTGTTAACAATGGTAATGGTTTCAAAGCCACAATGCGGGTGAGATGGAAACCCCGGTATGGTTTGTCCATGATACATACGCCATTCTTTGCTAGGATCAAAATCACTTCCCAAGTTTCTTCCTTTAAGCAAAGAAGAATCAGGACCCATATCGCCATTGCCTTCCGGAAAATGGTCCAAATGGTACACACTGAACAAAAATGGATCTAAGGTTTGCCAAGGAGAACTTAACGAAAAGGTTTGTAAAACAGGATTTTTCATAGCGCAAGTTTATATTAAGATCAAAAAGCCTGCTTTTCGGCAGGCTTTTCAATTAAATTTTAGTTAAGATTATTGACCAGGAATTGGTGGTGGACCATCAATCATGGCTTCATATTTCACATCACCTTTTCTGGTCTTATATTCTTCTTTTACTTTTTCAACCAATTTAGGGTCGTCAAAAAGGTCGAACATGGTCATTCCCATAGCTTTGGAGGCATAGATCATTCCTTTATGTCCAATGCTCATTCCACCACAGGCAACCACGGCCCATGAGTGCCATGGTGTTCCTTTTGGTGCTACGGTAACACCAAGATTAATGTTCGGTACATTCCAGCTTACATCACCCACATCGGTAGACCCTCCACCAGGAAGTTCTTCTGTTTCTTTTAATGGGTGAACATCTCCGTCCATGCCAACTTGTGGCTTTCCAGTAGCCTCTTGAATGGCCTTTCCATAGGTAATTTCCTCTTCGGTATAGGTAATTGGGCCCAAAAGCTCTAGGTTGTTCTGCATTATTTTACCTCCTTCACGATTCACCAAAGTTTCATAAATACCGGAAATCAAGGAATATTTATAATCCACATTGGCCATAATAGCGGCACCTTCTGCCATCGCTTTTACACGCTCAAAAGTTGGAAGCATAACATCTCTTTTAGGGTCGCGAACCCTTACCCATAATCTAGAGTAGTCTGGAACAACGTTGACCACTTGCCCACCATCTTGAATGTGATAATGGATACGGGATGTTGGTTTAATATGCTCCCTGTAATAATTAATACCGGTGGTATACAACTCCAAGGCATCGGAAGCACTGCGGCCGTTCCATGGATCTGCGGAAGCGTGGGCAGCTTGTCCGTAGAATTCTACCATAAAGTCCACCAAGGCCAATCCACTCTGCACATCGGCTTCAATTTCGGCGGATGGGTGCCAGCTTACGTTAACATCCACATCGTCCCAAAGTCCAGCTTCTACCATCCAAACTTTGCCAAAGAATTTTTCTTCAGCAGGTGTTCCGAAGAATTTTACGGTTCCTTCTATGTTTCCAGCTTCAATTTGTTCTTTAATGGCAATGGCCGCTCCCAAACTGGCAGCACCGAACATATTATGACCACAACCATGTCCTGGTTCGCCCTCGATTCTAGGGTCCTTGGTTGGGACAGTGTTTTGAGAAAGCCCTGGAAGGGCATCAAACTCCCCCAATACACTGATTACGGGTGAACCTGAACCATATGTTGCTACAAATGCGGTTGGAATGTTGGCCACGCCGCGAGTAACGGTCATTCCATTTTCCTCTGCGTAATCGGCCAATAATTCCGACGAAATGGATTCTTCGAAGGCAGTTTCTGCCAATGCCCAGATGGAATCACTGATTTTTATTAGATTCTCTTTGTGCTTTTCCACCGAAGCAACAACGGCTTTTTTGTCCTTTGTCATCTTCTGTGCCGATAGGTTTATCGATACCAATCCCAAAAGGAGCAGGGTTGAAAGTTTCTTCATTTTAAAGGTTTTGAGTTAGTTATATTAGGTTGATTTCGTTCTGTTTTTTCTTGATAAAGCAAAAACACATCAACTCAGAACTAAAATTAACGAAAATGCTTCAACTTACCGCTTCTTTGTAGGTTTTTAAGCATCGTTCACGAGCCATTTTATGATCTACAATGGGGTCGGGGTAACTTAGTTCCTGAAGGTCGGGCACCCATGTATTGATGTACTTCTTGTCCTTATCAAATTTCTTGATTTGCGTGGTAGGGTTAAAAATCCTAAAATAAGGGGCAGCGTCTACGCCACTACCAGCGGCCCATTGCCAATTACCCACATTGCTGGCCATTTCGTAGTCCAACAGTTTTTCGGCAAAATAGGCTTCGCCCCAGCGCCAATCGATAAGTAGATGTTTGCAAAGGAAACTGGCCACCAACATACGAACCCTATTGTGCATATAGCCTGTTTCGTTAAGTTCGCGCATGCCAGCATCGACCAGAGGATAACCTGTTTTTCCGGCTTTCCATTTTTCAAATTCTTCTTCGTTATTGCGCCATTCGATTCTATCGTATTTGGCTCGAAAGGCTTCATTGACAGTATGAGGAAAATGCCATAGAATTTGCATAAAAAATTCCCTCCAGATGAGCTCGTTCCAGAAGGTCTCGTTCTTTTCATCAATTGCTTTCCTGACCATTTTGCGAATGGAAACGGTCCCAAACCGCAAATGTGGTCCCAATCGGGAAGTACCTTTTTCCTTGGCAGGGTAATCTCGAGTATCCTCGTAATTTTGGATCAAATCAGAAGTAACCGTAAAATCGGGAGCCTTTATGGAAGATTCCTCAAAACCCATATCTTCAAGAGAAAGTTGCGGTAGGTTTTTGGATTGATATAAATTTGAAGAAAGGTCGTTCAGTGTATCGTACTCCACCAAATGGATTGACGGATTAAAATTTTCCTTCCACTTCCGCATAAATGGGGTGTATACCACATAAGGGTCGCCATCATCCTTAACCACTTCGTCCTTTTCAAAGATCACTTGATCTTTAAAGGTGTTGAACGTAATATTGTTTTCCTCTAAAAAGGATTTTATTTCACCATCACGTTTTTTGGCATAGGGTTCGTAATCGTGATTGGTATAGACTGCTTCAATGTTATAGTCATCCAATAATTGTTGGAAAATCTTTTTGGGTTTGCCATGAAATTGTGCGATTCCACTATCATGGTTCGTGGTGAGCTGATTGCTTATTTTTTGCAGCTGCTCGTGAATGAAGTTAACCCTTGCATCATTTTTAGGTAGGTTTTCCAGTATTTCGGTATCAAAAATAAATATCGGTAATACGGGAATATCGTTTTGGAGCGCTTGGTACAATCCAACATTATCATCCAAACGCAAATCACGTCTAAACCAGAAAACTATGATTTTATCTTTCATTAGCTCACGTTTAAGCTGGACATTCCGCCATCGACCCCAATAACCTGCCCTGTGATCCATGAATTATCGGAATCCAACAAAAATGTAGCCATGTTTGCAATATCTGATGCATTACCAACTCTTTTCATGGGGTGTCTTTCGGACATCATCTCTTTTTTCTTGTCGTTGCTCAATAGTCGCTCAGATAAGGGAGTGTCTACCAAGGAAGGAGCAATTACGTTCACCCTCACTTTTGGGGCGTATTCAGCCGCCAGTGCACGGGCGAATCCCTCGATTGCCCCTTTTGCCGCTGAAACACTTGTATGGAAAGGCATTCCCGTTCCCACGGCCACAGTACTGAAAAACACCATGCTCGAGCCTTCGTTCATTCTATTGATGATGGATTTGACCGTTTTCGCCAAAGCGATAAAATTGATTTCCATATCGTTTTGAATGGTGTCGATGCCCATTGTTTTAAAAGGTTTCAGGTTGATGCTCCCTGGACAATATACGAAGCCGTCCAATTTTTCTGGGATTGCTTTTTCGCTGATATCCTCATTCATGGCATCAAAAGGGATGTGGGTGACGTCCATGTTTGAAAGCTGCTCGTTACTTCGGCTGGCTACAAATACATGATTGTCCCTGGAGAGCTTTTTGGCCATCTCCAAGCCAATACCATAAGAACCACCAATCAATAATATATTCTTTTTCATATTATACTTTTCTAATGCTTAAAAAATTCTCTTTTCCATCTACTTGACCGAATAACTCAGCAAGTTTCTTTTCCCGAAATTCAAAAATCTTCTGCAATTGTTTTTTTACCAAAAGTGGGTGTGTTAGTTGTCCCAAAAAGCCAAATGGTAATTTGTAATCAATAATGTCCTCCATTTCCACACCTTCGGGGACTTTCTTTAAAAAATGTTTGTGGTGCCATAGGGAGTAGGGACCAAAACGTTGCTCATCCACAAAGTACTCTCCGTCCTTTACATGAGTGATTTCGGTAACCCATTTGGTAGAGACAAACGGAAATGGTTTCACAATATATTGAATCACTTGACCTTGAAACATGGGCCGGTCCGCACCTGCCAAAATATGAAAGCCCATATGCTGTGGGGTAATAACCGCCAAGTTTTTTGGGTCAGAAAGAAAATCCCAAGCTTCTTTTTTGTTTATGGGAAAAACCTGCTTGGATTTTAATTGATAAAGTTGCATCTATATGATTTTATACAAAGATAGCAGTAAAATGTTTAATAAAAATATTAAAAAGTTAAACAAAAATTAAAACAAGGTCTTTTATTTGCTATTTTTGTTTTATGGTTTAATTAACAAATAGAGCATAGCTTTGTCTTAATTTTGCTATGCTAAACAATTAATACGTATAACAACTATGAAAAAATTTGCACTCTTACTATTTACAATGGCAACGTGTTTTTCTTTGGAAGCACAAATACAAACGCCAGCGCCAAGTCCATTTTCCACTTTGGAACAAAAAGTTGGATTGACAGATGTTACTGTTAAATATTCTCGACCTGCTATGAGGGGTAGAACAGTATTTGGAGATTTGGTTCCTTATGGGGCTATTTGGAGAACAGGGGCCAATCAAAACACGGTAATCACTTTTAGTGATGATGTAACCGTTAAAGGAAAAGAACTTAAAGCTGGAAGCTACGCTATTTACACAAGACCTGATGAGGCTGTTTGGGAGGTTTTCTTTTATACAGATACTGAAAACTGGGGGAACCCACAGGAATGGGACGCATCAAAAGTTGCGGCAACTGTAAAGGTTGAAACCATGGAAATACCAATGCCTATTGAATCATTTACCATTACCGTGGATGACTTGCACAACAATGGGGCTACTTTGGGCATTATGTGGGAGAACACCTATGTTGGTGTGGATTTCGTTGTACCAACCGTGGATAAGGCTATCAGGAGCATAGAAGAGACTATGGCCAACAAAGAAGATTTGACCGCAAACGATTATTACGCGGCAGGATCTTATTATTTTGCTGAAGGAATGAATATGGAGCAAGCAAAGGAGTGGGTCGACAAAGCTGTTGAAATGGACGGAGGAAAAGCGTATTGGATGATGCGCACCCAGTCATTGATATATGCTAAAATGGGAGATAAAAAGGCTGCTATCGAAGCTGCGAAAAGATCTTTGGCTGCTGCACAGGCTGCAGGAAATCCCGATTATGTAAAAATGAACAAGGACTCTCTAAAAGAATGGGCCAAGATGTAATCGAAGCTTATTTTTAGAATAAATTTGAAGGCCCACTTTTTTAAAGTGGGCTTTTTTTATTTCTCTATAGGCGAGTTACCTAGAAAGTTGTCGAAAATTTGAGTAATCGTGGCCAAAACAATTACCAATACACAGCCAAACGCATTTAACCATAAATAGGACATCCAGTCGAAATACCAACCAATAATCACAATAATCTGGGTTACAATGGCAGCTACAAACACAGCATTACCTTTCACAAATTTGAAGAAAAAAGCCAGCAAGAATATTCCTAGCACGTTTCCGTAGAAAATGGAACCGATTATGTTGACCAATTGTATCAGGTTATCAAAAAGGTTGGCCACATTGGCGATGATAATAGCAATAACCCCCCAAAGCAAAGTAAATGCTTTGGTAGCCTTTAAATAATGTTCTTGGGTATGTTCTTTTTTGACGTTTCTTTTGTACAGGTCCAATGCTGTAATGGTGCCCAGAGCATTCAGTTCCGAGGCAGTGGATGACATAGCGGCGGAAAGAATTACAGCTAAAAGCAAACCAATCAGCCCCATGGGCAAATTGTTGAGGATAAAATGTATAAACACATAATCCTTGTCATTGGTCTCAACGGTATCGTCTGCTTTGGCGATTAAACCCTTTGCTGTTTCCCTGCTTGCATTTTCTTTTTCGTTGATTTTTATAATATCCTGTTTCGCCTGTTCTATCGCATTGTACTCTTTGAGTTCCAAGGCAGCGGAGAACGAATGTTGGGCCATTCTTTTTTCCTTCTCCAATTCTTTATGGTCCTCTTCCAAAGATTTATAATCGTTGGCATATTCCGATTGCATCACGGCTTCAGTAGCAGCAGGATTAAAATTCAGGGGGGAAGAATTGTATTGATAAAATACAAATACCATTGCCCCGACCAAAAGGATGAAGAATTGCATTGGAATTTTAAAAATCCCATTGAAAATCAATGCCAATTGACTCTCACGAACGGATTTTCCCGATAAATATCGTTGCACTTGGCTTTGATCTGTTCCAAAATATGCCAGAGCCAAAAAGAATCCACCCGTAATACCGCTCCAAAACGTATATCGGTTGTTGGTATCAAAAGAGAAATCAAGGATATCAAGCTTGTTGTTGGCACCCGCTATTTTTAATGCTTTGCCAAAAGAAATGTCTGTAGGTAAAGCCCCCATGATAAAGAAAAAAGCAAAGAACATCCCCAACATAATGATGAACATCTGTTGTTTTTGGGTAACACTTACCGCTTTGGTACCACCTGAAACGGTGTATATGATCACCAAAATTCCAATGATAATATTCAAAGTTCTCAAATCCCACCCTAATACAGCAGAAAGTATAATGGAGGGTGCAAAAATGGTGATTCCCGCAGCCAATCCTCGTTGAACCAAGAATAAAAGGGCCGTTAATGTACGTGTTTTAAGGTCAAAGCGGCCTTCGAGCATTTCGTAGGCGGTAAATACTTTGAGCTTTTTGTAAATGGGAATAAATACCAGACAAATTACAATCATGGCCAAGGGCAGTCCAAAATAAAACTGAACGAATCCCATTCCATCGTGAAAAGCTTGGCCTGGTGTGGACAAAAAGGTAATGGCACTAGCTTGTGTGGCCATAACAGAAAGACCAATGGTCCACCATTTAATATCGTCCCCACCACGAACATAATCGTCCACACTATTGTTGCCACGGGTTTTCCAAACACCGTATGCAACGATGAAGAGTAGGGTACTACCAAGAATAATCCAGTCGAGTAATGCCATTCAGGATGCTAATTGTTTAAAATCATTATGAGGTAAAACACCAAGATATATATGGCATTTAATAGGATTACGATGCTGTATTCCTTCTTCCATTCAAATTTGGTATCCATATTATCCTTTGACATTACTGTCTCTTTTTACTTCATCTTTTCCTACCGAAAGCATATTTGCAAAGAGTTTATACGCTCCCGAAACCCCAACAGGCAATTCCCTGAAAAAGCTTAATCCTGTGTAAATATAGTGACCTTCTCCATAAGGTGCTACAATAAGGCTTCCCTGTTTTTCGGTTTCACCTTCGTCCTTCATGGATAGAATAGGTGTGAATTCCGAGCTCCATTCACTAGGGAAATACAGCCCTCGCTCTTGTACCCAACCATCAAAATCTTTTTCTGTAATGGCATTCGGAAAATTGACCAGCGAATTGTTGGGTGCCAATATTTTTACTTCCGCATTTTCGTCGGTGACCCTATCACGTGAAAGCGTCACATCGTAAGGAGCAATATTCTCAAATTGACTGGCCCACCTACCTGCCGTGTTGTATTGTACGATCATGGTGCCACCTCTTTCAACATAATCAAATAACACAGGCTGTTTAAATTTTAGGGCATCTATAACATTGTAGGCCCTAATCCCGACCACTACAGCATCATACTTGTCCAAGTCCCCATTTTGAATGTCGTTAGGGTCCACCAAATGGACTTGGTAGCCAATTTGCTCCAAACTTTCGGGAACATTGTCACCAGCTCCCATAATGTAGGCAATATGCTCACCGGACTTTTTAATGTCCATGCGAACAACTTTTGCTTCGGAAGGAAGTAGGACCGATTGCTTGGGAATGTGGTTGTAATCAATTTCTACAAGTTCTTTGTCGTATACTTTGTTACCCATCGTTATTTTGGGTTCCAACTTGCCCTCACTCTCCGTGCCAGGAGGAGTAACATTGAAGGTGACCGATATTTCCTCGCCTTTTTGTGCTATGGAAAATGGGATGCTACTTGGGGTAACCATCCAGCCCGAAGGATGGTCCAATGCCACGGTACCGGACACATCGTTTTTCCCTGCTCTGATTTTCACCTGAACCTCTTTGGTATCAGCATTGGCGAATATCAGTACTTTTTCATCGATTTTTGAGGTAACCTCAGGTAAAATAGCGAAAGGCTCGTACAATTCACCTCTATCCGGTCTGGAATAGCGATGGATCACGGATTTTTCAAATGGAATCTCAACACCATCTATTTCCAAATTGAAAATAGCCATGAATGCACTTGGGGTTTCAGGCTTCCCGATTAAACTTTGGTTGTTAACCGTATAGGTCCCCAAGGTTCCTGGTTCGTTCAACCAATAGGGACTGGTGTACGATATGTTTTCAGGTACTGAAAAGCTTATTTCAAAATTTTCCCTTTGATTGTCGGCCAATACTTTATTGGGAGTTAATTTGGCATAGGCCCCAATAATTTCGATTTGTTTTAAAGTAACGCTTGGAGATGACCTATTGATGGTTTCAATGTTAATCGTTGTATTGCTGCCAGGTGTAGCTGAAGCACTTGCTGAGCTCGCTTCCAGATAAAGCCCAGCAGTGGCCAAGATGATATTCTTTAATTCTTCGGATTTAAGTGTTCTCCAATGTTCATCTTCCACTTGTTGAAGCAATTTGTAGGCTTGCACCAACTCTGGAATATGTTTGGCCGGGTTTTGGAAATCGAAGTTTTCTTCAACTTTATAAAGTATTTCACCAACGGCCTCACCACCTTCAACACGGGACCAAGTAGTATTGATACCTTCGAAAACGTCGTTATTTTTGGGCATATCGCCTTTAAGAAGTTCAATGTATTCATCGGAAGACCCTCTATCGGTCAACCTCCCAAACCCTTGGCATAGGTGTTGGCTACGGGCCATTGCGGCAATCTCGTTATTGGATAAACCGAGCTCTGGGTAGTAGGTGCCAACATCTAACTGTACCATACCCGACTTATCAGCCTCTGCAAATTTTTCCCTACTCCCGTACTGCCACCATGATGTATTGTAGAATATACGCTTGGGTTGCCATGGTGTTGTCCATTGCAATTGTTCTGAATATACATTTGGGTCATTTGCAAGATCAAATGCCTCCATACTTAAAATGGCGGAAGACGTATGGTGACCATGTGTGGAACCTGGCGTTCTATGATTAAAACGGTTGATGATCACATCGGGCTTAATGTTTCGAATGGCCCAGACTACATCGGACAAGACTTTTTCTTTATCCCATATCTTTAAGGTTTCGTTCGGATGCTTGGAAAAACCAAAGTCGATGGCTCGGGTAAACCGTTGCTCCCCACCGTCCATGTGTCTTGCAGCCAAAAGTTCCTGTGTGCGCAATACGCCCAAAAGTTCAGCCAACTCAGAACCAATCAAGTTTTGACCACCGTCACCTCTTGTCATTGATAAATAGACCGTTCTTGCCTTCTCATGATTGGAGAGATAAGAAATTAGGCTAGTATTTTCATCATCGGGGTGTGCTGCTACGTAGAGTGCTGTTCCTAGAAAATTAAGCTTTTGAATTTCATGAAAAAGCTCAGCAGACGTCAGTTTATCAGGTTCTTGGGCAAACGAATTTGTGAAAAGGATTATTGTTATGGAGAAGAATACCCAAATATGCTTCATAGTTGGTAGTTTAGTGGTTAATTCAAATATAGGTAGTTTGTATTCAGCCTTCCGCTTATTTAGAAGAGTTTTAACATAGCAATTCGCTGATGTTATAAACCTAAACTATCCCTTAAGATGACATTTTTGTTTTCATTTTGCTGCCAATAAGCAGTTTTCAGTGATTTTATTTTAGTGGCCGAAGTCATCAATTTTTTGGCATTGGGGCCAAAGCCGCTCTTAAATTCTTCCGTCCAACTCTCAATGTGATAAGGGAAGTTGTTAGTAAAGTTTATCTTTAACGTTCGTTCCAATTCTGGATAAGAAATAGTGTAGGTGGTAATGCCATCTTGGGATGAAAGTTGAGTATTGGCATTATACGGTTTTACTTCTTGATGGCTCAATCGAAGGAACTCCAAAGAAGGTATTATGGATGTTTCACCAATAGGAAGATTATCGGGATTTATACGGATTTTGGTCCAGATTTCATTCTCCATGACAGATTTTTCCAAATTGAAAGCTTGGTCGGCCTCTCCTTCAAAATAAGAATGGGAGGTGAATTCGAATTTTTCTCGATTGTTCAATTGGGAGTATACATGACCGCACCATTCTTGTACGGATAAACTGGTTTTTATAGCATGTTGATTGTCATAAACCGGATAAAACGTACTGCTCATGATGGAGTAGGGATAGATGCCAGTCAAAAACTTTTTAGTGGCATTCAACTTTAATACCGAAACATTTTCCAGGTTGCTATTGTTAGCTTTAACCTGTTCCTTTGGCAAAAATGGCTCGGTAACATAAATAAGAACCGATTTGCCTTTCCTAATTTCTCCGTATCGAGCCTGACTCAGTTCGTACGAAGTTATTTCTGCTTTCCCAGCGTACCAATACCCTTTGAAATCTTCAGAAAGTGGGTTTCTTGGCGGTTGCTCTTTCATTTTTGTGGAAGTGGCAGCATCAGAGGATGCATTCGTATTGTTTTCTTTTTTACATCCAACAATTAAAAGAATCAATAAAAAAGAAGTACTAAATGTTAAGACTGAAGTTTTCATAGGCGCATTTTTTCAAAGTTAGGGGTAAAGTCGGTTTATATCAAGATACTTAACTTTTTCCAATACACGGAAAAATGTAGTTTTGCAGAATATTTCAGAAGCTAAACTTTTTGGTATGCAAAAGATTGAGTTGATGGCACCTGCGGGTAATTTTGAATCCTTGCAAGCTGCGTTGGACAATGGGGCCGACTCGGTGTATTTTGGTGTTGAACAATTGAACATGAGGGCAAGGGCCACCATGAACTTTACCTTGGATGATCTGCCCGAGATAGCTAAACGATGCAATGCCAAGGGAGTAAGAACTTACTTGACCTTGAACACTATTATCTACGATCACGACCTTTCCATTGTCAAAACTTTATTGAAAAAAGCCAAAGAAGTTGGGTTGACAGCAATTATTGCCATGGATCAAGCCGTAATTGCTTCTGCCAGGGAATTGGGGTTGGAGGTGCATATTTCCACTCAAATCAATGTAACCAATATTGAAACGGTAAAATTCTATGCGATGTTTGCCGACACCATGGTATTGAGCCGTGAGTTGAGTTTGCGGCAAGTAAAGAAGATTACCGAGCAAATAGAAAAAGAACAGATCAAAGGACCATCGGGTCGTTTGGTTGAAATTGAAGTGTTTGGTCATGGGGCCTTGTGCATGGCAGTTTCAGGCAAATGTTATATGAGTTTGCACTCTTACAACTCATCCGCAAATAGAGGTGCTTGCAAGCAAAACTGTCGTAAGAAGTACACGGTTATTGACCAGGAGACCGGTTTTGAAATGGAACTGGACAATGAGTACATTATGTCTCCAAAGGATTTATGTACGATCGATTTCTTGGATCAAGTGGCCGATGCAGGCATCAAGATATTGAAAATAGAGGGCAGGGGGCGTGCTCCCGAGTATGTGGCCAAAGTAATCAAATGTTATCGTCAAGCATTGGATAGCTTATACGAAGGCAACTACGACAAAGAGAAAGTGATTACTTGGATGCAGGAACTGGAAAAAGTTTACAACCGAGGTTTTTGGAGTGGGTACTACCTCGGCCAAAAGTTGGGCGAATGGAGTAAAATCCCTGGTTCTTCCGCTACACAAAAGAAAGTTTACATTGGAAAAGGAGCTCACTTCTTTCCTAAAAGCAATATTGGTGAGTTCATCATTGAAGCTTACGATATCTCTATTGGGGATACCATTTTGGTGACAGGCCCCACAACAGGAGCCAAAGAAATGAAGGTGACCGAAATGTTGGTGAACGATGCCAAACTTTCCACTGCCAAAAAAGGCGATTCGGTGACCATTCCTTTGGATTTTAGAATCCGATTATCGGACAAGTTGTACAAAATCGTGGAAAATAAGGTAGAGGCCTAATGGTTGTAGTTACGCTTCAGCGCGAAAAATGTATCGGTTGCAATTATTGTGTGGAAATGGCTCCGGAACAATTTGCCATGTCCAAGAAGGATGGGAAATCGGTTCTGCTTCATTCCCAAAACAAAAAAGGCTTTCATACCATCAAATCCCACGATGAAGGCATTTACGATACTTGCGAACAAGCCTCCAAGGCCTGTCCCGTAAAAATCATTTCTGTAAAACGAACGTAATTATAGTTCCATGAGTGTTTTGTAGACCAAATCAGTAGGTAGCCCCACTACATTGGTGTATGAACCTTGAATTTCGGTAATGCCAATCATCCCAATCCATTCCTGGATGCCATAGGCACCGGCTTTGTCAAACGGTTGGCAAGTATCAATGTAATAATTGATTTCATCATCTGAGAAATCCTTTAATCTTACTCTAGTAACACCACTTACTGTTTTTTGCGCATCTTTTGTGCTAAAACAGACAGAGGTAATCACTTCGTGCCAATGACCCGAGAGGGTACGGAGCATTTCAATCGCCTCAGCTTTATCAGCAGCTTTGGCCAGGGATGTGTTGTTGTGCCAAACCACGGTATCGGACGTAATCACGATTTGGTTGGGTTCCAACTCCTTTAAAAAAGGTGTTGCTTTCAGTTTGGCCAGATATTCGGATATTTCTTTACCTTGCAATGCTTCAGGATAGACTTCTTCTACTGATTTAGGTCGTACTTCGAAGTCAAGTCCCAGTTCTTCCAAAAACATTTTACGTCTAGGAGAACCAGAACCCAGAATGATTTTTTTGTCCTTAAGTCTTTCTTTGAGTGGATTTTTAGTCATTCTTCGCACTAAAATTATCGTTCCAATCCCCGCGTACCTTTAAAACCTGCTCAATAATATCGCGTACGCAACCATCGCCTCCATTTTTGTGCGAAACATAGTCGGAAATAGCTTTTACTTCGGGTACCGCATTCTGTGGGGAGGTGGCCAGCGCAACCATTTTCATTGGAGGGATATCGGGAACATCATCGCCCATGTAGACTACGGATTGTGGGTCAATATCATGAATATCCAAATACTCTTCCAACGGTTCCTGTTTGTGATGGGCACCCATGTAAAAATCGGTTACGCCAAGACCTTTCAAGCGCTCTTTTACGCCCTGGTTGGTTCCGCCTGTAATAATGCAAACATTGTATCCTTTTTTAATGGCGGTTTTAAGGGCATACCCATCTTTGACACTCATTTTGCGAAGCAGTTCCCCATCAGTAGTGATTAAAACCGTTCCATCGGTAAAAACACCGTCAACATCAAAAACAAAGGTGGTAATGTTGCTCAATAGCTCTTTATAATTCTTTTTCATGCGCTTTTTTTATGGCTTGGCTCAATAATTTATAAAGTGTAATGTGTTCTTGTCTGTCCAGAAGTTCCAGGTGCTCTTCCATACTTTTGATGTCACTTCGACGTGCAGGACCTGTCTGCGCTTCCTGGGGTGTCATCGTCTGGATTTTATCGGCTGTTTCCAAGATCAAAGGTTTCAATAAATCAAAAGAGAGCCCTTCTTCAGTACAAAGTTCTTCACCGATACCATAAAGGTAATTGGTAAAGTTGTTCACAAAAACGGCTGCAAGATGCAATTTTTTTCGCTGTTCCGAGTCAATATGGTGCACCTTTTCAGAAATGGATGTTGCCAAGGTCTTTAGGGTCTCCAAAGATTCTTTATCATCAGCTTCGATACAAATGGGAATACTGGAAAACTCCACAGTTTTACCTTTGGTAAAAGTCTGTAGCAGATAAAAAACACCTTTATTAGTGTGCTGTATTGCTTTCGAACCGATGGCCCCTGAAGTATGCACTACAATTCCTCTTTTATTCATTAGATATTCGGATACTTCATTAATGGCATCATCCTTTACTGCGATCAGATACACATCAGCATCGGCAATGGCATTAAAATCATTGGAAATTCTAGCGTGTGCGGAAAATTGTTGTAATGCTTCTTTATTGCGGCCCACAACTTGTGCCACATCAACATTCTTTGCTTTTATAAAAGCGCTGTACAAGTGCTTGGCGAGGTTCCCGGTCCCCAAAATCACGATCCTGAGCATGTCCAAAACTACAAATTTAGGGTTGATAGATCATAATAAGAATTAACAAATCTGTATGATTTTTATCCTTTTATGCAACAAGGAAGTTCTAAAAAGACCTTATTTTTGCAAGCCGAAAGTAGACCGAATTTCCATGATCGATATTCTTAAGAAAACGCTTTTTTCCACAAGACTTATGGCTGTTCTATTTTTGGTTTTTGCTGCGGCAATGGCCATGGGAACTTTTGTGGAGAGCTGGTACAGTACCGAAACCGCACGAATTTATATTTATAACGCCACTTGGTTCGAGGTGATTATGGTCTTTTTTGCAATCAACTTTTTCGGCAATATTTACAGATATCGTTTGTTGGATTGGAAAAAATGGCCTGTCCTGATTTTACACCTTTCTTGGATTTTGATAATTGTAGGTGCTTTTGTGACCCGTTATATCAGCTATGAAGGTATGATGCCGATTAGGGAAGGTGCCACAGAGAAGATTTTTTATTCGGACAAGACGTATTTGACCGCTTTTGTTGATGGTGATATTAATGGAGAGACCAAACGCCGGGTTCTTGAAGATGATATCTTGGTGACCCCCGAAGGAAAACGTTCCAGTTTGCCTTGGAAATCCGATTTTAACGGACAGCCATTTTCTATCAGTTATGTGGGTTTTATCAAAGGAGCGGAAAAAGGATTGATTCCCGATGAGAATGGAACCGAATACCTTCAAATTGTGGAAGCGGGCAATGGACAACGTCACGAGCATTATCTGGAAAATGGTAAAATAGCCAGCGTCCACAATATTCTTTTCGCATTGAACAACGAAACCGACGGGGCCGTCAATATTTTTTATGATGAAGAGAATGGTTACCGTATCAAATCCCCTTTTGAAGGGAATTTTATGCGCATGGCAGACCAGTTTCAAGGTGAGGTGGCCAGTGATAGTATTCAACCATTACAGTTGCGTTCCTTATACAATATGGCAGGTATGCAGTTTGTAGTGCCGGAGCCATTGACCAAAGGAAGATATGGAATTGTTAAAGTACCCGATGAAGAGATTACCAAAGTTACCCAAGACGCGTTAATTGTTTCTATATCCGCCAATGGGGAAAGTAAGGAGGTAAAATTGTTGGGAAGCAAAGGAACGGCCAACTTCTCCGATAAAATCAATGTGGGCGGGTTGGATTTTTCTTTGAGCTATGGTTCCAAAGTGTATGAACTTCCGTTTGCGGTAGAGTTAAATGACTTTATTGCGGAAAAATATCCAGGAACTGAAGCGGGGTACGCTTCATTTATGAGTAAAGTTACCGTACACGACGAGCGCCCTTTCGATTATGATATTTACATGAACCACGTTTTGGACCATCAAGGATATCGTTTTTTCCAATCCAGTTTCGACCCCGATGAAAAAGGAACGGTCCTCTCTGTAAATCACGACTGGTGGGGCACATGGATTACCTACATTGGTTATTTTCTTCTTTATATTGGCTTGATGGGCATTATGTTCTTTGGTAAAACACGTTTTAGGGACTTACAGACCATGCTCGAAAAAATTAAGGAAAAGAAAACCGCATTGACCATTATTGCATTTTTCTTTGCCCTTGTGCCGGTTAGTGCGCAAGAATCCCATGAACATTCCTCGGCTCCGACCCAGGCGCAGATAGACTCTGTAATTCGGGCTACGACAGTGGCCAAAGAACACGCTGAAAAGTTTGGCGCTTTGGTAGTTCAGGATGAAGGTGGACGTATGAAACCTGTTAATACCTTCGCATCTGAGTTGTTGCGGAAATTAAGCGGGGACGATGAATTTAAAGACCTTTCTGCCAACCAGGTTTTTCTATCCATGATGCTGAACCCTGGAGTTTGGTATGCTACGGATATTATTGCTTTAGGTAAAAAGGAGAATGATAGTATCCGCAAGGTTATTGGCGTTCCCGAAGGTACGGAGTTTGTAAAGGCAACCGATTTTTTTGATGCCAAAGGGACCTATATTTTGAGGCCTTACTTGGAGAAGGCGACCTCCACCAACAATCCATCCAATTTTGAAAAAGATTTTAAAAAGGTAGGGGAGCGCTTGAGTTTGCTGGATATTGCTTTGAGCGGGAGTATTGTGAAAATATTTCCTTTGTTGAAGGATGAGAACAACAAATGGATTTCTGCTGTTGAATATCGTGGTGGGGAATATCAGGTTCAAGATTCGCTCTATGCCAATTTCATTCGGAATGCAATGCCCTATTATTTGAATTCATTGCAACAATCCATCAAAACTGGTGATTACTCCCAACCTGACAGATTATTGGAGGCCTTCAAACAAAATCAAAAAAACCATGGTGAGGAAGTGTTGCCATCGGATAGAAAGATAAAAACGGAGATCATTTACAACAAGCTGGATTTGTTCAACCGGTTGTACAAGTACTACGCCATGGTAGGGGTATTGCTATTCTTTGTTCTGATTGCCAAAATTTTTAAGGAGAGGAAGTTTTTGGATGCATTTGCTTATCTGTTGAAGGGAACTATTGTCCTGTTCTTTATCTGGCACACGATTGGTTTGATATTGCGCTGGTACATATCTGGCCATGCGCCATGGAGTGACGCCTATGAAAGTATTCTCTACGTAGCATGGGCAACTATGGGTATTGGTCTGGCCCTCGGACGTAAAAGTGAGCTTACCATTGCTGCCAGTGCTTTTGTGACTTCCATGTTATTATGGATCGCCCACCAAAGTTGGGTAGATCCAGCGATTGCCAATTTGCAACCTGTTTTGGACAGTTATTGGTTAATGATTCACGTTGCCGTTATTGTAGGTAGTTATGGTCCTTTAACAGTAGGGATGATCTTAGGTGTGGTAGCATTGCTATTGATGGTACTTACCACCGAAAAGAACAAAAAACGAATGGACCTTAATATCAAGGAACTCACGGTAATCAACGAATTGGCACTTACCGCTGGTTTGGTAATGTTGACCATAGGTAACTTTTTGGGCGGTCAATGGGCAAACGAAAGTTGGGGCCGTTATTGGGGCTGGGACCCGAAGGAAACCTGGGCCCTAATTTCCATTATGGTTTATGCATTTGTACTACATATGCGTTTGGTTCCTGGACTCCGTGGCAAATGGATCTATAATTTTGCCAGTATAGTGGCCTTTGCCAGTATAATGATGACCTATTTTGGGGTAAACTTCTATTTGGTAGGACTGCACAGTTATGCCAGTGGGGACCAAGTAATAACCCCAAGCTTTGTGTGGTACACCGTACTTGGGGTCTTTATTTTGGGAGGTATCAGCTTCTGGCGCTACAAAGTGCACTACGCCAAAAAATAGGCTATTGCTCCATTAAAAGTTTCATGATTTCCTCGGCGGCAACCTTGCCTTTTTCCTTTAGGAAAGGTCTGGAAGTATTGTCGCCCAGTTCAAATACAATTGCGGGCATACCATGATTTACATAAAAGTATTTGCTCGATACCATGGTGGGATCAATTTCATCTGAAGCACTTATATTGGTTTTCTTTTGTGGTAATCTTTGGCTTATGTTCTCGATCCAGTCAAAGATGATTTTTCCTTTTTCACCCGTTACGGTAGTATCAATTGGGTAGTAGATATCGTCCCATGTGGAGTGGAAGTCAGCACCAAAAACAAAATCATATGTTTTATCTTTCTCTACAAGAAAATCTCGAACATTTCTGGTCTCTGGCTGATTGAAGTTTTCCCAATCCCTGTTGAGGTCAATACCACCCATGTTGTGTCTCCAATGCCCATTGTCGGCCCCATCAGGATTCATTAAAGGCACCACAAAAACGGTATGCTCTTGTCTAAAAGCTTTGGCTTGTTCGGAATCCCCAGAAATGGTTTCGATAAAGGATTTCATAGCTAAAAACCCTGTAACTTCTGGTGGATGTTGTCTGGAAATGATCATTAAAGCTTTTTTCGCTTCTTCATTTCCATTGATTTCCATCAAGTGCATGGTACGTTTCTCCTTTGACAGACCAATTGGATAATTTTCAATAAAAGGTTTTTGGCTCAAAGAGTCCACCCATTCCTGTACAACGGACGAAGTGTAAAGCTCTTGTGCGGTTATCCATGTTGGGTCTTCGGTCACACTAATCGTCAATTCCGCAGATTCTGGAGCAGCTTTTATTCCAAATTCACCCTCTCCAGGATTGATGGCCTTAAATTTTGTACTGTCCAATGGAGTAAAGTTTCTTCCATCCGTACTGATTTTTGGGTAATATCTGCTTCTTGAATCTTGATAGTTCAATTGCACCGTGATGTCACGTGGCTCTTCGGACCATACTTGAAAGGCATACCAAGGACTCACATTGATAGGTGTATTTTCTGCGGTCACCCAGATGGTATAATGATCATCTCCGTCATATGCAACACCGTTCAAACGGGCACCTTCAAACTTGTTTGAAAAGAATGTAGTACTGTCGTTAAAGGCCCAAACGCCTCTCCATTGTTTTTGGATGGGCTTGTCCACAGTTGGTACAACCGGACTTTTTCCTTGGCCTTGATAACCTGTTTTTTCTTCGGTTTTAGTGGTTTCTTGATTCTTTTTGCAAGATGATGTGAGCACCATGGAGGATAGAATTCCAATGGCAATCAAACTTTTAATACGCATGGTTTTGAATTATTTGAGTTGGTTTGGTTACGAAGGTAGCGACAAGGATTGAAGTTGTAAATAAAAAAATAGTAATAATGTATCGGTTTTTTTCGCATATTTGCATCATCATGAAGCTATAAGAATTATGTATACGATAGATGTCAATTTTGGCCGGGGGCCAATCCAGTAACCGAAACTCCCTCGGCGAACTCGACATTTACTTTCTTTTTTCACACATAATTCTTTGATAATGACACATCAACATACAAATTCATTTAAAAAATTCATCCAGTATTTCTGGATAGCTATTTCTGGTAAAGAAACAGAATTTACTTCAGGAAGCATTCGGAAGGCCATTTTCATGCTTTCCATTCCCATGATCCTGGAAATGCTCATGGAATCCATTTTTGCACTGGTGGACATTGCCTATGTATCCAAAGTGAGCGTAAATGCCGTGGCCACCATTGGGCTTACCGAATCCGTAATCACCTTGGTTTACGCCTTGGCCATTGGGCTAAGTATGGCCGCTACAGCTGTGGTTGCCCGTAGGATTGGCGAAAAAGACGTGGATGGTGCACGTATAGCTGCTGTACAGGCAATTAGTTTAGGCGTTTTAATTTCCATCATTATTGGAATAATAGGAATTATTTTTGCCAGGGATATTTTGGCCCTGATGGGCGGTGAACCGGACCTTATTGCTGAAGGCTATGGTTATACCCAATTCTTGATCGGAGGTAATATAACAGTGGTGCTGTTGTTCTTGATCAACGCCATTTTTCGTGGAGCCGGGAACGCTTCCATTGCCATGTGGGCCTTGGTACTTTCCAATGGCCTTAATATTATCTTGGATCCTATGTTCATCTTTGGTTTTGGACCTATTCCGGAGATGGGCGTAAAAGGGGCGGCTGTAGCGACCAATATTGGTAGGGGAACTGCGGTACTTTTCCAATTGGGGATTTTGTTCTTTGGTTGGGGTAAGATCAAATTGGTGGCCAAGGATTTGGTTCTGAATCTTAAAGTAATGATTAATCTGATCAAGGTTTCATTGGGCGGGATTGCGCAATTCTTGATCGGAACCTCTAGTTGGATTTTCCTTATGCGAATCATGTCGGAGTTCGGAAGTGAAGTATTGGCAGGCTACACCATTGCCATTCGCGTAATGATGTTCACCTTAATGCCTTCTTGGGGCATGAGTAATGCTGCCGCCACTTTGGTTGGCCAAAACCTTGGTGCCAAACAACCCGAAAGGGCCGAACGGTCCGTTTGGAAGACGGGGAAGTACAATGCCTATTTTATGGGAACGGTTTCTTTGGGGTATCTCATTTTTGCGAACACCATTATTTCTTGGTTCAATGCAACCCCGGAAGTGGTAAAGAGCGGAGCACTTTGTCTGCAGATTATCGCCCTGGGCTATATATTTTATGCCTATGGTATGGTAATGACCCAAGCTTTTAATGGAGCAGGGGATACAAGAACCCCTACCAAGATAAATTTTATATCATTTTGGTTGTTCCAGTTACCATTGGCCTATATATCGGCAATGGTGTTAGGGTGGGGAGCAACAGGTGTTTTTGTGGCCATTACCTTGGCGGAAGTACTGATTGCGGTTTTGGCCATGATCTGGTTTAAAAAAGGGAAATGGAAGAAAGTCCAAGTATGATGGGTTTCGTATCTTTATACGAAAGAAAACCAACATGAAAAACGATAAAAAAGGACTGAATACGATCTGCACCCACGTTGGTGAATTGGAGGATAATGAGTTTAAAGGGGCCGTTTCCCCTTTGTATATGAGTACATCCTATCAATTTGAGGACGTTGCAGTAAAAAGATACCCTAGATATTACAATACGCCCAACCAAGAAGCATTGGGCAAAAAACTGGCAGCCTTGGAGCATACCGAGGCTGCTTTGATTTTTGGTAGTGGCATGGCTGCCATCAGCACGGCATTGATGACCTTTCTTCAAGCTGGTGATCATGTAGTATTACAACAGACCATTTATGGTGGCACCTATCATTTTGCCGTTTCCCAATTTGAACGATTTGGCATTGAATACTCCTTTACCACAGGTTGGGAGGTTGAGGATTTTGAGAAAGAAATCAAACCCAATACCAAAGTGCTGTATTTGGAAACACCATCGAACCCATTGTTGACCATCACCGATGTAAAAGGAGTGGCGGATTTAGCAAAAAAGAAAGGAATCCTTTCCATGATCGACAATACCTTTGCAAGTCCCGTTAACCAGAATCCCGTTGATTTTGGAATTGATGTGGTGGTGCACAGTGCTACAAAATATATGGGGGGACACTCCGATATTTGTGCTGGTGTGGTTGCGGCATCACAAGAACATATGGACAAGGTTTGGCAAACGGGGATTTGCTTTGGGGGAAGTTTGAGCGATTATACGGTCTGGCTTTTGGAACGAAGTTTAAAAACGATGGCCATACGGGTAAGAGCACAGAATGAGAATGCGATGAAAATGGCCACCTATTTGAGTCAAAGTAAAGATGTGGACAATGTGTACTATCCTGGACTGAAAGATCATCCCGGGCATGAGTTGGCCAAATCGCAAATGAAAGGTTTTGGAGGGATGCTATCTTTTGAATTGAATCCGGAGATAAATGCTTCGCTGTTTTTTAAGGAATTGAAATTGATAAAACCATCCATGAGTTTGGCAGGTATTGAAAGCACCATGCTTTCACCTACACAAACTTCCCATGCACTGATGAGCCCTGAGGATAGGGCAAAACAAGGGATAAAGGATTCATTGATTCGTTTCTCCTTGGGTATTGAAGAAACGGAAGATTTAATAGCGGATATCGAACAGGCAATTGCCAAAGTAAAATCCATGACCGTTACGGCTTAAGATTTATATGAAATTAGACATTTTAGTATTCGGGGCACATCCAGATGATGCCGAACTGGGGGCAGGTGCCACCATTGCAAAGGAAGTTTCCAAAGGAAAAAAAGTGGGAATCGTTGATTTGACCCGTGGAGAGCTGGGTACTAGGGGCTCTGCGGAAATCAGGGACCAAGAAGCTGCTAAAGCGGCCAAAATTTTGGGTGTTGCCGTTAGGGAAAATATGGAATTCGCAGATGGTTTCTTTGTGAATGATAGGGAACACCAACTAGAACTCATCAAAATCATCAGAAAATATCGGCCAGAAATTGTGTTGTGCAATGCCATTGATGACAGACATATCGATCATGCGAGAGGCAGTAAATTGTTGAGCGACGCCTGCTTTTTAAGCGGCTTGATGAAAATTGACACCAAAATGGATGGGGACGATGTATGGCAAGAAGCATGGAGGCCCAAATTGGTGTATCACTTTATCCAATGGAAAAGCTTGGAGCCGGATTTTGTTGTGGACGTAACTGGTTTTATCGAAAAGAAAACGGAGGCCATTATGGCTTATGCTTCACAGTTCTATGATCCAAACAGCGATGAACCCGAGACACCCATCAGTAGCAAGAACTTTACGGATAGCGTAAATTATAGAGCTAGGGATTTGGGTAGGATTATAGGCGTGGAACATGCCGAAGGTTTTACTGTGGAACGATATATTGGGGTGGACAGTCTTGATGACCTGATTTGATCAAGAAGCTTTTTGGTACCTGTTCAAGGCTTTAGGCACGGTAAAGAAGAAGGTAGTTCCCTTGCGCGGAACACTTTCCACCCAAATTTCACCATTGTTTTTAAGTACCATCTCCTTGCATAAAGAAAGGCCTAGACCCGTACCTTTTTCATTATTGGTACCATAGGTGGTAACGTTGGAAGAATTCTTGAAAATGGATTCCTGCATTTCAGCTGTCATACCAACACCAGTATCCCTGATCGATATTTGCCACATACCCGATTTTTCTTCGGCACCAATGGTAATAAGCCCATTCTCGGGGGTGAATTTAATGGCATTGCTCAAAATGTTTCGGATAACAATATCTATCTGGTTGTTGTCAGCCCAAATCCTTGGATTTTCGGGTAGCTGATTTATAATCTTGATGGATTTGCTATTGGCAATCTCCGATAATAACTGAATATTATTGATGACAAGGTGTGATAATGAAACCCGTTTAGGTTTTGTGACCACTCCATTGAGTTGATTCATTCCCCAAGACAATAGGTTGTTCAAGGTAAAGGAAATGTTCTCTACATCGGTTTTAAGTTTAGGAATAAATGAGATTAGCTCCTTGGTTGTAATTTCACCGTCGGTGAACATTTTGAGAATACCTTGCAACCCACCGATAGGGCCTCTAAGATCATGGCCGATAATGGAGAATAGTTTGGTGTTCGTCTTGTTTATTTCGTGCAGCTGAGCTTCCCGTTGGATTACTGCCTGTGATTTTTCCTTTAATTCTTTGTTCAGTTTTTTCTGGATGTTCTCACTTCTTCGAATCACAAAGGTTATGATACTAAGAATAAGAAGAATAATTACCGAGAAATAAATGTAGTTCCGTTGCTTTGCAAGGGCTGCCTCGTTGGATTCGATCAGTTCTTGTTTTTCCTGTTCGTATTGCAGCTTGGTCTCCAAAAGGGACAAACTTTGTTTGTTCTTATCCTTGAACAAAGAATCGGATAAAGTTTTAAAGGTTTCCAAATAGGCCAGGGCATCGGAGTTATTACCGGTTTTTTTGTGAACCTTGTAAAGTGTTTCCGAACAGTCGATTTGACCTTGAAGGGATTTTATCTTCTTGGAAAGGGCAAGTCCTTTTTTTGCATATTCCAGGGAAAGGCTGTCTTTTTCCAGTCCAAAATAGACCTTTGCCATCCCGTTCATCAACTGTATTTTTATCCTATCGTCCTCAATTTGGTGTTTAAAGAGCATATTGCTCTGATCGTACCAATATAAGGCCCATTTAAACTTTTCTTGGTCAAGGTAAATATCTCCTTTAACCTCATAGGCATAGGCTAGCCAATCGTAGATTTTGTTTTTTTCAAAAGTATTGATACTTCTATTGATGTTGAACATCGCATTTTTAAAATCCTTGGCATCTTTATAGAGCGAAGCCATGTTGCTCTGGGTTTCTGCATCGATAACCTCATCTCCCAGTTCTCTATTTATTTTTTGAACCGTATCATAGAACATCAAGGCATTTTTAAAATCCTTTTGGTCTGCATATAGGCCCGCAATGTTCTCGTTGAGTATGGAGAGCATCTCCCGATTATTCATTTGCTTGGCCAGATCGATTCCCTTAAGGTTAAGATTAAGGGCCTCGGCATAATTACCTTCAAAACTATAGTTTTGGGCCAAGGCGTTAATAATGGATATTTCGGAATCCAGATCATCAATTTTGTCCGCAAGCTCAAGGGCCTCTTGGAAAAGTGGCATTGATTTCTCCCGATTACCTTTATTGTAGTAATAATTTCCCAGTGCGTCCAGGGCTTTTATCTTACCATGGGTGTAGTCGATATCCTCACTGTATTTTAGAGCTCTTTCGGCGATGGAGTAAAGACTATCGGTGTCCAAGTAGCGATATGAAAAAGCCAATCGCGTTAAAAGATTAATGTGGGTAGTATCTTTTGGGTTAAATCTATTGGTGGATTCCAGTCGTTGTAATTTATAAGCCAAACTATCCCGTATACTGCTTTGGGCAGATATGGGAAGGGATGTGCAAAGCGCAACTGCACAAAGCACTAAAGATGCTAGTGAGGTTTTACATTTTGGGATGAAGTTTTTTTCTGACAACACCAAGTTGAAAATATTTGTATCAAATGTAATTTCAAGTCACCTTTTTGAGAATTAAATGTTGTGAAATGCTCAAAAATGTGTGCTTGGTCTTAAAAACGTGCATTTTATCGGTAAATTGTACAGATTTGGTTTTATGCCAGTTGCACACTGTTTTGGTAGTTGACCTCAACCAATTCCTATTTTTAATTTATGGAAATTGAAAAATATTTTGGTTGAATCATTACAAAAAAGTATTTTTGCATCCGCTTTAAATGGTGGTTGTAGCTCAGCTGGTTAGAGCGCTGGATTGTGGTTCCAGAGGTCGCCGGTTCGAACC
>NZ_CAMYIC010000008.1 GCF_947258355.1 uncultured Allomuricauda sp.
TCAATTGAACAAAGAAGGATTCGAGGGGTCAGGAGCCGATTGGTTACCTAGGTACAAAAAGTACATCGAAAAGGATTTTGTAACCGTGGTAGGGCCCCACAAGATTTATGGTCCGGAACAGAACGATTTGAGTCTTCAATTGCGAAAACAAAAGATTGACAAGATTGTTTTGGCCGGAATGTCCGGAAACCTCTGTGTGGAGTCTCACCTCAGGGAACTTCTTGAAGATGGTTTCGAAGTCGCCGTAGTGGTCGATGCCACAGCTTCGGCAGTAGCACCGGGATACGATGGCAACGTGGCCGCAGAAATCAATTATCGTTTTGTAGCAAGCCATGTGTATACCACAAAGGAGTTTGAACAAACATTGAGATAACAACCCACGTTTGTCCAGTGTTTAGACCAATAGCAGACCTCACAAGGCTGCTATTGGTTTTTTTAGATTATTCTCAAAAGTTTCTTGACTTTAACTACCTGTTAGCAATGTACCTTGATGTACGAGCGGATGATTACAAGGGTAATGAAAAACATATATAAATTGTATCGTTACGGAGTCAATGAGCCAAAAATCAAGGCATCTTAATCTAGGTCAATTTTTTTCCTATTGACTATCCAGAACTTTGCACCATAATCAAATTAATATGTTATGAACAAAGTTTTAATCATCAACGCAAGTGTAAGAAAGGAAAGGTCACAGAGCAGAAAGCTAACACAACTATTTCAAGAAAATTGGAAAAGGAAAAACCTGAATGATCGTTTCACGCATCGAGAAGTTGGACTAGAGGCAAATGAAGAGTGGAGAGTGGATTGCAAGCGCATTTGTCAAACCAAGTGATAGAACGACAGAAAACCAGTTGGGCGTTTCGCTTAGCGATAATTCCAATACAAACATCCTAAATTGAATTATTAGCCATTAACAATACTTTAAAATGATGTGATAAACATATCAAGCATACCAATAAAAGGAAAAAAATTTCCAATGCCTCCAACTCGTATAGTTTCGGTATATTTGATATGACGAAAGGAATTCAACCATTAAAGTTCACAAATCGTCAACATAAAATGTGAACTCTTTCAGGATATTGATACACACTGGGCTGATGAACTCAGGTTCTGAACCCAGTCAGGTCACTTTTTAAAAACCCTTCAAATTTAGATTTGAAGGGTTTTGTTTTTTAGCGACCATCGTAGACAAAAATTAAGCGTGCGCTTGATGGGTTTTTCATTTTAGAGGTTTACTTACCCCTATTGGTAGGCCCTTTTGACCATTTCCCTTTCCTTTTTACCGAAAACCAGAATCTTGGTTAATGGAAAATTCCTACATTTAAAAAATTCTAAACAACTTGTCAATTTTACAAACTAACTATTCTTTCTAAATTTCATTACTTTTCATGCACATTAAAAACACTAACCCCAACAAACTACTCTTATCATTCATTTTTTTGTTATTTCTATCATGCTCAAGTAGTGAAGACCCTGAATCACCTACACCAGAATTACCAAACTCTGAAACAAACTGTGAAGGAACCATTTCTTTGACACTCGAGGAAATTGGAAGTAATTATTTAAATCTAAGTTGGACAACAAACGGTGATTACTCAGAATTTGATATTGAATACGGAGCAAAGGGATTTGCTATTGGACAGGGTACAAGGATACAAGCGACCACAACTTCAACTGAACTTCAAAACCTAGACCCCAATTCTGAGTATGATGTTTATGCAAGAGGAGTTTGTTCAAATAGTAATGGAGATTGGACTAGTCCCGTAACATTTACTACTCAAATTGATGAAAATATTTTTGAGGGTCACGTAAGCTTGAAAAATCAGGATGAGGTGGACGCATTTGGTGCCATGGAGTATACAAAAGTAAACGGCTCGTTGACCATAACAGGCATTTGGCAAAACAACTAACCTTACATCACTGATTTAAGTTCACTTAGCACATTACGTGAGGTCACGAATATACTTAGTGTTGAGTTTAATCCTAGTTTGGAGAGCTTACATGGTTTAGAGGGCATAGAGGTAGTAGGTATGCTTGATTTGGAATTAAATGAAATACTGACATCCATAGAGCCATTGAATGGAATTCGTCAAATTACTGGATTTGTCTCTCCTGAGGGTGAAAATCCTGCACAACTTAGGGTTGCCAGCTGCTATAAACTGGTTAGTTTGGAAGGGCTACAAAACATTGTAGAGGTTGATAATTTAATTATTGAATCCAATTATGACCTTATTGATTTATCTGGTTTGAGAGGTATTACCAATGTTTCCAAAGATTTTACTGTGAGAAGTAATATTCAGTTGCAATCACTTAATGGTTTAAGTCAACTCATCAGTGTGGGTGGAAATTTTCAATTGTCCAATTCTGAAATTACATCACTTAATGGACTTGAAGGTTTGGAAAGCATCGGTGAAAAACTAACGATTGAAGGAAATCATTCCCTGGTTTCAATTTCAGCTCTTAGTAATCTTCAATTCGTAAATGAGTTGTTGATATTATCAAATCAAAGCATAGCAAGTATTGAAGGTGTCAACTTAGATGCGATTCAAACTCGGTTTGCCTTGGCGAGTAATGGACAGATTGTTGACTTAAGTGGTATTGCGGGGTCAGGTACTTCTGCAAATATCAATATAACCAATTGTAATGGTCTCACTTCTCTTAATGGTTTGGAAAACTTAGAAGCGGTTGGGGAAATTGTTTTAAGTCGCAATAGGGTATTGGAAAGTATATCAGCACTTAATACATTAAGAACTATTGAAAACCGATTATACATTGTAGGCCCAAATCAATTGAGTTCACTAAATGGTTTGGAAAATTTGGAGTCAGTTAACGATATTGAATTAAGGGATAATTACAGTCTGGAAAATATTTCCAGTCTAAACAGCTTAAATACTGTAGGGAATAATATTACTATAGATAATAACACCAATCTTTTATCACTCGTCGGTTTGGAAAACATAGTTGAGGTTAATGTTCTTACTATAAATAGTAATGATGTATTGGAAAATCTGTCAGGCCTGGAAGGCTTAAGAAGTATTCAAGATAGAGTGTTTATAAACAACAACGATATTCTTAATGACTTTTGCGCCCTTGGAGATTTGTTTACGATTGGCGGGTTCTCTGGAGAGTGGTCCGTTAATGGAAACATACTTAATCCCACCGTTGAAGATATGCAGAATGGTATTTGCAATTAAAATTCATAAGTTCAAATAAACAATGACATGGCAACGAAAAAATACTTCACAATTGGTTTCTTGTTTATGCTTATCACAGGGGGAGCATTAGCACAGGAGCCTATAAGGATAACTTATACTATTGAACAAAAAGTCAACTTTGACAGTATCAACCAGATTGAAGTGGAAAATATTTTTATGCTGGTCAATGAGGTGATATCAAGTTTTGAATTCGAACTACTGATCAATGATAGAGGTGAATCCGTTTTTAGAAAAACTGAGCCAATGATCGAGGACTATTCCGAGATTGAACTGTATAGATTGGCCTTGGGTTTTAGCGCAGGAGATGAAGTATGGTTTATAAAAAAAGGCAACCCTGAAAAGTTGATTTATAAAAACGATATGGATAATGGCCCATTTTTGCTGACTTTGGATGAAGATGTAAAATGGGAAATAAGTAAAGAGAAAAAACTTATCGGCAACTACAATGCCATTAAAGCAACGACCACTAGGCAAATGGGCAGTTTTGTGGAAAAAATCGAAGCATGGTTCACTCCAGCATTACCATACTCTTCTGGTCCTATTGGATACAACGGCCTCCCAGGTGTTATACTTGAATTGAAACGGGATAAAGTATTTTATAAATTCAAAGAACTCGAAAAAAAATCAGTGACTATTACACCACCAAAAGAATCGAACCTCAAAAGTTTTGATGAATATTACCAAATGCTTGAATCCCGTATGGCAGAGATTAAAAGTAGAGATTACTGAAAATTTTTTAAAGGAAAGTTCAAAAAACCATGGTGTTCCATTATAAAAACATAATTGCCTTACCTTTCCTATTGTTCCTGTTCTTTGGCGCTTTTGCACAAGAGGGGACAACAATAGGGGTAGAAGAAAGCCCTTTGCTTGAAAATATACATCTACACCTCAACAAAACCGCTTTTTTCAAAGGAGAACACATATGGTTCAAGGCCTATGTTCAGGATCAAAATAAGCATTTGCCATCTTCGACCACCAGCAATCTGCATGTTGGTATTTTTACAAAAGAAGGAAAGGCCCTGGTCAATAAAATCTTTTTTGTCAACAATGGGGTCAGCTACGGAGATTTCAAAATTGATTCAACTTTTGTTGAGGACTCATATATCCTGATGGCATGGACCAACTACATGAAAAACTTTGAGCCTGCCACTCCTTTTCTTCAAAAAATTATGGTGATTGGTAATGCAAAGGAAACCCCTACAAAAGTCAAAGTGGGCATGACCATTTTGACTCAACCTGAAGGACAGCAAATTATAGCGGACACATACAATAATGTAGGTGTAATGGTTTATGATGAAGATTTGCACCCTATTAAAACCGAAGGAATTCAGCTGGTGACAGAAGACGGTACTCAAATCCAGTCAAATATTCAAACAAATGAGTTAGGGCAAGGTAGGTTTGGCTTCTTTGCCGACCCCACCACATCGTATTTTTTAAAAATCAAAGATGCAAATGGTCTTTGGATTACCAAAAAATTGAAATCCAACCCTAAGCAAGATATAGGAATCAGTGTGGACAACACAGCAAAAGATGTTGTCATCATAAGGCCTAAATGGTCAAATCCCAGTTTAACATCTAGCCAGATCAAAAAACGTTCAATAGCAATTTTTGACAATACTAATCGGTCGTTCATTTACCGTGATGAGGTTGATATAGACAATGATGTAATTTCGGTAAATCGAAATCAAATCCCCAATGGAATCAATACGGCAGTGATTTTGGATGAAGAAATGCGTCCCATCTCACAACGTATGTTCTTCAATAATAAAGCAGTTGGTAAAAAGGAAAATTCGGTAAGTATAAGCTATTGCCTTACCAAAAATCAAGATTCCCTGCAGATAGACTTGATACTCCCTGAAGGAAAAGATATGGCCAATTTAAGTATGTCTGTGCTTCCTTCTGAATCAAGTGCCAACTTCCCCAATAATACCATAAGTTCATCTTTTTTAGTGCAGCCATACCTTAATCAGCAATTTGTTGATGGCACCTATTTTTTTGAGGGCAACAAACGCTTAAGGGACTATCAAATGGATACTAGATTACTGATGGAAGGAACTGGAAAGTTCAACGGGTACCTTACGGTGGACGATGGCCAAAACAACACCTATGAATTCGAAAACAACATAGCCTTCAACGGTAAGATTTTAGATGCAGACACCAAAAATGAAAAACAGGTTTCCGTTATGTCACAATCATTTGGCGCAGTCAATCTTATTGATCTTGCATCAAACAAGCGCTTCAAGGGCAGCCTACCACTATTCGAAGGGGACTCCATACTGATCAGTGTTCTGGACCAAAAGGGGAAACTCAGAAAACCAAAAGCGGAACTCTATTTTAATGATTACAAAGAGGACACGTTTGATTATACAAAATGGTTAGGGAATATGAGCCAAGTTGAACCGGAACCTATTCTTTTAAAAACAGATGAAGACCTGGACCTGACAGATAGGACCATTTCCCTTGACGAAGTTGTGGTTTCTGAAAGGGCAAAGCAGAACACTAAATTCCAAATAACCACTGAAATAGAAGGAAGAATCATTGATAAAACTGCCTTAAACCAACACACCTCGTTTATAAGCTATATCCGAAAATTGGGCTTTCAAGTTCGTCCCAATTATGAAGAGGGGGGTATTGGAGTTTATGTTTTTAATTCTCCTGGGGTAGCTCGGGTAACTGTTTTGATTGAAGGTATGCCGGCCAATCCCGGAGAACTCATATCCATGCCACTTTCATCTATAAAATCAATGGTGTATAATAAGTATGCAATGCCCCACCAGGGACCTTTTATTGCGCTGTCGTTACGGTATGATTATGATGAATTGTATGGTAAAGAGAAACGGTTTACAAGTATTTTTATACCAAAAGGATTCAGTCGCTCACAACCCTATTTGACTCCAAATTATCCCGATTATAATTCATTTTTATATAGAAAATATGGCGCTATTTGGTGGGAAAGTCAACTTGAGGTCAATTCAGAAGTGCCATATTCAATCACAGTGCCCCTAAACGACCAGAAAGAGGTAAAGGTTATTGTTGAGGGGATGTCTGCCAACGGCCTTTTGTACCATACTGAACAAATTTGTGGTCCTTTCGAAAACAAATATTCCTCTAATTAATGTAGTACCCGCATTGGGCTTTTCTAGTCCTCATGTGTGTTGCATCAAAATAGTTGATACATTATGGAGCCTGACAAGCTAAAACCAAAAGTCCCAACAAAATCTAAGTCGGGACCATGTAACATTTTCTGATTTCTGCATCTAAAGGTAAAACTTAAACAAGAAATCATGAAAAGAACCGTATTATGCCTCGTTTTGCTTACAGTTAGCTTCACCAATGCCCAGGAGCAAGTTTCACCAATCCATGTGGAGGTTACCGGAAAAGGGGAACCTCTGTTACTTATCCCCGGTTTTACTGTGCCTGGAGATAGTTGGGAGCCGGTCGTAAAGCATTTGGAAAATGAATTTGAGTGCCATGTGGTCACCTTGGCAGGTTTTGGCGGGAAAGATGCAATTGATTTCCCATGGTTGCCCAAAATAACATCAGCCTTGCAGAACTATATGGAACAACATCATTTAAAAAATGTAACCGTCATCGGACATAGTCTTGGGGGAACCATAGGTTTATGGCTTGCCAGTAGATATGGAAATCCCATAGCCAATCTGGTAATCATAGATGCATTGCCTGCTACCGGCGCCCTGATGATTCCTGATTTTGACCCGGAAAAACTTTCCTATGACAGTCCTTACAATAATCAGCTGCTGGCTATGGACACCATCCAATTTAATCAAATGGCTTCCAATATGGCTAAAGGAATGAGTTTGGACGCCCCAAGTCAACAAAAAATCAAGGACTGGATCATCAAGGCCGACCGTGAGACCTATGTTTACGGTTACACGGATTATTTAAAACTGGACATGAGAGATGACCTGAAGAAAATTTCGATTCCCGTCAACATACTTGCTGCGGATAGGCCATATGGCAAGGATATGGTAAAGGCCACCTACACAAAACAATATCAAAATTTAACGGACTACAATATATTTATAGCTGAGAATGCTGCACACTTTGTTATGTTTGACCAACCTGAATGGTTCATGAAAAAAATAAAGCACATCCTTTTAACCGACCCATCGGCCAAATGAACATTGAAAAGGAGTTCACCGAAATATATAACAAACATGCCTCACAAGTTTATCGTTTGTGTCTGGGCTATGCCTCTGGCAACGAGGATCTAGCGAAAGAATGGCAGCAACAGACCTTTATCAAAGTGTGGAAGCATAGAAGCTCCTATAAGGGGTCCGCTGCAATCGGCACCTGGATATATAGAATAGCGGTGAACATTTGTTTGGGAGATCTCAGGAAAGTAAAGAAAAAAGCAGCAGTAGTTGACTTTATGCCAATAACCGAGGACAGTGAAAATGAGCGCCATGAAAAAGAGGAACAAATCAAAAAAATGTATGAATGTATCCATCAATTGCCCGGAAAGAACAAGGCGCTGATTTTTATGGAACTTGAGGGGATACCCCAAAATACCATTGGGGATACCTTGGGCATGGCACACGGAGCGGTTAGGACCCGCTTAAGCAGAATCAGAAAAGTATTATTAAAATGCATCACCAATGAAAAACGATAGATTAAGTCAAATTTGGAACAGCCAAAAGGGACCAGAAAATCTGGAAAGTCCCGAAGGCATCATAATGAAAGTGGGGCAACAGCGTAGGCGTCAATGGATAAGTATTGCCATAATGGTAATGACCATCGCGGTGATATTTTGGTATGCCGTTTCATATACGGGCTTTGTCTGGAACGATTTTAGTTTTGGTCTGGTATTGATGATCTCCAGTCTCACCTTTCGGGTCTTATTGGAAATTCTATCCATGTATCGCAAAGAAAGACACCTGATTACTTTGGATGGCACAGCTTTCCAAGTTTATCTAAAAAGGCATTACAAAATAAGGCAATGGATCAACTATTACATTACGCCCATTTGTTTTGGCATCTACTGTTATGGGTTTATTAAATTGCTTCCCTTTTTTGAGAAAGAATTTTCAAAAGGGTTTTATTATTATTTATTGATTTCTGGTTTTGTTTCCATAGCCTTCATTGCTTGGATCATTGTAAGAAGTATTATAAGGGAACAACGTAATTTAAATGAATTGAAAGCCTAAAAAAGAAGATTTTGTAAAAAACAAAAAAGACTTCAACCGGAAGGAGCTTGACAAAAGTTCAAGTAAACCATACCCAAAATTTCAAACCGCTTCGGATATAACCGTTAAGGAACTGCTTAACGGTTTTTCATTTTTACTATTACCCTTATAAAGTAGTTGGTTTTTAACAGGACACAAAGGAAAAATCACCTCCCATCATGGCAATAAGGTTTTCCACTCCGGCCATTCCACTACCAACAGGTCCCAAGCTCGAATATGTTATTTCCTTGTACACACTGCAAGCTAACCCCTGCATGGCATGCACCACTTGATCATCCAAGTTGGAAGCATCCATTAAAATAATGGCTTCAGATGCATAAGCGTAGAGTTTAACCAGGGTAACACTGTATGCGGCAACTATTCCCAGTGCCATTCCCCCTCCGGCAACGATCATCATATTACCCAATGCAGCAACCACTTTTTGATACTCATCCACCACGGATTGAAGATGCTCGAGCTGAAGTTGAACCGATTCACCTCCTCCCCCGGTCATGTCAGGTAAAACACCAAAAAGCTCCCCATAGTTTCCATCAATATTCCAAAAAGCTTTCTTTTGTGCCTGGGCATCAAAAAAATTGTAGTCGCCCCCTCGATGTATATATTCCCTGAAATAATTGTAGTCATCACCAAGAAAATCCTGGGATATGGTTTCCCTGATATCCTCTGCTTGACTGAATTTAAGAGGCAGTGTCTCCAGTTCCGAATAGGTGCTTTGCGGAAAATTTGTCGCTTCCAACAAGGCAAGTTGCGCTGTTTTTTCAGCATTGGCAGCAAACCAATTTTTGCCGTTTCGGGTAAGTGTTCGGTACTGGGCTGTACGCAGATAATCAAACGAAACTTTCGACTCCTCGGAATACAATGCGGGAATAAATCTTAATATGCCCACTCTCAATCCCTCAACATAAGTAGCGGAATTTTCGTTCACACTCTCTTCTATGGGCTGCATCATACTGAGCAACGATGCAGGATAATCGAAGAAACCTTCTTGTAATTTGGCAACGGCCTCTTGTGTATCTCCATTTAAATAGGGCTCCATCCAATTTCTGGTACTCAAAAGTGTCTGTAAATATTCCGAAAGTCGGACCGAGGTGGTTGCACCTGCCTTTTCAAATGCAATGGTCATAGAACCCAACAAAGCCTCATGTACCTCCTGTGCCATTGTTCGTGTAGGTTGGGCATAGTATTCCAATTCTTTATCGAAACCGGCCAGCACTCTCCTATTTTCCCTCTGATTACCGATTTTCACATAGAGGTACAATCCAACCAGACGCTTGCCCACAGCTGTTTCGGTAACTTCTGGAAATTGATAGTCATCTTGAGCGGTATGCGAAGTTTTAGTAAGGGAAACCTCAACTTGATGCTTACCCTCTCTATTCAATGCATTATACGTAAATAAATATGGGGCCAACTCCAGTTGTCCCAAAATGTTTTTGGTCTCCTCAATTACGGCCGCTTGATCACTTGCTGGAATTTCGGTGATATCGATATTTTCCCGGAGGGAGTCATAATATTTTTTATGGTCGTATACATTAAGATAAATTATGGGCGGCCCTGATTCATATATTTCTTTGAACTGGGGAAAATATTTATCATTATTATGACCGTCCGTGGCGTACAACACCAAATCATTAGTGGTTTGCGCAGCCTTTAAGTGAGTTGTATAAACATTGGACCCAGTGGCCATTAGTTCTATACGTGCACTCGGATATATTTCCCTGATGTTTTGCTGCATTTGGTCTAAAAAAGACTCGATGCCATCGCCCCTGTATTCTCTTGGCATACTACCGGAAGTATCGAAAATGAGCAGTATTTTGGGAGCTATTATATTTTTTCGTAGCATTCCCCTAACCACGGTACCATTGTCCTCAATCTTAAAATTACCTGCCGAAAGCCCTTCTACAAGATTGCCCTCTGCATCTTTGGGAAACAACTCCAACTGTACTTCTGGAAACACCTTTGGATTTGCCTTTACCTCCATGGATACCACTTGCTCGGGATTACCGGCTTGTTTTTCTTCACCGTATACTTCCGAAAAAATAACAGCTTCCTCAAAAACCTTTTCCCCTCCCAAAGTAATGGGTTCTCCGACCACAGACCTTTCCTGAAGATATTCCGCATCCTTATCCAAATCTTGTAATGCGATGCTTGGTGTATAGGTACTGATACTGTCTATTCCCTGACGTGCCTGTTCTTCAAAAGTGAGGTTGTTAAGGAAAGATATCTTTAGCTGGTTCCCTATTAATTCGGAAGCTTTAAAAGTACCTGTTATCAATTCCGTTTCATTTCGCATGTCAAAGGAAGTAGTACCCTTTAGGGTAAGGGTTATGTCGTAATCATCTTCCTTAAATTTGGTTGCATCCCTTACATTTTGATTTTTATTATCAGGATGCATTTTACCATATTCCACCGTAGGGTCGAACAAATGCAGGTAAACCTCTTCCTCATCATTTTTAAAGGATACACCGGGAATATTGTTGTTGCTCAACATGAATTTGGATTCACGGTCTTCCTTGCGCTGTTCCGGGGTGGTTTTCTGTAAAAGCGACTGGGCCAATTCCCTGCCCCGTTCAACTACATTTTCAACTTCTGTTATCTTTCCGTTGACCTCATTTACCCCCAATTCTTTACGCCATTTTTTTAACTGTCTTTTACTTACGGGCAAATAAAAACCTACATCATGCCTTTTAAATAGGATATCCTTTGCCTGCGCTTCCGTCATTTCAATATGTTCGGTGATTACCTTAGCCTCAAACCCAGATTCAATCAGCATGTCCTTCAGGATTTCGGCCTTTTCCCTAATGGTGGCCATCCCGGTCCGTAATGCCCCTTCTACCCCATACATACCTCCATAGGTAGTCCGTTGAAAATATCTGGCATCACTGGGTAAAAGCATAAACTCGTCCCTTACAAAATCAAACATAGCTTTTGGGTCCTTTTGTTGAACCAACCTATCGCGTTTAGCCCTATAATTATCCGGGCTAAATTGGAGCGCGTATAGCATTTCTTCCCATGTTTTAAAAGGAGGTTTTCCGCTTCCTTCCGGGATTTCGATGGCATTGCCGTCATCACAACCTTGTAACAAAGGAAAAAGGCATAGTCCCGCACTGGTCAGCGCTATTTGTTGAAAAAACTCTCTTCTTGGCAGTGTATGGATTCCTTTGTTTTGATTCATGGGTATATTTTTAAACAATAGTTTTTCAATGGATATGGGTTTCTCCACATTTTAGGGCAAAAGGCGATTTTAACCCCAATATGAAAGTACTTTATTTGTCAAGGGCTTTGTACCACGAATGTAACAAGGTGTACAACAAATGTAACTTGAAGATAAAAGGTTCTGATTCTTTACGGTACATGACCAAGATCATTTGATATATGCCCAATAGAAAGCATCTTAGTTAGATGATAAAAAGCAAGTGCCATGAAAAAAATAACAACATTGATTGCTGCTTTTATCTATATGGGCCTTAGTGCCCAACTTCCTGAAAATTTGGATTTTGTAAGCCCGTTCCATGAAGGATTTGCAGCAATACAGAAAGAAAACAAATGGGCTTTTGTTGATGATACTGGAAACATCGCTATTGATTTTAGGGATGATTTTTATTGGAACATGGATGCCAAAGCGTCTTATAACGATATTAGAGCCATTGCCTATCCCCAATTTTCAAGCGGTAGATGTGTAGTTCAAAAAATAGTGGATGGTATTCCCATGTTTGGATTTATTGATACTACCGGCAAACTGGTTATTGAACATAATTTTTTGAATGTTGCACCTTTCGATAATGGTTTAACGACCGGTATTATGTTCGAAAAAGTATTTAGGGGGAAAAATGAATTCAACCTGAACATTTATGAGTTCAAATTTCACGAAGTATTGATGGATGCAGATGGCAACATAATTGAATTTTTAAACCGTAGGCATAACATTCAAATGACCAAAAGAAGGTATGAAATACCAGAAATACGATCTAAAATATTAAACGGAAACTTGATAGCCGTTGAAAAAGATAACCTCTGGCAAATTAAAAAATTAGACCTCTAAATCAGACCGTAAAGCCAACAGGTCAATCAACATGCGAACTGGATTGTCTAAACTCTTGAGAATAGACAATCCAGTTCTTTTTAATAGTCGACCCCAATTAGGCAACTACTTCTTCTTTCTTGTTTCGTTCAGAAACAATTTTTTCAATTAAGTCGGGTACTTTTTCAAATGCGGCTGCCAATCCATGGGTCTTACCGGCTTCCAAAAATGAGATTTCATCCCCTTTGGTCACCAAAAAGCCGATAGGCTGGATACCAATACCGGCACCGGCACCGGCGCCTTCACCTTTTCTTGCTTTTCCTTCAACGCCTTCGCCTCCTCCGGAGCCAAATCCCATACCTACTTTAATTACAGGTACACACTTAAATTCACCCAACTGAAAGGGTTCACCAATAATGGTGTCTGTTTTGGCCTCTGACTTGATAAAGTCAGTCACCTTGTTCAATAATTCTTCGAAATGTAAATCCATGACCTTAAATTTTTAATGATTAATAAATGTTTTTAGAATTCTGTAAGGCCTGTTTCGAACATCCAACACCAATCTATTTCTGTTCTCAAAATTGATATGAAATGAAGCTACGTAATGATTGAGCAATACGAACACGGGGTACATTTTTGCATTGGCCACGTAATCGCCGGTATCCATATCCAATGCAAACCGCTTAACTTCGAACGATCTTATCAATCGTAACACTTTCCTGAACGCAATCCTCTTTTTGGGTTTGGTTTTCTTCTTTCTGGTTGGTTGTTTTGGTTTAGAAGATTTTGTCAAGGGATAGAAACAGCGTTCGTAAAAAAGCACTTTTAACCGAATTCGTAAAAGTTCTTTCTCATCGGGCTCGAAACTAGCCTTTGCCAAGCCCTTTAAGCCTGCATAATACTTTCCTGTATCTGTGTCAATAAAAATTTGTATTGGAACAAATAGCAGCCCAAGGACAAGGAGCACAACTAATAATATCACAATAGTTAGTATCATTAGCTTTTTGCCACAAAGGAAATGGTACGATGTTTTATATGCAATGACGTGGGTCAGCATCGCATAAATAATTCGGTAAAAGTTGATAACTTTTTTCGAGTACTTGTTTGACTGATCTAACTCATATTACAAATCAGTTTTTTATTGGTAATTTGATGTTCGTATCATACTGAACCAATGAAATATCCTTTATTTTTTTATATCATAATTTTCACCCTTCTCTCCTGTAGTGAAAGCAAAGAAAAAGCCTACCCCACCGTAATGCCTTTAACAGAATCTGTGTATGCCTCGGCAACTGTTCAACCGGACAGTCTTTACCAAGCCTACTCCATCGTAATTGGCATTTTGGACAAAACATGGGTAGAAGAAGGCGATGTGGTCAAAAAAGGAGACCCTATCCTTCAAATTACCAACACCTCACCAGAATTAAATGCGGAGAACGCCAAATTGGCGCTGCAACTTGCCCGTGAAAATTATAGTGGAAATGCTGCTGTACTCAGTGGGATACAGGATGAAATCCAAGCTGCGGAACTCAAGTTCATCAACGACTCCATTAATTACTTCCGACAGAAAAATCTTTGGGATCAAAATATTGGTTCCAAGGTAGAGTACGATAACCGTAAGCTCAATTATGAACTTTCTAGAAACAATCTGAACCTACTTAAAAGAAAGTACGGACAAACAAAAAATGAGCTGGAGACCCAATTGAAACAATCCGAAAACAATTACCGGACCTCTTTGACCACTTCCGAAGACTTTACGATTAAAAGTAAGATAAACGGAACCGTTTATGCTATCTATAAAAATCCCGGAGAAATAGTTAATACCCAGCAACCTGTTGCAGCTGTGGGTAAAAGCGACAAATTTATCATTGAGTTATTGGTCGATGAAGTGGATATTGTAAAGCTGAAAATCGGACAACAGGTCTTCCTAACCCTTGACTCCTATGACTCTGAGGTTTTTGAGGCTACATTGGACAAAATCTACCCAAGAAAGGATGAGCGTTCTCAGACTTTTAAGGTAGAGGCCCTGTTTAAAGACCCTCCAAGCACCTTGTATCCGGGACTATCCGGAGAAGGTAATATTGTTATCTCCAAAAAAGAGCAAACCCTTACCATTCCAAAGGAATACCTCATCAATACATCAAAAGTGCTTACCGACAATGGCGAAATAGAGGTCACCCTAGGACTACAGAATTTGGATAGGGTGGAAATTTTGGACGGTTTGGATGAGAATACAGCAATTTATAAACCAGAGCAATGATCAATTGGAGCGTGATATTGGGCATTGCCAAAACCCATCTTGTCACCAAGATGAAATCCACGGTTACCGCAACACTTGGAGTAACTTTTGGAATTGGCGCCTATATCACCTTAGTGAGTTTTATGACCGGACTTAATGGAATGTTGGATGATTTGGTACTTAACCAAACACCACACATTCACATGTACAACGAAATCCGCCCTTCCGAAACCCAACCCATTTCCCGCTACCAGGAGTTTAAGGATGCCATGAATTTTGTACACTCCATCAAGCCCAAACAAAATCAGGAAAAAATACACAACGCGCTTCCTATTTTAAGCTATCTGAAAAAACATCCCAATGTACGAGGAGCAACTCCCCAACTTAGGGCACAAATCTTTTACCTGTCCGGCTCCATAGAACTCGGTGGTAATCTTGTGGGGGTTGATATTATAGAAGAGGTTCGACTCTCCAACATACAGGATAACATTGTGGAAGGGACTCCGGAAGCTTTAAAAAACAACACTAATGGAATTTTATTGGGTGCAGGGTTGGCGGAAAAAATGTCCCTTTCCATTGGAGATAGAGTTCAGATAAGTACTGTTGCAGGAGATATTTTCCCTTTGAAAATTGTTGGCATCTATCAAAGTGGAATCGCCGAAATAGACAATGTGCAAAGTTTTGCCAACCTGAACACAGTTCAACGTATTTTGGGAGAATCGGAAAACTACGTGACCGACATCAATATAAAGTTATTGAACATTGCCGAGTCCGAACCCATGGCCAGGAGTTTGGAAAAACAGTTCAATGTAAAGGCCGTTGATATCAATGAGGCCAATGCCCAATTTGAAACGGGGTCCAACATCAGAAACCTTATTACCTATGCGGTTTCCATTACCCTTCTTATTGTGGCCGGATTTGGTATTTACAATATTCTGAACATGCTTATTTATGAAAAAATGAAGGATATTGCCATTTTGAAGGCTACTGGATTTTCGGGTAAGGATGTGCAGTACATTTTTATGGCTCAGGCCATACTCATTGGAATTTTGGGAGGTTTTTTGGGCTTGTTGATTGGATTTGGGCTTTCCCATCTTATTGATAATACTCCTTTTGAAACAGATGCATTGCCCACTATTACCACCTACCCTGTAAATTTCAACGGAACCTATTATTTCATTGGAATTGCTTTCGCTCTAATTTCAACATTTGTGGCAGGTTACCTACCATCGAATAGAGCCAAGAAAATAGACCCCGTAAAAATTATTAGAGGAACTTAGCAACGCATATGAACCTTGTACTAGAAGCAAAAAATATCAATAAACACTTTCATAAGCCCAAGGACTTCCATGTGCTGAAAAATATTTCATTTGGGGTGAAGCAGGGGGAATTCGCCTCCATAATGGGCAAATCAGGCTCCGGAAAATCCACTTTGTTATATATTCTCTCTACAATGGACACCGACTATACTGGCGAGCTATCCATCAATAACCAACTTGTAACGGGAAAGTCACAACGGGAACTGTCGCAAATCAGAAACAAAAATATTGGCTTTGTATTTCAATTTCATTATTTGCTTTCGGAATTCAGTGTGCTGGAGAATGTAATGCTGCCTGCCAAGAAACTTGCGGAAAAGTCCCATGCGGAAATTGAGAAGGATGCTCACCGAAAATTGGAAATGCTTCATATTGGCCATTTGGCACACCAACGGGCGTCCAGGATATCAGGTGGTGAAAAACAACGGGTTGCTATTGCACGTGCCTTGATCAACGATCCTACCATTTTGATGGGTGACGAACCCACGGGTAATTTGGACAGTCACAATTCTGAAAATGTGTTCAATATTTTTAAAAACTTGAAAGAAGAACAAGGTTTGTCATTATTGGTAGTGACCCACGATGAAGATTTTGCCAAGCGAACGGACCGTATCATACAAATGGAGGATGGTATGATCATAGGTCATTAAAGTTGCATCATTGATTTTGTTTTGCTTGCTTTTTTTGTTCTCGCTCCAATTTTCTAAAGTAACCCCTCGTCAAGAAATTGTGTTTAAGGGCTTCCATGTTCTCGTTAAATTTCTCTGTTCCTTCTTCAATGTTCTTCATGGTTCTCATCAGTTGATTGGCCAATATGGTATCCGTAGCCACCTTATTGAGAACTCCTTTACCATTTTTTACATCCCCAATTACGGTGTTCAAGTCTGTGGTCAACCTGTTTATTTCATTACTCGATACTTCCAGATTTTGTATAATGTTCCTAACCCTTTCTGCAGATAAAGTGTCTGACAGTAAAACTCCTGCAACTCCATCACCGGAGTTAATGGTTTTTAATGTTTGTTGAAGCTCGGCCAAAGTTGTGTTCACCTGATTACTACTAATTTTGAGGTTATTAATAGTTTGCTTGAGGTCTTTTGCCATCAATGTATCGTTCAGCAAACGCCCCAAAGTTCCTTTTCCCTCCGTTAGAGACTGAGCGACTTTTAATAAATCCGAAGTTAACAAGGCCGCATTTTCATTGGTGACACTTAAAGTATTAAGCATATCTTGAGATGAAATCTTACTGTATGATTTCAATCTGGCACCATCTTCTATAAGAGCGGCATCTCCTTTTCCCGGAACAATGTTTACCAACATACTGCCGACCAAACCATCGGAACCAATGGTGGCCACAGCATCACTTCGAATGTGTTCCTTCATTTTTTTGTTGATGGCCATGTAAACGATTATGGTGCTATCGTTCATCATTTCGATATTATCCACAGTACCTATGTCAATACCAGAAAAACGCACATTATTCCCTACTTGCAAACCATTTACATTGCTGAATACAGCATTGACGGTAAATTTTTTCACAAACAGACTTTGACCGTTGCCGATAAGATAGGCGGCAATAATCAACAATATGGTGCCGAGCACAACGAATATGCCCAGTTTCAGATTCTGCATTGGAGTTTTAGTTGTCATATCATTTTTTAAAAAAAGCATTTATTTTAGGGTCCGATGATGCAACCAGTTCTTCATAGGTACCCTCCGCATAATTGATTCCATCCACCAACAAAATCATTCGTTCAGAAATTACCCTGGCACAGTCCACATCATGTGTAATAATCAATGCGGAAGTCCCATATTTCTTCTGGATACTCCTCATCAGGCCAATGATTTCCTTGGCTGTTATGGGATCCAGACCACTGGTTGGCTCGTCGTATAAAATCAATTTTGGCTTTAAAATAATCGCCCGGGCCAATGCAACACGTCTTTTCATCCCTCCAGACAACTCTTCCGGCATCAAGTCCATGGTATGGCCCAAACCTACATTTTCCAAAGCCTCCTTTACCAGTGGCAGGGTGTCGGTAATCCCTTCGAACTTTTTGCGATGGCGTCTCATGGGGAACTCCAAGTTCTCCCTTACCGTCATGGAATCGTACAAGGCACTACCTTGAAAAAGAAATCCGATATCTGACCGCAATTCATCAAGGTCGACCCGATTTAAATTGGCTATATCCTCTCCCAAAACTTCAACTACTCCACTATCTGGAACCATCAAACCAACAAGACACTTGATCATTACCGATTTGCCGGAACCGGATTTCCCCATTACCACCAAGTTTTCGCCTTTTCGCAACACCATATTAAAACCATTCAATACATGGTTATCGCCAAAACTCTTATACAGGTCTTGTATCCGGACCACAACATCTTCTGTAGATGTATCATTTTTATTGGGCGCTATGTTTTCTTTTACATTCATTACAGTTCATAAAAAATATCGGATACGAACACCGCAACAAAATCCACTACGAACAATAGTAGGGACGCCATTACCACGGCGGTATTTGCTGCAATGCCCACTCCTGCCGTACCCCTTCCCGTTTTATACCCTTTGTAGCATCCTGTCAACCCAATTACAAAGCCGAAGAAAAAGGATTTTATGGTGGCCGGCACCAAATCTCCGTAAGACAAGGCATCAAAAACCGTATTAAAATACAATGTAAAAGACACATTCCCTTTCATAAATTCGACCAAAGAGGAACCAAAAAGCGCAATTAAATCCCCGAATATCACCAATAAAGGTAACATTAAAGTAGCGGCTAAAATTCGGGTCACTACCAAATATTTGAATGGATTTGTGCCGGAAACCTCCATGGCATCGATTTGCTCGGTCACCCTCATGGAACCCAACTCGGCCCCAAAACCAGAGGCAATCTTCCCAGAGCATATTAGGGCTGTAATAACCGGACCAACCTCTCTAACTATAGAGATGCCGACCATATTGGGCATCCAAGAAACAGCTCCAAACTCAATTAAGGTGGGGCGGGTTTGGAGCGTTAATACAAGACCTATTATAAATCCAGTGGTGGCCACCAACAATAAAGACCTATTGCCAACTTGGTAGCTTTGCTTAAGTAATTCCTTAAACTCAAAAGGAGGGGTAACTGCTTGTCTAAAAAAACGCACAGCGAAATAGGACAGATCGCCTATCTCCATAAAGAAATCCTTGGTCTTATTGATTATTTTCACTGCCATGGCCTTGTTTATCACCTATTTCGATACTTTCAAAAATAGGTTTGTTGTGGTTGTTTTCATATGACCATTATCAGTAAGAACAGGGGCATATGCTCCTTTCATTTTATTGTGACCTATACGTTAATAGCTTATCCCCCGCTTTGGAGTGTTGCAAATTGATGCATCGCCTCCAGTGCTTCACAGCCATAGACCACGGATGGGCCACCTCCCATTAACACCGCAACTCCTATGGTTTCCACTACCTCAGTGGTAGACGCTCCTGATTTTAAGGCGTCGTTTACATGAAACGCAATACAACCATCACAACGCACAGTGATGGCTATTCCCAAAGCTATGAGTTCCTTTGTCTTCTTATCTAGTGCCCCATCCTTTGTGCTCGATTTATGGAGCTTATCAAAAGCCCCCATGGTTTCAGGGATTTCACCCCCCAATTTCTCCATGAGCCCCGTGAGTTCATGATATTTTCTTGTGTGATCCTTCAGCATGATATATGATTTTAGGTTTTTGCTTTAATATAAAACTACCCTATAAGACAATCTTTTGAAATGACCTGGATCATTTACTTGCATTTGAACTTTGCAGTACTTTTCCGATAAAACTTAAAATCATGAAAAAAGCTTTTTTACTAATAGGTTTATTCTTGGTTCTATCAGGCTTTCAAGCCTGTGGGCCAGTTATTGTTTCTCATAGATTGTCAGACCCGCCACCTCCCTGGTTCTATCCGAATAGGATTGAAACAGTGCGATATGTGTTTTTTCCAGAGTTCAGTATCTATTATGATCTCTCGGCCAGAACCTATATTTATTTGGATGGAGGCGTATGGAGGCGAAACAAAGTATTGCCGCCACGTTACCGCTCATACAATTTGAACAGGTCAAGATACGAGCGAGTTCGTAACTACTACGATGACAATATTGAGCGTTATCACAACCAAAACAACAGTGATAGGGGTCGCAGCAATAGGAGTGTAAACCGAAGGAATAATTAAACCTACTTCGCTAAACTATTTGTTGAGCAATGTCATAAAAATTAAGTAACATTAGTTCTACTTTTAATATGAACTAAAAACTAAGGTTATGCTCAATTCTGAAAAAATAGGTAATGAATTCTACCAAAACCTTGGAAAGCTATTCTATGCCGTAGCCATGGCCGATAAAAATGTAAGGCCCAAAGAAGTGGAAAGATTAAGGGAGTATGTACGCCAACATTGGTTAGAAGTAGACAAATTTGAAGATGAATTCCACACGGATGCCGCCTATCAAATCGAAATTGTTTTTGATTGGCTGGAAGGCGAGGAAAAAGAGGGAGAAGAATACTTTAAGGAGTTTAAGGAGTTCTACATGGAGCATCACGAAAAATTCCCTGAAACCATAAAAAAGCTGATTGTTGAAACTGCGGAATCCATTGCCAGCTCCTTTGCTGGAAAAAATAGATCGGAGATGTTGACTATATTTAAGCTCAAACAGCTCTTTAACCACTAATATGGCATTAGCAGATTTTATTGATCAAACCAATTTAAAACCTACCGCAACTACCGCGGATATTCAAAAACTATGTGAAGAAGCCAAAACCTACGGTTTTTATGCCGTGTGCGTAAACGGTTGCCATGTGCCTATCGCTAAAGAAACATTGAAAACCACCTCCGTGAAAGTTGCTGCCGTAATTGGTTTTCCATTGGGGGCCATGTCCGCCAAAGCAAAGGTCTTTGAGGCCGTGGACTGTGTTGAACATGGAGCGGACGAAATTGATATGGTCATAAATATTGGGTGGCTGAAGTCGGAAATGTATGATGCTGTTCGAGATGAAATCCATGCTATAAAACAGGCTATTGGCGATAAAATACTTAAGGTAATTATCGAAACATGCTACCTCACTGATTCAGAAAAAGAAAAAGCCTGTGCCTTGGCAGTTGAGGCTCATGCAGATTTTGTAAAGACCTCAACCGGATTTGGAACTGGCGGTGCCACTGTTGAAGATGTAAAACTGATGAAACGCATTGTTGAAGACAAAGCAAAAATAAAAGCATCTGGAGGAGTGAAGAATAAAGAGATGGCATTGCAATATATTGATCTTGGAGTATCGCGAATAGGAACATCCTCTGGTCCTGAACTACTTAAATAAGAAAAACCATGAGTACCCATATAGAAGCTAAACCAGGTGAAATTGCCGAAACTGTTTTAATGCCCGGTGACCCGCTAAGGGCTAAATGGATTGCAGAAACCTTTCTTGAAAACCCGGTTTGCTACAATAGGGTACGGGGAATGTTGGGCTATACCGGCACCTTTGAGGGAAAAAGGATATCCGTTCAGGGCAGTGGAATGGGCATGCCTTCGGCCATGATCTATTTCCATGAACTCATCAACGATTATGGTGTAAAAAACATTATCCGAGTGGGGTCTGCAGGGTCATACCAGGAAGATGTTAAGCTCAATGATGTGGTCCTGGCCATGGCCGCTTCCACTACTTCGGGCATGAACAATTCCAGGTTCATCAACTCGGATTATTCCCCAACCGCCAATTTTGACCTTTTTATAAAGGCGGTCAACTATGCCCAAAAGAACAACATACCCATTAAAGCAGGGAATGTGCTTTCCTCTGATGAATTTTATAGCGATGATCCCGAAGAATATAAGCTGTGGGCCCAATACGGAGTCCTTTGTGTTGAAATGGAAACAGCAGGATTGTATACCATTGCAGCAAAATACAATATTAAGGCCTTGACTATTTTGACCATTTCCGATTCCTTGGTAACGGATGAAAAACTCTCCGCACATGCACGTGAAACCACTTTTAAAGACATGGTTAAAATTGCACTTGCGGCTGCCATATCTTAAGCCTTATTCAACAATTGGGGCTCTTGTTCAAATGGCAGGCCTGCAAAACCTGATTGGCCTTGCTCCCATCCCTATAAATGGTTATGCCTTTGAGTCCATACTTCCAGGCCGTCATGTAAATATCCGAAACAGTTTCTTTGGAAGTGCTTTTAGATAGGTTAATGGTTTTGGACACGGCATTGTCCGTATGTTTTTGAAAAGCCTGTTGGTGCCGTAAATGATATTCCCATGGAATCTCCAAACTCGTTTCGAATACTTTTTTTACAACTTTCGGAATATCCTCCAGATGTTGGATACCTCCGTTATTCAGTACTTCATTTTTCACTTCATCGGTCCATAATCCCAAGGCTTGCATTTTTTCCACAAAAATCGGATTTACCTCCATTTGGGTTTGGTTTTCCAATATCCCGACACGTTTATAGGCCAAGGCATATAAAGGTTCAATGGAATACGAGGTATCAGCGATTACTGAAATACTCCCCGTTGGCGCTATACTATTACATGTAGCATTTCGCATGGGTTTATTTGGGTAGAAAATGCTTCTTTCCCAATTGGGAAACACACCTCGCTCCATAGCCAATTCAGCGGAAGCACTATAACTCTTGTCCTGAACAAATTGCATGAGCTTTTCTCCCAATGAAATGGCTTCTTCAGATGCGTAGGGTATGTTGAGCAATGCCAGCATTTCTGCCCAACCCATTACACCAAGTCCAATTTTTCTATTGCTTTTGGTCTCTTGTTCTATTTGAGGCAATAAATAATGGTTTGCCGAAATCACGTTATCCAAAAACCTAACGGCCAATGCGATGGTTCCTTCCAATTTATTCCAGTCCACCTTTACCTTCGATTCTTTGGATGAAACCATTTTAGCCAAATTGATAGAGCCAAGGTTACAACTTTCGTATTCGAACAATGGAACTTCACCACAGGGATTGGTGCTTTGAATTTCACCAATGTCAGCTACCGGATTATGCTTGTTTATCGTATCCAAGAAAATAAGTCCCGGGTCTCCCGTGGCCCATGCTTGTGAAACTATCTCGTTCCATAGTTTTTTGGCTTTGATGGTTTTCGCAATCTTTTTTGTTCTCGGGTTAATTAAGTTCCAATCAGCTCCTTGCTGTACCGCTTTCATAAAATCGTCGGTAATTCCCACGGATAGATTAAAATTATGCAAAGCATTTCCTTTGGATTTTGCCAAGATAAACGCTTCAATATCGGGATGGTCAACATTTAGTATTCCCATGTTTGCTCCTCTACGTTTTCCTCCTTGCCTTACATGTTCCGTTGCTGTGTCATAAATTTTGATAAAGGCCATGGGCCCCGAAGAAATCCCTCCGGATGATGAAACCATGTCCCCATGTGGTCGAAGCTGGGAAAAGTTATAACCGGTTCCTCCCCCACTTTGATGAATCATGGCTGTATTTTTCAAGGTGGTAAATATGCTACTTAGGCTATCTTCAACAGGTAAAACAAAACAAGCACTCAGCTGTCCGTTGGGTAATCCTGCATTCATTAAGGTTGGTGAATTCGGTAAAAAATAGAGATTGGTCAGTAGGTCATTAAATCGAACTTCCCACTTTTCTTTATCTTCATTTTCGGCGCTTGCCACATATTTGGACACCCTCTTAAAAAGTTGTTCCGGGGTTTCAATTACTTCACCTTCGGTATTCTTGAGTAAATACCTTGCATGGAGTAATTGTTGGGCATTTTTGGAAAGTTTCATTTTGTTTTGAGTGACATTCCTGTTTTCTCTGTCAAAATTTCCTTTAATGCTTTGGTAGTGGTGGAATCTATCAAGTTTAACGCTCTTACACCGCACAATTCCTTTACCATTTTTGCTCCTGCCAAAGTGTTGGAAGCTACCCCAGTGACAATATCGGGAACCAGTTCAAAAGCCTTCATCAAGCCATACACCGCATAAGGGTCCGAAGCACTTAAAATAGTACATTTGATGTGTTCCCTCAGTGCATTTATGGCAACATCTCCATTATAGGGTTCCAAAGGTGATGCTCCAATTTCTATAATGGCAACATCTGCATTTTCTTTGGCAATCCTACTGAGCATCTGTTCAAATTTTTCTTTATAAACCTCGGTGGGGCAAATGGACGAAGGAAGCCCTACATCTACAAAATCCAATATCGTGTCCGCTCCAACATCCTTGAAGGCCAATATATCTTTATAGCGACCAGCTCCAGTAAGTTTTGCACCGACTACTTTATACCCTGCTTGCTTAAAAATATTGGTTACTATTCGGGCAGAGGTTGTTTTACCTGCTGACATGGAAGTCCCCACGAATAAGATTATAGGAGTTTTGAAGGGGACCTTTGGAATCGTCTCAACAAAATCATCCATCGTAACCTTTTTGCCCTCCCTAACGGCATGACCTTTATAAATAATCTTGATCATTTTAGGAATAAACATGGACTTGGACGTTAGTTTACCGAATAGCCCGGCACCTGTAAGTACTGTCATTTTTAAATCGTCAGTTACATTTCTCCAACTCCCAGTGGCTTCCAAAGTAGCATATCGCTCCCCCAGTGCTCCTACGATGTGTTCACCAGCAATAACCCCTCGCATCCTACCATTGGGGAGTTCCATTCTTAAGCTCTCTCCCCCTTCGTTCAAAATTTCACATACGACATAATCACCTGTTTCCCATTTGTCCCTAGGAAGGGCCTTTACTTCGAACCCCTTTTCTGCTAGATCGGATATTCTGGTCAATGATGCATAAATATATTTGTGATCCATAATACAAAGTTTAATTGTCCCCTGCCTTGGCCAACATCAAAAGGGCCAATAATGCTGTCCTAACCGGAAACTCGTCCAATAAAATGTGTTCATGTTGGGCATGGGCCCCATCCCCTGTAGTACCCAATCCATCCAAGGTGGCGGTATATAAGCTAGTGGTATTGCCATCCGAACCCCCACCGGCGGTTGCTTCCTCCAATTCCAGTCCTAAAAGGGCTCCGTTGGCTTTGGCCATTTTCCAAAGCATCCGATTGCCCGGTGTATGCTCCATGGGTGGTCTTCCTATTCCTCCCTCTATGTGCACCTCCACCTCTGGCAATGTCGGTTTGAGTGCAAGAATCTGTTTTGTTATTCGTTCCCCATCTTTTTTGTTCAATACACGAACATCTACAACTGCTTTGCTTTCCGGTGCAATCACATTGGGTGAAACCCCACCTTCTATCATCCCAACATTAACGGTAATCCCCTTATCAAAATCGTTCATGGCATATAGGCGTTGCACTTGATGGGACAACTCCACAATAGCACTTGCCCCCTTTTGAGGGTCCAGTCCAGCATGGGCAGCTTTCCCTTTTACGGTAATCGTAAAGCGTCCAAGCCCTTTTCTTGCGGTTTTCAATTTACCTGTCAATCCCAACGGTGGTTCCATAACATAGGCTCGTTCGCACACCTTGGCCAATCGTCCAATGGCTTTTCTGGATTCTTTGCTTCCAATTTCTTCATCGGAATTAATCAGGATAACAGGAGTTAATGGCAAGGTCAAATTCAATTCATCAATGGCCTTCAAGGCAAATATGATTTGGGTAAGTCCGGCCTTCATATCATAAATTCCAGGCCCCTTCATGGTTTGATCTTCTTTTGTCAATGGCATTCTTTTTAGCGTATCCAGTTCCCATACCGTATCGCAATGCCCAATCATCAATTGTAAAGCTTTGGTTTTATCTCTGTTGTTGGGTCTGGCATATAAAAATCCACCGGTTTCCCTACCTGGTACATGCAGTGTATAAAAACCCAATTCTTGTAACGCTTTCGCTATAAATTTTAAAATTTGATATTGGGACTTTGGGTCACGAGAAGGTGACTCCAACGATACGAGCTTCCCCAAAAAGCCCAACATTTCTTTCTCATTTAATTTGAGTTGATTCAAGATACTATCTGCCCTATGTGTAACCTTGGAAGTCATCTTTTAAAATCTTTTGGGAAAGGAAAGTTGTATGTCTCGTCAATCTTGGCAAAACGACCATAAGAAATGTATGCTAACAAAGGGTTGTTATTTAATTGTTCCTGTTCGTCCTTTTCGGAAACCTTCAAATAATCGTTGTGCACGTAGGCTTCCTTAATTTTTCCAGTGATGATGCTATTCTCCCCAAAACCATCGATAATCTTGAACAACTCACATTCCAAGTACAAATACGCATCCTTCACCAAAGGTGCATCCATGGAAGCTGCTTTAACCAGAGGCAAAGCTTCGACAATCTGTTGGGATTTACTCAATGCTTCCGTTCTGGGCGAAGCGCTCAGGGAAGTGGTTGTTACCTGATCTGGTTTAGGAAAGCTAACGGTGAATTCTCCTGTTTTGTTTACATTTTGATAGGTACCATGCCTTGGCGTACAGACAAACCCAAAATAGTTATCGAACCCAAGTGGGGTGGCCATGTGTTTTGGAGCAAGATCATACCCATCCTTCTCCTTGGTTCCAACCACTACCAAAGGGGCTACCGTGAATATCCTATCCCATATTGGGTTACGGGTATCCAATGAAACATAGCTCTTGTCCTGAAGAATGTCCATGATAACAGTTTTGATTCTTCTAAAAATACAATTATGAATCTGAGACTCCTATGACCTAAATCAGGAACACAGCCAGAAAAAACATGACTCGCAAGCTTAAAAAAAGATAGATTGGCAACTAGTTAGGATGACCTAAATCATTTTAAATGATGGTATTGTAAAGTAGATTTGAGATAATCCATAGGTATGGGTTAAACCATCACTAAATAAAACGAATGGGAATAAAATGTCCACCAATTCCAAATACAAAGACAACAACAAGGAGAGGAACATGGGTGAAAATCCAAAACCTCCCAAAGGAGGCAGCAATGTAAGTTGGATATATTGGCTTGTGCTTATTTTCTTAATAGCATTCCCATTTTTCAATAAAAGTGTTGGAACATCCAAAGAAATAGGATGGTCTAAATTCGAAGACACCCTTTTGGCCAAGAATGCCATCGAAAGGATTGTTGTTGTCAACAAAGAGGTTGCGCAGATTTACATCAAAAAAAGTGCATTGGACGACCCGGAATTCAAAAATGATGACGGGTTACTTTCCTCCGGCTCAGGGCCGCATTATTATATCACTATAGGTTCAGTAGAAAGTTTTGAAACCAAACTTCAACGTGCTCAAGATGATATGGGCATAACTGAAAACCTTGATGTTAGATATGAAAACAGAGTGGATATAGTCACCATTCTATCATGGTTATTGCCTCTAGTTTTTTTCGTTTTCATTTGGATGTTCATACTCCGTAGGATGGGAGGAGGCAAAGGTGGAAATCCGCTGTTCAATTTTGGAAAATCAACAGCAAAACTTACCGAAAAAGGAACTAAAAGCAAGGTCACCTTTAATGATATTGCTGGCCTAAAGGAGGCCAAGACCGAAGTAATGGAAGTTGTGGACTTTCTTAAAAATCCAGAGGACTACACTAGGCTGGGTGCTAAAATACCCAAGGGTGTTCTACTTGTTGGTCCGCCTGGAACGGGAAAAACCTTGATGGCCAAAGCGGTTGCCGGTGAGGCCCAAGTGCCTTTTTTCTCCATATCGGGTTCCGAGTTTGTGGAGATGTTCGTAGGTGTGGGTGCATCACGGGTAAGGGACCTCTTCAAAAAAGCAAAGGCAAAAGCACCTAGCATCATTTTTATTGATGAGATTGATGCCGTTGGCCGCTCCCGAGGTAAAATAAATGCTTTCCAAGCGAATGATGAACGTGAAAGCACTTTGAACCAATTACTAACCGAACTGGACGGCTTTGGCGATAACACAGGAGTTATTGTGTTAGCTGCAACCAACCGCCCAGATGTATTGGACAAGGCTCTTTTACGCCCTGGAAGGTTCGACCGCCATATCTATTTGGAACTTCCCAATCAAACGGAACGAGCAGAAATCTTTAAAGTGCACATTCGTTCTTTAAAACTTTCAAAAAATGTTGACATCGAAGTACTGGCGAAATTAAGCCCAGGCTTCTCCGGAGCCGACATTGCCAACATTTGTAATGAGGCAGCCTTGATTGCGGCACGAAAGAAAAAAAACGAAGTAGAGCAAGAGGACTTTATGGCAGCAAGGGACCGAGTCATTGTAGGGATGGAACGAAAAAGCAAGATTATCTCCCCAAAGGAAAAAGAAATTGTTGCCTATCACGAAGCCGGCCATGCTGTTGCCAGTTGGCACTTAAAACATGTGGACTCCCTTGTCAAGGTTTCAATAATCCCCAGAGGAAAGTCATTAGGAGCAGCTTGGTACTTACCAGAAGAACGCCAAATTGTGACCAAATCACAATTTATCGACCAGTTATGTGCTTCACTTGGTGGAAGGGCAGCGGAGGAAATTATTTTCAAAGAAGCTTCTACTGGTGCCTTGGACGACCTTGAAAAAGTAACAAAACAGGCCTATACCATGGTATCCTACTATGGTCTGGATGAAGAGATTGGACCTATCAGTTTTTATGATTCCACGGGCGATAACGAACGATTATTAGGAAAACCCTATAGTGAAGAAATGGCCAAACAAATCGATCATGAAGTACGTGATTTGATCATGTCCTCCTATGAGCGAACCAAAGAATTACTGATAGCCCATAAAGAAGAATTGGAAAATCTCGCACAATTACTTCTTAAAAAAGAAGTGGTGGACAAAGACGACCTCGAAAAGCTTTTGGGCAAGCGAGGGGAAAAAATACTGGGAGAGGATACTGAAAAACCCAGCAATCCAAACTTGCTTGTAAATTATTTCGATGTTGAAAAAAACAAATATAGAGAACCGTTCAAGTAAGTTGACATCAACTTTTGAACATAAAACAAAATATCATGGAAACATTAATTTACGATTCAGATCTCCATTTTGAACACAAACAATGGGAACGCGAGCTCGATTTTTGGAAAGATGAGCTAAAAACATTTAAGAACAGATTGAGTGAACTAATTGGGCTGTACGAAGACCAAAAGTTTCTTGCCAAACTGGAACATTATCAAAATGAATTTATTTTACATGGTAATGTAATTGAAGACCTTGAGGAAACCATAGAGGAACATGAATCCAATATGGCCGAACATAGCAAAGTTGGCGAAAAGGCTTTGGACGTATCTTTGGTAAACAAACATGTAGAATTCCGTAAAAAAATGGAAGCCCAGCGTGAAATTTATGCAGAGCTTAAAAAAGATTTCTTTGAATTCTTAACCCAATACTGGATATAGTTGCCTGTTATACAAAACCATTAGGCTTTTTCCAAACAAGTTCATAAACGCTCTGTTGACAACGAATCATCAGGGACAAGGTTGCCTTTGGAGTTATCCAAGCGTATAAATTTACTTTTTCTGCGTATGGTCCAATGAAACCGGCAATTCAAAAACCTCCAGGGAAAAGTAAGGTACCGCAGCCAATAAGTGGTCAAAAATATCAGCCATCACGTACTCATAGTTTTCCCAACGTTTGTCGGAACTGAACGCATAAATTTCCAAAGGAATCCCCTGCGGAGTAGGTTGTAATTGTCTCACCATAAGGGTCATTCCTTTGTTTATCGCAGAGTGGTTCTCCACATAGTCTGTTACGTATTTCCTGAAAACACCAAAATTGGTAAGATTACGCCCATTGAGCAAAAGCTCCTTGTTTATTTGGTTAGATTCATTGTAGCTTTTTATTTGGTCGCTCCTATGGGCAATATATGCTTCTACCAACTGAATCTTTTTTAGGTTTTCACTTTCTTCTGGTGTTAAAAACCGAATACTTTTTTGACTGATGATCAACGACCGCTTTATTCGACGACCTCCTGACACCTGCATGCCCCGCCAATTTTTGAAAGAATCTGAAATCAAAGCATAAGTTGGAATCGTGGTTATGGTCATATCAAAATTCTGAACCTTAACCGTAGCCAAACTTATCTCGACTACATCTCCATCCGCACCATACTTTTCAAAAGTGATCCAATCCCCAATCCGGACCATGTCGTTTATGGTAACTTGGATGCTTGCCACAAGACCCAAAATAGAATCTTTAAATATGAGCAGCACCACGGCCGATGCAGCACCGAGGGCCGTAAAAAACTTCCATACCGTGGTATCTGTAACAATGGCGAAAATGGTTAAAATACCGACCACCCAAGCAAAAATCATAAATACCTGAACATAACTGTCTATGGGCTTATCCTTAAATTTTGGAAGTGTTTTCAGATATCCGTTCACACTTTTGAAAAACTTTCTGAAAATGATCAATGTTAAAAAAACGAACAGTATTTTAATCGTTTTCAGTACAATAACACCACCATAGCTAAAATCTACAAAAGCCACTGGAACAAACTCAAGTAAAATTAGTAGGGGAAATACGTGTGCCACATAACGCGGCACTCGGTGAGCCACCAAAAAATTATCAAAATTATTTTTGGATTTCCTCGCCAACCTAACGGATAGTCCACGTAGTATTTTCCAAATAAGAACATCCAACAAAAAAACAAGTACAAGAACCACAACCATCAAGACAAACAAGTTGACATAGGATGCTAAGCCTTCCGCCATTCCTGTTTCGATCAAATAGTTATAAAGTAAACGACCTAAATCCTTGTCCATAGTTTGCAGTTGAAAAAACATGAAACAAAATTACGGGATTTAATCCACCTCCCAATACATGTGAATCGCCATTTTAGGAAAGTTATATGGTTGCAAAGCTTTAAATGGTTCAATTAAAAAACAACCACCTTGAACCAAACATAAAATACTATTTAAATCCCGCCCTTTTGGACAAAAAAATTATATTTGCACACCTAAAATTCCAAAAGCCCACGTGGTGGAATTGGTAGACACGCTACCTTGAGGGGGTAGTGTTCGTAAGGACGTGCTGGTTCGACTCCAGTCGTGGGCACAGAAAAAACCGCAAGCAATTGCGGTTTTTATATTTAAACACCCCTTGAGAAATCCTCAAACCTTTTCCCAAAACGCTGATATATATAAGGAAGAATCTAAATTTTATGATAAAAAACTAGGATGGCGTCTTTTAAATCGTAAATTTGTTTAAGGTTTAATTGAAAAAGATGAACAACGTAAAGACTTCTTTTAGTATTCGGGATATGGAAAACCTTTCTGGTATTAAGGCCCATACCATTAGAATTTGGGAAAAGCGATATAATTTATTCAGTCCTGAAAGAACTGACACCAACATTCGCACCTATAATCTTGAAAGTCTTCAAAAGCTATTGAACGTTACCCTCCTTTATAATAATGGGTACAAAATTTCCAAGATTGCCAAAATGGGCGAGGAAAAAATTCCCGCCTTGGTCAATGAAATTATTTCAGAAAAGAGCGAGAAAAGCCATGCACTGAATTCATTGAAGTTGGCTATGCTCAATTTTGACCAATCGTTATTCTTGAAGACCTACAATGGGCTAATGGAAGAAAAGTCGTTCACCCAAATTTTCAATGATGTGTTCATTCCATTACTGAATGAACTTGGGTTGTTGTGGCAGACCAATACCATAAGTCCTGCCCACGAACATTTTATTTCCAACCTCATCAAACAAAAAATCTACATCCATACAGAAAAGCTTCAATTTGAGGCCCCGACCAAAAAAGATGAAGTATATGTTCTCTTTTTGCCCGAGAACGAAATCCACGAACTAGGGCTTTTGTATGTCAATTATCAATTAGCCTTGCACGGTTACAAAACTATTTATCTTGGCCAAACCATGCCCATAGAAAGCTTGGAAGATTTGCTCAAATATTACAGCAACATAAGGTTTGTTTCGTATTTCACAGTTTCGCCCACCAAGGATGAAATCGATGATTATTTTGACCGATTTGGTGAAGTCCTGAAAAAATCACCTGGATCAAAGCTTTATGTAATGGGCTATCAAATACAAGAGATAGGCGAAGAAAAGCAACTTGGTCCCATTAAGATATTTAAATCCATTAATCAACTAGTAGATTTTCTGTAGTCCCAAAATGAAAAAAGTAATTGTTATTGGTTCCGGTTTTTCATCCCTTTCCGCTTCTTGCTATTTGGCAAAAGCCGGGTATGAGGTGGAAATGTTCGAAAAGAACGATACGGTTGGCGGTAGGGCCAGACAATTGGTTAAAGATGGGTTTACTTTTGATATTGGCCCAAGCTGGTATTGGATGCCCGATATTTTTGACAAATTCTTTGCCGATTTTGATAAAAAAACTTCCGATTACTACCAACTGGACAAGTTGAATCCTGCTTACAAAATTTTCTTTGAGGATGATACCATAACAATAGGTGATTGTATGGATAAGATTTGCATAGAGTTTGAACGTATTGAATCCGGAAGCAGCGAACAACTGAAACAATTTATCCATGAGGCACAAGAAAATTATGATATAGCCATTAACAAAGTGGTGCTGCGTCCAGGGCTTTCTCCTTTAGAACTTGTGACAAAGGAAACCGTTTTAAAGGTTGACCAATTTTTTAAGACTATTAGCCAGCAGGTTCGCAAAAGGTTCAAAAACCCAAAACTGGTATCCACTTTGGAGTTTCCAGTACTTTTCTTGGGTGCTAAACCCAGTAAGACGCCATCCTTCTATAACTTTATGAACTTTGCCGACTTTGGATTGGGAACTTGGCATCCAAAAGGCGGTATGTATGAAATCATCAAAGCTATGAAGAGCGTGGCCGAGGAATTGGGCGTTACCATACACACTAGCAGTCCAGCAACCCACATTTTGGTCTCGGACGGAGAAGTTTTGGGAATTCGAAGCAAAGGAACCAATCACTTGGCGGATTATGTGGTGAGCGGAGCAGATTACCATCATTCGGAGACCTTGCTGGATAAAAAGTATAGACAGTATTCCGAAGATTACTGGGACAAAAAAATCTATGCTCCTTCCTCACTTTTGTTTTACATAGGTTTTGATAAGAAATTGGAAAACATTGAACATCACAATCTGTTCTTTGATACCGATTTTGAAAAACACGCCCAGGAAATTTATGATAATCCACAATGGCCCACCAATCCATTGTTCTATGCCAATTTTCCTTCGGTAACGGATACCTTGATGGCACCAAATGGTAAAGAAACTGGCTTTTTCCTGATTCCAATCGCCCCCGGATTGGAGGACACTCCCCAACTTAGAGACCAGTATTTTGATATTGTGATGGACCGATTTGAAAAATTAACCCATCAATCTGTAAAAAATTCAGTAATTTTTAAAGAGAGTTTCTGTGTAAACGATTTTGTGGAACAGTACAATTCGTACAAAGGGAATGCCTATGGTATGGCGAACACATTGCGCCAGACGGCATTTTTAAGACCTAACCTTAAAAGTAGCAAGGTAAAACACTTGTACTTTACCGGTCAGTTGACCGTACCCGGCCCAGGGGTCCCACCATCCCTGATTTCCGGTAAACTGGTGGCTGATTTAATCATTAAAGAAGTAAAAAGATGAAAACTATTTTTGACGATGTCTCGTACGACTGCAGTAAGATCGTAACCAAATCTTACAGCACATCATTTTCGTTGGCAACAAAAATGTTGGCACCCTCCATTAGGGCAGATATTTACAATATATACGGATTTGTGCGTTTTGCAGACGAAATTGTGGATACCTTTCACGATTACGACAAGGCCAAATTATTCGATGCCTTTGAAAAGGATATGGAACAGGCCATTGAGGACAAAATCAGTTTAAACCCTATTTTGAATTCTTTTCAATACACCTATCATAAATATGGTATTCCACATCACTTGGTAGAGTCGTTCATGAAAAGTATGCGAATGGATCTTACCAAGAAAAATTATGAGACTTTTGATGAATATCGCGAGTACATCTATGGTTCTGCCGACGTTGTGGGACTGATGTGCCTATGCGTGTTCGTTAAAGGCGACAAGGAAAAGTATGAGGAACTGAAAGAGTCGGCCATGGCTCTGGGCTCTGCATTCCAAAAAGTGAATTTTTTAAGGGATTTAAAGGCAGATTACGAAGATCTAAACCGAACTTATTTCCCCAACACAAATCTTTTGGAACTTGATGAGGAGTCCAAAAAACGTATCGTAAATGAGATCAAGGCTGATTTTGCACTTGGATATTCAGGTATTGTAAAATTACCGGAGCAAGCCAAATTCGGTGTTTACACAGCCTTTAGGTATTATAAGAAACTGCTTCAAAAACTGCAAAGCACACCTCCTCTAGAAATCAAGAACACAAGGATAAGAGTGCCAAACTATCAAAAGTTTGGACTTTTGGCTCAATCTTACGTTAATTATAAATTACAATTGGTACAATGAAAGTAGCACTTTGGATATTAATATTTTTGGCAACCTTTTGCTTTATGGAGTTTATGGCTTGGTTTACCCATAAATATGTAATGCACGGTTTCTTATGGAGCCTTCATAAAGACCATCATAAAAAGGACCACGATTCGTGGTTTGAGCGAAACGATGCTTTCTTCATTTTTTATGCCGTAGTGAGCATGACCCTATTTTACCTTGGCAGCTATACCACATTTTGGTACGGTTGGCCTTTAGGTTTCGGGATACTCGCTTATGGAATTGCTTACTTTACGGTACACGACATTTTTATCCACCAACGTTTTAAAATGTTCAGAAATGCCAATAACTGGTATGCACGAGGTGTACGAAGGGCTCATAAAATCCACCATAAACATTTAGGCAAGGAAGATGGGGAATGCTTTGGTATGCTGGTTGTTCCCTTTAAGTATTTCAAGAAGAAATAGTTATTATTCTGAAATAAGCTTTTCCAATAAACTTCTGGTCTTGTCGGAATTCCAGTTGGCCGCCCCTGTTTTGTCCACAACAATATTACCCTGTTTATCAATTATATAGGTAACTGGAATACTTCCGCTTTCCAAAACGGTTGGAGTTGCAGATACTTGAAAGTATATTGGTAAATCATACCCCTTTTTCTTCAGAAAAGCCTCGACTTTTTCCTTTTGATCATTAGCAACAAAAGCAAAAGTTACCTCTTCACCATAATCTTCGTAAAGTTGAACAAAACCGGGCAGTTCGGCTACGCACGGAGGGCACCATGTTGCCCAAACATTAATCAATACCACCTCACCTTTCATTGATTCCAAGTTGGTTTGGTTTCCATCCAAATCAACAAGGTTCCAGTTGTAGTTTTTTAAAACGGTTTGTTCATCTTCATCAATCGCACTTGGACTAATTATTGTCGCCACAATTTTATTGACCCATACACGGGGATAAAAACCCAGAGGGGTAAACAATATAAGTACAATGGCCAAAATCCAAATTACATTGCTGATCTGTTCCTTCGTTATCTTCATTCCGTAATTAATTCATCCAATAACTTGTAGACTTTTCCTGTACTCCAATCCGAAATTCCCTCTTCATGGATTACAATATTCCCCGACTTATCGATTAGATAAGATGATGGGGCTTTACTGGAACCCACCGCCATTTTATCACCAATGATCAAATAGGTAACGGGAAAGGTGAACCCATGTTCTTCCATAAAGGCTTTTACAGGTTCCTGCTCTTCATTCGTAATGATATAGAAATCCATCTTACCCTTGTATTTGTCGTACAATTCCTGAATACTTGCAAGTTCTGCCTCAGAAGGTAATCGCCATGATGCCCAAAAATTGATTAGGATTACATTTCCTTTTGATTCTTCAAAATTGAAAAAATTCCAATCCTCATCTTTTAACCTCCAATCGTAATCGGTGATTTTTTGTTGCTCCGATTTTTCAATTACCCTAGGGGAGAAAGCAAATAATCTGTTCAACCATATCTTTCCGTAATACCCGATAGGTGTTACAAAAAAGGATAGAACAAAAAGAATCAATACAATATTGAGAAGGGTCTTTTTACTGATTTTCATTGAAATTTCTCAAAAATTAAAAACTCCTGACATCTTTTACAACGTCAGGAGTTTTTACAGATTATATTTAAATACAATTAAGCATTCTGTTTCTTGATCAAGTTCAAGGCCGAACCTTCGTTGAACCACTTGATCTGTGCATCGTTGTACGAGTGGTTTGCCTTAATGGTATCCTTACTTCCATCGGCGTGCACCACTTCGATGGTCAAAGGCTTGTCCGGTGCAAACTCAGCTGCATCAACGATGTTGAATGTATCGTCTTCTTGAATCAAATCGTAATCGTCTTCATTGGCAAAGGTCAAGGCCAACATACCTTGTTTCTTCAAGTTGGTCTCGTGAATCCTTGCAAACGATTTAACCAGTACAACCGCAACACCTAAATGTCTTGGCTGCATCGCAGCATGCTCACGTGAAGAACCTTCTCCGTAGTTATGGTCGCCCACAACAACCGTCATGATTCCTTTTTTCTTGTATTCACGTTGCGTATCTGGAACTCCTCCATACTCACCGGTCAATTGACTTTTTACCAAATTGGTCTTTTGGTTGAAGGCATTTACAGCGCCGATCAATGTGTTGTTGGCAATGTTGTCCAAATGTCCTCTAAAACGTAACCATGGTCCCGCCATGGAGATGTGGTCCGTGGTACATTTTCCGAATGCCTTGATCAAAAGCTTCATGCCTTGAAGGTCACTTGCTTTGATCGGCTCAAAGGGAGTCAACAATTGCAGTCGCTCCGAACCTTCGGCCACGATTACTTCTACTCCACTTCCGTCTTCACGAGGTTCTTCGTAACCGTTCTCCTTTACTTCAAAACCTTTTGGTGGCAATTCCCATCCTGTTGGTTCATCCAACATTACTTCCTCTCCATCCTCGTTGATCAACTTATCCGTCAACGGGTTAAAGTCCAAACGACCCGCGATAGCAATGGCCGCTGTCATTTCCGGAGATGCCACAAACGCATGGGTATTTGGGTTACCATCGGCACGCTTTGCGAAGTTTCGGTTGAAAGAGTGTACTATACTGTTCTTTGGTGCATTCTTTGGATCTTCATAACGTCCCCACTGACCGATACACGGTCCACAAGCATTGGTAAATATCTTGGCATCCAATTTTTCGAATATCTCAAGAATACCATCACGCTCTGTAGTATATCTTACCTGTTCCGAACCTGGGTTAATACCAAATTCAGCTTTTGTCTTTAATTTTTTATCCAGTGCCTGTTGTGCAATGGATGATGCTCTTGACAAGTCTTCATAAGAAGAGTTGGTACAAGAACCTATCAATCCCCACTCAACGGCCAAAGGCCAATCATTTTTTTCCGCTTTCTCCCTCATAGTGCCCACTTCAGTAGCCAAGTCTGGGGTAAAAGGTCCATTCAACAAAGGCATCAATTCAGATAGATTGATTTCGATTACTTGATCAAAATACTGCTCTGGATTGGCGTACACCTCTGGATCGGCGGTCAAGTGTTCTTTTATTTTATTGGCTTCATCCGCCACATCCGACCTATCTGTGGCTCTTAGGTAGCGCTCCATGGACTCGTCGTAACCAAAGGTTGATGTGGTAGCTCCAATTTCCGCACCCATATTACAAATGGTTCCTTTACCCGTACAGGACATGGAAGTTGCCCCCGGGCCAAAATATTCAACAATGGCTCCAGTTCCACCTTTTACGGTTAGAATCTCGGCCACTTTCAAAATAACATCTTTTGGTGCAGTCCATCCGGATAGTTTTCCGGTCAACTTGACACCGATCAACTTAGGGAATTTAAGTTCCCAAGCCATTCCCGCCATTACATCAACAGCATCTGCTCCACCTACACCGATGGCCACCATTCCCAAACCACCTGCGTTAACAGTGTGGGAATCGGTTCCGATCATCATTCCGCCAGGGAAAGCGTAATTTTCCAAAACCACTTGGTGAATAATACCGGCACCCGGTTTCCAAAACCCGATACCATATTTGTTTGATACAGATCCCAAAAAGTCAAAAACCTCTTTACTGGTCTCGTTGGCATGTTTCAAATCCGCAGCTGCACCCTGCTTAGCCAAAATCAAGTGATCACAGTGAACGGTCGTAGGTACGGCCACTTTATCCTTACCTGCTTGCATAAACTGCAACAGAGCCATTTGTGCTGTCGCATCTTGACAGGCGATTCTATCTGGGGCAAAATCAACGTAATCCTTACCTCGTACAAAGGCTTTTTCTGGTTTGCCGTCCCAAAGGTGAGAGTATAATATTTTTTCGGAAAGTGTCAGGGGCTTACCCACCAATTCACGGGCTTTTTCTACGCGCTCACCCATGGTGGCGTAGACACCCTTAATCATGTCTATATCAAATGCCATTCTACAATTGAGTTTTTTAAGATTTTCGTAATTCGGTAAATTTACTAAATCGTGAAGTATTTTGGAATTAGAATCGCACTAAATAAGTGTTGACTTTCTTATTTTTTACAACAATTCCGTGATAATTTTTTCTTCTGTGATCCCTTCAGCCTCAGCTTTATAGTTTTTTAGTATCCTGTGACGAAGTATTCCCAAAGAAACTGCTTTAACATCCTCGATATCGGGAGAAAACTTTCCATTGACAGCAGCATGGGCCTTGGCAGCCAAAACCAGATTCTGGGAAGCTCTTGGACCTGCGCCCCAATCTATATAGTTTTTTACATATTCGGATGCTCCTTCTTGATCAGGCCTTGTCCTATTGACCAATCTAACCGCATAATCCACAACATTGTCCGGTACAGGTATGCGCCTGATCAAATGTTGTACTTCAATGATTTCTTCCGCGTTGAAAAGTGAATTTATTTGGACCACATCATCTGTAGTAGTGGATTTTACCACTTGGATCTCTTCCTCCACAGATGGATATTTTAGTTGTATAGCGAACATAAAACGGTCCAATTGAGCTTCGGGCAATGGATATGTTCCTTCCTGCTCTATTGGGTTTTGTGTAGCCAACACAAAATAAGGTCGGTTCAACTTATATTGCTTGCCAGCAATGGTAACCGCTCTTTCTTGCATGGCCTCTAACAGTGCAGCTTGGGTTTTGGGCGGTGTCCTGTTTATCTCATCCGCAAGAATGATGTTTCCGAAAACAGGGCCCTTTATAAATTTAAAATTGCGGTTTTGGTCCAAAACCTCGCTTCCCAAAATATCGCTGGGCATTAAGTCGGGTGTAAATTGGATTCTTTTAAAATCCAACCCCAAGGTTTGAGCAATTGTGTTGACCATCAAGGTTTTTGCCAAACCGGGCACACCGATCAACAAGGAGTGTCCACCTGTATAAATGGATAGCAGTATTTGTTCGATTACATCTTCCTGGCCCACAATGGCCTTCGCAATCTCCTTTTTTAACTCTTGGTGTTTCTTTACCAGATTTTCTACTGCAACAACATCCGACATACAATTATTGCTTTACCCAGTTATTGGCAAAATCGCAGCTTCTACTCTCTGGATCTACGTGAATGTAGGTATCGTCAATATGATCGTCCATCCACTCTTTAATGGCCTTGAACTGTTTTTCCCTCAGCGCCAACTCCTGGATTTTCATGTAATCCTTTGCAAAGTCAGCTTCGTGTTCGTCGTATCTGTTGGAAATCTTCATGATCTTAAACTTGGGAGCTCCTCCCCTTTGATCGTCTTCCCGAACAGGCCTGGATATTTCTCCATCCTTTAAATCCCTTACTTGATTATAGAGTTTTGGATCCATTTTGGTGAGCTCAAAACGTGAATCAAAGTTTACTGGGTTACGAAGCAATCCGCCATCAAACTTTGTTTCCTTTTCATCAGAAAAATTCAATGCAGCTTCGGCAAAGGTATATTTTCCATCCATAATCTGTTTACGGATGGTATCCAGTTCACTTACAGCCTTATCAATGGAACTTTGAGGAATTTCTGGAGTCATTAGTATATGACGAACATCTCTTTCCTGACCTCGTATTTTTTCCACAAAAATAATATGATATCCAAATATGGTCTCAAATGGTTCCGATATCTCGCCTTCTTGAAGACTAAAGGCTACATCTTTAAATTCTTTCACAAACTGGGTTTCCTTGGTCATGCTGTACAACCCCCCGTTTGCTCTGGAAGCACCATCTTGGGTATACAAAATAGCTTTTACCTTAAAACTTGCATCATTCTCCAGTACGTCTTGGCGGATTTCCTTTAACTGGTTGATCACCTTTTGCTTCTCTTCTTCAGGAGCTTCGGGCTGTTTTACAATTTGAGCAATTTCCAACTCTGCGCCGAAAACAGGTCTTTCATCTTCAGGTATCTTATAGAAAAACTGTCGTACCTCTTCTGGAGTAACCTCTATTTCCTCAACAATTTTGCTCTGCATTTTTTCGGAAAGCATGCGTAGCTTGTTTATTTCAAAAAGCTCTTCGCGGAAACTTTCCATATCCGGTTTTTTATAATATCGAAGCATTTTTTCAACACTTCCGATCTGCTGTGTCAACTGCTGAATCTGTCTATCGCTTTGCGCGTTTACCATATCATCGGATACCAACAAACTATCTTGCACAGCTTGGTGGGCATACAATCTGTCTTCCATTAGTTTTCCCAAAAGACCACAACGGGTAATATCCTGTGTGGATGCACCTTGATTTTTAAGGTCAATCAGGGTTTTGTCAATATCGGACTCCAAAATCACATAATCTCCCACAACGGCTGCAATACCATCCAATTTTACTTTATTAACGTTGCTAGTAGTATCGTTTATGCTCAATGCTTGGTCAGTTTCCTGCGCCTGAGCCAATCCTAAGGTTGCAAAAAATGCAATGGAAAGTCCTTTAATTTTCTTTATCATAAACCTCAAATTCATTCTTCTTAATAGCTTCATCTATAATATCGGTTTCCAATTTTTTTACGTAATTCAATCGTCTCCTGTTCAATATTAACTGCCGTATATCGGGCTCCACATAATCAAAAGGAGCTGTTTCGTTGACTTCCAACACATTGGTCACCAAGCCCAAATATACCTCTAACGAATCTTGTAACTCAAAAAATTGTGATTTTTTTAAGTGGGATTCCTCATTTGCCTGGGTCAATGGGGGAATTTCTTCAATTACTCTTGTAGCACTTACCCAAATGGAATCGTTGAAATGGATTTTTTTGAACTGTACCGCTATGGAATCCAAATACCTTTTGTCGGATTCATCCCAATTCTTGATTTTAGCCTCCACACCATCTCTATCTAAAAATTGTTCGGACATACCAACGAACCTAAGCTGTACCAATTTTTCGTTAAGCTTGAAATTCTCCTTTTCCCGTTCGTAAAACTCCTCCAGTTGACTTTTGGTAACAGCCGTATCCTGGGATTGGTTCACCAACGCTTCTATATAGGCCCTAGTATAAAGGTCGGCCCTGTAATCGGAAACCAAACGATCGAACTCTGCGAGTTTTTCTTCGGGCAAATTTATTCTTGATTTGGACAGCAATAACTGCTTGGATGCCCAATTGTTAATATAATTGGTCACAAAAACAGTGCTGTCCTCAGCGGTCATATCATCCCGAATCAAAGTAGCAATATCCTCTTTGTACAAAAAAGTGTCGTCCACCCTAGCCAAGGGTTCCTTTTCTTCTACCTTATTGAACATACCTTCGCACGAGGAAAATAATATTACAGCTAAGATGCAAAGGAGGAACAGCGTATTTTTTTGGAGCTTAAGCATTTCGCAAAAATAACAATTACAAAATCCCCTACAAGAAGGTTCTAATTTCATTAACAGATTTTTTAGTTGGATTTAGATGCTTAGAAATTGCTACATTAGTGCAAAACCAAACCAAACATGAAGTATACTACCGAAATTGTTGTTGAGGTCCCTAGGGAAGAATTCATCAAAAAAATGGATGACCCGGATAACATGAAGCACTGGCAACAGGGACTCATTGGGTATGAACAATTGTCTGCCAATCCAGGTCAAGAGGGTTCAACAATGAGTCTTAGCTATGAAATGGGCAAACGGAAGATGGATTTGGTGGAGACCATAATCAAAAGAAATCTCCCAGAAGAGCTACACATGACGTATGACACCAAAGGTGTGCACAATATTCAGAAAAACTATTTTAAAGAAGAAGGTGGTTCAACAAGATGGATTTCCGAAACCGAATTTCAATTTTCAGGGTTTGGGATGAAACTAATGGGATTTATAATGCCAGGTGCTTTTAAAAAGCAGTCGCTAAAATATATGCAGGACTTTAAGGCTTTCGCCGAAAACGGAACATCGGTGCTTAATTCATAAAATAAATGGAAAAACTTTTGGATAGAAAAATTAAGATCATTTGGGATTTTAGAGGACCAAGTGCAGCACAAACCGCCGAGCACTACTTAAAACACCTTAAGGAATTTGTGGAGGTCGAGGAATTAAAGTACGACCTTGGTGGCATAGAGCATTTTAGCCCTACTCACAGCATTGCCTATCTGGTGGTTGCCGAATTTGAGCTCAAAGAAGTTCGAAGCATCCTCAAGCCTCATCGAGGACAGGTTTACAACCAAGAAATTTAAATTTTGCCTATGTGGCAAAGGATATTTTTTTTGGTCTTTTTGGTTTTGGGGACATCATGCTCCAACACTGCTCCCACTGAACCTTTGGTAAAAGTTTTGGCCTCCCGAAACCCTAAGATTAAAAATGTGATGGATCATCTGGAGGAACATGAAATTCAGATACGTTATACCCAAATTAACCGAAGAAACGACAGCGTTGTTTTTACCGATTACGATTTTCAGGTTGACGACAACAACTATTTTTACCCGGCAAGTACCGTAAAATTTCCCGCTGCAGTAGCAGCTTTGGAAAAGCTCAACGAAATTGACTCCCTTTCCTTGGAAACCCGCTTTTTTGTTGAAGGTGATTCCGTGGAGACGACTTTCGCAAAAGCCATTTCAGAAATTTTTGCCGTCTCGGACAATGCCGCCAACAATCGTTTAGTCGAGTTTTTGGGGCAGGACGATTTAAACAATAGAATGATAAAAAGAGAGGTTTCACCCATTCGTATTGCCCATCGGTTGTCCACAAGCAATGCAGATGATGTAACAACAAAGTCCTTGGTTTTTTACCTGAACGATTCGACTACCTCCTTGAGCAATTCCATTGTAAACTCACCGATAGAACCCCTAAACTTAAATAGCATAAAAAAAGGTAAAGGATTTATCGCCGATGAATCCTACCAAGAGGGACCATTTAATTTTGGCCTGAAAAATTACTATCCCATAACTTCACAAACGGCTTTGATGAAACGAATTATTTTTCCAGAAGCCTTTCCTAAGGAACAACGTTTTGACCTTAGTGATGAACAACGGGAGTATTTATTGACCGCAATGCATACATTGCCATCGGCCGTCGGGTATGACAAAGAGGAGTTTTACGATAGTTATGTGAAGTTTTTTATGTTCGGGGACAACACCGAACCAATGCCAGAACACATCAAAGTTTACAACAAAGTGGGGTATGCTTACGGAACGCTGACGGACTGTGCCTACATAAAAGATACCAAGAACAATATCGATTTTATGCTTACGGCAACTATTTTGGTGAACAGCAATGGTGTTTTTAATGACAACACCTACGAATATGACGAGGTAGGCATCCCATTCTTGGCCCAATTGGGAAGGGAGCTCTACCAACTCGAATTGGAAAGGACAAAATAGAAAAGCACCGCAGAACGGTGCTTTTCAACTCAAAACGAACAACACTTAATTAGTTGGGCATAACCACATCCTCAATAATATGGATCACTCCATTTGAGGCTTCTACATCTGTTTTGGAGATTTTGCTCCAACTTCCATTGGCATCCTTTAAATAAATGCCGTCATCCTTTTTCATAGCAGTTAATTTCCCACCGTTCAAGGTTGTAAGTTCTGCTTTTCCATTTCCTTTCTCTAGGGCGGCCGCCACATCGGAAGCCATTAATTCTCCCGAAACCACGTGATAGGTAAGAATAGCTGATAGTTTTTCCTTGTTCTCAGGTTCTAGCAAGGAGTTCAAAGTTGCTGAATCGATTTTGGCAAATCCTGAATTTACCGGGGCAAATACGGTAAAAGGTCCATCACCTTTCAAGGCTCCCACCAAATCGGCCGCCTTTAGAGCTGTGACCAATGTGGAAAAATCATCCACTGATACAGCAATATCCACAATATCCTGCGACTTTTGAGCATTGGTTTGTTGAGTGCCAATCAATAGAATTGAGGCGAATAGAGCAAAGACTAATTTTTTCATTTTTTCTGATTTAAATTTTTAATGATTATTGTTTTTAAAGCGCTTTCTACCATTATTTACACATGCTTTTGCCCGATAGATGAAGACCGTGGATTTTTATCATATCTTTAACAATAACAATGAAGAAAAGATTTGACGACAACGAGGCCATTACCCGGTTGATATCCGGTGACAACAATGCCCTCTTCCAACTTTATGATAAATATTCAGGAGCACTCTATGGGGTCATCCTGCGGATATGCAGGGACCAAACAAAAGCCGAAGATCTTTTACAGGAAACTTTTATTAAGATTTGGAGAAGCATCGACTCTTATGATGCATCCAAAGGAAGGTTTTACACTTGGGCCTATAGAATAGCACGGAATACTACCTTAAATTCCATGCGTTCCAAAGAAAAGCTCATCCAAACAGATGATTTCCGTGTATATGATAGTAAGGAAGTAAATGAAGAAGCACCAGATTACACCGAATTGAAAGGCTCCATAAAAACATTGGAACCCCATCACCAAGAAGCAATAACATTAGTGTATTACAGGGGCTATACCCACAAACAGGCACATAAAGTCATGGGCGTACCTCTCGGAACCTTCAAATCTTATGTGAGGCAAGCACTTAAACAACTTAGGGAAACCTACACCAAGAAGTTGGTTTATATTTGGATCTTTTTAGAATTAATGGCATGATGGATAAGAAAAGGATATTGGACGAAGGACTGCTAGAGCTCTATCTTACCGGTGAACTCTCAGAAGAATTGACCAATGCTGTTGAAGAAGCCCTTGAGAACGACAAATCCCTTAAGGAGCATTTTGATGTATTGGAATCCGATTTTGAACGAATGGGCATGGAACAGGCCATTGCCCCACCGCATTCCGTAAAATTAAGATTGAAAAATGCCCTAGGCCAAACAAAAACAAATTGGTTGCCTTTGGGAATAGCTGCTAGTTTTGCCCTAATATTTGGTTTGAGCAGCTTTTGGTTGTACGAAAAATGGCAAGATGCAGAACAAAATTTAAACACATTACAATCCCAAACAAGTGAGTTGGAGCGGAAGGTGAACAACTTGGAATCGGAATTTAGGCTTACGTCCAATCGTTTGGAGAGCATCAACAATCCCGATGTAACTCCTCTGGTGCTCTATGGCAACAGTAAAGCACCCAATGGCAAGGTCATAGCCTACATCAACCATAAAAGTCAATTGGTACTTGTCAACCCTAAAGGGTTGCCTCGTTTGCCCAAGGACAAAACGTATCAGATGTGGAGCGATGTAAACGGAGAAATGATCAATATGGGCATTGTACCCACCGATAAGGAATTGGTCACTTTAAAATATATTGAAAATGCGGAATCGCTGAACCTTACCATTGAACCTGTCGGAGGAAGTGAACATCCTACAGTTGAAGAACTGGTTTCCAATATTATCATATAACCCTAACGATCAAGTGGGACATTGCCTACTGGAATAAAATTCCATTTTTACAACATCCCACTTCCGGACTAGAATCCATAAAAATCAAGAAACCTCATCCAACCATTTCTGGTTGTATGTTCCAATTTTCGTTGGCCAAGAGCACTTTATCAAAGTCGACTCCTTCAATCGGTTTTAAAGCTTGTGCAGCTGGGTCCCATTCAATTTTCCTTCCCAACTTCCAGGATAATCCTGCCATGTGTGCAGAAATGGCCTCTTCAAACCCTTCCCTGATACCACAACTCACTTTTCCACCGTTTTTGATCACGCTCAACCACTCTCGCATATGCAAGAAGGTAGAATCTACTCGAACACCATCAATATAGGTCCACATCAGCCCTTTGTCCGCAAAGTACTGCGATGTTGCCGAGGATACGGCATCTGTTGCATTTGCTGCTGGGTCATATTGATAGATAGGCACATTGGGTCTCATTTTTTCAGCTTCCAACATTTCGGAGTATCGGGTGGATGCACCATCGGGCCAGACAGTCAATCTGTTGCCCAGTTCCATGGTAGCATCGTGCCCCATTAAAATGGTAGGTCTGCTGAACCCATTCCCCAAAGTGGCACTATAACAAAAGGTCATTCCATTTTCTTTGCCTTTAGCCTGGCTACTTCCTGTGCTGAAATCAGGAAACTCCATGTTCACCTGAATCACATCGGGCACATTACGTCCATCGTTATGCGTGTAAATTCCGCCTGAAGAAATTACAGATGCTGGAATTCCCATATTTAATACACAGTTCAAGCGATCATAATCGTGGGACAATAAATCCCCGGAAAGGCCCGAACCATAGGACCACCATTTACGCCATCTGAAAAAATGGTTTTTATTGAATGGTACTTGTGGTGCAGATCCCAAAAATTGCTCCCAATCTATAGTTTCAGGACTGGCTTTTTCATGGATATCATAGTTCCAGGCACCGTTGTCATCGTTCCTGTTGGTATTTGTTTGAATCAACGATACATGACCCAGAGTTCCTTTGTCCACAATATCACGGGCCGTACTAAAACTTAAAGTTTGCCTATGTTGGTGACCCACTGCAAAAACCGCATCGGAATTTTCTGCAGCATCGCGCAATGTATAGGTCTCGGCAACCGTGTGTGTCATTGGTTTTTCCACATATACGTGAACATTGTTGTTCAATGCTTCAATGGACATAGGCGCATGCCAGTGGTCTGGTGTTGCAATCACCACTGCATCCACTTCACCACTTTGAATCATATCCTTATAGGTCAAATACCTTTTGATCTTATTGTCATCCGTAGAAAACGAATTGATGAATTTCTCAGCTCGTACATCAAACACATCACATATCCCTACCAATTTTACATTGAGTCGCTCTTGAGCCTCAAAATCCTCCAACCTCTTATTGTTGGGGTCTTCTTCAGCGGCCAAACGCATCTCCTCTTTCCATTCATCCGTTGCAAAGCCCAACGCCCTGGTCAATTGTTCTCCACGAATTCCAAATCCAATGACCCCGATTCTTACCGGGTCTCCCCCTATTCCGGGCACTGCAGGTGGCAATGATGGCTTTATATTCAGTTGTTCCAATATTTCCGAGCGTTTTTTTCTGGACCCAACAGAGGTCGCAGCTCCAGCCCACCATACCGCTCCAAGTATGGGCAGGCCTCCCAATCCTATTAAAAGGTCTCTTCTAGTCCATTTCATTGTTCTTGAATTTTAAGTTTATTCTTTCTAAGGTAGTCCAAGCCGAAGTATGCCCCTGTAGGCAATTGATAGATTACAATACATGCCACCAGCTCAATCAAATTTTTATTGACGAACCAATAGTTTCCTTCCACGTTCATTTGGGTTAGGCCTGGGAACGGTGGGTGGGCAAAAAAATACAATGCCAAAAGTCCAATTCCCACGATGGCACCGATTCGCTCAAAAATTCCAAGGGTAAAGGTCACGCCGACAACCATAAGTGCTATAATATTCAGGGTATCCACCCAACCTATGGTCGCATCGCCTATCAACATGGTAAAAAACCATTCAAAAGGTCCTTGTGCGGTCGCCAAATACCCGAATGATGTCCACTCGGGATTGTACATCTTAACCACACCTTCAAATAAAAAGTGCCACCCGATAAAAATGCGAAGCAGGGTAACACTTGCTTTTAGTTTATTCTGATTTTGGTTCATAGTTTTTATAGTTAATTGTAATATTTCCTTGATTTCTGTAAGTGTTAACAGAAGAATTAGTGCTCAGTTTCTTTTTGAAGTACTAAAAGTACCTAACAGTAATTCCAAATACCATGACCAATGTCAGTTTTTAGAAGTCTGGATATGAGGCCTCCATGCATGCATACAACAAGTGAAATCCAAAATTCTCAGGGGTTACCACAATGAAGGATTGACCAATATGGCATCTGAATTTTAGAAATATCGCTATGATCATAGCCTCATTTTTTGAAATTGGTTTTTATTCCAAAATACTTTTCCCGACTGCTTTTTTTTGATGAAGTTAATCGAACCAAACCATATTTGAAGAAGGCTTGTGAGTCATTTTGAAGCGGATATCAACTATCTGAAAAAACAGTTTCCCAACGGAACCATTTCGGTATACGAAAAGGGTCACGTTATTTGTAATATACACACCAAAGTACACACCTTCAGATGGTTGCTCCAAGGCACCTTCGACTATTATACCACAACCAAAGACCCCGAAGAGGAGGTGCTGGTCTGCCAAATTTCGGAGCCTATGAGCACCTTGGGCCTCAATGGGCTCAATGATCGAAAAAGATATACGTACAAAATCGTGGTGGCTTCCGAGCAGGCCAGTTTTTTTGAGGTACCTATTGAGGAAGTGATCCATCATTTAATAAATGACAAAAACAATCAAACCCTTGCTCAGGTAAGCCGCTCGTTGTACCATCAACTGCGGCAAGCACTTTTAAAACAGACCGATTTGCTGCAAGCGGCACGTTATAGTCCCCTGCTAAATGACCGCGAATTTTTTATGGGCCCCGATACCGAACAGGCCGAAGTGGTCTCGTTGATGCGTCGTTCCCCTTTCTTGGATTATTTTGATGACCAACAACTGTCCCAAATCGCCTCCATCGCCGAGAGGAGGGAGTATGAACCTGACGAAGTGCTTTACATTCAAGATAGGCTTACCAACGGACTCTTTATTTTGATCCATGGTGAAGTAGCCATCAAACGTCTGGAGGGTAACATTGAGATTCGTCAGCGGTCCATCAACAATCCAGGCTTTATTTTTGGTTGGTCCTGCGCTATGGGAGAAAAGGATATTTGCTCCGCTGTCACTACCCAGAAAACTTCCATATATTTTATCCATCAAAAGGACTTGCTACAACTGCTGGACAAATGTTCCGTTTTCGCACACAACTTTTTTATGCGGCTGTTATGGTTAATGGGGAATCAAATCAATGCGGCCTTCGTTCGCTATTTAGGACTTTTGGGCAAGCATAATCTACAGGCCGTGTATCAATTGATCGAGAACAATAAATCGCGATTGTCCCTTTCCTCACCATTGCATCAGGTCGGACATTTGTTGTCCAACACCAACACCAAACAATTGGGGTACGATGCTTTGTCCAAACTCATTAAACATGGTTCTCATCTAGAACGCCATATCGCTTCTCTAAGTTTGGAACTGCTGCAAGAGGATATGCAGGAACTCAAATTCCTTAAACGACTCCAAAAAATCTATGAAAATGTAGCGGAAAATAAAGGCGAACCGGGAAACGACATCAGAAAATCCTGTGCTTCAGCAACCAAGCAAGCATTTGAACACGTGCAACACCACATAGATGGGTTGGACAACCTTCCTGATGAAAGTGGATGTATCTTCATATACAACCATCTTTTCAATCATCCATTTTATACGCTCAACAACAAATTTCAAATTACACTGGATTCCCATTTTATCAGTGCCAAAATCTTAGACGAAAAATACAGTGATCCTGGTATTCGAACGGTAAGGATCGGTCGTGGTCAAGAATATGGACATCAGAACTATTACAACAAATTGGGATACATCAATGTATTTACCAAAGAATCCGAAAAGGTGGATAAAAGGAGCAAAAAAGAAACCCGAAGCATATTTTATCGCACAGCAGCTGAATATTTACAAAACGGCCACAATTTGGTCATTAGTCCAGAAGGGACATCCTACTCTACCGAAGAATCACCAGGGCCTTTTAAAATGGGAGTTTTTAAACTGGCCCAATCCATGGAAAATGAACCGTACATTGTGCCCATTGTACTAGCAAATTTTGACAGGCGTATTTCCGTCGGCCTTTTTTACTGTAAGATTCACCAACCTTTTAAACTGAGTGAAAAATTATCGGAGACGGATAGTAATCTGTACGATTTTGTAAAGGGTTATCAACATACCTATGCAGGGTATGTGGAGGATGCAAGAAGACAGGCCGAGGAACTTTACATGAAACCTGCACCAATGGTAATGGAGGAGCCGCCGGAAATATGGCGTAACGAGATAAAGCGACTTAAAAGGCGTGTTCGTACTCTGGAAAACCAAAACGACCTGATCATATTTTATGGAAGTTCCTCCGTACGTCTTTGGGTGGGCATGAAAAAGGATTTGGCCCCCTTTAATGTGCTCAATTTAGGGTTTGGCGGGTCTACCTATGCCTGGTGCATTCATTATTTTGATGAAATCTTCAATGGAGCAGAACCCAAGAAGATTGTACTCTACGCCGGGGAAAATGACCTAGCACAGGGAAAGTCTCCACAAGAGGTTTTGAACGACTGTAACAGACTCGTTCAAATGATCTTTAAAAAATATCCCGATGTAGAACTGGCCTTTGTAAGCTTGAAACCAAGTTTGGAACGAGAAGAAATGATTCCACTGATCATTGAGACCAACCTATTATTGTCCAAATATGTAATTGGAGAACTCAATGCACAATTCGTCAATGTTTTTGGGCAAATGATTACTGCGGACAACCGTCCGAAACCCGAACTCTATATGTCCGACGGCTTACACCTAAACAAAAAAGGATATGCCATCTGGAGCGATGTGATCAAAACAGCCTTGCTCTCCGCCGAGAACCCTTTGGAAAAAGAGTCGATTGACTTGGCCACCAAGGCTTAAGCAGGTTCCCCGAATAAATCGTAATCGGAAGCATCGGTAATCTTGATGTTCACAAAATCCCCGATTTTCACGTAATGTTTGGTAGCATCAATCAATACTTCGTTGTCCACATCGGGAGAATCGAACTCGGTACGGCCCACAAAGTGGTTCCCTTCTTTTCTGTCGATAATACATCGGAAGGTTTCACCGATTTTTTGTTGATTCAGTTCCCAAGAAATCTGTGATTGGATTTCCATAATGATGTTCGCGCGTTCTTGCTTCACTTCTTCGGGAACATCATCCTCCAAATTGTACGCGTGCGTATTCTCTTCGTGGCTATAGGTGAAACAGCCCAAACGCTCAAAACGCATATCCTGGACCCATTGTTTCAAGGTCTCAAAATCTTCCTCGGTTTCTCCTGGATAACCCACAATCAAGGTAGTCCGGATGGCCATTTCAGGTACAGCTTCCCTAAAGTCCTTCAACAATTTGGTGGTCTTGGCCTGTGTTGTGCCACGTCTCATACTTTTAAGTATGGAATCGGATATGTGTTGTAGGGGAATATCAATGTAATTACAGATTTTGGGCTCGTTGCGCATCACCTGTAGCACATCCATTGGAAATCCTGTAGGGAAAGCGTAGTGCAATCGAATCCATTCAATGCCCTCCACCTTGGCCAAGGCTTGCAGGAGTTCGGCCAGATTTCTTTTTTTGTACAGGTCAAGACCATAGTAAGTAAGGTCCTGTGCAATCAAAATGAGTTCTTTCACCCCATTGGCAGCCAATTTTTCAGCTTCAGCCACCAAATCTTCTATAGGTGTGCTTCGGTGCTTTCCACGCATCAAGGGAATGGCGCAGAAAGAACAAGGACGATCACATCCTTCGGCTATTTTAAGGTATGCGTAATTTTTGGGCGTAGTGGTCAAACGTTCACCTATAAGCTCGTGTTTGTAATCCGCTCCAAGTGCCTTCAGCAAATTTGGAAGATCACTGGTACCAAAATATTCGTCTACATTGGGAATCTCCTTCTCCAAATCCGGTTTGTAGCGCTCGCTCAAACAACCTGTCACAAAAACCTTGTCCACATCTCCGGCTTCTTTGCGCTGCACATAGTCCAAAATAGTGTTGACACTTTCTTCCTTTGCATTGGCAATAAATCCGCAGGTGTTGATCACCACCACATTGCCTTCCTCCTCATGTGCTACCTCTTTGTTGTTGGCCCGTAACTGTCCCATCAACACTTCCGAGTCGTAGACGTTCTTGCTGCAACCCAAGGTCACCACATTGATTTTGTTCTTTTTGAGCGATTTTGTACGCATAGTTCCTTTAAATGGAGTGCAAAAATACAATAACACAAGGCATTACATCGAATTGACTGCATATTTTTAGTACTTCCACGTTAAACTATTGGTTCCTGTTGTAGTCAAAACTCTAAATGTCAGCACAATGAAACACTTCTTTTCACCATTTCTTTTAAGTCTGTTCTTGGTTTTAGGTTGCTCCTCAGAGAATGAAATAACTGAAATTTTACCAGAACCTGAACCAGAGGAGAGTCAATTATATTTTCCACCTTCGGGAACCTCCGACTGGGAGACTGTTTCCCCATCGGATTTGGATTGGAACACAGATGCGGAACAAGCGCTCTATGATCTATTGGAAGAAAAATCCTCCAAGGCCTTTATTATTTTGAAAGATGGAAAAATAGCCGTGGAATGGTATTTTGATGATCATAACCAGAATACAAGCTGGTACTGGGCATCTGCAGGAAAAACGTTGACAGCTTTCACCGTGGGCTTGGCACAGGAAGAAGAATTGCTGAGTATTGAGGATACATCATCCGATTATTTAGGGGAAGGATGGACGAACTTAACCTTAGATAAAGAGAATCTTATTACCATTTGGCATCAATTAACCATGACCACTGGCATGGATGATACGGAGTTTGATTGCGTAACCCCGGATTGCCTAACCTATTTGGCGGATGCTGGTAACCGCTGGGCTTACCACAATGGACCTTATACTCTTTTGCAAAGTGTGGTTGCCAAAGCAGCCGATATGGAGTGGAGCGATTATTTTAACAATCGACTACGCGATAAAATAGGCATGAACGGTTTTTGGATCACCACAAGTGGTACCAACAATGTTTATTTTAGTACAGCACGTAGCATGGCAAGATTTGGGCTTTTAAACTTGAACAATGGCATTTGGGATGGGGAAACCATTTTGTCGGACACAAATTATTTGAACGCAATGAAGAGCAGCTCTCAAGACTTGAACAAGTCTTATGGGTATTTATGGTGGCTAAATGGAAAAGAGAGTTATCGAGGTCCTGGTCTTCAAATTGAATTCCCAGGGATGTTGATCCCCAATGCACCCAATGACATGTACGCTGGATTGGGCAAAAACGACCAGAAACTGTACATCGTTCCCAGTCAAAACCTTGTGGTGGTAAGGATGGGAGAAGATGCCGGGGAAAACTCACTTGGTCTGTCCAGTTTTGACAACCAACTTTGGGAAAAACTCAATGCCTTTATCGATTAATCTTGATATCCCACAGGAATTTTACGAGCCTTGGTCAATTCTTCAAAAGCTTTACCGATGCGTAGCAATTGTGCTTCGGAAAATGGTTTTCCGATAAAAGTCAAACCTTCAGGCTCACCATCAGTTTTGTATCCCATTGGTACCGTCAAAGCCGGGTATTCCGCCACGGCAGCATATCCTGCATGGTAATTGTTTATGCTCAATACGGCATCAAGATCGTTTTCTTCCATAATCTTGAAAAAGGCTCTTCCGGATTCTTTTAGGTTCTCCTTTATTTTTTCAAATTGTTCCGCTGTGGTCGAGTCGGTCAAAATGCCATCGAAGCGTGCCTGTCCATAAGGTATCCGAACCAAGGAATCTTGCTGGTTGAAAGCAACCACATCTGACACGGATTCCACTTTTACGGCATCCCTATCTTTTACCTGAGACCTTAAATAAGCGGGCAAGTCCTGCTCCATATCCAAATTCAGCAAGGTTAAAAAGCCTTCTAAAGGAATGTTTTCAGATTCAAATTCAACAATTTGCGCCCTAGCTTTTTGTAATACCTGAACATTTTTTGCATAAATACTATCCTCCGCCATCAAGTTTGTCATCACACCTAGTCGGATATCGGAAAGTGATGCAGCATTCATGCCGGCAGATAATACCGCTTGCTGTGATCCTACCGATTTATAATCGGCTTCATCCTTCCCTAACATCGCATCCAATAGAATGGTATTGTCCGTCACATTTTTAGTCATGGGACCAGGGGTATCCAAAGTGCTGGATATAGGCACAATTCCTGTTCTGCTCAGCAAGCCAATGGTCGGCTTTAGCCCCACTACGGAATTTTGGCTGGATGGTGAAAGTATGGAACCCGAAGTTTCGGTACCGACCGCACCAACAGCATAATTCGCTGCAGTGGATGTACCGCTGCCTGCACTGGATCCTCCTGTATCCAAAATCCTTCTTCCATAGGGGTTCAAAGTCTGTCCACCCACAGCGCTTTGACCATTTGGGCAAACCCCACATATAAAATTGGCCCACTCGCTCAAATTCGCTTTACCTAAAATAAGTGCTCCTTTTTGTTTTAATCGTTCCACAATAAAGGCATCATCGGTCTGATTGTCCATCAGTGCGATAGCCCCTGCTGTGGTCTTCATTTCCTCGGTTCCAATGTTATCTTTTAATAAAATGGGCATGCCATAAATAGGGTGGTGGGTCTCCTTGCTTTCATCCAGCTGACGAGCCTCTTCGAGTACATTGGGATTCAACGCAATAATGGTATTGAGGGTAGTATTATTGGGTAGTTCGTACTTGTAAATTCGATACAGATAAAAAAGTGCCAAATCTTCATAGGTAAAAGTACCTTGATCAATATGGTTTTGAATGGTCGGGATATCTTGCTCCAATACCAACGGTTTCATCTTTTCGTATTGTGCTTCGGAAAACTGGGAAACCTCATCGTAAAGTGGTAAAAACACCTCATTCTTGTCCAACACCTTACTTTGAATGAATTTATAACGCATCCGTCTGTTCTCATTGTCAGCACTGGCCGCCACCTCGGCTGAATCGTTATAGGGTGTCCAAAGTACAATTTCTTCCTTGGGTTCCGCATCTTTTTGTTTGCATGAAATAAATCCTATCAGTAAAAAAGCAAGTAATAAGTATTTATACATAGTACTTTATATGTTAAAGAATGAATCTACAAACTCATATTTGTTGAATACCTGAAGATCTTCAATCCCCTCACCTACACCAATGTATTTTACAGGAATCTGGAATTGATCCGAGATTCCAATAACAACTCCTCCTTTCGCAGTTCCGTCCAATTTGGTCACGGCCAAACTGGTCACCTCGGTAGCCTTAGTAAATTGTTTGGCTTGTTCAAACGCGTTTTGTCCTGTTGAACCATCGAGTACCAAAAGTACTTCGTGCGGTGCATCCGGAACTACTTTTTGCATTACCCGTTTCACCTTGGACAATTCGTTCATTAAATTCACCTTATTATGTAGACGCCCAGCAGTATCCACCAAAACCACATCGGCTTTTTCGGCCACTGCGGAATTTAGGGTGTCGAATGCAACGGAAGCAGGGTCACTTCCCATTTTTTGTTTTATGATGGGCACATCCACCCGCTTGGCCCAAACTTCCAATTGGTCGATAGCCGCGGCACGGAAGGTATCGGCAGCACCCAACACTACCTTAAGGCCCTGTTGTTTGAACTTGTGGGCCAATTTGCCTATAGTGGTTGTTTTGCCCACACCGTTTACGCCAACAACCATGATCACATAAGGTTTTTTATCTGTCGGAACCGTTATTTCAGAATCTTCTCCAGAATTTGTTTCGGAAAGAAGCCCCGCAATTTCTTCACGTAAAATGGTGTTGAGTTCGTCCGTACCCATGTATTTATCGCGTGAAACACGTTCTTCAATGCGTTCGATAATTTTTAAGGTAGTGTTCACACCCACATCGGAGGTAACGAGTACTTCCTCGAGGTTGTCCAAAACCTCATCATCCACTTTTGATTTACCTGCAACGGCTTTGCCCAGTTTACCAAAAAAACTGGTTTTGGATTTTTCGAGCCCCTTGTCCAAGGTCTCTTTTTTATCCTTTGAAAATATATTTTTGAATAAACTCATCCTATGTTCATTGAGAATGGTCAAAGATAGGAAAGTAAGGGGAGTTTTGTTAAATCAAAATACAACCAATACATAACTTCGTGAGGAACAAAATTTTATTTCACAAAAAAGCACAAACCTCAATTCCTCAATGTTTTACCGATGAAATGCATACCTACACAACAAATATTAGAGTGCTTTGGGGCACTTCTCTACTTTTATCTTGGTTTAGTTTTCCCAAAACTCTATGAAACATCCAATTAAAAGGATCGTACTATTGCTGCTAGCAATGTTTTCGATAACAATTTCAGCACAGGAAACGTTTTCGGATACATTTAGCTCTGTATCTTATTCGAACAACGATGGCTCTCAAAACTGGTCTACCGATTGGCTGGAATTCAATGACAATAACAATCCTGCCAATGGCTATATAAGTATTAACAACGATGAATTGAGATTTAGATATATCTGGTCGGAAAATATAAGACGTTCGGCCGATTTAAGTTCTTACTACACAGCATCTCTTTCTTTTGATTGGAGTACATCGAGTCTGGAAACGGGCGAAACATTGGTTATACAAATATCCTCAGATGGTTCTTCCTTTACTACTTTAGATACTTTTTCTGGTACTCAAAGTGGTACGTTTGACCAAGATATTACCGCTTACATGTCCAGCAATACCACTATTCGCTTTAGAAAAGGAGGAAGTGATTGGTCTGGTAATGATGATCGTACTTATATAGACAATGTTACTATTACCGGGGTTTCTGTTCCTGCAACAGATACCGATGGTGATGGAATAAGTGATGTTGTTGACCTAGATGACGATAATGATGGTATTACCGACGAAGAGGAATATTGTTCCACCATTAGTACATCCTTCCTAACCTCATCGGATGTGGGGGAAAGATCTGTTGTGGTTAACCATACGGACACGGGTTATTTACGACTCGATTTCTCGTCAATGGACAATTCTTTTCAATTGGATATAAATGGTTCTACGATACATTCTTCCGTTTTAGAGTTTGAAAATGGTGCTTTAGATCCTGGAGATGAATATTTTGTTTTCCAATCGGATGGGAGTTTTATAAGTCAACCTTGGGTCGCCAACTCCAATGGAATACCAAGACTACGATTAGTTGTCAATGAATTTGGACAAATAAGCCTATACGGTAGTAGAAATACTTCCTCCACCACCCTTGAGCTTATGGAGGCACAATCTGGTACTCCTTTTAATACCATTCCTTGGGTGCCGGGTAACAATAATACATTTACCATCACCAACCAAGCGGGGCCTGGGCCCGAAGGTTTTACAGGAGAATTGTTCGCCAGCGCGATCTGCGACACGGATGGTGACGGAATCAGTAATGAATTTGACCTAGATTCCGATAATGACGGGATTTTGGATATTGTAGAATCCGGGGTTCTCAATGAAAGTGGAGTTGCGGATGCGAATAATGATGGTAGAATAGACGGAGCAGTAGGGGGTTCGGGTTCCAACGGACTCTTTAATGCCATTGAAGATGTGGATACCGAGTATGCCATTCATTCCTATTCCATATTGGATTCCGATTCTGATGGAAGCTACGACGCATATGTTTTGGATGCCGATGGTGATGGATGTAACGATGTACGGGAAGCAGGCTTTACCGATAACAATGATGATGGGTATTTAGGGCCAAATCCTGTAACCGTCGATTCAGAAGGAGTTGTAACCAGTGGTTCCGATGGTTATACCACCCCGGCCGACAACGACTCCAATACAACTTATGATTACAGGGAAGCAGGTTCGGCACCTACCATAACATCCCAACCAATAAATACAACAACTTGTCCAGGTTGCACCACAACCATATCCGCCACGGTTACCGCAGACCAGATGCAATGGCAATATTATGATGGAAGTACTTGGTTAGACCTTTCAGATTCTTCAGTATATTCAGGAACCAACAGCAGTACTTTGACAATAACTCCAACTTCTAGCGAAAACAACAGGCAATATAGACTGTTGACCAGCAATGATGAATTTATTTGCGGTAGTACAACTTCCAATACGGCAACACTGACCCTTCAGGTTAATACCGTTATTTCTAACCGAAGAATTACCTACAGGGTGAACAAAAACTAACCTAAGTTATTCACATAAAAAAAGCCGCTAAAATAGCGGCTCAATATTGTAATGGAAAAGTAAACCCTTTTCCTTATTTGCTGTTCAACCAGTCATTGACCATTTCTGGTGGCATCACGGACTCTACGAAAGTATATGCACCAGTTTTTGGAGATTTAACCATTTTAATGGCCTTTGTCAATCTTTTGGATGATGACTGAAGTGTTGCTACTGTTTTCTTTGCCATGGCTTATATTTTTCTGCCCTTTACTATGTAAAAAGCGATTACTTAATTTCTTTATGAACGGTCATACGCTTAAGGATAGGATTGTATTTTTTGATTTCCATCCTATCTGGCGTGTTCTTTTTGTTCTTGGTGGTAATATACCTAGAAGTACCTGGCATACCAGATTCCTTGTGTTCTGTACACTCTAAAATTACCTGAACCCTATTTCCTTTCTTTGCCATTGTATTGTACTTAAAATGCTTTTACAACTTACTTTTTGGAATTGATTTCCTTCAAGACAGCAGAGATTCCTTTTTTGTTGATGATTTTCAACCCACGGGCAGAAACGTTCAAGGTTACCCAACGATCTTCCTCTGGAATATAAAATCTCTTCTTGGAGATATTCGCATCGAATCTCCTTTTGGTCTTATTGATAGAAAAGGAAACGTTGTTTCCAAACATCACCTTTTTTCCTGTTACTTCACAAACTTTAGACATCTCCCTAACTATTTGAGTGATTTTATTGAGGCTGCAAATTTATACCATTTTAA
>NZ_CAMYIC010000009.1 GCF_947258355.1 uncultured Allomuricauda sp.
CCTATTTTTGCCCAGTTGCACATTAGACCTAAAGAACCCCTCATAGAAGCCAAAAATACACGATTTAGATGGTTACAAAAAACCAAATTAAACTAGTTGTTAGCCTAAAGCAAAAAAAGTACCGATCTCAACATGGACTCTTTGTTGTGGAAGGGGAAAAAGTTGTAAATGAGTTACTGGAAGCGGGAATAAGGCCATTTAAAATTTTTGTGGATAATGCAGATAAAGTGCAAAAATTCGCGGAAGCGGAAATTGTCTCCAAAAAGGATCTAAAGCAAATGAGCAGTTTAACACACCCCAATGGTGTGCTTGGTGTTTTTTATATGATTGAATCTGATGTTGATGACCCACAAGATTGGATCGTTGTGCTCGATGCAATTAGAGACCCTGGCAATTTAGGGACCATCATTCGACTTTGTGATTGGTTTGGGGTAAGGCATCTAGTGTGCTCTTCGGATACTGTGGATTGCTACAATCCCAAAGTCTTACAGGCTACCATGGGCTCCATTGCCAGAGTCTGTATTACCTATGTTGATTTGGCCAAATATTTGAACAAAGCAGATCTTCCAGTATATGGTGCCTACATGGACGGTGAATCGGTTCACAGCACGGATTTGCCGGATAAGGGCATATTGATAATGGGTAACGAAGCCAATGGGATTTCTAAAGAAATAGGTTCATTAATCACCGAAAAAATTGCGATACCTCAGTTCGGTTCCACAACAACAGAAAGCTTAAATGTAGCAACGGCCACGGCCATTCTGCTCAACGAGATTCGAAGAAGGTAGTTTACTCAAAAGTAAAGTTGATGAAGATGCCCCGAGTTCTCATAGCATTAATGTTCCCCGTCCACGGACTGTTTGGGTCGGCATCAGGAACCAATTCATCTGTAAGGGCAAAAACACCGCGTATTGATGGTGTAAACTTGAAGTACTCTGTGTAGAAATCGATTCCGAAACCTACTTCATACCCATATACGTTTTGCTTCATCCTAAATTGGCCGCTACTGTTGTCGTCTATACTGTCTTCTTGGCTGCCTAAATTAATCGAAGTGTATACCCCTCCTACAATAAATGGCCTCCAGTTTCCTATTCTGCGGGTGCTGGCTTTGATCAATAATGGAAATCGAATATAGGTAGAGCGTACTTCGCGTATTGCATCAACTGGTGTGGAAAAACCTGGGAACCCCAAGGTTCGGGAAGTATAAAGCAAACCAGGCTCGAAACGGGCATCCAAAAACTCATTGATTCTAAGCTCGCCGATCAATCCTACATTGAAACCGAAACTTTTATCCACCAAAATGTCCCTACCTATGTCCTCTTTGTAATCAAATTGAAAGTCGTACTGGTTAAAGCCAAGATAATAGCCCCAGTTCAGGAATTTCTTGTCTTCGTTCTGAAGATTTAGAATGGGTTCTCCACCAAACTGGGCCATGGTGGTGTGACTCGACAATACAATCAGTCCAAAAAGGATCAGGAGATTTTTCATTAATCTATTTTGAAGCTACATAAATGGATGCTACACCCATCGTCTGTGGTTTGTTCTCTACACCTATAAACCCAATTTTCTTCAAAATATTGTTGAAAGCCTCCCCATGAGGGAAAACAGAAGCGGATTCACTCAAGTAAGTATAAGCTGATCTGTCCTTGGAAAATAGTTTTCCGATGGTTGGCATTATGTGCTTGGTATAGATTTTATACCCTTGCTTAAATGGGTTTTTGGTGGGAACCGAAGTTTCAAGAACTACAAAATGCCCCTTTGGTTTTAGGACCCTGTATATTTCTTCCAAGCCTTTTTCCAGGTTTTCGAAATTCCTAACTCCGAAAGCTACTGTGACGGCATCGAACGAGTTGTCTTCAAAAGGCAGGTTTTCACTGTCTCCCACAACCATTTCAATGGTATCCTGTAATTTTTTGTTGAGGACTTTGGTTTTTCCTACTTCCAACATTCCGGGAGAAAGGTCCAGGCCTACTATTTTCTCAGCGCCTGTTTTGGTCATGGCAATGGCCAGGTCGCCGGTACCTGTGGCTATGTCCAAGATGGAGTTCGGGGATTTGTCCTTTAGAAAGGCTACTATACGCTTCCGCCATTTTACATCCGTTCCAAAAGAAATCACACGGTTTAGACCATCGTAATTTCCAGATATGTTATCGAACATCTGTTTTACCTGCTCTTTTTTGCCGAGCTCGGATTCTTTGTAGGGTTTCACCTTTTTCGACATCGCTTTTATTTGCTGGCAAATATACAACTTAGCTAAAGGGATGCAGACAAAAATATTTGTGTAATTTTGCCCTCCAAAGGGATTTATTTTCCGTATTTGGTTAAAAGTATGGAGTTTAAGTATAATACCATTCTTAGTATCATTTGTAGCGTACAAACTGAGTTTATTTAAGAACACATCCTATTCTAATCAATGAGAATCATTATTGCAGGTGCTGGTGAAGTGGGATTTCATTTGGCGAAACTATTATCCTACGAAGCGCAGGAGATCACTTTGATTGATACTGACAAGGAAAGGTTGTCCTATGCCGACAACCATTTGGACATTCGAGTGTTACGGGGCGATGCCACCTCCATCCAGGTGTTGCAGGATGCCCAAGTGGCAGGTTCGGACCTTGTGATTGGAGTTACCGCTTCGGAAACAACCAATTTAACCCTGTGCGTGTTGGCGAAGCAATTGGGATGCAAACGTACCATGGCCCGTATTTCCAATACGGAATTTATGGACAATCGGGAGCTGATAAAGTTCGAAGAATTGGGCATTGATGAGTTGATTTCACCGGAGCGTTTGGCGGCTATGGAAATTCAGTTGATGCTGAACCAATCTGCTTTTAACGATACTTATCAGTTTGAAGAAGGCTTGTTGACCATGTTCGGGGTAATACTTCCAAAGACAGCGCCATTTGTGGGAAAAATGGTAAAAGAAGCCGCTAGGATTTTTCCCGAACTCAATTTTATGCCCATAGCATTGCAGCGCACAGGAACCCAATTCACTCTGATTCCTAGGGGTGATACTGTTTTTAAAGAAGGAGATCAAGTTTATTTTATCACCTCGGACAAAGGGGTCGAAGAATTGTACAAGTTATCCGGCATGCAAAAACAGGATATCAAAAATGTGATGATTCTCGGAGGAAGTAAGGTCGGGTACAAAACAGCCCGTGACCTATGCAATAAAAAGTTCAATGTAAAATTGATCGAGAAGAACAAGGAAAAAGCATTCGATATCGCGGATGAACTGCCACATGCCCTTGTTATCAATGGAGATGGTAGAAATGTGGAATTGCTGGACGAGGAGAATTTGGAGTCCATGGATGCCTTTATCGCCGTGACTGGTAACTCCGAGACCAACATCATGTCCTGTTTGGTCGCGAAGAACAAAAAAATCAAAAAGACCATCGCCCTGGTAGAGAACATGGACTATTTTCAACTGTCACATTCTATAGGGGTGGATACCCTTATCAATAAAAAACTCCTTGCGGCAAACAGTATATTTAGGTATATCCGAAAGGGAGAAGTACTTGCTCTCACACGTTTGAACAACCTGAATGCAGAGATATTGGAATTTGAGGTGAAGGCATCTTCCCTTGTAAATGGTGAAATCATCAGGGAGTTGAACTTTCCACGAGAAGCCAGCATTGGAGGGGTCATCAGAAATGGAAAAGGAATTATCGCATTGGGTGATTTTAGAATAGCTGAAGGAGATAAGGTAGTGGTCTGCTGCTTGCCAAAGGCCATACCAAGGATAGAAAAGTTGTTCTTATAATGAAGCTCAACACACGAATCATCATCCATATTATGGGGCTTTTGTTGCTTTGCAACGGTTCTTTCATGCTTTTGGCGGCAATTGCAAGTGGTATCTATAAGGATGGTGTTACCATGGATATTATGTTGGCCGCCATTGTAACCATGCTTTTTGGTATGATGGCCATGTTCTACACAAGAGGCCATAAAAAGGAAGTTAAACGGAAAGAAGGGTATATTGTGGTTACTTTCGGATGGATTGTGATGTCCATATCCGGTATGTTGCCCTATCTTTTTACAGGGGCCATACCTTCCATTACCGATGCTTTTTTTGAAACCATGTCCGGTTACACGACAACAGGCGCATCCATTTTGGACGATATTGAGGCGCTGCCCAAAGGAGTCTTATTGTGGAGAAGTCTTACCCATTGGATTGGTGGAATGGGGATCATTGTACTGGCCATAGCTATTTTGCCTCTTTTGGGAATAGGGGGTATGCAGTTATTTGCCGCGGAGGCTCCAGGACCAGGAGGGGATAAGCTTCATCCAAGAATCACTGATACAGCCAAAAGGCTGTGGCTTATTTATTTTGGGTATACGGTTTTGGAAACCTTTCTATTGAAGTTTGCCGGTATGTCTTTTTTCGACGCCATAAACCACGCGTTGGCCACGATGTCCACAGGGGGATTTTCGACCAAGAACGCAAGTTTGGCCTTTTGGAACGATCAACCACTGATTCAGTATATCATTATTTTATTTATGTTTTTGGCAGGTAGCAATTTTGTATTGAGCTACTTTGCTTTTACAGGCCGTGTACAACGTATTCTTAAAGATGAAGAATTCAAATATTACTTCGGATTTATAGTGATATTCACCATAATTGCAGCTCTAGGCGTCTATTTTAAAGCAGATGTTCCTGTGTCCGATTTCCACCCAATGGTCTTGGGTAAACTTGAAAGTACGTTTAGGCATACATTGTTCCAAGTAATAGCAGTGATTACCACAACGGGCTTTGTTTCTGCGGATTTTACATCTTGGACTCCATTTTTGACTGTTTTCTTTTTTGGTTTGATGTTCCTTGGGGGGTCTGCAGGATCTACGGCTGGGGGAATCAAGGTTATGCGTCACCTATTGATTATCAAAAATGGTATTTTGGAGTTTAAACGAACCTTGCACCCCAACGCAGTGATACCTGTTCGGTATAATCAAAAAACAGTTACCGAGCACATCGTTTACAACGTGGTGGCATTTTTTGTGCTGTATATGTTACTTTTTATAATCGGTTCATTGGTACTTGGTTTCTTGGGGTTGGATTTTGTATCCGCCGTAGGCGGCTCAGCCTCTTCTTTGGGCAATGTAGGTCCGGCCTTGGGTAGTTTGAACCCTGTCAGCAATTATAATGGTCTTCCGCCTGCGGGAAAATGGTGGTGTGGCTTCTTGATGCTTTTAGGTAGATTGGAGTTGTTCACCGTACTTATTGTACTTACTCCTTACTTCTGGAAAAAGACCTAAAAAAACCTCCTGAAGTAAACTCCAAGAGGTTTTGCATGTATTATGAGATGCTGAAACAAGTTCAGTATAACTTGTATTCTTATTGATTAAAGAACGGCCTTTATTCTTGAAATGGCTTCTTTTAACTCTTTTTCGGATGCCGCGTAGGATATACGAATACAATTCGGGTTTCCGAATGCTTCACCTGTAACAGTGGCAACATTGGCATGCTCCAATAAATACAAAGAAAAATCAGATGCATTGTTAATGGTGACCCCGTTCAAGGTTTTTCCAAAGAAAGCAGAAATATCAGGGAACACATAAAATGCACCTTCGGGAACGTTAAGGTTAAAGCCTTCTATTTCTCCCAAAAGACCTAGTACAAGGTCTCTCCTTTCGTGGAACTTATCTATCATGAATTGGATTTTGCTCACTGGAGCCTCCAATGCGGTAATTACTGCACGTTGTGCAATGGCGTTAGCACCACTTGTTACCTGACCTTGTAATTTGGTGCATCCTTTGGCAATCCATTCGGGTGCACCAATGTAACCGATACGCCATCCTGTCATGGCAAAAGCTTTTGATACTCCATTTACGGTAATGGTTCTATCGTACATTCCATCAATACCGGCGATGCTTACGTGCCCGCCTGCAAAGTTGATGTGCTCGTAGATTTCATCCGATACCACATAGATATCCGGGTGTTTTTTCAGCACTTCGGCCAAACCTTCCAGTTCTTCTTTGCTATACACTGAACCACTAGGGTTGCATGGTGAACTGAACCAAAGCATTTTGGTTTTTGGGGTAATGGCAGCTTCCAATTGTTCGGGCGTCATTTTAAAATCGGTGTCTATTTGCGTAAGAACCTCTACGGGAACGCCTTCTGCCAATTTTACAATATCACTGTAACTAACCCAATAAGGAGCGGGAAGAATTACTTCATCACCAGGGTTGAGAATTACCATGGCCACATTAAAGAGTGATTGCTTCGCCCCAGTGGAAACCACGATTTGATTCAATCCGTAATCCAGATTGTTATCTCTTTTAAATTTGTTGGATATAGCGGTTTTTAGGTCTGCGTATCCGTCAACAGGGGTATAGCTACTATAATTTTCGTCAATGGCTTGTTTTGCAGCTTCTTTGATAAAATCAGGAATATTGAAGTCGGGTTCCCCCAAGCTCAAACCGATAATATCTTTTCCTTCATTTCGTAATTCCCGTGCTTTGGCGGCCATGGCCAAAGTTGCTGACGTGGACATATTCTGGACCCTGTCAGATAGATGGTTGCTCATTGGTACTTCGTTTTTTACTGATATTGAAGTGTAGGTTTTTTACCCAACTCCTTTAAGTGTTTGAAGTGCGAAATTATAGCTTTTCTGGTAGTTTTATATTCGTGGTACGGTAAATTGAACTCCTGGGCAGTCTGTTTCACAATTTTTGAAATATTTGTATAATGAATGTGACTGATGTTCGGGAATATATGGTGCTCCACTTGGTGGTTTAATCCACCGGTAAACCAGTTTACAATTCGATTTTTGGTCCCAAAGTTTACTGTTGTGAACAATTGGTGTATTGCCCATGTGTTCTTCATGTTCCCTTCTTCGTCAGGCAGTGGAGTTTCGGCATGGTCAACAATATGAGCCAATTGGAATACCACACTTAGGATTACCCCAGCAACGTAGTGCATAATAAAGAATCCAAGAAGTACTTGCCACCAGGCAATATCAACAAAAATCAACGGAAGTACGATCCAAATGGTAATATAAATCACTTTGGTTATAACCAACGTACTCCAATTGATTACGGGGTTTGGTAGTTTTCCATAACTCAATTTTCTTTTCATGTAACGGTACATTTGCTGGAAATCCGTTGTTATGGCCCAGTTAAATGTAAGCAGTCCATAGAGTAAAATAGAGTAGTAGTGTTGGAACTTATGGTGCTTTCTCCACTCCGCGTGCTTTGAAAATCTTAAGATTCTACCAGCTTCCATATCCTCATCATGTTCGTGGATATTTGTATACGTGTGGTGCAACACATTGTGCTGAACTTGCCAGTTGTAAACATTTCCTGCCAAGATGTAGATGCTACTTCCCATGAGTTTGTTCACCCATTTTTTATTTGAGTATGCACCATGGTTCCCATCATGCATTACATTCATTCCAACTCCGGCCATACCAACTCCCATGGTAATGGAAAGCAGTAAATAGCCCCAGAAAGGCAAATCAAGCGTTAACATTAAAAAATAGGGGGTCAAAAAAATGGCAAACATCACTATGGTTTTCAAGTGAAGTTTCCAGTTCCCGGTTTTCTTAAGGTTGTTTTCTTTAAAGTATTCGTTTACTCTCTTGTTCAGTGTTCTAAAAAATTGTGCTGAATCTCTTCTTGAAAACCGGATGGTATTCTTATCCATAAAAAAAGTTTTTACAAAGGTAATTAAAATGCTTCTTTAGAGTTAACAAGGTTTTGTTATAACGGTGTTAAGGTCACCAAAAGTATTAGTTTTGTAAAAATAATGTTTGGAACATGAAAGCGGAACTTATATTCAAATATTTTACGACGCTCAACGACGAACAGAAAGAGCAGTTTGCGAAATTGGAAGCGTTGTACCAAGACTGGAACCAAAAAATCAATGTGGTTTCCAGGAAGGATATTGATGAGTTGTATCTTCGTCATGTTATTCATTCCCTGGGAGTTGCAAAGATTCAAATATTTAATGAAGGAGCGGATATTTTGGATGTTGGTACGGGTGGGGGATTTCCTGGTATTCCGTTGGCCATATTATTTCCAAACGTAAAATTCACTCTTGTAGATGCAATCGGAAAAAAAATAAAAGTAGTGAATGAGGTGGTCGAAGGGTTGGGGTTGCAGAATGTTGAGACCCATCATTCACGTGTTGAGGATATCCCTGGCCAGTTTGATTTTATCGTAAGCCGTGCTGTGGCTGCAATGCCAACCTTTGTACACTGGACCAAGGGTAAAATCAAAAAGGAATCTGCACATCAACGAAAAAACGGCATACTTTACCTTAAAGGTGGAGACCTTACGGAAGAACTAAAGGGTTACGAAACCGTTCAGGTTTTTGATTTAAACGAGTATTTTGAAGAGGAATTCTTCGAGACCAAAAAAGTAGTGTACTTACCTCAAAAGTATAAGGGTTAATTATATACTGTACATACGCTTATACACCAACCTACACTTTCTAGCGTAGTCCTTGGCATATGTCCATAATTGGTGATATTTTTTAATCATCAATCTCCTCCATGCATTGATTCGTGCTATCATAACTAATTGATTTAACGTAACAAATATAATCAGATTACGTTTAGTTTACAATTAGTTAACGTTAAATTTACATATAAATTGTGTGCAAATTCGTCTATTCATTGTTTTTTTTTGTGTAGTTAACTTGTTGTTATCGTGTGGTATAGGGGTTATTTGTACAGCTTGTCAATGTCTGCCCCTACAATATCTATGAAGAGTTGTCCCATTTTGGCGCAGACCAAATTAAAGAATACTTCACCTTTTTCCTTGGTAGCTTTGCTTGGGTCGCCTACCCCGGTATCTTGGGTTATTTTGGACCAAGGTCGCTCCGTCCAGGCCCATCCTTCGGAAAAAGCTTTGATTTTGTTTTTAAATTCTTTGCCCTCGCCCCAATCCTCTCTGGGCAATACCAATTCCGGGGTCAAGTGTAATAGTAGACTGGTCTCCATCTCATCCGCATGGTCGCCAGGGTTTTCAAACATTCCCGATTCACTACCTAGTTTAAACCAATTGGTAACGCAAAGGAACGTTTCAGGAAAAAGTAGTCCAAGTTCCCTTACAATGGCTTTCCAGTTGTTTCCCCCATGACTGTTCAGAATCATAAACTTTTTTATGCCTTGACGGTCCAACACGGTGATAAGGTCCTTTAATATGGCCAATTGCGTGCTCGGATTCAGGTTCATGTCCAAATAGATGTCCGATTGCCCCGTATTCACACCGAAAGGAATTGTTGGCAATACCACCACTTTACTCCCTTGCTCCCAAGCAATTCTGGCCGATTCCTCTGCAATCGATGTGCCCTCAATAACATCGGTGGCATACGGTAAATGGTAGTTATGGGCCTCGGTCGCCCCCCAAGGCAAAACGGCCAGGTCAAAAGATTCGTCCTTTAGGTGTTTCCAGTTGGTCTCTGCCAAAATATAGGGTCTGGGCATGTTGTAAAAAGGTTTGATTAATAAAAAAGCCGTCATTTTACGATGACGGCCTTTAAATTAGGTGATTTTGGGATTATCCCAAAAATGGATATCTATAATCTTCCGGAGTAACAAAAGTTTCCTTGATCAATCTCGGCGATACCCAACGCAATAAGTTTTGCATGGAGCCAGCCTTGTCATTGGTTCCCGAAGCTCTTGCTCCGCCAAAAGGTTGTTGTCCTACAACGGCTCCCGTTGGTTTATCATTAATATAAAAGTTACCAGCGGAATTCTGCAACGCTTTTGTCGCTTCATCGATCGCATAACGATCTCCAGAAAGTACAGCGCCGGTCAATCCATATTCGGATGTCCCATCCACTAGCTTCAAAGTTTCGCTCCAATCTTTGTCCTCGTACACATAAACGGTAACCACAGGGCCAAAGAGCTCAGTGTACATGGTCTCATACTGTGGATTAGTGGTCAAAATCACAGTAGGCTCTATAAAGTACCCTTTGGATTTATCGTAATTCCCTCCAGCGATTACTTCGGCATCATCATCTGACTTTGCTTGGTCGATATACTTGGCCAATTTGTCAAAAGCACCTTCATGAATCACTGCTGTGATAAAATTACTCATGTCCTCAGGGGAACCTGGCTTATTGAAAGAGGCAATGTCTTTCTTTACCAGTTCCAAAATTTCATCAGCTGTTGATTTTGGTAGGTACACCCGTGATGCTGCACTACATTTTTGTCCTTGGAACTCAAAAGCACCTCTGCTGATTGCAGTAGCTACTTGTTGCGGTTTAGCCGTTGGGTGTGCAATTATGAAGTCCTTACCACCGGTTTCCCCCACAATTCGTGGATATGTTTTGTAGTTGTGGATGTTGTTTCCAATTTGCTTCCAAAGGTTCTTGAATACATCGGTAGAACCTGTAAAGTGAATGCCAGCGAAATCTGGGCTGGCCAATACAGTATCGGAAATCATAACAGGGTCTCCATAAACCACATTGATTACACCATCGGGAAGACCAGCTTCCTTAAATACATCCACAATAACTTTGGCTGAATAGACTTGACTATCACTTGGTTTCCAAACTACCACGTTGCCCATCATGGCGGCACTTGCTGGAAGGTTTCCTGCAATGGCCGTAAAGTTGAACGGGGTAATGGCATATACAAAACCTTCTAATGGACGGTATTCCACGCGGTTCCATATTCCCTCGGAAGATTCTGGTTGTTCACTGTAGATTTGTGACATGTACTCTACATTGAAACGCAAAAAGTCCACAATCTCACAGGCTGAATCAATCTCTGCCTGATAAATATTTTTGGATTGGGCGATCATTGTCGCAGCGTTCATCTTGGCTCGATAAGGCCCTGCAATCAATTCGGCAGCCTTCAAGAAAATGGCGGCACGTTGCTCCCAAGTTAAATTGGCCCAAGCGTCCCTTGCCTCCAAACCATTGGAAATGGCTTTTTCAACATGTTTTTTCTCCGCCAAATGATAGTGTCCAACAATATGTTTGTGGTCATGCGGTGGCGACATTGGTTTTGTGTTGCCTGTTTTTATCTCTTCGCTTCCAATATAAAGTGGTACATCCACCTTATCATTGTAAAAAGCTTTGTATTGTTTTAGTACTTCTTCTCGTTCGGGGGAACCTGGAGCATAGCTCAGAACAGGTTCATTGTATGCGGTTGGAACTTGAAAAAATCCTTTTCCCATAGAAATATTTTTAATGATTAACAATTCTACCAAAGGTAGTGAAACCTATAACGAATATAAAATGATGCCGATTAGTTTATGGCGAAGGGAGCGGTAAACTTAAATGTTGGAATAAGCACTTTAAATTCTTCTGCGTTGGTAAAGTTGACCATGTCATAGTGTCCTCGCATGGCACCGACGGGTGAAGCCAACAAGCATCCAGAACTATAGGTGTGTGACTTACCAGGCTTAATAACCGGTTTACGGCCAATTACACCTTCTCCGTCCACAGTTTCCATTTCTTTGAGGGCGTCAAATACATCCCAATGCCTTGCGGTAAGCTGCACTGTGTCCTTGCCTTGGTTCTCAATGGTTATGGTGTAGCCGAACGCATAATGGACTTTGTAGTTTTTGAAGAAAGTACCTTCAAAAGTGGTGCTCACCGATACTTTAATACCTTTTGTTACCTGTGTAAACATATTATTAATAGGTAAAGACACTTCCTGTAAACGTTACTATGATCGTGAGAAAGGCCAAAATCATAAATATTGTGTTCAGAAAGATGTATTTCACAATTGTTTTAAATCTTCCTTGTCCATAAAATTTTCGCATCGCCTTGTATAGGTAGAAGCCAAATATGAGCAAGAAGATTCCTGAGCTGCTCGTGTCGAATATTGCATCCACGGTTAGGCTAAGGATGAGCAATATAAATAAGAGTGATTGATTGTGAAAGCTAAAAATAAGATGATCGGTGTAGGTATAATTATTTCTGATGTAAACCAGCCAAATAAATACTGTGAACACCGGTAAAAAGAAAAATATGACGAAGGGAAGCTTTGATATGGTATCGTTGAGCCATGTTCCTGGTTGGCTCATTACCTTCCAGATACTGTTCGAAAAGTTAAAGGCCATTTTATTGGTCGATGTCCCTTCAATATTGTATTTGGCTTGGGCTTGTTCAAAATTGAAAAGCGTATCCTTCTTAATGTAAAGTCCAAAAAACTCTGCTTTTTTGGTGAAAGCATTCATGCTCGATTTGTCCTCGAGGGTTTTAAAATAGCCTGTAGGATCGGCGTTCATAAAAGAATCTTTTTGCTTTTTTTTCGCGTTCGCTCCATCAATCAGCACTCCTAGTGAATCCAAATACGTTAATTGCGAGGATATTTCGGGGTTATCAGCTGTAATGGAATCAAATTTTGTTAAGCCGGCCTCAATATTGGGGTTCACATTTTTTAAAGAATCCAGTGTTTTTATGGCTTTTTCGGATTGCTTCTCCATGGCGATGCTATCCACCTCCAAATCTCCAGAACTTAAATCAAAGCTCAAGGGACCATTGGAAATGGTACCGTTAAAGTTTTTGGCGGCTTCGTCCAAATTGGAGAATTGGTTGTTGTAGGTGAACATCAAAAAGTACAAAAAGGCCAAACTCAATAAAAAGCGGAATGGGTTGGTGTAAGTGATTCTTTTACCATTTACATAATCCTTGGTGATTCTTCCCGGTCTTAGTAAAAGGGCCGAGAGTGTTTTTAAAAGCTTGGAATCGTAATTGATGAGACTGGAAAAGAACTCATCAAAAAAATCTTTGAGAGTAAGCTTTTTGGTGCTATTGGCTTGTGAGCAATTAGGGCAATACTTATCGCTAATGTCCAACGGGTGTCCACAGTTTAGACATTCAACACCTCTGAACTTAAGTTCGTAGCGACCCTTGGTGATTAAACCATCTTTTTTCCCCATACCGTTCTCAGTAATTGAGTTTAAAGATAATTAATTGCTGATATTTATGGAGTTTATAGAACCTATACCTATAATACCATCGTACATATCCCCAAAATCGCGATAATATACCAAAACAAGGTAGTTGTTCTCTGTAAAGTGGAAATCGCCGCTTACTAAGTTGTAATCGATGGTCCCATCTTCCTTTTGTACAACATACTTATAGTTGTAAAAGCCTTGTTTTATCATGAGGGTAGTCTCAAACTTTCCGGTTTCTTCATTAAAATTCATTTTGTTTTCCTCTCCTAGGTCATAGTTGTTGAACTTGCCGATCACATACACATTGTTCAGTCCAATTTGATTGGAGTAGGGAAGGCTAAAGTGTACTTTGGAATATTCCGCTTCCCTTGAAACATCATCCCCTTGGAGCGTGCGTACCACAAAATCACCGTTAATATCCGGAAAATAAGTGTATTCTTGGTCGTATCTATATTGGTTGGTGAACAAAAAGTGATGGTAAACATCTCTCATTTCAATATTTGATATGGCAAAGGTGGGTGAGCGAAGATCCTTGGTGTCGAAGTTCAGGTATTCGTTTCCTCCAAAAAAACTGGTTTCTTCATTGTATTTGTAAACGAGTTCCCTGCCAATGGTGAATTGGGGTTTGATATTGTAAAGTGCCGTGGGCCATTGATGGTTTTGTATAATGGCCACTTTTACTTCCCTTTTGGGATTCACGACATTGAAGCCGGCTGTGTTTATGTTGAACTGTACAACTTGCTTTGTATTTATGAAATTGAAGTCCCGCGACCTTTTTACAACCCCTGCAACGGAAACAGCATCCCGGAACACTACAAACCTTCTACTAAATTGGAGATCGCCATAACTGTTGTAAATTTCCAAAACATAGTTGCCGGTAACCTTTAATTTAACATTTTCGTTCGGGATTGTGAGTCGATAATTGGAGTATGGCTGTAGGGTGGTATAGCTGTTTTCGTAGTCAATGATTCGCTGGTTATCGGCTCCGGACAGGTATTGGGATTTCAAAAGCTGTGATGGTGTCCAGTCGTAATCACAATGGATAATTTTATAATAGTAATCTTGTTCATTGGCCGTTAAGTCGTCAAACTCCAAAGTCATTGGTTCCCCAAGTTTTATAACGGGAAACTGGTCTTCCGTAGGGCCTTTAAAAACCACTGTTTTAATATTTTCGGGCGGATTTACTTCTTCCATAACCTGTCCGAAAGTCGAATGGGCAATGAATCCCAATAAGAAGAGAATGTAGGTAAAGCGCATCAAGGGCATAATTTTAGGGTAAAGTTAAACAAAAAGTATGCCTGAAGAACTAAGCTCGGTATAATCCCAATTTTATGGTTAATTATTATGAAAACAATCCTTTTAGTACTATTTTTGCGTTCGATTTTGATAACAAAAGGTCTACAATAATATGTCTAAAGACATCCGGATTAGAAAGGGGTTGAACATCAACCTCGTAGGGGCTGCAGAGCAGACTATTTCCAAAGCCGTTACCAGTAACGTGTATGCCCTGAACCTAGATGATTTCCATGGAATCACTCCAAAAATGTTGATAAAACAAGGGGAAGAGGTAAAAGCGGGCGAGCCCCTCTTTTACAACAAGAACAACGAAGAAATGCATTTCGTTTCCCCAGTAAGTGGAGAACTTGTGGAAGTTGTAAGGGGGGCAAGAAGAAAAATTTTAACGCTTAAGATTCTTGCCGATAAGGAACAAAACTACATGATCAATAAGGTGCCGGACTTGGATGAGGCGGATGGGGAAGCCATTAAATCCTATCTATTGCAGTGCGGTGGATGGCCCTTCGTTAAACAGAGGCCTTATGATGTAATAGCCGACCCAAGTGTAACCCCGAAAGCAATATTTGTTTCGGGCTATGCCACAGCTCCATTGGCTGCAGACCCTGATTTTATCCTTAATGATAAAGAACAGGAAATTCAAGCGGCTGTAATGGCATTGAGCAAACTAACACCTGGAAAAATCCATGTGACTATCGGAAAGTCAAGCAGGTCTGCGTTTAACGATATCAAAGGGGTAGAGTTACACAAAATCTCTGGTCCACACCCAGCAGGTTTGGTGGGAACGCAGATCAATAAAATCGATCCCGTAAACAAAGGTGAGACGGTTTGGACCATTTCTCCCCAAGATCTCGTTATGATGGGTGAACTGTTGTTGACGGGTAAGTTCAATGCGGAAAGAATTGTTGCATTGGCTGGTTCAGTTATCAAAGAGCCAAAATATTACAAAACCAAAATAGGAGCTGAAATCTCCACCTTTTTATATGCAAGTGGTGTAAAAGAGGATAGGTTTAGATTGATTAACGGTGATGTACTTACAGGTGTTAAAACACATACCGAAGGACATCTTGGTTTCTACAACAATACGGTTACTGCCATTCCAGAAGGCGACGATTATGAGTTCTTTGGATGGAACAAACCTGTGTTCAATAAAATTTCGTCTACTAGGGCATTGACTTTTTCTTGGTTGCAACCTAATAAAAAATATGATCTCGATACCAATACCAACGGCGAGCATAGGGCATTTGTGGTAACAGGTAGATATGAGGAGGTTTTTCCTCTCGATATTTACCCACTTCAATTGCTTAAGGCTTGTATGGTGAAGGATTTGGATGAAATGGAGCAATTGGGACTTTACGAAGTAGCTCCAGAGGATTTCTCCTTAACAGAATTCATATGCATATCAAAACAACCGCACCAACAAATAATCAGGGAAGGATTGGATTTATTGCAAAAAGAACTTGGATAATATGGGAATGAAAGAAAAATTACATCAGTTAAAACTTAAGTATCAGGGCAAAAAAATGGCTCCTGCCTTTAACGCACTGCATACTTTTCTTTATACACCGAACGAAACTACCCATTCTGGGTCGCATGTGCGTGCTGCGGACGATTTGAAACGTACCATGAATACGGTGATTCTGGCCTTGGTGCCCTGTTTGTTGTTCGGAATGTTCAACGCAGGCTACCAACACTACTCGGCAATCAACGGTTTTCCAGAGAACTTTTCCCTTTTTGATCACTTCTTGACTTGGGATAACTTCTTGGTAGGAATTACAACTGTTTTGCCTTTGGTGATAGTATCCTACGGAGTAGGTTTGGCTATTGAGTTTTTGTTTGCAGTAATCAAAGGGCATGAGGTAGAGGAAGGATACTTGGTGACCGGAATGTTGGTGCCATTGATTGTTCCTGTGGACACTCCACTTTGGATGTTGGCCATTGCTGTGGTCTTTGGTGTTGTAATCGGAAAAGAGGTCTTCGGAGGTACCGGAATGAATATTTTGAATCCTGCATTGACCATTCGTGCTTTCTTGTTCTTTGCTTATCCAACTTGGATGAGCGGTGACAAAGTTTGGGTACACGAAGGGGTTGAAAGAGCTGGAACTGCTGATGCGATTTCAGGGGAGACTGTACTAGGTTCTTTGGCCCAAGGTTCGGATTACAGTTATTCATTGGCCGATATGTTCTATGGATTCATACCTGGTTCAGTAGGTGAAACATCCACCTTGTTGATTGTTTTGGGAGGACTTTTCTTGATTTTCTCAAAAATAGCCTCTTGGAGAATTATGGTAAGTGCGGTTATCGGTGCTTTGGCCATGGGACTCATATTCAACGGTATCGTAGATGCTGGCTGGTTGCCGGAATACAGTAAATTTTACACATTAATGAGTTTCCCTTACTGGCAGCACTTGTTGGTGGGAGGTTTGGCTTTCGGTATTGTATTTATGGCCACTGACCCCGTAACAGGTTCCCAGACCAATAAAGGTAAGTGGTACTACGGTTTCTTTATCGGATTCCTTTCTGTAATGATTAGGGTGTTTAACCCGGGGTATCCAGAAGGTGTTTTCTTGGCAATCTTGCTAATGAACGTTTTTGCACCTACCATTGACCATTATGTAGTAAGAGGTAACATTAAAAAGAGATTAAAGAGATTTAAGACAGCAACCATATATCCAAAGGCTTCGGATGCGGTTGATTCATTAAAAACGGAAACAGCTTAATTATGGCAGTCAATACAGAAAAAAATAGCTACACTGTAATCTTTGCAGTCCTAATGGTTATAGTTGTAGGGTCGCTATTGGCATTTGTTGCATCTGGCCTTAAGCCGATGATCGATGAGAATGAACGCTTTGAAAAGCAGCAGAACATTCTTTATGCCATGGGAGTCAATGAAAATGAAGGGGATGGAGATGTTTCCTTTGTTCCTACTACCCAGGTAGAGGATGAATTCTCTCAATATATAACGCAACAGTTGGTTTTGGAAGGGACCGAGGCCGTTGAGAAGGATAATGCTTACTTGATTAATGTTGAGAAAGCTTTGGCCAAGGCCAAGAGTGGTGAAAAAGCTGAACTTCCTTTATTGATCGGAGAGAAGGACGGTGAAAAATTCTACATTATCCCAATGTACGGTAAAGGTCTTTGGGATGCCATTTGGGGATATATGTCCGTAGGCGAGAACATGGAAATCAAAGGGGTTTATTTTGATCACCGTGGAGAGACACCGGGTCTAGGGGCCAACATCAAACAGCGTTTTTTCATGGATGACTTTAAAGGGGAATCCATTATGGACGATAATTCCTATGTAGGAGTTGAGGTTGCAAAAGGAAACAACGACCCTTTGAACAACGATAAAGAAGATAATCAAGTAGATGCTTTGGCAGGAGCTACTATTACCGGTAACGGCGTTACCGCAATGATCAAGGAGAGCCTGAAGCTATACAAACCTTATTTACAAACTATTAGATCCAATTAATATGGCGCTACTATCAAAAAAAGATGCAAATCTGATAAAAGACCCGTTGGCGGACAACAACCCTATTACCATTCAGGTATTGGGTATCTGTTCGGCCTTGGCGATCACAGCGGAGCTTAAGGCTTCTGTTGTAATGGCCATATCCGTATTGTTTGTGTTGGGCGTGGGTAACGTGGTCATATCACTTATACGTAATATTATACCTGCTAAAATCCGGATTATCGTGCAGTTGGTCGTAGTAGCCTCTTTGGTAATTATTGTGGACCAAGTGTTAAAGGCCTTTGCTTACGAATTGAGTAAGACGCTTTCTGTATTCGTTGGATTGATCATTACAAACTGTATCATCATGGGACGATTTGAGGCTTTTGCTTTGGGTAACGGACCTTGGAAATCCTTCTTGGATGGTATCGGTAACGCATTGGGCTATGGGGTAATCCTTGTAATAGTTGGTTTCTTTAGGGAACTATTAGGTTCAGGAACACTATTCGGAATGAAAGTCTTGGGAGACCCTGTATCCAAAACCGGTCTGTACTCCATCGGTTACGAGAACAATGGTTTTATGATTATTCCCCCGGCGGCATTGATTGTTGTGGGAATCATAATCTGGGTACAACGCTCTAAAAACAGAGCATTAATTGAAGAAGCATAAACTAAGGAAGCATGTTAGAGCATTTAGAACTATTTTTTAGATCAATCTTCGTTGACAATATGGTGTTTGCGGTCTTTTTGGGAATGTGTTCCTATTTGGCCGTATCCAAAAAAGTTTCTACAGCTGTAGGTTTGGGAGCTGCCGTAATATTCGTTTTGGGTGTTACCGTGCCATTGAACTGGTTGTTGGATAAATATTTATTGCAAGATGGAGCCTTGGCCTGGTTGGGCCCTGAGTATGCTGAGTACGACCTTAGCTTCCTATCCTTTATCCTATTTATTGCAACTATTGCAACAATGGTACAATTAGTGGAGATCGTGGTGGAAAAGTTTTCTCCATCACTTTATAACTCATTGGGTATTTTCTTGCCTTTGATTGCGGTAAACTGTGCAATCTTGGGTGGTTCGCTATTCATGCAGACACGTGAAATACCAAATATTGGGTTGGCCTTAAATTACGGAATCAGTTCCGGTATCGGATGGTTCCTGGCTATTTTGGCCATTGCCGCTATTCGTGAAAAAATTAGATATTCCAATGTTCCAGCACCATTGCGTGGTTTGGGAATCACATTTATAATCACAGGTTTAATGGGGATTGGATTTCAGAGTTTTGGTGGTATGCTCACTGGAGATAATGAGCCACCAGAGGAAACTCAGAATACTACTGCCAAAGCCCAAGAAGAAAAAGAAATAGAAAAAGAGATTGACGACAAGGAAAAGGCAATTTCTTATAACGAAGCCATAAACAAATAAAAGATGATATTAGCCGCAAGTACCGGAGGTACTATTCTAATTACCGTAGTAGCATTTCTTGTTTTGTTGTTAGTGTTAGTGGCACTATTGCTATTCACTAAGGAAAAACTATCCCCTTCTGGTCCTGTGACCATTACCATAAATGGGGAAAAAGAATTGGAGGTTGGCTCAGGAGGATCATTGTTATCTACCTTGGGTAACCAAAAAATATTCTTACCATCGGCTTGTGGTGGTGGTGGAACCTGTATACAATGCGAATGTCATGTGCTTTCAGGAGGTGGTGAAGCATTGCCTACCGAAACGCCTCACTTCTCAAAAAAGGAATTGCAGGAGGGGGCACGCTTGGCATGTCAGGTCAAGGTAAAGCAGGATATGGAGATTACCATCCCAGAAGAGGTCTTTGGTATTAAGAAATGGGATGCCAAAGTGGTTCGTAACTATAATGTGGCTTCTTTTATCAAGGAGTTTGTGGTAGAGATTCCTGAAGAAATGAATTATAAAGCAGGTGGATATATCCAAATCGAAATTCCACCTTGCGAAGTAAAATATTCAGACATTGACATTACTGCTCACCCAGAAGAGCACGAAACGCCCGATAAATTCCAGGCAGAGTGGGATAAGTTTAACTTGTGGCCATTGGTCATGAAGAATCCGGAAACTGAGGAAAGAGCCTACTCCATGGCCTCTTATCCAGCGGAAGGAAGGGAGATTATGTTGAACGTCCGTATTGCGACCCCACCATGGGATCGTAACAAAAACGGATGGATGGACGTGAACCCGGGAATTGCTTCATCCTATATTTTTAGTTTGAAAGAAGGTGATCCGGTAACCATTTCTGGACCATTTGGTGAATTCTTCATCAATGAATCCGATGCCGAAATGTTATATGTTGGTGGTGGTGCTGGAATGGCACCAATGCGTTCTCACCTGTATCACTTGTTCAAAACCTTGAAGACAGATAGAAAAGTGACCTACTGGTATGGAGGACGTTCCAAGAGGGAATTGTTCTATATCGACCATTTTAAACAATTGGAAAAGGATTTCCCTAACTTCAAGTTTTATATGGCGCTTTCAGAACCTTTGGAAGAGGATAACTGGAAAGTAAAGAAAGATATCCATGATGAAGAGGGTGACGGTTTTGTAGGTTTCATTCACAATTGCGTGATCGATAACTATCTTAACCATCACGAAACACCAGAGGATATTGAACTTTATTTCTGTGGACCACCTTTGATGAACAAAGCGGTTCAAAAGATGGGAGAAGATTTTGGTATTCCAGATGAGAATATCAGGTTCGATGACTTTGGTGGATAAAACCAAAATTGACGAGCACCTCGAGCATTGTCGAGAGGTATAAATAAAACCAACCGATGCTCATGCATCGGTTTTTTTGTTACCTATGGGAAGAGAACTTACAGAACAGGAATTGCACAATTTGGCCATGAATATTGTTGGGCGTGAGCTAGAGGCCAACGGTTTTGAGTTCATGGCCATCAACAGCAAGCTCAAAAAAAACCCACAATACGTATGCCTGAAAGAAAAGGTACTTCACTTTATTGTGGTCCGCAATGTGGAGTTTCCCCTAAATCCAAGGGAGTATGACGAGGAATTAATGCAGACCGTTAAAGATCATGCGGAAAAGTTTGAAGCAAGAACGTATTTTGCAGGCGTAGGACTTTCCAACGCTTCCGATCGGACCGAACCGTTGTATTTGAATGAAGAATATGTTGTGGACTATCAAGGATTAATAGAGATATAAATGAAGAGCAGGCTATTGTTTTTAGGATGGGTAGTGCTTTTTTTTAACTGTGCACCCAAGGAAAATGTCAAAAACCAAACGTGGGGCAATGCCTTGGGCACCACTTATTCCATAATCTACATTGCGGATGAAGAGTTGGATTATCAACAGGAGATAGATTCTGTTTTTCAAGTGCTGAATCAATCCATGTCCACCTATATTCCCACTTCTGATATCTCTAAGATCAATGATGGTGATTCTAGCATAGTTGTTGATGCGATGTTCAAAGAAGTATTTGATATTTCAAGCGAGGTTTACAAGGCTTCTAATGGCTATTTTGACCCTACTATTGGTGTTTTGGCCAATGCGTGGGGATTTGGACCGGGAGAGCAAATTGAACTTGACAGTCTTCGTGTGGATAGTTTGTTGAGCTATGTAGGATGGGATAAAGTGCAATTGAATAAAGATAATACACTGACTAAAGCTCATCCATCTATCCGATTCGATTTTAACGCTGTTGCCAAAGGTTATGCAATAGACCGTTTGGGCGCTCTGCTAGATGAAAAAGGCATTGAAAATTATTTGGTCGAAGTGGGGGGAGAGGTACTTGCAAGGGGAACCAATCTTGATTCCGGGAAACAATGGTCTGTAGGAATTGATGATCCCCAGGTGGAAACTGGTCGCCAACTAAAACAGATTGTTTCCCTGAAGAATGTGGCCATGGCTTCATCAGGCAACTATAGAAAGTTTCGTGTAGACCCCGAAACAGGGGAGAAATACGTGCATACCATCAATCCCAAAACAGGATACACCAAAAACTCCAATGTCTTGGCAACAAGTGTCGTGGCAAAGACCTGTGCGGTGGCTGATGCATATGCGACCACTTTTATGGCGCTGGATTTGGAGGATTCCAAACAAGTGCTCGAAGGCCATGATGAGTTGGAGGCCTATATTATCTATTTGGATGAAAATGGGGTAACCCAAGAGTTTTTCACCCCAGGTTTTGAGGCCTTGATCAAGAATTGATTATTTCCTTACCAAAGGAATAATTTCGCCTTTGGCCAAACGGTACTTTTCAACTGCCTCTTTTGGAAGTATTTGGGTATAATCTACTTCTTCCACTTTGAAGCCAATGCTACGAAGCTTATCAAAGTAATCCCTTCCGTAGATGCGGACATGATCATACTGACCAAAAATACGGGCACGCTCCTTTCGGTCGGTAATGGTGTCATCTTCAAATGTTTTTTTCCTTTTCAGGTCTTGCGGAATTTGAAATATGCCCCATCCACCGGGTTTCATGACACGGTAGAGCTCTTGCATGGCCTTGGCGTCATCCGGGATATGCTCCAAAACATGGTTGCACAGTATCACGTCAAAAGAATCATCTTGAAAGGGTAGGTTGCAGATATCCGCCTTTACGTCCGCTAGCGGGGAATTTAGGTCGGTCGTGGTATATTCCAAATTGTCCAACTTTTTAAAACGATTGTAAAAGGCCTGTTCCGGGGCAAAGTGGAGCAATTTTAAAGGCTGTTTGAAGAACTCGGTTTCAGTCTTTAAATACAGCCACAAAAGCCGGTGTCGTTCCAGCGATAGGGTAGAGGGGGAGAGTACGTTTTCTCTTGGATTCTCATAACCATAGGGTAAAAAAGATCTGAAGGATTTTCCATCTATCGGGTCGGTGTACTTATTTCCCTTTAGGGAATAGGCAATCAATGGTCGCACCCAATAGCTTAAACGAATCAGTAAAGGTCGGGGGATTAGATTAAGAAAGTATTTGAATAATTTTGACACGAATTACACTAATTTTCACTAATTGTATTACAATATTACTCTTTTATAGGCTAAACTATCTTCACCAAAGTTTACAATTAATCCCAATTTCATTTTCGATGCAGCTAGGTAGTTCAATGTTTGTTTGATATGACCATTAGTGATTTTTTTGACTGCCTTAAGTTCTAGGATAATTTTGCCATCTACCAAATAATCAGCATAGTAGTGATGCTTCAGTTTTTTTCCTTTGTAGATGATATCGAATTTAGCTTCTTTCTGGAATGGGACACCATTGGATTTTAATTCAATTTCAAGAGCATCACTATAAACCGCTTCACTGAATCCTTTACCAAGTTCATTGTGGATATCCATACATAACCCAATGAAAAAGTAGGACTCGTTTTTATAAATGATTTGGGACATTTATTCGAGTAATTAGAGAAATTCGCGTCAAACAAAATAAGGTATTTTTATAATACCAACTTCTTGCTTCGGAATTCATCTTCTTCGTCACTTGTAGTTCCCAAAGCCTCATAAATGTATTGGAAAGTTGATAAGAGTTCGGGTTTTCCGTCCACAAGGGCCACATCGTGTTCAAAGTGTGCACTTGGCTTACCATCGGCAGTAATTATTGTCCAGCCGTCCTTAAGTTGTTTTATGCGTTTGGTCCCCATATTTATCATGGGCTCTATGGCAACCACCATTCCATTTACAAACTTTTTGCCGCGCCCTCTTTTTCCATAATTGGGCATTTGGGGGTCTTCATGCAGTTCTCTTCCCAGGCCGTGGCCTACAAGTTCTCGAACCACTCCATAACCATGGTCCTCAGTATATTTTTGAATAGCGTAACCTACATCGCCAACCCTGTTTCCAAGTTTAAATTCTCTAATACCTATGTAAAGAGACTCTTTGGTTACTTTTAGGAGCTTCTTGGTTTCTTCTTCCACTTCACCAACCTCAAAAGTGTAGGCATGGTCGCCATGAAATCCGTTTTTAACGGCACCGCAGTCCACAGAGATAATGTCCCCTTCTTTTAAAGGTTCGTTGCCAGGTATCCCATGTACCACTTGGGCATTGGGACTCCAGTTTAGGGTGTTTGGAAAATCATACATACCCAAAAAGCCGGGTACAGCTCCTTGCTCGCGAATAAATTCCTCGGCCATTTTATCCAACTTTAACGGATTGGCACCAGGCTTGATTTCCTTGGCCAACATGCCCAAAGTTTTGGATACGACCAAAGCGCTTTCGCGCATCAACTCAATTTCCTCTGCTGTCTTTACTTTAATCATAGCTGCAAAGATAAATTGATTCTGTGGATTTTAGGGAATGTTTGCTAAACCAATGGTTTTTGGGTCATAAGATCTGGTTGTGGAACGCCCAACAATTTAAGAATGGTAGGAGCAATATCACCTAAAACACCACTCTTGACCTCTTTAACATCATTGTCCACCAAAATCAACGGAACAGGATTGGTGGTGTGGGCTGTATTGGGGCTACCATCAGGGTTGACCATAGTGTCACAGTTTCCGTGGTCTGCAATCACAATGGTAGAATAACCATTTTCCAAACCTGCGGTGATAACATCCTTGGCACATTCATCAACAGTTTCACAGGCTTTGATCGCTGCTTCCATTACCCCTGTGTGCCCAACCATATCGGGGTTGGCAAAATTGAGGCATACAAAGTCCGCATCGCCTTTTTTTAATTCGGGAATAATAGCATCACGAATATCGTAAGCACTCATTTCCGGCTGAAGATCGTAAGTTGCCACTTTGGGAGATGGGCATAGAATACGCTGCTCCCCTTCAAAAGGTTCTTCGCGCCCTCCGTTAAAGAAAAACGTGACGTGCGGATATTTTTCGGTTTCTGCGATTCGTATTTGCTTTTTGCCATTTTTGGCAAGGGTCTCACCAAGGGTGTCCTTAATATTTTCTTTGTTGAATATGATTTTGATTCCTTCAAAGGAGTCATCATAATTTGTCATGGTAACATAATACAAATCCAGTTTGTGCATGTTTTGCTCATGGAAATCCTGCTGGCTCAAGGCTTGGGTCAATTCACGGCCACGGTCGGTCCTGAAATTGAAGAAGACAATAACATCCCCGTCCTTGATTTTTGCAATGGGTTCGTTGCTCGAGTCAGTCATAACCAATGGTTTGATGAACTCGTCGGTAACGCCATCATCATAACTTTTTTGCATTGCTTCGCCGATATTTTGGGTTTTCTCACCATCGGCATTCACAATAACATCGTAGGCCATTTTAACACGTTCCCATCGTTTGTCGCGATCCATAGCGTAATATCTACCAATTACGGTGGCCAATCGAGTCTTTTTGTCAGCACAGTAGTTGTCGAGATCTACTAAAAAGCCTTTGCCGCTTTTTGGGTCAACATCACGCCCATCGGTAAATGCATGGACGAAAGAATGTTCCACTCCGCTTTCATCTGCCGCTTTAATCAGGGCTTTTAGGTGGTCGATGTGGCTGTGTACACCACCATCACTAACCAAACCTAAAAAGTGAACGGGTTTGTTGTTTGCCTTGGCAAATTCAAATGCTTCTTTAAGTACTTTTTCGTTTTTTAAGGTATCTTCTTTAACCGCCTTGTTGATTTTAGCAAGATCCTGGTATACAATTCTTCCGGCACCAAGGTTCATGTGTCCCACTTCACTATTTCCCATCTGCCCTTCGGGAAGCCCAACATTCATTCCATCGGTATGAAGGTCCGCATCGGGATATTTTGTGTATAGAGAATCAATGAATGGTGTGTTTGCTTTAGCAATCGCCGAAACTTTTGGGTCTGGAGATTTTCCCCAGCCATCCAAAATCATTAGAATAACCTTTTTGTTCATAGTGAAAAATTGTATTACAAAAGTAAAATGATCTGGTTGGATGCCCTAGTTTTTTATCTAGTTTTCTGATTGTTAATTTGTTAATTGTTTAGTGTTTTTCTTGAATGATTGTTAAAATTTAGTTATTTAACTGTTAATCCTGTAACATATGTAATTTAAAGAAGTCTACTTTTATAACAAGTAAATTCATTAATCAAAAACAATTCATCATGAAAAAAACAATCTTTACAATGGCCGCAGTATGCTTGTTGGCCATAAGCGGTATTTCAGCCAATGAGCTGAACACTACTAATCTTGAATCGAATGTTACAGCGGAGGCACCGGATGATCTTAGCGCTTTTTGTAAAGCGGTAATGCAAGGTGATGTGGAAACTGTAAAAAAGTTTATTGAGCTTGGAGAAGATGTCAATCAAAAATCTTTGGGTAAGGCACCTATCCATTATGCCGCCAGGTACAATAAGGCTGAAGTATTGAAGGTTCTTATTGAAAACGGCGCAAACCTTAAAAAGCGCTGCGATGGAGGAATGACGGCAATGAAGTATGCAAAATTGTCCCATGCGACCGAAGCCCAAGCCGTATTGGAAGCTGCTATGAAAAAATAGATAAGGAGTTTATTCGTCTAACGAAAAAGGCCCATCCGATCGGATGGGCCTTTTTGCTCATTTACATATTTAGTGTCCTTGCAAAAGAGTGTGTCTCGCGGCTTAGAATTCAAACCCAGTAAAAGCTCTGTACAAAAATGCATAAACGGCCAATAAAAACATGACCGCACAGAATATTGAGTACCCTTTTAAAAAGAGTACGACAAAGCTAGGTTTGCAATCGTCGAATGCCTCTAAATAGAGATCTTTAAAATGTACTAGTGTTCCCATATGTTCTCTCTTTTTACAGCATAAAAAGATTAAGAGAACCAAAAGGCAGGATTCGGGGTTCGGTCAAAGGTAAAGAAATTAAGTCAACTGCCTTGTTTAATCGATAAACAGTCAATTCTATCGACCTGAATATTTCCGGATGGCTTCCTTTATTTTATCGATTCTGTTATCTGGGTCGGGATGCGTGCTCTGAAATTCGGGAACCCTGTTCGGACCTGCCGCGGCCTTTAGAACTTTCATGACCTCAATCATCTCATTGGGGTCGTACCCTGATTGAATCATAAATAAAACACCAAGTTCATCACTTTCCAATTCATCACCTCTTCCATTTTGAAGCAAAGTGTTCTGACCAATGCCCGCCACTAAATTTCCCATGTCTCCTCCAACGGATGCACCTGTGGCCAAGGTTTGCCAAAAATTACTTTCGGCAATGCGTTCGGCAGAATGTCTTCCGATTACATGACCTATTTCGTGTCCAAGAACACCGGCTAGTTGAGGTTCGTTAAGTTGGGAAAATAGCGCATAGGTTATAAAAATTTGACCTCCGGGGAGTGCAAATGCGTTTATGGTGCGGTCATCCGCCAAAAGATGGAATTCGTATTGATATGGAGTTTCCCGTGCTACACTTCTTTGAACCAATTTGTTGCCGATGGCATCGACCAAAGCCTGCATGCGTTCGTCTGGATATAGGCCGCCGTGCTGTTGAGCCATTTCAGGGGCACTTTGCAACCCAATGGCAATCTCTTGCTCAGCGGTCATATTGATGTTCTGGGTTCTGCCCGTATATGGATTCTCTTCTTGATTGCTACACTTTCGAACAAAAGCAAAGGCTACAATGGCCAGACCAATTAAGATGCGTATCCTCCAACTTCCTCTTCTCATGGGTTAATGTTCTTGTTAGTTGAAGATACAAAAAAACGGTTTATAGCAGTACTGGGTTGATGTCCAAAATATTGTCTTGCACATAAGTCTTCACAAAACCGGTGGTAAAGTGTTCACTACCGAAAAAATCTTCGTTTTTCAATAATTTTAGGACATTCAATTTTCGATAGGCCGTTAGCATGGGCATGGACAATGGTGCGTAGCTGTAATGCCACGGTTCGTACTTAAAACCTCTTCTTCTGGGGTTATCGGTGTACACAAGATAAAATCCATACTTCTCTGAATTTTCATCCATCCAAAGTTTAAGCCCTTCATAAGGACCACCTGTCTCAAATTTTTCGGTCACCAAAACATCGCCTGTAACTTTAGGGTACCCATCAATAATATCGATATCCGTGCCCCAATGGTGCCTGCTGGTTCCTGGTATGGTGGAGTACTCAATAATTTTGTCGATGGCATCCAAAGGAGTCATGTCGTCTTCTTCGGTGAATCTGAGGTATTTGCGTTCCCAAATGCCTCTTTGCCTATAAAAATCTCTATAACTCGAGGCAATTTTGATGTCAAAACCATCTGAAAAAGCTGCTTTCTTCATGGCTAAAAAAGACTCATAGGCTTCTTCCCTTAGATTGATGCCTTCACCAAAAAGTTCAATTTCCGCTTTGCCCATAAGCTCAGCTGCAGAATAATCGGCATTGTAAAAGTTGGAAAAAATGGGAGGGATGGTGCAGGCCAAACCAGAAGCGGAGGCAGTTTTAATAAAAGTCCTTCTTTTCATGAAACGAATTTTGGTCCAAGTTAAGAAGTATTTTTAATTCGTGCTTTCAAAAATTTAAGGACGATCGGGCTCCATTTTATCGGTCCAAGAATAGGAAACCGGAATATTCCAGTTCCAAGTCGTCTAAGGTAACGAGGTAAAAATATACGCCCTCGGGCAAACCGGCAGCTTGGTTTGTAATCATGGTCCCCGCATTGGCGATTCCCCTAAACTCGTTGGTGTAATTTAGTTGCTCAAAAACTTTTTGTCCGTATCTATTAAATATCCGAACACTGTTGTTGGGCGATTCTTCCAACCCATCAATAATCCAAAAATCGTTGGTGCCATCCCCATTCGGACTCAAAAAATAATTGCCCAAAGTTGGGTTGCTTACAGAGAATGTGTCGGTGGGCAATGGTACGGTACCAAAGGTAATGGCGGCATATTCGCTGGGCACAAATGTTTCGGAAGTGATAAAACCTCGGTTAATATCTCCACTGGTGGCGGAGTTGCCAATAATGACCCACTGATTGGATGATTTGCTCCACCCCACTATAATAATGGATTCAAAAGTTGCATTTGGAATGGTTGCCAAGGCACTTCTTACGTTCCAAGCTATGGTAACCTGTGCCGGAACATCACTTTGCACGATCCAAAACTCGCGATCGGACACTTTTCCGATTTCCTGTACTTTTTCTTCGGTGTCAAAACTTTCTAAAATAGAAGTGGGGGCCGAAGGATCCTCAAAAAAATAGGCGCAAATAGCCAATGGAGTAGTGCTTTCCGAGAGTAAGGTCAATGGCCTAAGTTGCTCTTGGTCTCCCACCGGGAATGAAAATACATCGCGGTTGTTCACTGCGGCAAAGCCGGTAACTTTGGAGGTGTTAAAGGCATCATTGTAAAAACCTTGCTCCAAAAAGTTAAGATATACCGTTTGGTTATCAACGGGGCTCGAAAAATTACCGTCCACAAAGTTGACATTGTTCCTCACATTTACGGTGTTCTGCAAAAACATGTCGCTGGTTACCATAATCTCAGTATCCCATAAAGTTGGGGGAATGCTACCGGATACATTGATCACACTATTGCCATAAAAGCCAACCAGACCTCTTGTTTGATCAAAATTGGCATCGTTGATAAAGTTGGTATGCACTCCCAGATTACCAAAAACCTGTAGGTTGCCACTATTGTACAGCCCGCTTTGGGCCATGGCAACACCGACCGACATTAAAAACGTTATGTGGAGGAGGGGTTTCAAGTTTATGGATTGTAAATAGTAAAAGACCAGTTCTTGTCAATAGATACTTTATCTAGAATAGGAACATCTACTGTGTCTCCACTCCCAGTATTCAAAGTGGATATTGTTGTCGTTATTTCTTTTATTTCAACTGTAAAGCTGCCGCTTGTAATAGCGTTGATGTTTATGATTACATCATTACTCCCATTACTTTCAACACTGGTATTTAATACATAGTTCGTTGTTCCCAAATCTGTAAAGTTAACTGTATATAAACCAGTACCATCCGTATGATTAACTGATGTAATATTAAAATTACTCAATGGAGTTGTTCCGGTAGCATTGATTTTTCCAGCTACAGAAGGGGATAAAATATTCGAAATAGCGGTTGTATTGTTGGTAATGCTGTTCTGAATTGCGGTATCATCGTAGAACGCTCCCCCATCTGTTCCGCTGGCAGTGATTGAGTTTCCTGCGTCCGCGCTAACGATTGTCTGGTTGGAGGCGGCTATTTCGGTGTCTACATATGTTTTTACAGCAAGTTCCGTCGGGAACAACGTGTTCGTTCCGTCGGATAGTGTGACATCGGAACTTTTGTTTGCGGAATCCTCTTTTGTTCCAA
>NZ_CAMYIC010000010.1 GCF_947258355.1 uncultured Allomuricauda sp.
CTCCGGTAATCAGCCGGAGTTTATTCATCAATCAAAAAACGAACAGTCATGATAAACTGTTATATCTTACTAAATTACAACTTTCCTGCCAAAAATCAAATTTAAGGATAGTTTAACTGTAATTTATGGGGTGTTTTTCACACTTTATCCCAAATATGTCTTTAAAATCTTACTTCTGGAGGTGTGTTTCAACCTTCTAATGGCTTTTTCTTTTATTTGACGAACTCTTTCTCTGGTAAGATCAAAAGTTTCACCGATTTCTTCCAAGGTCATGGAATGTTGTCCTGCCAAACCAAAGTAAAGTCTGATAACATCAGCCTCACGGGGGGTTAGGGTTTCCAATGCACGTTCTATTTCGGTACGAAGGGAATCATGCAAAAGTTCCTTGTCTGGGTTAGGCGACTCACCACTACGTAAGACATCGTACAGGTTGGAATCCTCACCATCGATCAAAGGTGCGTCCATGGATACATGGCGACCTGAGTTTTTTAAGGATTGTTTCACATCTTCCACGGTCATGTCCAATTCTTTGGCAATTTCCTCTGCGGATGGTGGACGCTCGTGAGCTTGCTCCAAGAAAGCAAATGTTTTATTGATCTTATTGATGGAACCAATCTTGTTCAAGGGCAAGCGAACAATACGGGATTGTTCTGCCAAAGCCTGAAGAATGGATTGACGAATCCACCAAACAGCGTAAGAAATAAATTTAAATCCACGGGTTTCATCAAAACGTTGTGCCGCTTTGATAAGTCCCAAGTTTCCTTCATTGATCAAATCAGGAAGTGTCAACCCTTGGTTTTGGTACTGTTTTGCCACAGAAACCACGAACCTAAGGTTAGCTTTGGTTAATTTTTCCAAGGCTACTTGGTCTCCCGCTTTAATTCGCTGTGCCAACTCTACTTCCTCATCGGCGGTAATCAAATCCACCTTGCCGATTTCCTGTAAATACTTGTCCAACGACGCGGTTTCCCTATTGGTAACCTGTTTTGTAATCTTTAACTGTCTCATCTAATAAATCCCTTCAAATTAAATTTGTGAACCGGAGCTCATTAGGTTATACGTTCAAAAAACCAAAAAGTTACATTTTGGTTACATTTTTTTAAAAATCCAGATTTTCCCCGATCAATCATATTAAACATAAAGCTGTCAGGTCGAGCGTAGTCGAGACCTAATTTTTAAGCGTTTCGTCCAATAGCTTCTCGACTGCGCTCGAAGTGACAACGTATTTTTATTGACTATTATTTTTTAAAAAAGAAAGCCCCGAGCAATTGCTTGGGGCTTTTGTATTCTGGAAAAGAGTTATTAATCCCTATCCCTTCTTGGCTTTCTGTCGCGGTTGCCACCTCTGCGGTCACCACCACCTCTGCGGTCACCTCTATCATTTCTAGGTGGACGTTCCTTATATCCTTCAGGTTTAGGCAACAAGGCTTTTCTTGATACCTTCTCCTTTCTGGTCCTTGGGTCGATTCCGAAGTACTTTACATCAAAAACATCTCCCATGTTCACTACATCGGATACATTTTCTGTGCGTTCCCAAGCCAATTCGGATACGTGAAGCAATACTTCGTTCCCAGGTGCTTCGGTGTATTCCACTACAGCTCCAAAGTCAAGCATTTTAATCACTTTCACTTCGTAAACGCTTCCTACCTCTGGCTTGAACATCAAAGCATCGATTTTGGCCAATACGGCATCGATACCATTCTGATCTGTACCAAGAATTTCCACAATACCTTCTTCGGTATCCGGATCTTCATTGATTACAATGGTAGTGTTGGTTGTTTTCTGAAGCTCTTGGATTACTTCACCACCTTTTCCGATAAGGGCACCAATGTATTCACCAGGAATGATTCTGGTCACAATTTTTGGCGCATAAGATTTAACTTCTTCTCTTGGAGCGGCAATGGTATCGGTAAGTTTGCCCAAAATGTGCATTCTTCCGTCTTTTGCCTGCATCAATGCTTTTACCAAGATTTCGTATGAAAGTCCTTTTACCTTAATATCCATTTGGCAAGCTGTGATACCGTCTGCAGTACCGGTAACTTTAAAATCCATGTCTCCCAAGTGATCTTCATCGCCCAAGATGTCGGATAGTACGGCGTATTTACCAGTTTCAGTATCGGTAATCAATCCCATAGCGATACCTGATACAGGTTTTTTCAACTGTACACCGGCATCCATCAAGGCCATGGTTCCTGAACATACGGTAGCCATGGATGAGGAACCGTTGGACTCCAATACTTCGGAAACTACACGTACGGTATAAGGGCAATCCTCTGGGATCATCCCTTTAAGGGCACGTTGCGCCAAGTTACCGTGTCCTACCTCTCTACGAGATGTGCCGCGAATAGGTCGTGCTTCACCAGTAGAGAAAGGAGGGAAGTTATAATGCAAATAGAATGTTTCTTCACCTTCGAAAGATGGCATGTCAATTTGATTGGCTTCTCTGGAAGTACCCAAAGTAACGGTTGCCAATGCCTGAGTTTCCCCACGGGTAAAAATGGCTGAACCGTGAACGGAGGGCAAATAATCGACTTCGCACCAAATTGGGCGAACATCTGTTGTTTTACGTCCGTCCAAACGAAGCCCTTCTTCCAATGTAAGATTTCTTACAGCTTCTTTTTCGGCTTTGTGGTAATATTTGGAAATCAAATCACCGATTTCTTCCAATTCTTCCTCGGAAAAAGATGCTTTGATTTCTTCTTTGATCGCTGCAAATGCTTCGCTGCGTTCTTTTTTGGAGGAACCAGCTTTGGCCACTTCATACACCTTATCGTAGGCCATGTCGTGAACTTTTTTCTGAAGATCTTCGTCTTCAGCTTCAGGCTCGTACTCACGAACTTCTTTTTTGCCGAATGCTTCGGCCAATTTTTCCTGTGCGGCACATTGTACTTTAATGGCTTCGTGGGCAAATTTGATGGCTTCCACCATTTCCTCTTCGGAAATTTCGTCCATCTCACCTTCTACCATCATCACAGAATCTGCGGAAGCACCGATCATCATGTCGATGTCGGATTCTTTCAATTGTTCTCTAGTTGGGTTTATGATGAATTCACCGTTTACCCTACCCACACGAACTTCGGAGATGGCACATTCGAATGGAAAATCCGAAAGTTGAATGGCCGCAGAAGCAGCCAATCCAGCCATAGCGTCAGGCATAACGTCCTCGTCATGCGACATCAACTGAATCATTACCTGAGTTTCTGAGTGGTAGTCCTTAGGGAACAAAGGTCTTAACACCCTGTCCACTAAACGCATGGTCAAAACTTCACCATCACTGGGTCTTGCTTCTCTTTTAAAGAAACCACCTGGATAACGTCCTGCAGCAGCAAATTTTTCGCGATAATCCACGGTAAGTGGTAAAAAGTCCACATCCGCGGCTTTGTAATTTGAGACAACTGTACACAATAGCATACACTTGCCAGATTGGACAACAACAGAGCCATGGGCCTGCTTTGCCAGTTTTCCGGTTTCGATAGAAATCTCTCTACCGTCACCAAGGTCTATGACCTCTTTGAATGTCTTTGGAATCATAAAATTAATCTTACCTAACCCATATGGTCAGGTCGTTAAACATTTGGTCTACCGCCATCCGGGCGGTCGGGTTGTGTTGTTGTTGTGTGTGCCATGGGCACTTGACCAATGAAAAACTATTTTGTAGCTTTTTGTGTTTGTCCGGCTAACCGGGACTTTTGTTGTTGAAACAAGTTCAACCAAAACAAAGGGGAAGCCTAAGCCTCCCCTTAATTTATTATTTTCTAATATTCAATTCCTTGATTAAGGTACGGTATCTTGCAATATCTTTTTTCTTTAGATAATCCAAAAGACTACGTCTTTTACCTACCAATGCCACCAATGAACGCTCAGTGTTATAATCTTTGTGGTTCTTTTTAAGGTGTCCTGTTAAGTGGTTGATACGGTGTGTGAACAATGCAATTTGTCCTTCCGTAGAACCGGTGTTGCTCTCAGAGCCGCCGTATTTTTTGAAAATTTCGGCTTTTACTTCCTTTGTTAAATACATTCCAATATTATTTAAATGATTTTTATGTATTGATTGTCCTTCAATCAGCGTGCAAAGATAAGTTCTTTTTTTTAATCTACGAATTTTAACAAGAAATTAAACCTTTTGTGAATGTAATGGTCAAAGAGGCAAACCTATAAATTCGATTAACATGAAAAAGAAACTTAAAACAATGAATTTGAATGGATTTGCTTCTTTGTTTATGGGAGCATTAGTATTGATTTTTGCTTCTTGTAGCAAAGAATCTTCAGAAAATGAGGGATTGAACAGTACAGAAGTGATATCGTCAACGGAATTGAAGTTTAGCGATGAAACCGAAATGATTTCGGAAGAAATCACTGCCATTGCAGAAGATGTATATGCTACCGATGAAATTGCTTCTACTTTAAAAGGAGATTACAGCTCTGATTATCTGCCCGATTGTGTAACAGCAACGGTCGTGTATACAGACAACACCAAAGAGGTTACTTTGGATTTTGGTGAGGGATGCGAACTTCCTACCGGCAATATACTTGGCGGAAAGGTTCATTTGACTTATGCACTCGATATAGAGGCCGCCTCCAATACCATTGAATTATTACTGCAGGACTTTAGTTTCAATGATGTTTCCTTAGAAGGAGGAGCGGATATTGTTAGGGTAAAGAGCAATGAGAATGGAAACCCCCAGGGAACTGCCAATGCAACATTTATGGCAACTTGGCCAAGTGGTGAAACCGCTTCATTTACAGGGACCAGAACTCGAGAGTGGGTCGAAGGATTTGGTACCGGATTTTGGGGCGATAATGTTTTCCTGATAACAGGAAAACGTACCTACACCAGTAGAGAGGGAAACCAATTTGTTAAGGAGGTTACAACACCCTTAAGGAGAGAATTATCGTGTCGATTTATTGTCAGTGGTGTATTGGATATAACGCGACTTGGGAATACAGTAAGTTTGGATTTTGGGGACGGTAGTTGTGATGCCAAGGGTACTCTTACATATTCTGACGGGACTGAAGAAGAGATATTTCTGCGCCGTTTTAGAAATTGATACATTGAAAAAAAGCCCCGATATCGGGGCTTTTTTTAATTTCTTACGGGTTGGTTCGTAATCAAATCTATGTAAAGATTGATTTTTTTCTTTAGATCTCTTCGATGGGTGATAAAATCCAAAAAACCATGTTCTTTCAGGAACTCTGCTGTTTGGAATCCTTCAGGAAGGTCTTTCCCTGTAGTGTCTTTTACTACCCTGGGTCCCGCAAATCCAATCAATGCACCGGGCTCTCCAATGTTGATATCTCCCAACATGGCATAGGATGCAGTCGTACCACCTGTGGTAGGGTCTGTACATAGGGAAATGTACGGTATTTTCGCATCGGCCAATTGAGCCAATTTAGCAGATGTTTTTGCCAATTGCATCAAAGATAGGGCTGCTTCCATCATCCGTGCCCCACCTGATTTGGAAATCATGACAAAAGGAATCTTTTTCCTTTTGGCCACATCTATGGCGCGCGATATTTTTTCACCTACCACACTTCCCATGGACCCTCCAATAAAGGCAAAATCCATACAGGCAACTACAATATCCTTGCCTTGGGATTTGCCAACAGCGGTTCTAACGGCATCTTTTAATCCCGTTTTCTTCTGGGCAGCTTTAAGACGATCTGAATATTTTTTGGTGTCCTCGAACTTCAAAGGGTCTTTGGACGTCATTTTTGTGTCAAGTTCACGGAACTTGTTATCATCAAAAAGGATTTCAAAATATTCTTTACTTCCTATTCGAACGTGGTAATCATCTTCTGGACTTACATAAAAATTTTTGGCCAGATCTTCAGCCTCAACAATTTTACCGGTGGGGGATTTATACCATAACCCTTTCGGGGTGTCTTTTTTCTCCTCGGTAGCTGTTTGTATTCCTTTTTCCTTTCTTTTAAACCAAGACGACATGCAATCAATATTTAGTTAGACAAAGGCTTACAAAGTATTAACGTTGTTCAAATCCTCGAAGGCTTTTTTCAAACGAGCGATGAAAGTTTTTTCACCTTCTCTTAGCCAAACTCGTGGATCGTAGAATTTTTTGTTGGGTTGGTCATCACCATCAGGGTTACCGATCTGTGTTTGAAGGTAATCGGCCTTACCTTGGATGTAATCCCTAACACCTTCCAAGAATGCATACTGCAAATCGGTGTCGATGTTCATTTTGATTACCCCGTAACCAATGGCTTCCCTGATTTCTTCCACAGTAGAACCTGAACCTCCATGGAATACAAAATCGATATGATTGTGCTCAACTCCGTATTTCTCAGTAATAAACTCCTGAGAGTTTTTAAGGATTTTTGGGGTCAATTTTACATTACCTGGTTTGTATACCCCATGTACATTACCAAATGCCGCTGCAATAGTGAACCTTGGGCTAACTTTTGAAAGTTCTTCATAAGCAAAGGCCACTTCTTCTGGCTGAGTGTACAATTTGGAATCATCAACATCGGTATTGTCCACACCATCTTCTTCACCTCCCGTGATTCCCAATTCAATCTCCAAAGTCATGTCCATTTTGCTCATGCGCTCTAGGTATCCCTTGCAGATTTCAATGTTTTCTTCGATAGGCTCTTCGGAAAGGTCGATCATATGCGAACTGAACAATGATTTGCCAGTTTCTTTATAATGCTTTTCACTGGCATCAAGCAGTCCGTCTATCCATGGCAATAATTTTTTCGCACAGTGGTCTGTATGAAGAATCACAGTTGCTCCGTAGGCCTCGGCCAATTGGTGAACGTGCTTTGCACCGGCAACGGCTCCAAGGATTGCAGCTTTTTGACCATCGTTTGAAAGGCCTTTTCCTGCATTGAACTGGGCTCCTCCGTTAGAGAATTGAATGATTACGGGAGAATTCAATGTGGCCGCAGTTTCCATAACGGCATTGATACTGTCCGAACCTATTACATTTACAGCCGGAAGCGCATACCCATTTTCTTTTGCATGGTTGAAAATTGCCTGTACTTCATCACCGGTTGCAACACCGGGTTTTATATTGTGGGACATAGTTATATTGGTTTCGAGTTAAATAGGAGACAAAAGTAATAAAATATTTGCTCTAGAAAGGATAATTGATCCCTATGTTGAAGACGGCTCTTTTGAAGTTGTAACCATCGAACCAGCGATCTGATCCAACTTTGGCAGGATTATAGGTCTTAAAGCCTACATCCAACCTAAAAACGAAATAGGTGAAATCGTACCGTAGTCCAGCCCCTGTGCCCAATGCAATATCTCCCAGTGAAGAGAATCCACTAAATATGGCTTCGGGGTTGGTTTCATTATCAAACACATTCCAAATATTGCCGGCATCGGCGAAAAGGGCACCTTTTACATCCCCCGCAATAGGGAATCTATATTCGAGATTCAAGGCAAGTTTTAGGTTTGCTTCGTTAAAATCATTGATGTTGTCGGTACGCCCAGGGCCAAGCTCGTAGGCGTTCCACGCCCTGTTGTCGTTGGACCCACCTGCAAAGTAACTGCGAACGAAAGGTATATTGTCCGAATTGCCGTAAGGAATGGCCAAGCCGGAAAAACTTCTAAAGGCGATTACTTGAGACCCCCCGATCTCCCAATGTCGAATGTAATCGAACTCTGCTTTTGCATATTGCGAAAAGGGAACACCAAAGACCAAGTTCTGTCCACTGTCATTTTTGTTGTAGGGAATTACGTTGGCTAAAAGGGAAAGCATTCCCCCCGCACTTTCCAGTTTTATCCGGTACTGATAAAAATCCAGATCATTTATACCAGACTTGCTGTTTTTGGTGTGTGTGAAATTACTTGCGAAAATTAAGTTGTTCTCTGTTAATCGTCTACGTCTTTCCTCAATACTGTTTACTTCTTGGAAATCCTCATCGTTAACTGGAATTTCCCCGTTCAATATTGCTCTAGCAAAACTATTTGCACCTGTCGGAATATCTAACTGGGGATCTTCTCCCTCTTCCTGTATGGGTTCAAAATAGGATGAATATTGTGGGTCGTCCTGAAAATCGTCCGCTATTTCATCCAAATTGGAAAAAGTGTTTCGGTATACGTTGTAGAAATTATCGGGATTTACGTTTCGAACATACTCCACATTCAATAATTCAATATTGTTTTTTAAGCGATTGGAAGGAGACCAATTGTATGATAATACGGAATTAAGGGATTGCTTGTCCAAACCAATATTTCGTTGAAAATTGGTACCGGCAGATAATCGACTCTGGGGGAGCATATAATAAGGGATTATCTTCTCTGTATTGAACGGTAACCAAATCCGGGGAAAGGTTATATTGACATCTCCACCAAGCTCAGATGTAAAAGTGGCATCTGTTGGTCCTGAATCGTTTAACAACCCAATGGACCCCCTAGCGGAAACGTTTAAGGTTTCTGCACCTCCAAAAACGTTTCTTGTAATTACAGATGCGCTAAAAGCTGTCCCAACTTGTTGAATGTTAGAGTGGGTCACATCAAAATTTAGATTGAGAGAATACTTTGGTTTTGCAGCTAAATAAATGTTCGATTCCAGTTGTGTTTGCGTGGAATCTGGAATAAACTCAATGTTCGGATATTTAAATGTATTCAGGTTGGTGATCTGCCTATAGGTTCTTATTCTGTCCAAATCCCTGTAGATACTGTCTTTTTCGAAGAAAATCGCATCGGTTAAGGCCTTGGGTCTGTACCTTAGCTTACCATTATAGTATATGTCGTAGTTTTCATATTCTATTTTATTTAAAGTATCTGATGCGCCGTTGATGTTGTAATCGGCATAAATATTGATTTTTTTGTGTCGGGCAATCTTGTACGAGGTGTTTGTCTCGGTACTGTCGCCAGCATTTCTAAACTTATTGATGTTTAATTGAACATCCATGAGTTTGTCGTTGGCAGCAATGGTTGTGTCCCTAAGTATATCGAAGTTGATTGAACTTTCCTGAAAATTATAAACACCTGAATTCCTAAAAAGTGTGGTCAGGCGTTCTCTTTCCAAGGTAAATTTATCCAGATCAAATTGTTCCCCTTGTTTTACAAAGCTTTGTCTTGAAGTATTTTTATAGATGGAATCCAGTTCCGGAGAAGTAATGTTTTTTTGTATGGTATCTATTATATAAGGCTTATTTAGCGTGATCTCATATTCAATCTTGGCCCTCTTCTTTTTACCATCGATTATTTTATAGGAACCGGTGTTGTTAAAATATCCCTTGCTGTTATAGTAGGCCTTTAATTTATTTATGGACTTGTTGGTTTCGGCCGTATCGATTATTACGGGAGGTTCACCAATTCTTTTCAAAAATTCACTGGCTCCTTTTACCAAGAAAGATTCTCTTAACCTGTTGACCTGTTTTTTGGAAAGTAAATTATTAAGGCGTTTTTCTCTTTTTTCCTTTCGGTGTAGCCAATCTTGGAAAGAAGAATCCGGGTTTTCTTTGGCAAGATTGTAAAGGTTCAGTTTTAAGGGGTAACCAAGAACGCTACTATTGGGTTTTTGTGTTATTAGCCCTTTTATTTCACCGTCGCCGACTTTTTCATCATCGACCAAAATGGAGTTTTTAGTGAGCAATAATTCATCCTCCCCAACTTTTTTTAAGGTATTGCAACCCGAAATGCTTAGCAAAAGCAACAATAATCCTATTTTTGCCCAGTTGCACATTAGACCTAAAGAACCCCTCATAGAAGCCAAAAATACACGATTTAGATGGTTACAAAAAACCAAATTAAACTAGTTGTTAGCCTAAAGCAAAAAAAGTACCGATC
>NZ_CAMYIC010000011.1 GCF_947258355.1 uncultured Allomuricauda sp.
CAAGAAGAAGTCCACCTGTAAGTGGTCCAAACTCCCAGTGAAGGATCTTGAACAATGCACCAATAATTACTACCGATGCTCCAAGCCCGTAGGCCATGTTAAACAGCTTTTTTGTTGATTTTGACTGTGCCATAATTCTAGTTTTAATTAAGTTATATAAATAAGTATTTGGTTACTACTCTTAAAATTTATTTATATAATGTTCTCTTTTTTTTTATAATCCGCTTCTTCCGTCTGTAGAATCTTCTTCTCCCATGTAATCCTGTACTGTCCTGAACCCAATGTAACTTCTGGCGGAATCTTGGTATTCGTAATCCCTTGTACTAACCTGAAGGAAGTACGCTACATCTTTCCAAGAGCCTCCGCGAATTACTTTACGCTGGTTGTCTTGTGAACCAATATTCGGGTTCATGGTGGATAAATATTCGTAAGCACCGGGATCAAAGCTGGAGTTTGTCCATTCTGATACATTACCTGCCATATTGTACAGGTTATAATCGTTTGGCTCAAACGATTTTGCCTCTACAGTATATAGGGCAGCATCTGCCGCATAATCACCACGTTGTGGTTTAAAGTTGGCCATAAAACATCCTGTATCACTTATTACATATGGACCACCCCAAGGATAAGTACCACCTTCGATTCCTCCTCTTGCGGCATATTCCCACTCCGCCTCGGTTGGCAACCTAAATTGGTTTACAAATTGCTTTCCACGGCTTTTTTGGTCGTCGTTCTTGAATTTTGTTCTCCAGTTACAGAAAGCTTTTGCCTGCATCCAATTTACCCCAACTACAGGGTAATCACTATAGGCATCGTGCCAGAAGTAATCGTTGTGCATTGGCTCGTTGTAACTGTATTCAAAATCTCGAATCCAAACAGTAGTATCTGGATAAATTTCCAATTCTTCATGTTTTATGAAATCTTTTCTGCTTCCTGATCTTGCTCTGGCCGCAGCTTCGATGTCCATCCAGCTGTATTTGTACTTGATCTTTGTAACATCCACACTTCGCAGTCCATTGTAGCTTTCCTCCTCTGGAAGATAAATGGAATCCATTACTTCAGCATAGTACTCATCTGGATATTCGGAAGTATCCCAGACCAAGTCAACATCTTTGTTCAATGCCCTGCCTTCATATCCGGTATCCCCAAGACCGGCATAGTTGTCTAGCATATACTTATCATAAACGGATAGTTCGGTTGTGTCAGTATCTTTAAAGGCATACTCACCGATACCCTCATCCTCGGGTCCTATACCCAATTCATCGGCCAAAATGGCCAACCTTGTTCTAACAATGGAATCCTTGACCCACTCCACAAATTGTCGGTACTCACTATTAGTGATTTCCGTATCGTCCATATAAAAGGAACGTACGGTAACCGTTCTTGTGGGAGCGTTCAATACTTTTGCCTGATCCTCTTCGGCTTTACCCATTACAAAGGCGCCTCTGGGAATCAACTCCATTCCATAGGGTTTTTCCGGATGCCATTTTTTTCCCTGGACCCCAACTAGTTCACCTTTTGACCTTGATTTAGAGCCACAACTGGTAAGCAAAAAAACAAGTGCTATAGATGAAAAGAATAGCTTTCTCATACTTTAGGTTAAATTATCGATTCAAGATTTTTAACTGTTATACACAGATTCATTACTCTCAAAACTGATTTTTGAATAAATTATTGTGTAAAAACAATTAATGGTCAAAATTTAATTTAATTAGTTCAAGCCTTTTCTATAAGCTTTGAACCACCTTTCGGGAATGTTCTGGTTGCAAGCATCCAAATAGTCCTCTTCGGTGCATGGTAATAACGCCACCGAATTTGTTTTAGTATGTTCCGCTAAAATTGTTGGCACTTCCACCCACCACCTTTCTGTGACATGGCTTTTAAAGAAGATCAATTCCTCCGTGTCCGTGGGTACAGTAAACTTTGTGAAGTCTTCGCTCTTGGAGCTAGGGTATTCTTTTATTCTATAACTCAAACCCTCAATAAAGTACCATATAATCTGTGCTATCATTTGAAAGGCCTGATGGGAGTTCTCCCCTTCGTAGATGCCAAATAGGGAAACTTTGTCGCTAATACCTGCATAACGTGCAATGGCACATATTTCCCTCCCCGTAAACCCATTGGGAGAAAAATTTCGGGTCATTCCCATTTCGCTGGCACGTATAGCTCTTAAATCCAAACTTACAATATCGCTGCTTCGCAAAATAGGTTCTGCCAATTCTATATTAGTGGCGACCTCCCCCAATCGATAGGCATCAAAAAAAAGACGCTCCATCAAATCTTTTTCTTCCTGGGCATTGAAATAGCTTTGGTATCCTATATTGGAAAAGTTGAAAAGATTGTTCGGTTTATCGGTAATGATCTTGCTCATGTAAGAATGTGACGAGATCAGTTCATCGTCCTCACCAAAGTCGAATCTGCTATCGATAGAGACCAGATTCACCATATTCTTTATTTTATCGAAAGCGCGATAGGTTGGAAAAGTAATGTCCTGGGTAAGCCCCAATACTATAGGTATAATGTTTTCCTCCAACAGGCCGGCCACAATTTCCTTGACCACAAAATAAGTATCCTCCACCGTATCGCCTTCTTCCACATCCCCAACATCGATAATATTGGAATTCCAATTGCCCATCATTAGTCGATAGAGTTGGATACGGACCTCGTCCAAATCCAATTTTTCAGGTTTCTTCTCGAAAGCATTTCTGGATTCCAATACGCCAAAAATGGCAACATCGGCGTGGGCAAATACGGGAAGCCCATCTTTTTCCGTATGCATATGGATGTTCTTGCCCAATGCTTGCTCTGGCAACAATTCGGAATGTGCCAATACCTTGTCCTTAACCGGAACCAGAAAATCGAAGGCCATACTATTTCTTAGCTTTTGCTTTTGTCTTGGCTTTTTTCTTTGGTGATTTCTTTTCCAATAGGGCCTGTGCTTCTTCTAAAGTTACTTTTGTGGCATCCACATCTTTGGAAAGCTCAACTTTCACCCTACCTTTTATTATATTATGTCTTCCCCAACGGGCTTTTTCTATCCTGATTTTCTCTTCAGGCCATTCCTGAACAAGCTTTTCAGCTTCTTTTTTCTTTTTGGCCTCGATTAATTCAGCGATATCCCCATCGGAAAGATTGTCAAAATCATACTTCTTGTTCACATTAATGAACATGCCATCCCATTTAATAAAAGGTCCGAACCTACCCTTGCCTTTGGTAACATCTTTTCCTTCATAAGTGGCAATCGGCGCATCTGCCTTTTGTTTTTCCTTGATCAATTCAATGGCACGATCCATGTCCACATCAAAAGCGCTTTCACCCTTGGCAAGTGAAATAAACTTTTTCCCAAATCTTACATAAGGTCCATAGCGACCCACGTTTGCCTCTACTTCTTCACCTTCGTAAACCCCTAACTTCCTAGGAAGTTCAAAAAGCGTCATGGCTTCTTCAAAAGTTATGGTACCAATGGACTGGTCAGGCAACAAACTGGCGAATTCGGGTTTTTCCTCATCGTCCACAGTACCTATTTGTACCATCGGCCCAAAACGACCCAATCTTACTGATACTTGCCTGCCCGATTTTGGGTCGGTGCCCAACACTCGCTCTCCGCTTGCCCGCTCTGCATTCTCCTCGACCTCCAACACATTGGGATGAAAATCTTTGTAGAAATTTTTCATCATTTCCTGCCAATCTTCATCACCTGATGCAATTTCATCAAAATCTTCTTCTACCTGCGCGGTAAAGTTGTAATCCAAAATTTGGGTAAAGTGGGTTACTAAAAAGTCGTTTACGATCATACCAATATCCGTTGGCACAATCTTTCCTTTTTCTGAACCAACAGTTTCTGTAAGCTGACTATCCGATACTTTTCCGTTTTCGAGTACCAATTGCGAATAATTCCGTTCGGTTCCCTCAACTGTACCTTTTTCGACATAACCCCTATTTTGAATCGTGGATATGGTCGGTGCGTACGTGGATGGCCTACCAATGCCCAGCTCTTCCAACTTCTTCACCAAAGAAGCTTCGGTAAATCTGTAAGGGGACCTGGTGAATCTTTCCGTGGCGGAGATGTAAACGTTTTGCAACGGGTCACCCACTTTCATCGCTGGCAACATTCCTTCTTGCTCTTCGCCATCTTCGTCGTCGGTACCTTCCAGATATACTTTAAGGAAACCATCGAACTTCACTACTTCTCCATTTGCGGTGAATTCCTCGCTATGGGTGCTCGCTTTTATTTTCACATTGGTACGTTCCAACTGGGCATCGCTCATCTGCGAAGCGAGGGTACGTTTCCAAATAAGTTCGTACAATTTGGCTTGGTCACGCTCCAATTGTGGCGATTGTAACTTCATGTCCGTAGGTCGAATGGCCTCGTGTGCCTCCTGTGCTCCCTTGGATTTTCCCGTAAAATTCCTGGTTTGACTATATTTTTCGCCATAGTTATCGAGAATCGCATCTTTCGCAGCTGCGATCGCTTCGTTGGAAAGGTTGACGCTATCGGTCCTCATATAAGTGATGAGACCGGCCTCGTAAAGTCTTTGGGCCACTTGCATGGTCCGGCTTACCGAAAAATAAAGTTTTCTAGATGCTTCCTGCTGCAACGTGGATGTGGTAAATGGTGCAGCGGGAGATTTTTTCGCTGGCTTTTTGGCCAAGTCGGAAACTGAAAAGTCAGCGCCGATATTTTCCTTCAGGAATTTTTCAGCGGATTCTTTTGTCGGAAATGTTTTGTTCAATTTGGCTGCAAATGCATTACCTCCGTCTGTTTTGAATTCCGCTTTGATTCGAAAAGACGCTTCAGGGGTAAATCCTTCGATTTCACGCTCACGCTCCACAATTAAACGTACCGCAACAGATTGAACCCTTCCTGCAGAAAGTCCTGGTTTTATTTTCTTCCAAAGTACTGGTGATAGCTCATAACCCACCAAACGGTCCAATACCCTACGAGCCTGTTGGGCATTGACCAAATTATAATTAATATCCCTTGGGTTTTCAATCGCCTTTTGAATGGCGGATTTGGTAATGGAGTTGAATACGATTCGTTTGGTTTTGTTTTTGTCCAATCCCAACTCTTCTGCCAAGTGCCAAGATATAGCTTCTCCTTCACGATCCTCATCACTTGCCAACCATATGGTTTCCGCTTTTTTGGCCAAGTCCCTGAGTTTTTTCACCAAGGCTTTTTTCTCCTTGTCCACCGTATACTTTGGCTTAAAATCGTTCTCCACATCTACGCCTAGTTCCTTTGATGGAAGGTCGGCAATGTGTCCAAAACTGGACTCTACTTGAAATTCTTTTCCTAGAAATCGTTCAATGGTCTTCGCCTTTGCGGGGGACTCTACAATAACTAAATTCTTTGGCATGCACTGGGTTTTGTCTCAACAAAAGTATATTAAAATTTAAACTTCAGCATTTACCAACATTGATTTAGCCATAAAATTCAAAAAAATCATTCTTCAAATTTGGAAACTCATATTAATATGAGTCCATTGATGGCACTGGTTAAAATAATTGTTATTTTTAGAAGTGCTAACTCAATAACCCAACTAAAATGACCAACCGCTATTTGATCATAGCCATTGCCCTGCTATGTTTCTATCCCTCGAACGCTCAACGCAAAAAAAACAAAAACAATTCGCCACAATTCAAGGAATCCCTTTATAATGGGATGGAATATCGTATGGTGGGACCACATAGAGGTGGTCGGGCAGGTACTGTCACAGGTGTTGCCAACGACCCCAACCTATATTATATGGGTACTGCAGGCGGCGGCGTATGGAAAACCACGGATGCCGGTAATTCCTGGGAATGTATTTCCGATGGCTACTTTGGCGGTTCCATCGGAGCAGTTGCCGTTGCCGAATCCGACCCAAACATTATTTATGTAGGCGAAGGAGAACAAACCCTTCGAGGAAATGTTTCCTCTGGAAAAGGTTTATGGAAGAGTATGGACGCCGGGGAAACTTGGCAATTCATTGGATTAAAAGATTCAGAACACATAGCCCGAATTCGAATACACCCAAAAAACCCTGACATAGTTTATGTTGCTGCCATTGGAAACCTATGGAAACCCAATGAGACCCGAGGTGTTTTTCGATCCACTGATGGAGGAAAAAACTGGGAGAAGATTTTGTACATAAGCGACAAGGCCGGAGCTGGAGACCTCATCATGGATCCAAACAACAGCAGGATTCTTTATGCTGCCACATGGCAGATGAAACGAAACGGTTACCGCATGGATAGTGGTGGCCCCGACAGCAAAATGTTCAAAAGTACCGATGGAGGTGATACTTGGACCGATATATCAGAGCATTCAGGATTACCTGGATTTCCATGGGGAATTGTTGGGATTACGGTTTCACCCTTGGATTCCGATAGGGTTTTTGCCATAATCGAAGCTGAGGATGGTGGTGTATTCCGTTCTGATGATGCCGGAACCACATGGAAAAAAGTGAACGAGAATAGAGGACTTAGACAAAGAGCCTGGTACTATAGTAGAATTTATGCCGATACCGAAAACATTGACAAAGTATGGGTAATGAATGTAAGCTACGGTGTTTCCACCGATGGAGGCAATACATTCACCTTAAAAAATGCACCCCATGGGGATCATCACGACCTTTGGATAGACCCCAACAACAATCAAAGAATGATCATTGCCGATGATGGTGGGGCCCAAATCTCCAATGATGGGGGAAACAACTGGACCACTTATTTTAACCAGCCCACCATGCAGTTCTATAGAATCGCAACAGATAGTATTTTCCCCTACAGAATTTATGGAGCGCAACAGGACAATACCGCCCTACGGGTTTTTCATCGTTCTTCGGGCAACTCCATTACCGAAGCTGATTGGGAACCCACCGCCGGGGGCGAAAGTGCTCACTTGGCACCCGATCCCAAAAACAATCAGTTGGTCTATGGGGGAACTTACAAAGGATACATGAACCGTTTGGACCACACAACAGGCCAGACCATTTCCACCAATATTTGGCCCGACAACCCAGCAGGTTCCGGTGCCGAGGTAATGAAGTATCGTTTTAATTGGAATTATCCCCTAACGTTTAGCCGACATGACCCAAATGTACTTTACTCAGGTTCCAACTATTTACATGCCACAACCGATGGAGGACAATCTTGGAAAACCATCTCCCCAGAATTGGCAAGAGGTATCCCTGAAACCATTGAATCATCGGGCGGGCCCATTACCCAGGATAACACAGGGGCGGAATTCTATTCCAATGTTTTTGTGATTACCGAATCCGTATTGGAAAAGGGAGTGATCTGGACGGGTAGCGATGATGGATTAATCCATGTGACCCGCGATAATGGTACAACATGGGAAGATGTAACGCCCCCAGCTTCCATATCGCCAAAACTGAACATGATCAATTCCATTGATGCGAGTCCTTTTGATCCAGGAACGTTATACGTGGCCGCCACCTCCTATAAATTCGGGGACTACACCCCCTATTTGTACAAAACGGAGGACTACGGAAAAACATGGAAATTGATTACCGACGGCATCAAGGAAAATTATTATACCCGAGTTGTTCGTTCCGACAAGGTTCGTGAAGGTTTATTGTACGCTGGAACTGAATGGGGCATGTATATTTCTTTTGATGATGGGGAAAACTGGACTCCCTTCCAATTGAACTTGCCCATTACGGCAATCCGTGACCTTCATGTAAGGGACAATGATCTGATTGTGGCCACACACGGAAGAAGTTTTTGGATGATCGATGATCTAACACCGCTCCACCAACTATCGGAAAAGGTTGCCAATAGCGACTTTTATCTGTACAAACCCGATATGGCCTATAGAATGCACCAAGACCGCTCTTGGCAAGAACCCGACACCAAATTGGTAGGTGAAAACCATCCAGATGGGGCAATCATTAACTATTATCTCAAAAGTTTGAAGGAAACGGATACCATCACCATGGAAATCTTGGAAACCAATGGCAGTGTAATCCAAACCTTTTCCAATCATGCTAAACCTGATAGATTGGACCCGACCTCAACACAAAAATTGGAAGTATCCGAAGGCGGCAACCGATTTATATGGAATATGAGATATCCCGGTTATCAAGAATTCAAAGGAATGGTGTTTTATTCATCACCCAATATTGGCCCTAAGGCTGTTCCCGGAAATTATAAAGCCAGGCTTACCGTTAACGGAAATTCCATGGAGCAGATATTCACTATTGTAAAAGACCCAAGGGTCTCGCTAAGTCAAACAGATTTTCAGGACCAGTTTGACTTTGTCATGAAAGTGCGCGACCAAGTTTCCCGTGCCAACAAAGCCATCATCAACATTAGGGACATTAAAAAGGATTTGGCCTATTTAAAGGAGAAAACAAAGGAAAATCCCGAAATCCAGCAAATGGCCAAAGAATTTGAAAAGGAACTTACTGTTATCGAGAACAACATCCACATGACAAAGAACCAAAGTAGACAGGATCCTTTGAACTATGGTATTCGAATCAATAATAGAATGGCGTTTTTGATGGTCGACTCACAACGCGGCGATCAGAAACCGACAAAACAGGCCCAAGAATTTTTTGTAGAGATCACCAAAGAATTGGATAAAGAGATCAATGATTTAAATACCTTGGTTGAAAAGCAAGCCACCTTGATCAACCAGAAAGTGGAACAAAACCAAATCAAATTGATTTCCACTCAATAATATAACATACATATTCATTAAAAAAGCGCCCTTTTTCGAGGGCGCTTTTCTTTTTTATCTTAATTGAGCCCTATCTGACTCAACAATTTAATCCCGTCATCGAGGTACTCATATTGGTAAAGGGTCTGATCCCCGACCATGATCAAATGGTTCTCCATCGGAATCACATCATAGGTGATGATATCTTCAAAATGATTCAGTTCGATCAAATTGTTAATATCCGTCTTATCATAAACCTTAAGGCCAGAATCCCCATCGCAAACAAATATTTTTTCATCCTTTATTCCCAAACCATAAGGCCCGTCCATAGGATAGGAAATGGCCAGTTCTGGTTTTTCTATATCGGAGATATCAACAATGAACAATCCGCTTTCCGTAGCACCGCACAAATTACCTCCCCTTAAGGTTACATAGGCATAATCGCCGTCGACCACAACGGGATCGCAGGCTGTACCATGTTCAAATTCCGAAACCAATGTTGGCGCACTGGGGGATGTAATATCATATATGTACATACCTCGCATGCTACCCAAGAACAAATAGTTGTCTCTATTGAATATGGTTTCGATATCAAAACCTGCATAAACATCTTCCAAAACTTGGGGATTGTCCATATCCGAAATATTGAAAACGTTGATGTTGTGACTGTCCACCGCATACAAATAATCTTCCACAATTTTGAATCTTGCCAAAGACCCTCCTTGCCCTGTTCCAACATTGGCATCGTTAGCTGCTTCGGCAAAGGCAATTCCAAAATCCCCAAAACGCGATTGATACTGTTCTTCTGTCAAGCGTTCGGATACCAATTCCCAACCGATCAAAATCTCGTCGGAACTATAACCGTACTCTCCATAATCCACCAAATCCGCCTCAAAAGGTGCGGCTACATAGCTTTGTAATACATTTTCCAAGCGATTCACTATTGTGATATTGTCAAGATCGGAAATATCAAGTACTACCAAATCCATTAAACTGTCGGCGAACAAATAATCATTCTTGACCGAAACATCCACATTTCCCGGAATTTGGATAAAAGCCACCTTTACGGGCTGGTTTGGGTTACTGTTGTCTATTACATGTACCCCTTGGTACTTGTCGTTGATAAAAATGTAATCCCCGTAGGTATATACTTTGCCCGATTCTTCCACAGGACGCGGTGCGATTACATCCACACTATTGGCAAATTCCGCGCGATCCATGGTCAAGGGACGAGCAACTAGATACTCTTCATACCTACCATTGGAATCATCATCGGAACATGAAACTATCAGCAAAAAATTGATGCATAAAAATAAAATGGCCTTTGCTTTAATAGTAGTTTGTTTTTTAATCAATTAGATACGATCACCAGCATTCCGTTGCGCCCAAGACCATCAAAAAAATTACACATCCATGGAAATGCCGATAGCATCCTTATAAATAAAATAGATAGGTATTTTGCTGAACATGGCGGTAAATAAAACTCCAACCAAACATAAAATCACACCTAGTTGTGATACCAATCCTGCAACCAATACCAACAAAAAAATCATCAACCAGTTTTTATTGCCCAGTGCAAAACCTGCTTTAACAATTTCCAGGGCCGAAAGTTCCTTGTCAAATGCAAAAAAGGCAGGAAAAAGGGACATGGGCACCATTAAATAAATGATTCCAAGGCCACATGCCAGTAGACCCAGTAACGATAGCCCAATCATTATCAATGAAAGAATCAACGCCTTGATCAAATATTCCTTGTTGAAATAGTAGAAGTAATCATCCTTCCCAGATTCATTGAGATCATATTTTCTACAAATCCGCAGAAATGCAGCATTCAAACAAATACCGAAGGTCATAGCACCTACGGAGGATATGGGTGCGATCAAGCTCATTAAACCCGCAAATGCAGGAGGCATTTCTTGTTGATCGAACATGTTTGGGTCGCTTACACCCATGGCGATCATGGGCAGGTAAATCAATAAATAAAAAGGCAAAACGCTCACAAAAGTTAGCACAAGAGTAATAAACCCTTGCAACCATACTTTTTTAAAAAGTTCCACGGAATTATTGAAAACAGTCCCAAACTCTACGGACGCACTCTGTTTGATTCTTTCGGAAAGATTGGTGAAATTCATATTATAAATTGGTTATGTTTTAAACCTGAAGGTAACATTAACAAGGGATATCGCAATATATTATTAAAAAATACTGCCATAATGTCACTAAATAGTAATAAGCACTATCTTTGCATCCCATTGAAACATTTATGATAGAGGAAAAGAGCGTGGAAAAAATAATAGACGAAAGCCAACAGGGAAGCACCTTGTCGCTGGAAAACAATGAAAAGAACGGCAGAAAGCTGTACATAGAAAGTTATGGCTGCCAAATGAATTTTTCCGATAGCGAAATCGTAGCATCCATTTTGGCCAAGGAAGGTTTCAATACCACCCAAAACTTGGACGATGCCGATTTGGTTTTGGTGAACACCTGTTCCATTCGTGAAAAGGCCGAACAAACCGTTCGCAAACGTTTGGAAAAGTTCAATGCGGTAAAAAGGACCAAGCCCAGCATGAAAGTGGGTGTTCTGGGGTGCATGGCCGAAAGATTGAAGAGCAAGTTCTTGGAAGAGGAAAAAATCGTGGACATGGTGGTAGGACCGGACGCCTACAAAGACCTTCCCAACCTGATCCAGGAAATTGACGAAGGTAGAAATGCGGTAAACGTTATCCTCTCCAAGGATGAGACCTATGGAGATGTGGCACCTGTCCGTTTGAACACCAATGGAGTTTCCGCTTTTGTGTCAATTACACGTGGATGCGACAACATGTGCACTTTTTGTGTGGTTCCCTTTACCCGAGGAAGAGAACGTAGCCGTGACCCACAATCCATTTTGGAAGAGGTGAACGACCTTTGGGAAAAAGGATTCAAGGAAATTACCCTTTTGGGTCAAAATGTGGACAGCTACCTTTGGTATGGCGGTGGGCTGAAGAAAGATTTTGACAAGGCCACAGATATGCAAAAGGCCACTTCGGTGAACTTTGCCGGACTATTGGAGCTTGTGGCACAGGCACAACCTAAAATGCGCATCCGGTTCTCCACATCCAATCCACAGGACATGACTTTGGATGTAATCGAGGCCATGGCCAAATACCAAAACATTTGCAAATATATCCACCTTCCCGTGCAAAGTGGGAGCAACCGTATTTTAAAAGCGATGAACCGCTTGCATACGCGCGAGGAATATTTTGAGCTGATAGACAACATCAAAAAAATAATTCCCGATTGTGCCATCAGTCAGGATATGATCACAGGCTTTCCCACGGAGACGGAAGAGGACCATCAAGACACCTTAAGTTTGATGGAATACGTGAAATACGATTTCGGATTTATGTTTGCTTATTCCGAAAGGCCTGGAACATTGGCCGAGCGCAAAATGGAGGACGATATTCCAGAAGCCACCAAGAAAAGACGTCTTACGGAAATCATTGAACTACAACAAGAACATAGCCACTATCGCACCCAGCAACATTTGGGCAAAACCGAGGAGGTTCTTATCGAAGGGACTTCCAAAAAATCAGATGCCCACTGGATGGGCCGAAACTCGCAGAATACCGTTGTGGTTTTTCCAAAGGAACATTACAAAGTCGGTGATTTTGTGAACGTGAAAATCAACGAATGTACCTCTGCCACCTTAATTGGCGAGGCCATTGAATATTCAAAGAACAATTAATATATGGAGGGTGTTCAATCCATAAAACAGCGGTTCGAACTGATTGGAAATGATGTTAAGCTGAACCGAGCCATAGAAAAAGCCATACAAGTGGCTCCCACTGATATTTCGGTACTGGTCACAGGAGAAAGTGGTGTGGGAAAGGAATCCATTCCCAAGATCATACACTCACTTTCCCATCGAAAGCATGCCAAGTACATCGCGGTGAACTGTGGTGCCATTCCCGAGGGAACCATTGACAGTGAATTGTTTGGACACGAAAAAGGTGCCTTTACCGGAGCCACCCAAACCCGTAGCGGATATTTTGAAGTGGCCGATGGAGGGACCATTTTCCTGGACGAAGTGGGGGAACTTCCATTGACAACCCAGGTAAGATTGCTTCGTGTTCTCGAAAATGGGGAGTTTCTTAAAGTGGGATCTTCACAAGTACAAAAAACAGATGTAAGGATCGTGGCCGCAACCAATATCAATATGTTCGAGGCCATTGAAAAGGAAAAATTCAGGGAGGATCTGTACTATAGACTGAGTACGGTTGAGATTCATTTACCGCCCCTTCGGGATAGACGGGAAGATATTCATTTATTGTTCAGGAAATTTGCTTCGGATTTTGGACAGAAATACAAGATGCCGACTATTAGGTTAGAGGATGATGCCGTTCAACTTTTGCTAAAATATCGCTGGCCCGGAAACATTCGTCAACTTCGTAACATTGCTGAACAAATTTCTGTTCTGGAGGAAAATAGAAGTATCTCTGCAGCGACCCTTCGCAGCTACCTTCCAGATTCCAGTAGATCCAATTTACCCGCCGTTGTCGGACAGGCGAAAAAAGAAGGTGATTTTAGCAACGAACGCGAAATTTTGTACAAGGTTCTTTTTGATATGAAGAGTGACTTGAACGATCTTAAGAAATTGACCTTAGAGCTTTTAAAAGACAACGACTCCAATAAAGTTCAACGAGAAAATGAAGGATTGATCCGTAAGATCTATGGAAATCAGGAACAGGAAGAAGATATAGAGCACGAAGAAACCCCAGCGGAATTGCTGCATTTACCAGAGCCAGTTTTAGAACCAACCACACCTACACCATCGCAACAGCCTCCTGAAGATAGATATCATTTTGCAGAGGAAATCGAAGAAGAAGAAACCCTATCTTTACAGGAAAAGGAAATTGAATTGATAAAGAAATCGTTGGAACGTAACAAGGGAAAACGAAAAGCAGCTGCTGCAGAATTGGGAATTTCAGAAAGAACACTTTATAGAAAAATAAAGCAGTACGATCTTTAATCGGTACATAAAAGTTTGAATAAGATGATGAAAAAGCATGGAATAAAGATTGGATTGCTCAGCTTGGTGGTTTTTCTGCAAAGTTGTGGCGCCTACAATTTTTCTGGTGCCGATATTGGAACCGCTGAGAGTTTCCAGGTCAACTTTTTCCAGAATTATGCAGATCAAACACCAGGATCAACCATTGTGCCGGGACTGGGAAGGGATTTTACCTTAGCCCTGCAGGATATGATCAACAACCTTACCAGCTTATCCTTGACAGGCAGTAATGGGGATTTGCTGTACGAAGGGGAAATTGTGGAGTACAAGGTAATTCCAATGACTGCCAACTCCGACCAACGAACCAACCAAAACAGGCTGACGATGAGCGTCAACGTTCGGTTCTACAATACAACAAAGGAGGATTCGGATTTTGAAAAACGATTTTCCTTCTTTTACGATTTTGATGCAGCAGCTTCATTGCCATCCATTCAGGCCGCTGCACACGAGGAAATATTTGAACGACTTACCCAGGACATTTTTAATGCCTCTTTGGGAAATTGGTAAAATTATATGAACGTTTCGGATTTTATACATATTCTTCAAAACTCAAATACCATCCTATCTCCAAATCAAACCAGGGAGTTAGAAGGAATTATTGAGGAGTATCCCTATTTTCAGGTCGCTCGAGCCCTGCATTTAAAGGGACTTAAAAATCTGGACAGCTATAAATACAACAGTGCTCTAAAGGTCACCGCCGCCCACACAGCTGACAGGGATGTTCTTTTTGATTACATCACCTCAAAAGAATTCATACAGAACAATATTGCCGATGCCATCGCAGGCAGGGGATCAAAACTGGAAGACCAAGAAGCCGTTTCTGAAGAAATTCAGCCCAATCCCAATGCTGCAAGCATGCTTTCTGAGTCCAACGAACCTGCTTTGCCTCAAAACCTAACTGATGCAGAACAGATTCTCAACCCAGAACTTTTCGAATCGCGAACACCAGAAAAACAAGTTGAGAAGGAGACGGAACACAAAAAAGAATCGGATACCGATCTAAACCTAGGCAAGCCGATTCCGTTTACAAAAAAAGAAAAGCATTCCTTTACCGAATGGCTTCAATTGACCACCCATACCGAAGAACCCAAAAACAATGCGGAAGCGGATGCCTTAGAGGAGTTGGAGCGGAAGAAAAAATTCGAACTTTTGGACAAGTTCATCGAGAACAACCCCAAGATAGTTCCAAAGGAAACCAACCCAAAAGTCAATATAAAAGAGTCTACCAAAATCGACAAAAATGAGTTGATGACAGAGACTTTGGCCAAGGTTTATTTAGAACAGAAAAAGTATAAAAAGGCCATTCAAGCGTTTAAAATATTGAGTTTGAAATATCCAGAAAAAAGTGGTTTCTTTGCAGACCAAATTCAGGCGGTGAAGAAGCTGCAGAAAGAAAAAGATAAGAAATGAGCACGTTTTCAATTTTTTTGGTACTGATAATTATCGTGTGCCTTTTGTTGGTCTTGGTCATTATGGTCCAAAACCCTAAAGGTGGTGGTTTGTCCTCATCTTTTGGAGGAAGTGGCAACCAAGTTGTTGGTGGTGTAAAGAAGACCGGAGACTTTTTGGATAAAAGTACCTGGACCCTTGCCACGCTACTGATTGTTTTGATATTGCTTTCCAATGTTTCCCTAAAAGGAAACTATAGCCAAGCAGATTCCAAACTGCTTCAGGGCGACGATACGGAAATACCAGAAACGGTTCCAGAGGAAGTTCCAGAACAACTTCCACCAGCCGACACTACAAGTCCAATAGACACTATTGGATAATAAAAAAGTGACAAAGCATAGAAAAATGCCAGCTTGAATGACAAGCTGGCATTTTTGTTTTCCAGAATGTCAGTTTTTGTCCATTGGCACAATTTCTGTCTCTTAGATTCAAGAATTTTTAAAACAAACACCTAAAAATTAAAAATATGGCTAAAGTAAATATCAAACCATTGGCAGACAGGGTTTTGATCGAGCCTCTACAGGCCGAGACCAAAACTGCCTCCGGTATCATCATTCCGGACAACGCAAAGGAAAAACCACAAAAGGGAACCGTTGTGGCCGTTGGACCTGGAACCAAGGACGAAAAGGTTACCGTTAAAGTGGGTGATACCGTTCTTTATGGAAAATATGCCGGTACAGAACTCAAGTTCGATGGTACTGACTATTTGATGATGCGCGAAAGCGATATTTTGGCAATTGTATAACTAAAAATCAACTAGAAAGAAATGGCAAAAGATATTAAGTTTGACATAGATGCACGTGACGGACTGAAAAGAGGCGTTGATAAGTTGGCCGAGGCCGTAAAGGTAACCTTGGGGCCAAAAGGTAGAAACGTAATCATCAGCAAGTCTTTTGGAGCACCACAAGTAACCAAAGATGGTGTATCCGTTGCAAAAGAAATTGAATTGGAAGACGCCCTTGAGGATATGGGTGCACAAATGGTGAAGGAAGTGGCTTCCAAAACCAACGACCAGGCAGGTGACGGTACCACTACTGCAACTGTTTTGGCCCAGGCCATCGTAAAAGAAGGTCTTAAAAACGTTGCCGCAGGTGCAAATCCAATGGATTTGAAACGCGGAATCGACAAAGCCGTAGAAGCTTTGGTAGCCGACTTAGAAAAACAAACGAAAGAAGTTGGTAACAACTCCGACAAAATCAAACAGGTAGCATCCATCTCCGCAAACAACGATCAAGCCATTGGTGATCTTATCGCCAAAGCGTTTGATAAAGTTGGGAAAGAAGGTGTGATCACTGTGGAAGAAGCAAAAGGTACAGACACTTACGTTGACGTAGTGGAAGGTATGCAGTTTGATAGAGGATACCTTTCTCCATACTTTGTGACTGATACCGATAAAATGATCGCCGATTTGGAGAACCCTTACATTCTTCTTTTCGACAAGAAAATCTCCAACCTACAGGAAATTCTTCCGATCCTTGAGCCAGTAGCGCAGTCAGGAAGACCTCTTTTGATCATTGCCGAAGACGTGGAAGGACAAGCCCTTGCTACATTGGTAGTGAACAAATTGAGAGGTGGCCTTAAGATTGCCGCTGTTAAAGCTCCTGGTTTTGGTGACAGAAGAAAGGCCATGTTGGAAGACATTGCTATCTTAACAGGTGGTACCGTAATCTCTGAAGAAAGAGGATTCTCTTTGGAAAATGCTTCTTTGGATATGTTGGGTACTGCTGAAACCGTAACTATCGACAAGGACAATACTACCATTGTCAACGGTAACGGAAATGCAGATGACATTAAAGCTAGAGTAAGCCAAATCAAAGCTCAAATCGAGACTACAACATCTGATTACGATAAAGAAAAACTTCAGGAGCGTTTGGCCAAATTGGCAGGTGGTGTTGCGGTACTTTATGTAGGTGCTGCTTCTGAAGTGGAAATGAAAGAGAAGAAAGACCGTGTGGACGATGCCTTGCATGCAACCCGTGCCGCTGTTGAAGAAGGTATTGTTGCCGGTGGTGGTGTTGCCTTGGTAAGAGCCAAAAAAGTTCTTGAGAAATTGGCAACCGACTCTTTGGATGAAACAACAGGTGTACAGATCGTGGCCAAAGCCATTGAGTCTCCTTTGCGTACCATTGTAGAGAATGCAGGTGGCGAAGGTTCCGTAGTTATTGCCAAAGTATTGGAAGGGAAAAAAGACTTTGGATACGATGCCAAATCCGACCAATATGTGGATATGCTTAAAACGGGAATCATCGACCCTAAGAAAGTTACACGTATTGCCTTGGAAAATGCAGCATCTGTTGCTGGTATGATTCTTACTACAGAATGTGCATTGACCGACATTAAGGAAGATGCCCCAGCAATGCCTCCAATGGGAGGTGGCGGTGGAATGCCAGGCATGATGTAATAAATAATCTTATTCGGATTAAAATAGAACGCCCCGATTTGTATCGGGGCGTTTTCTTTTTCTTGTCAGTTGCATGGTTCCGCTCAGAGAACCGATGACCAAGCTACTTCTTTTTGCCAGTAGCTTGGGTGGTCTTCTTGGCAACAGGCTTCACAGCTTTTGCAGGAGATGACTTTCCATTTGACTTTGCTTGTTTCATCAGTCAATAATTTAAAACTGAAGTAAATGTATTTCAGATTTGAATCCGTAGATTTTATTTGGCTAAACATTAACTAAAAAACAAACACCCCAAAATCTTGGGGTGCTCTTACAGATCCTTTAATCAGAGTTTTTCTCAAAATCCCCGCCATTTACCACGGTCCATTCCGATAATGGTTTGATGTATTTTTTAATGGCCTTGTTCACATCTTCTTTCGTCAATGCTTTCATCTTTGCCTCTATTTCCTTTTGGAATTCAATGCTTCTGTTGTAGTAAATGTTATTGTTTACCAAGGAAGAAAGTTCATTGTCCTTTGCCCTGGAAACGTTTTGTGCCTGAATCCATCCGTTAACGGCGTTTGTAAACTCCTCGTCTGTGATTCCGTCAGCTATGTAACGATCTAATTCTTCTTTTAGCCCTAACTGAACTTTATCCAAATTGGTAGGGTTATAAATAGCGTACAAAAAGATGGATGAATTTTTGTCTTCCTTATCACCGTCAGCACTAAAATTAGCACCCACACCATAACTAACACCGTCTTTTTGACGAAGTCTATCAGCAAAACGAGAATTCAGGAAACCTCCTCCCAAAATTTCACCAGCAATCACCATTGCAGGATAATCGTTATCATCTTGGCTCATCTCAATCGCCAAATTCCCGTAGGTTACCGCATTTTTCTTGTCCGGAGTAATTATGTTTTCATTTACCCCTTTATTAGGCTTGTACGGATTCTTGATTTCCGAATAAGAAACCTCACTTTCAAAACCCTTGAAGTTCTCTTCCATAAAGCTTTTCAGCTTGTCCGAATCAAAGTTTCCAATAACAACCAATGTACTTCTTCCCAAACCATAGAACTTATCGTAAAATTTCTTTACGGCATCCGTGGTTACCGATTCGATAGCCGCAATCTCCTCTTCGATGCTCATGGAATATAAGGGATGTCCCTTTGGATAAGAATTATTGATCGCGGAAACCCTTCTCGATGCCAAATAACCGGGCTCAGTTCGGTTGCGCTCAATATTTGCCAATCTTTCCGTCTTCAATTTCTTCAATTCTTCGGCATCAAATTTTGGGTTTTTGAGCATATCGGCCATTAACTCCATAGTACCCATCAAATTTTCTTCGGTGGACTGAATAGAAGTATAGATATTTCCATTTCTTGCAAAAAAGTTGACGGATGATTTAAGCTTGCTTAGCTCATCTTCTATGTCTTGTCTGGTTTTACTGGTTGTACCTTTGTTCAACATAGCGGCTGTAAGAGATGGCACCAAACCTTGATTCATTAAAGTGTTTACATCACCATTTCTAAGGTTAAAGCTCAAGATCACTGTTTGACCCCGGTTATCCTTTTCGATAAAACCGTATTCTATCTCATCAAAAAGCTCTCCTGTTTCCAATCTTTTTTGAATGTTATCATAGGTAACATCAAAAGCCTCCCCTGTTCCCTTACTTTCCTTACCTTCATAACCAGACACCAAGCTATCAACATTTTTTGGGTGCGGAATCGAAACCCTTATAGGGTTTTTTGTGGGTACAAATCGGCCTACTGTCCTATTAGTTGGTATTAGATATTTTTCCATGGCGGCATTAACCTGGTCCAAGGTCATTGCTTCCACACGGTCTCTGTGTATAAAGGAAAGTCTCCAGTCCCCTGCTCCGATAAACTCACTCATATACCTACCCAAATAGCTGGAGTTTCTATTTATCTGATCCATTTCTTTGAGCAAATTAGCTTTGGCACGTTCCAATTCTTCTTGGGTTATGGTCTCCAAATTATCCAAGGTTTCTTTGAGTATGTTTTCCACCTCCATGGCGCTCTTATCCGATGGAACATCAACATTGATATAGATAAAGCCAGGTTCTTTGGTGAAAGGGGTGAAAGAATATAAGGAAGATGCTTTTTGAGTCTCTATCAACTTTTTGTAAAGTCTTCCAGAAGGTGCATCTGCCAGAACATTCTCCACAATGGCCATTGCCGCATAATCTTCGTCCGCCCCGGCTGGTGTATGGTACAGTGCCGAAACAATTTGTAAATCTCCAACCCTAGATACTGTAACGTAACGTTCTCCGTCCTGTTCCGGTTCTTCAGTATAAGAATCTCGCAAAGGAATATCCGGAGCCTTAAGGGAACCGAACTTTTCGTGAACCAAATCGAGTACCTTATCTTCTTCGAACTTGCCCGTGATCATTAAAACTGCATTATCCGGACGATAGAACTTTTTATAAAATGCCTGAAGGTTTTCAATAGGGACACGCTCAATATCCGAACGATTTCCAATGGTACTGCTACCATAGTTATGCCATTCAAAAGCGGCATTCGTCACTTTTTGCATCAATACCCGAGTAGGGTTGTTCTCACCACTTTCAAACTCGTTGCGAACCACGCTGAATTCTGACTCCAAATCTTCTTTTGCGATATAGGAATTCATCATTCTGTCCGCTTCTAGATCCAATGCCCATTCCAAATTCTCATCTGTGGCATTAAAGGTTTCAAAGTAATTGGTACGATCGTACCATGTAGTTCCATTGGGCCGAGCCCCATGAGATGAAAGTTCTTTCGGAATATCTGGGTGATTGGGTGTTCCCTTGAACACCATATGCTCCAATAGGTGAGCCATCCCTTTTTCTCCATACCCTTCATGCCGGGATCCGACCAGATAAGTAATGTTTACCGTAATGGTTTGTGACGAATTGTCTGGAAACAACAATACCTTTAAACCATTGTCCAGTTGGTATTCGGTGATACCTTCAACAGATGCAACCTTTTTCATTTGACCACTGGCCACCACAGACGTGGCTACCAACACCAACAGAAGAAGGCGTTGTAAGAAATTTTTCTTCATTTTATACGTGTTTTAGTTAATGGAATTGACATTAAACTTATGGAAAATAATGGCAATCAGTATACTAGGACATATTAAATTTCTGCCAAAAGCCAACAAAACACGCATTAACTATCGCTTACAAGTTTGCTGTTAAGTATAAAAAAGTAGATTAATTAAAACTTCGTTGGATTATTAATTAATCACGTGGACCACGCTACCGCAGGTTAACATGGCATCTCCATAGTACGGATTTCGGATTTCCTCCTCCAAACTGAGCCAGTTGGCACCCTTGTCGTTATTGGCCATGGGACAGTGTTGCACATAGAGTTTTGCATCCAAACCTCGCATTTGTTGACCAATTTGAATCATGTTCTTAGAGAGCAGGATAAATACCTCGCGTTGGTCCTCCAATTCATTTTTCGAGGCCACCTCTTTTAATTGACTCGCTAGTTGTTTGATATGGCTTTTACCCATGTCATCCATTTGCATTTCACTTATTTCAAAAGCCATTCCCGCTCCATTCTTCGCCAAAGCCTGAGTCTGTTCTTGGTCGGAAGCAACCAAGGCATCCTTTAAATCCAGATACACTTTTAAAAGGTCGCTGAACTTTGATTCCGCTTCTTGGGAAAATTCCATTTTCATGGTAGAACTCATTTCGGAATGTCCTTCGTGATCCATTTGCATGGCTTCTCCATCTTGATTCATCATGGACTTTTTGCCCTGCAACTGCGCAGCAGCATCGACCGTAAATGTTCCTTTTGCTACGATCATTTCTCCCGATTGCAATCCTGAATTGACCACATAACTACCATTCATCAAATTTCCGAGCTCCACTTCCCGCATTTCAAAAGTGGAATTATTTGGGTTAGGTTGCACATATACCAAGGAACGCATTCCTGTCCACAAAACAGCACTTTCGGGTATGGTCAAAGCTTCTCCATCTCGCTTATTTACCACCTCAACCTCTGCTTGTACGAACATACCCGGCTTCAGCATCCCTTTTTTGTTGTCAAGCTCTGCACGAACTTCCAAAGTTCTGGTTTGCTTGTTCAATAAGGGAGCTACAAAGGAAACTTTAGCAGTAAAGGTTTCATTAGGGTAGGAATTGGTGCTCACATCCAATGTTTGACCTTCTTTAAATAAGCTTAACTGATTTTCGTAGGCATCAAAAATGGCCCAAACCGAATTTAAATTGGCCACTTTCACCAAAGGTGAACCTGTTTTAATGTAATCTCCCTCCTCTACCATTATTTCAGAAATCACTCCACTCACATTGGCATATATAGGAAAGTTATCCAACACCTGTCCAGAGCTTTCGATTTGGTCGATTTGTGCATCGGACAACTTCCACAGCTTTAACTTATTCCGAACTGCCTTGTACAGTTGTGGTTGTGATTCCTTTAAATTGGCAGCCGTGAGTAATTCCTGCTGGGCCGAAACCAAGGCTGGTGCATAAATTGTGGCCAACTGTTGACCTTTACGCACTTCTTCACCTTCAAAATTGACACTTATACTTTCTATTCTTCCGTCAAAATAGGCCGATTGTACCGCATCCGATTCTTGATTTACGGCTACTTTACCCGAAATTTTCACGTGATCTTCCGTATCAACTCCAGAACCGACCATCACCGTTTCCACACCTGCCAAGACCATGGCATTCTCCGTCATTTTAATTTGGTTAACGGCCAATCCCTCTCCCCCATTATCCGCAGGAATCAAATCCATGCCACAAATAGGACAAGAACCTGGTTCTTGTTGCATGATCTGTGGATGCATGGAACAGGTCCACATTTCGCCCGAAGCTATTTCAGCACTGTGGTCATGTTCGTCCACCGAAGTAGTTTCTGTATTGCTTCCAAATATGAGGTAACCAATCAATAGGCCGACCACCACGGCAATTCCGATATAAATGATGTTTTCCTTTTTCATCGTATCATTTTTTTCTTTTAACTAAATTCCTCATCGTAGGTGACGAGGTAAACCAAAGTAAAAATCCGCTCATCACGGTAATCAACCCCAAAAGGGAGAAGGCTCTGAGCAAAGTAGTATTAAAATCATCCCTGCCTTCGTAATCCATGGTGTGTGTCATCCAAAGAAAATCGAACCATCTCCAATTTCGATGTCGTACCGTTTGAAAAGAACCATCTGCCACTGAAACGTAGGCTTTAATATTTTCAGGTGAATCATAAGAAATCACATAAGCAGGTAATTTTCGCTCACGGTACTCGTGATGTTTATCCGTTTCATCAATAACCTCAACTTCTTTTACCTTTAATTCAGGTGACATTTCACGTTCGGCAACAGCTAAGGCTTCTTCTTCCGAAATCCCTTCTTTATGGTCTCCTGTTCTGGCATCTACCAAAAACTCATTGTTGATCCAATAATAGGGTTTCCCTGCAATCTCCTTTAAGTTCAACGAACTAATTTTAGCGGGCAAATCAACCTCTGAAAACCCAACAAGCCCATCAAAAGCAGCGGGTTCATAGTCCATATTTCTAAAATGATCTCCGTGGATCTCATCAATATCCGTCCAGCTAAAATATAATCCGCTAGCTGTCCACATAATGAATTGAATCCCCAAGAATATGCCCAAATATCTATGGGCCTTTCTAATTTTAACCGCTGTTGTTCGTTTTACCATTTTTGTTTTAGTCGATTGATTTAGTTCGTAATCGTAATGCATTGGCGATAACAGACACCGAGCTAAAGCTCATGGCCAGCGCAGCAATCATGGGTGAAAGCAAAATCCCGAAAAAGGGATAGAGCACACCTGCTGCCACCGGAACACCGATAGTGTTGTATATCAATGCAAAAAATAGGTTTTGTTTTATGTTTTTCATGACGGCCTCACTGAGGTTCCGTGCTTTTACAATGCCGTGTAGGTCGCCTTTCACCAAGGTAATCATGGCACTTTCTATGGCAACATCGGTGCCGGTACCCATAGCAATACCCAAGTTACTTTTGGCTAATGCCGGAGCATCGTTGATACCGTCACCCGCCATAGCCACAACCTTGCCCTCTCCTTGCAAGCGCTCCACTTCTTTCATTTTATCCTCAGGAAGGGTCTCTGCTTTAAAATCGTTCAGGTTTAATTCATTGGCAACCGCTTGGGCCGTGGTTGCATTGTCACCCGTGAGCATGATCACCGAAACGCCCTTATCCTGAATCGCTTTGATGGCTTTACCACTAGTCTCCTTGATTTTATCACCGATAGTCACAAAGCCATGGCATTTTCCATCAATGGCCAAATAGGAAACCGTTTTTCCTTTTTCTTGTGCCATTTTTACCTTCTCCTTCATCTCATCAGAAATCTCCACATTGGCTTTTTCCATCAATTTGATGTTCCCCAAATGTATCTTCAAGTCGTTGATTTTGCCCTCAACACCCATACCTGTAACTGCATTGAAAGATTCTGTTTTTAGAATCTTGATGTTCTTCTCCTTTCCATATTTTACGGTCGCTTGGGCCAAAGGATGCTCACTATTTGCATTTACGGATACTAAATATTGAAGTAGGTCTTCTTGTGAATAATCATCCGAAAAAGTTTCCAAATAATCAAAGGTGGGTTTTCCTTCGGTGATGGTTCCCGTTTTATCAATAATCAAAGTGTCCACATCGGCCATTTTTTCCAAGGCTTCGGCATTTTTGATGAGCACCCCGTTTTGGGCACCTTTTCCCACTCCCACCATTACGGACATCGGTGTGGCAAGTCCTAAAGCACAAGGGCAAGCAATGATCAAAACCGCAATGGCATTGATCAAGGCATACACATATGTGGGTTGTGGACCCCAAATGGCCCAGACCCCAAAGGTCAGAATGGAAATAATGACCACGGTCGGCACAAAATAGGCCGAAACTTTATCTGCTAAATTTTGAATGGGTGCACGACTTCGGCTCGCCTCGTTTACCATACTGATGATTTGTGATAGCAGGGTGTCGCTTCCTACTTTTTCAGCCTTCATCAAAAAGGTTTGATTCCCATTAATGGTCCCGCTACTTACCTTATCCTCTACCCCTTTTTCAACAGGAATGGGTTCACCTGTGATCATGGACTCATCCACGGAAGTTTTTCCCTCGGTTATGACGCCATCCACAGGAATTTTATCTCCGGGTTTAACACGTAAAATGTCACCAAGTTCAATATCGTCGACGCTTACTTCTACTTCTTCCCCATCCACAACTTTTATGGCTTTGTTCGGTGCCAGTTTCAATAATTCCTTTACGGCATTATTGGTTTTGCTATGTGCCCTGGCCTCCAATAATTGCCCTAAAAGTACCAAGGTGAGGATTACGGTTGCTGCTTCAAAATAAACATGGACCGCGCCTGTTTCCCCTTTAAACTGTTCAGGGAAAAATCCAGGGAACAATAATCCAAGTACACTGAACACAAAAGCCACTCCCGCACCTATACCGATTAGGGTAAACATGTTCAAATTCCATGTTTTGATGCTTCGGTAGGCTCTTTCAAAAAACATCCAAGTGGCATAAAAAACCACGGGAATCGATAATGCAAACTGTACCCAATTCCAATATTTCGGAGCCATTACTTCATGAAGCGGATTATTGGGAATCATATCGCTCATGGCAATCAAAAAGATAGGTAACGTAAAGGCCAATGCCACCCAAAACTTTTTGAGCAGTTTTTTATAGGTCTTTTCTTCAGCACTTGCTTCGGGTTCCTTGGGCACAAGGTCCATTCCACATTTTGGGCAGGAACCTGGACCATCCTCCACCACTTCGGGATGCATGGGACATGTCCATTGCTGTTTGGAGCTGGCGGACGTGTTTTGCTCCTCCACTAAGTTCATCCCACAAACAGGGCAATCTCCAGGCTTGTCATAGGTTTTATCACCTTCACACTGCATAGGGCAATAAAAGGTTCCCGTTCCATGGGTTGGAGCTTGCTTTTTTTCTTGTTTCGGTTCGTGATGATGTCCAGGCATATGAATGCTATAGCTACCACCATCCTTTTCCATGGCTTCTTGGAATTTTTCGATTGGAATATGCTCCTCCATCTCGATTACGGCCTCGGCTTTTTCCAAATTCACCTCAACCGCATTCACTCCTTCCACTTTGGAAAGGGTTTCCTCTACATGATTTCTACAGCCATTACAGCTCATTCCGTGTATGTGATAGGTATGCTTCATTCCCAAAAAAATATTATTGGTCGTGTTCTTCCATTTGAAAGTCCTCGTTCAACACGTAGGTCATACCACAAACTGGACATTTCCCCTCTTCGTCACTACCACTACCTTCGCAGTGCATTGGACAAATATATTTGGAAGTGTACTCCATTCCTTGCATCCCTGCAGTTTCCATATTGTCCATATTATCCATGTCATGTCCTTCATGATCCATAGTGGCCTCTGTGGAAGTTTCCTTGGCTTCCTCTGTTTTCCCTTTGCACGATACGGTAAGTACCAAAACTGAAGCGAATGCGATTCCGATAATAGTTTTAATGTTTGTTCTCATTTTTGATAAATTAAATTTACTTGTTAATTAAATAATTGATGATGGCAGATTGCAGGTAATACAACTGCACAGATTGTATTTGATTCGTCTGGAACTTTAACTGTAACTCCTGAATATCCAATACATCATTAAAGTCAATAGTTCCCGTTTCATAATTCTTGATCAGGATTTCTTCGGCATCCTTGGCCTGTTTTAAATTCTTTGTTTGGGTTTGATGCGCTATTCTCGCTTGGTTCCTTTGCGAAATGGCATTGGCATAAGCATTTTCCAAAACATTCAACCGCTCCTCTTTTTGAAGTTCAATTTCCTTTTGACGAAGCTCGTTTTGCTTGGAAACAGACCTAAACTTATTGTTGAAAATAGGCACTGAAAAAGTGACCATCGGCATTACAATATCCTTCCCGTTATCGCTAAAAACCATGTCATCCCGTTCCGAGACAGGAATGTAATCGAGTCCGATTCCAAAGCTGGGGGCATTTTCTTTTTGATTTAGCAGCTCCGATTGAGTAACCGATTCATACAACTGATCGTATTTCAACAATTCTGGATTAAGGCTCAAATTTTCCTTATTAATAATGAGGTCGTTCTCGGGAACATCCATATCATCTACTACTTCAACGGCAATACTTTCATCACGGTTCAACAGATTATTGAAAACGGCCTGTTCTGCGATATAGGATTGTTCCAACACCTCTTTCTGTTGCTGCAATTCGTTTTGTCGAATTTGAAGTTTTAACACATCCACAGCCGAAGCTTTTCCCACTTCCACAGAGGTCAGGGCCAAAGTTTCGTAGGTTTTAAGCAATTGAACGTTTTCCTGAAGCACCTTTTGTTTGGCTTGAATTCCATATAGTTTGTAGTATGATTGCGCTATGGAAAGAGCCAATTTTCGTTTGGCGATTACAATTTCTGCATATTCGGTCTCTGCCATGGAACTGGCATAATTTTCACGGGTTGTAATTGTTCCAAACCAAGGCAACATCTGTGATACCGAAAACTTGGCTCGTTGTGCCCCTGTTCTCGTCTCTGGTTCACTCACAAAATAACCGGCTCCAATTGTTGTGTTGGGCAAAGTGTTTACCTCCTTTACCTTTTCCTTGGCAATATTATAACGCAATTCCAAAGCCTGAATCATGGGATTGTTCAACTCCGCTTGCTGAAGATAGTTTTCCAAGGACTGAGCTTTTAGTCCAATTGCTGCTAAAGCAAAAACTACAAATATGAATGTTTTTCTCATCGGTTTTGCATTTTAAGTTGCAATTCACTTTTCCAACTGTACAGTACGGGTACCACAAACAATGTGATCAATGCGATCAACATACCCCCAAAACTTGGAATGGCCATGGGAATCATTATATCACTACCCCTACCTGTACTGGTCAACACAGGCAACAGTGCCAAAATAGTGGTCGCTGTGGTCATTAAACAAGGCCTGATTCGTTTTTCGCCTGCTTCCAATACCGAAGCACGAATTCCCTTCAGGCTTTCTGGTTTGTTCTTATCAAAAGTCTGGGTTAGATACGTGGCCATCACCACCCCATCATCCGTAGCAATACCGAAAAGGGCGATAAATCCAACCCAAACGGCCACACTCAAATTGATGGTATGCATTTGGAAAAGGTCCCGCAGGTTTTCTCCCATAAAACTGAAGTTGAGGAACCAATCCTGACCATAGAACCAAATCATTAAAAATCCACCGGCAAATGCGACCATAATCCCTGAAAAGACCATCAAGGATGTGGCCACTGACCTAAACTGGAAGTATAGAATCAAAAAGATGATCAACAACGCCAATGGCACCACTACTGATAAGGTTTTCTTTGCTCTCAATTGGTTTTCATAGGAACCCGTAAACTGATAACTGATGCCCTTGGGCACCGTCAATTCCCCACTTTCTATCTTTTCCAAAATCTTGGCCTGTGCATTTTCCACGACATCAACTTCGGCATATCCATCTTGCTTATCAAACAGCACGTAGCCGACCAAAAAGGTATCCTCACTTTTAATGGCTTGTGGACCTTGCTCATATCGAATGGTCACTAATTCGCTCAAAGGAACAGGGCTGCCTTTTTGCACAGGAACATAAATGTTCCCGATATCAGTGGGATTTTCCCGAAGTTCTCTTGGGTAACGAACCCGAACACCATAACGTTCCCTTCCTTCCACAGTTTGAGTCAACGTCATTCCACCAAGGGCAACCTCCAAGATTTGCTGTACATCTTCGATAACAAGACCGTATCGAACGAGTTTTTCGCGATCAATATCGATAAGGAGATATGGTTTTCCAACGATTCGGTCAGCAAAAACCGCTTCATCCTTAACCCCAGTAGCTTCTTTTAAAATAGGTTCTAGTTGAAGGCCAAAGTTTTCAATTTCTTTCAAGTCCTGACCTTTCACTTTAATTCCCATAGGGGCACGCATCCCAGTTTGAAGCATCACCAATCGCGTTTCGATAGGTTGCAGTTTGGGTGCTGAAGTGACCCCGGGCAACTTGGTCACCTTTACAATTTCGTTCCAGATATCATCCGGTTTCTCAATCTCGGGACGCCAGTTTCGGAAATATTCCCCATCATCATCTAGAATCAAAAGATCCCTATCGATTCGCAAGGGTTCGCTCACATGGTTTTCGGCATAATTCTGCTCATTGCTTACCTCCAAATTTGGATTGGCCAGCACTTTTCCATTATTCAATTCAAAATAGCCGTCAGCATTGACCTTAAATCGCTGTGGACTTCCCGCTTCATTTTTTTGATACTCCGACCTGTATTGAATAATGTTCTCGTACATAGAAAGTGGTGCTGGATCCAAAGCGGATTCTGTTCTCCCGGCTTTCCCTACTACGGTTTGGATTTCCGGAATAGTAGCAACGGCCATATCCAACTGCTGCAAGACCCGTTTATTTTCTTCAACTCCTGCATGAGGTAAAGAAGTCGGCATCAAGAGGAAAGAACCTTCATTTAAGGAAGGCATGAACTCTTGACCTGTATTTCGCATAATAAAGAATCCGAAAACAACAATGACGGCCGGAATGGTCAGGAACATCAATTTATTTTCCAAAGCCCATGTCAAAATACGGCTGTAGTATTGTCTGAAGAAGTAGAATACTCCCAATAATACACCACAAATCAACCCAACAAAGAGCAAGTTGATGCCAATACTGCGATCAAAGCCCAAAGGCCTCCAATACGTGGCCAATAAGAAAACAATCGTTGCAACGCAGATACCCACATTGAGCATTCCTGCTTTCTTTTCATCAACAATATTTTTCAATTTGAGGATTCCAACAGCACCAAAGACAATCAAGGCCAAGCCCAACCAATATCCTAAAGCAATGGCCACCAATCCCAAAGCTATTAAAACACCATTCCATATAAATTTAAATATGTGGTTGGGGCTTTTCTTTCTAAAAATGATGGCAGCAAAAGGTGGAATCAAAAACAAGGCTACGATAATGGATGCCGTCAATGCCATGGTTTTGGTAAAAGCCAAGGGTCTGAAAAGTTTTCCTTCAGCGCCCACCATAGTAAACACCGGAATAAAACTAATGATGGTCGTCAGCACTGCAGTTAAAATAGCACCCGAAACTTCGGAGGTCGCGTTGTACACTACCTCATTTGCAGATAAATTTTTATCGTTTTCATCCATGTGACGGATGATATTTTCGGAGAGAATCACTCCGACATCGACCATGGTTCCTATGGCAATCGCTATACCTGATAGCGCAACAATATTGGCATCTACCCCAAACATCTTCATGGCGATAAACACCATGAGAACGGCCACAGGCAACAGGCCAGAAATCAAAACGGAAGCCCTAAGGTTGAACACCATGACCACAATCACTAAAATGGTAATCAGGATTTCAAGGGTTAAGGCTTCGTTGAGCGTTCCCAACGTTTCTTGGATGAGTTCTGTCCTGTCATAAAAAGGAACAATGGTGAGTTGCGAAGTGGTTCCATCTTTCAAAACTTTGGAAGGAAGCCCTGCGCTCAATTCCTTTATTTGTTCTTTTACGTTAATGATGACTTCCAATGGATTGGCACCATAACGGGCAACAACCACACCACCCACTACTTCGGCACCTTCTTTGTCCAGAATCCCACGACGAACAGCTGGCCCCAAAGAAACTCGTGCCACATCCTGAACGCGAATAGAGGTGTAATCAGTTGCTGTAACTACGGCGTTTTTTATGTCGTCCAAAGATTTGATGTAACCCAACCCACGCACCAAATACTCGGCTTTATTGATCTCCAGGGTCTGCGCACCAATATCCCGATTACTTTGCTTTACTGCTTTTACCACCTGATTCAACCCAACATTGTACTGCTTCATCAGTTCGGGGTCCACATCCACTTGGTACTCCTGTACAAATCCACCAATAGAGGCCACCTCGGACACCCCGGCTGCAGAAGAAAGAGCATATTTTACATAGTAATCCTGTACGCTTCGGAGTTCCTGTAAATCCCATCCTCCAGTCACATTGCCATCTTTATCGCGACCTTCCAAGGTATACCAAAAAATCTGGCCCAATGCAGTGGCATCAGGCCCCAAAGCTGGATTTACACCATCGGGCAATAAGTTATTTGGAAGCGAATTGAGTTTTTCCAAAATACGGCTTCGGCTCCAGTAGAATTCCACATCTTCTTCAAAAATGATGTAGATGCTAGAAAACCCGAACATAGAAGAACTTCGAATGGTCTTGACCCCAGGGATACCCAATAAAGATGTGGTCAACGGATACGTGATTTGATCCTCGATATCTTGAGGAGAGCGACCGGGCCATTTAGTAAAAACAATCTGTTGGTTCTCGCCAATGTCAGGTATGGCATCCACTGCGACCGGATTACTCGGCAAAACACTGCCCGTATCCCAATTAAAAGGAGTGCTTACAATGCCCCAAGCCATAAAAAGCAGCAGGAGCAACACGGCTACCAATTTGTTTTCTATTAAAAATTTGATGCTTTTGTTCAGCATAAAGCTTTGATTTAAACATTAGATCGACACAAAAACGCGTATAAACGCAACTACCCAAACCAATAGGTAATAGGTCGGGAAAATTCAATAAATGCTTAAATCAAATAAGGAAAGTCTGGTCAAGAACCTGCACATCCCGTATCAATGGTGGTGGGTTGTACTCGCTGAAAGTACTCGGTTCTTCTGAATCAATTTCAAAAAGATGAAAATAGGTTTGGACAAAGCTTACCAAAAAGATTTGTTGATCCAAATCGAAGTTCTCGAAAGAAATTTTTAGGTCGTCCTGACCTTGAACAGTGAACGATTCATCATCACAACAGGATTTTTCCATATCCATATCCATTCCGCAATCATCCGCATGGGCAAAAAGGGAAATATCCATCACACGGTCCATGCAAATATGCTTGTCCACCGTCCACGAAACCGTGGAGGCCAAGACCAATAGAGCCATTAAAGAGGATACTATTTGATGAAAAAACTGTTTCATTCGATTACAAAACTACAAAATATTAACATTTATTGTTTTGCTTAACAGAACTTTATCTGTTTTTGGCCTGTAAGCTTTCTTTTTGTTTGTCGAACAAATCCACTATTCAATACATTTGCAAAAAAAATTACCTCATGCTAAAATCATTGGAACCCAAGGTGCTTGAAATCGTAAAGGACGGAACCAAATCGGTAGATACCCGTTTGGGTGAAATCTGTGAACTTTTACAAAGTAATGTGGGTCATTACGATTGGGTAGGGTTCTATTTTAAAAATGGCGACAAGGAAGAACTGAAATTGGGACCCTACGCTGGTACTCCCACCGACCATACCATCATACCTTTCGGAAAGGGCATTTGCGGACAGGTTGCGGTGAGCAACGAGAACTTTGTGGTACCTGATGTGGCCGCACAGGACAACTATATTGCTTGCAGCATTACGGTCAAAGCTGAGATCGTAGTCCCCTTATTTATCAATGGGGAAAATGTTGGCCAAATCGATATCGATTCCAATACTCCAGACCCATTTACCGAGGAAGATGAGCGCTTTTTGGAATTCATCAATCAGAAAGTGGCCGAGATCCTGTAAAACTTCTCTCAATTTGTTAATAAACCGTACTGCTTTTTAGGGCTAAATCAAGTACTTTTGTACGCTTAAGAAATTGATTTTTAAGATAGAAATGAGTACTGCCAAAAAAGCCTCCGCTGCATTGATTTCCGTTTTCCACAAAGACGGATTGGAACCTATTGTAAAAAAATTGGATGAACTAGGTGTAACCCTTTATTCTACAGGGGGAACTGAAAAATTCATCCGAGACCTTGGTATCGATGTGGTACCTGTTGAAGATGTAACCAGCTACCCATCCATTTTGGGTGGCCGTGTGAAGACATTGCACCCCAAGGTGTTTGGAGGAATTCTGAACAGGCAGGATAATGATAGTGATGTGTCCCAGATGAAGGAATTCGATATTCCTCAGTTGGACATTGTCATTGTAGACCTTTATCCTTTTGAAAAAACCGTTGCCAGCGGTGCTTCGGAACAAGATATTATCGAGAAAATCGATATCGGTGGCATTTCCCTGATCAGGGCTGCTGCCAAAAACTTCAAGGATGTGCTTTGTGTGTCGTCCATGGAGGATTATGAAGACTTTTTGAATGTGATTTCTGAAGGAAATGGATCAACGACCTTGGAAGACCGTAAACGTTTTGCTACCAAAGCCTTCAATATCTCATCGCATTACGATACTGCTATTTTCAATTACTTCAACAAAGAGAAAGAAGAAACCGTATTGAAAATCAGCGAGACCAAAGGTCAGGTATTGCGCTACGGAGAAAATCCGCACCAAAAAGGGTTCTTCTTTGGTGATTTTGATGCCATGTTCTCAAAACTTCATGGGAAAGAGCTATCGTACAATAACCTATTGGATGTTGATGCAGCAGTAAACCTAATGGGTGAATTCAAAAATGATGATCCTACCTTCGCCATTTTAAAACACAACAATGCGTGTGGATTAGCTACGCGCAGTACAATACACCAAGCCTATGTGGATGCATTGGCTGGTGACCCTGTTTCCGCTTTTGGTGGTATTTTGATTTCCAATGTTGAAATTGACAAGCCTACTGCAGAAGAAATTCACAAATTGTTCTGCGAAGTGGTGATTGCCCCAAGTTATTCCGATAAGGCTTTGGAAATCTTGAAGGGCAAGAAGAACAGGATCATTTTGATTCAAAACGAGATTGAATTGCCAGAAACTTTGGTCAGAACTTGTTTGAATGGCGTCTTGGTTCAGGACAAAGATTCCAAAACCGATGCCAAAGAAGATTTGACTCCAGTAACAGAAAAACAAGCCACACCAGAAGAAATCGAGGATTTGATTTTTGCCTCTAAATTGTGCAAGCACACCAAGAGCAACACCATTGTTTTGGCCAAGAACAAACAATTGTGCGCCAGCGGAACAGGTCAAACTTCACGTGTTGACGCGTTGAACCAAGCCATCCACAAAGCAAAGTCTTTCGATTTTGATTTGGAAGGCGCAGTTATGGCAAGTGATGCGTTCTTCCCATTCCCTGATTGTGTGGAGATTGCTGACAAAGCGGGCATTAAAAGCGTGATTCAACCAGGAGGCTCCATCAAGGACCAATTGAGCATTGATTATTGCAACGAAAATGGAATGGCCATGGTGATGACAGGTACTAGGCATTTTAAACATTAATTTTAGTACTTTAGCCGATAATTTTTACCGTTAATCCGAAATAGACGCTTTTTTTATGGGATTTTTTGATTTCATGACCGAGGAAATAGCCATTGACCTTGGTACTGCAAACACCCTGATCATCCACTTGGACAAAGTGGTTGTGGACAGCCCTTCCATTGTGGCAAGGGACCGTGTATCAGGAAAAATAATCGCGGTAGGCCGCGAAGCCAATATGATGCAGGGGAAAACCCATGAAAACATCAAAACCATACGACCGTTGAAAGACGGGGTAATCGCCGACTTTGATGCATCGGAGAAGATGATCAGCATGTTCATCAAAAACATTCCGGCGCTAAAGAAAAAGTGGTTTCCACCCGCTTTGCGTATGGTCATCTGTATTCCATCTGGGATAACTGAAGTGGAAATGCGTGCGGTACGTGAATCTGCGGAACGCGTTAACGGCAAAGAAGTATACTTGATTCATGAACCAATGGCAGCAGCCATCGGTATTGGTCTCGATATTATGCAGCCAAAAGGAAACATGATAGTGGACATAGGCGGTGGTACTACGGAAATTGCGGTCATCGCACTAGGAGGTATTGTTTGTGACAAATCCGTTAAAATTGCGGGTGATGTGTTTACCAACGACATTATTTATTACATGCGTACCCAACACAACCTGTACGTTGGTGAAAGTACAGCGGAGGCCATCAAAATAGAAATTGGTTCGGCCACAGAGGATTTAAAATCCCCACCAGACGATAAATCCATCCAAGGTCGTGATCTATTGACAGGTAAACCAAAACAGGTCCAGGTTTCTTACAGGGAAATCGCCAAAGCTTTGGACAAAAGTATTTTGCGTGTTGAGGACGCGGTTATGGAGACCTTGTCCCAAACACCACCAGAGCTTGCCGCCGACATTTACAACACTGGTATTTACCTAGCAGGAGGTGGGTCTATGCTTCGTGGGTTGGACAGAAGGCTCTCCCAAAAGACCGATTTGCCCGTTTATATTGCCGAAGATCCATTAAGAGCAGTTGTTCGAGGTACAGGGATTGCACTTAAAAACTTGGAACGCTATAAAAGTATTTTAATAAAATAGAGCCGTAATCTTTACGGTTCCATTACCTTCAAGGAGTTGAAAAACCTTCTTAACGATACGATTGCATGCAACGCATCATCAATTTTGTTTTACGCTATCGAAATGCATTTTTGTATGCCTTCTTTGCGTTGATTGCATTGGTGATGACGATTCGTTCGCACTCCTACCATCAATCTAAATTTTTCAACTCATCGAGATGGGTTTCCGGAAGTATTTATGGCGCTGGTTCCAATGTATCGTCCTATTTTAATTTACGGGATGAAAACAAAAGATTGGTCGAGGAGAATCAACAGTTGCGCAAAATGCTCTTCAATTCCCAATATGATAGTATTGAACCCTTGGATTCTACTTTGGCGGTTTACCGAGTTCTTGATGCCAAGCTGATCAAGAACAGTTTTACTTCTCCTCGAAATTATGTCACCATTGACAAGGGAGAGAAAGACGGAGTGCAGCAAGATATGGGTGTGATTACAACTGATGGAATTTTGGGAATCGTAGAAAATGTATCCAATAACTTCGCCACTGTACAAAGTGTACTTAACACCAAATCCAACATCAATGCCAAGATAAAAGGTACCGAATACTTTGGTTCCTTGATTTGGGACACAAAAGATTATGCCGTTGTCCAACTTGTTGATATTCCACGATTGGTTCCCTTGGTGGTAGGAGACACCATTGTTACGGGGGGAATGTCGAGTATTTTCCCGGAAAATGTACCCATTGGGGTCATTAAAAAGTATGACCTGAACGACGCCAAGAGTTTTTACAACATTGATGTGGAATTGTTTTCGGACATGGCCAACATTAAAAATGTCTATTTAATAGAAAACAAGGATAAAGAGGAAATTGAGGAAATAGAATCTAGAACCATAGAATGAACAACACTTTGATCATAAATATTCTTCGTTTTGTGTTGTTGGTCATCACACAAGTTCTGATTTTCAACAATTTGAACTTTTTAGGGTTCATCAACCCGTTTGTATATGTGGTCTTCTTCTATTGGTATCCCATCAAAGGAAACAGGGCCATTTTTATGCTCACGGCATTTTTATTGGGATTGGTCATAGATATATTTTCCGACACTTTGGCATTGAACGCGCTGGCCTCGGTAACAGTTGCTTACGCCCGTCCAGCCATAATGCGATTTTGTTTTGGGGTCAACTACGACTTTCAGAGTTTTAGTTTTAAGAACACCACTAAGGTGCAACGTATCACCTTTTTGGCCCTGCTTGTTCTTATGCATCATGTAATATTCTTTTCGTTTGAAATTTTAAGTATCGCCCATATCCTGTTAATTTTGAAAAAAGTTTTTGCTTCAGGTATGGTAACTTTAATACTTTGTGTATTATTCAGTTCACTTTTTAGTCCAAAAAGCGAATAAAAACGTAATTTTTATCGTTGGTACATATATGAAGTTCAAGAATTTAGGTTGGTCATGAAGAAATTATTGCTTTCATCCATTATAGTGCTTATAGGTTTCACCTTTATAGGTAGGCTATCCTATTTGCAATTGTTTCGGTTTTCGCCCGACCAAATATTGGATGATCCCGCTATAAAAAAAGTTTACGACTATCCCGAAAGAGGCTACATCTACGACCGCGATGGCAAGCTCTTGGTGGGAAATCAACCTGCATATGATGTAATGGTAATCCCAAGAGAAGTAAAACCCTTGGATACTTTGGAGTTCTGCAGCCTATTAGGAATCGAGAAACCTGAGTTTCTTAGCAAAATGGAAAAAGCAAGACGGTATTCCCCTAGACTGCCTTCAGTTTTGGTACCCCAGCTTTCCAAGGAAGACTATGCAAAGCTCCAGGAAAAAATGCGCCATTTTACGGGCTTCTATATCCAAAAACGATCATTGCGTTACTACAACACCCAAAGTGCGGCGAATGTACTTGGGTATATCAGTGAGGTAAACGAATGGGACCTAAAAAACAACCCCTACTACGTTGCTGGGGAATTAAAAGGACGAACAGGTATTGAACAGCAATATGAAGAAATCCTAAGAGGTCAAAAAGGAGTGAAACATATTCAAAAAGACCGTTTCAACAGGGATATTGGTCCTTACAAAGGCGGTAAACTAGATACACTGCCTCAACAGGGCAAAGAAATACACATTACCATTGATAAAACCCTCCAAGAATACGGAGAAAAATTGATGCACGGCAAACGCGGGGGCATTGTGGCCATTGAACCCAAAACCGGTGAGATATTGACTATGATCTCGGGCCCAACCTACGATCCAGCTTTGTTGGTGGGTAGGCAACGGTCAAAAAATTATAGTAAACTTCATTACGATACCATATCCAAACCTACTTGGGACCGTTCTATTTTGGCACAGCCATCTCCAGGTTCTCCTTTTAAAACTTTAAATGCCTTGGTAGGCCTGCAAGAAGGTGTTATAGATACCAATACCAAGTTTAGGTGCTACCATGGCTTTTATGTTGGAAATACGCTTAGAGGGTGTCACTGTGGGGGCGGTGTAAGAGACTTGAATTCAGGTATTTATCAATCTTGCAATGCTTATTTCGCAGGAGTGTTCCGACGAATATTTGACAAATACGAGACCACGGACGAGGGAATGGATGTTTGGGAAAAGCATATGAAAAGCTTTGGCCTTGGGGATTATCTTGGAACCGATCTTCCTACCGGTGCACCAGGTAGGATTCCAGATGTTGCTTATTATGACAAATGGTACGGCAACGGTAGATGGGCAGCTTCAACCATTATATCCAATTCCATAGGACAAGGAGAAATTGCAGCTACGCCCTTACAACTTGCCAACATGACCGCTGCCATTGCAAATCGAGGCTATTTTTACACACCGCACATAATAAAGAGCGTTGGGAACAATGGGAAAATTGACCCCAAATACACAGAACCACGTTATACCACTATCGATAGAAAGTATTTTGAGCCAGTAATCGAGGGCATGGCCAATGTATACAATTATGGTACTGCGAGATGGGTTAAAATCCCAGGTATAGATATCGCCGGTAAAACGGGTACCGTGGAAAATTATATCCGTATAGATGGCGAGCGTATGCAGTTGACGGACCACTCGGTTTTTGTCGCTTTTGCTCCCATCAAAAATCCTCAAATAGCCCTAGCCGTTTATATTGAAAATGGATACTATGGCTCTCGTTATGCAGGGCATATTGCTTCACTTTTGATTGAAAAATACCTTAAAGGGGAGATTACCAGAAAAGATTTGGAAAAACGCATGCTGGAAAAGACATTGGAACACGAGTATGCCAAACCGTATAGCGGCGAACCTTTTGAAATAAACGAGTATGAGTGGTAGAGGGCCTTTTGGAAGGTTGGATTGGATTACCGTAATCCTTTATGCACTTTTAGTATTTATCGGTTGGATCAATATTTACTCCACCTCTGTGGGCGAGGCCAGCACTTCTATTTTTGATTTTTCCACTTTGTATGGCAAACAATTGTTCTTTATAGGGCTCGCTGCCTTGGGTATCATATTCGTACTGTTTGTGGAATCCCATTTTTTTGAACGCTTTGCCTCCATATTTTATATTGGTTCCATTGCTTTGCTATTGGGTCTGTTCGTTTTCGGAAAGACCATTGCAGGTGCAACTTCTTGGTACGACCTAGGTTTTTTTAACCTTCAGCCTTCAGAGTTGGCCAAAGTGGCCACTGCTTTGGCACTTGCCAAATTTTTGAGCGATATACAAACAGATATCCGTACGGGCAGGCATCAACTTTATGCATTGGCAATAATCCTAATACCCGCGTTATTGATTTTGCCTCAGCCCGATCCTGGGAGTTCCCTTATATACTTTTCGCTATTCTTTGTGCTTTTTAGAGAGGGTTTCCCCATTTACTATTTAGGAATTCTGATTTTTGCGGTGGTGCTGTTTGCAACAACTTTAATGTTTGGGACGGTCTGGGTCGCCATTGGATTGATCATACTCACCCTATTGATCTATACCTTTAAAAAAGCATCCGTGAAAATTCCAATACTTCCAGTTCTTGGAGTTATTGCAGTTTCGATACTCTTTTCCCTATCGGTAAACTTTGTGTTCGAAAATGTTTTTGAGCAACGTCACAGAGATCGCTTTGCCTTATGGTTGAGCTTGGAAAAAGATGAAGAAAAACTGGACGAAATCCGAAAGACCATTGGTTACAATACCTACCAATCCGAAAAGGCCATTGAATCCGGTGGATTTACCGGCAAAGGATTTTTGGAGGGCACCAGAACCAAAGGAGATTTTGTTCCAGAACAGCACACCGATTATATTTTTAGCTCTGTGGGCGAAGAATGGGGATTTTTGGGGACTTCTGCTGTAATCCTTTTATTTTCTCTGTTCTTTTTACGGCTGATTTATATTGCAGAGCGCCAAAAAAGTGATTTTAGCCGAATGTATGGCTATGGGGTAATATCAATTTTGGTATTTCACTACTTCATTAACATAGGAATGGTAATTGGCCTCTTACCTACCATCGGGGTTCCTTTGCCCTTTTTTAGTTATGGTGGTTCTGGTTTGATTTTCTTCACCATGTTGTTGTTCATTTTTCTAAAACTGGACTCAAACCGATTAAAGGATGGTATTTAAAACTTCCATCCTCTGGGATCTACCTTAGATTCAATTTTTGACTGCCATTCTTCAGACTGTTTCTCGAAAAAGTCAATGCCTGTCTTTCTCTCTATCTCATCGATGGGCACCAAAAAGTTTTGAAGGGATTCATTGGTTTCTTTCGCCGGAATCAAAAATGAAAGAACCCACACCTTATCACCTTTTTCCCTATATACTATTTTATAAAAAGTATTGGGCACATCCACATCTTCACCACCTATTTCTAATAGGTTGTTTTCCAAAACACCACCTGTCACCACCATTAAATCACCATATTTTTTGCACCAATATCGTACCTTTTGCTCCAGCCGGTTCCATATACCTGCATTAAAATATTTGTCCTGTGGGCTTATGTTACTGGTATAAAAAGTTTCATTGTAAGCCTGTTCTGAAAATCTTCTGTCTCCAGCTGGACACAAATGCCCCCGATCGAATCCTGATCCTTTGTAGTTGCGCCAATCCGCAGACTTGGTTTTTACATAGGGATCTTCGATAAAATAAGGGCGTTCCCGATCATCAAAAGTCAAATGCTCCTTTTTAAGGACGTAGGCCACCCATTCTGCCTGTTCATGTGGCTCACTATAAGAAAGTGCATAGTAGTTGTGTTTTACCACCTCATTGGTTGTGGAACTTGGTAAAAAACTGGATTCCATTAAATCAATATTGAAATCGTCGAGATCGGAATATGTGACAGGGGTATAAAAGTTTTCGAACAACCAAAACCCGATAATGCAAAGAGCTAGGAGTATGGCATATATTGTCCTATTTCTCATTCATATTTTATTTAAAAAAATTGCCCAAAATTTCATTAAAAAAGGCCAACCTATCCAGGCTGGCCTTTTTTATGGTTTTTTTCAATCGACTATCCCTTTACGCTAGCCAATTCATTCTCCTTTTTCTTGATATTGTTCTTATGCAAATCTTTAAGAACGTTCACTGCTTCCTCCACATAAATATCACGGGCCAAATCCTTGTGCCATCTATTTCTTTTTTCTCTTAGCACTGAATCTTGAGTGAACAACTCTGTCTCGTATTGTAAGGAACCAAAAGACAGTTTGGAGTCATAATCCTTTAAACTCTTAAACCTTTCTGAACGTTCCTTGGCTTCTTGTTCTTTGCTCACATAAGCATCATATTTAAGAGATATCAAGTTTTCATCTTGCTGTTCTTTCAACCATTTGGCATTTTCCTCAATAAGCTTGATCTGCTCATTCTTTGCCATACGCTCTTTACTGTTTTTAACAGCTTCGTCCAAATCAATGTATCCGTCCCATACTTGATAATCCGCTGGTGTAATCTTGTCCCAACCCAGTGGATTTTGCTGGTCGCGCTCACCAAGATCAATGTAGCTATATCTGTCCGGTACGACGATGTCGCTTTTAACACCTTCCAATTGGGTAGACCCTCCATTGATTCTATAGAATTTTTGGGTTGTAAGCTTGATTGCTCCCAAATCCCCGTGTTGATTTCCTCGTACGATTCCATCCAAAGGAATTACATTTTGGACGGTTCCTTTTCCGAAAGTTTGCTTACTACCAATAATCACTGCTCTTTTATAATCCTGCATGGCAGCAGCCAATATTTCCGATGCCGATGCGGACAGCTCGTTCACCAAAATTACCAACGGACCATCCCATTGTACACGTTCATCTTTATCCTCGTGCACCTCTTTTCTTTGTCCAGAGGAACGCACCTGTACGATAGGACCGTCTTTTATGAACAATCCGGCCATTTCCACAACAGTTTTCAAAGATCCTCCACCATTGTCCCTTAAATCCAATATAATTCCTTCTGCGCCTGCCTCTTTAAGACGTTCCAACTCCTTGGCAACATCCGTAGCTGCATTTCTTTCTGTATAATCTTCAAAATCCACATAGAATTTTGGAAGATCTATCAATCCATATTTTTGATTGCCAGCTTCTATTGTAGCTGATTTTGCGTAGGACTCTTCCAATTCCACTACATCTCTGGTTATGGAAACAGTTTCTATGGTTCCGTCCACTTTTCTTACGGTTAAGTCAACTACGGTACCTTTTGGACCTTTGATCAATTTAATGGCATCGTCCAATCGCATACCAACAATATCGATAGGCTCTTCACCTTCTTGACCTACTTTAAGAATCTCGTCACCCACTTCAAGTGATTGATCTCTCCAAACTGGTCCTCCGGAAATGATTTCCACTATTTTGGCCCCTTCTGGTTTCTTTTGGAGTCTAGCACCAATACCTTCAAATTTACCTGACATGCCAATGTCAAATTTCTCCTTTTCCTCCGGAGCAAAGTAAAATGTATGTGGGTCGAACTCCTCCACTATGGTATTCAGGTATTGAACAAACCAATCTTTGCGCTCTAAATCATCTACAAAATCAAAAAACTCGTCCAACGTGTTCCTTGTATTCTCCCTAGCTTCCTCTTCTGTGAGCGCTTTATCTATACTACTGGGAATTTCGTTGAAAGTTGGTACGGAGACATCAGCCATTGCAATGGTTTGATCTCCTTCCCCTGAAGCTGATATTGTGGCGCGCCACTTATTTTCAATCTTATTTTCAAAACCAGCCAACGTATTGTACTTCAATTGTTTTCTCCAGCGCTCCTTTAGTTCTTTTTTGTTTGAGGCAAAATCCTGTTCGGAATAATCTATTTCAATGGTTTCCTCAACCGTATAATCAAAAGGCTGGGAAAGGACTTCTTTATAAATATCCTTTGCCTCTTCCATCCTCAACATCAAACGCTGATATACCGTATTGAAAAACGTGATGTCCGTGTTTCTGATCTCGTCATCGATCATGAACCTGTATTTTTCAAATTCCCGGATATCACTTTTTAGAAAATACCTTTTGGTGGGATCTACAATGTCTATGAAGTCATCAAAAACATTGGAACTAAAGCTATCGTTCACATCCTTGGGCTCATAATGCCCTCTTTCCAAAACATAAGTGATTAAATCGAGTAGAAGTTTATCCTTGTCATCATTCCCAAAAGACTTATTGGTAAAACTGCAGGAGGCAACTGCAACAAGAATAACCAAAAGTGCCAAAATAAAGTTCTTTTTCATAATGTGATTTTTCTGGAGCGAAATAATCTGACCTCATACTGTCAAATCTTCATTACGTCATCCGTCGTTTCTAATTGTATGAATTCCCTAATATACAGAAAAAACCGTGCCAGTCCTGAAAGCTGGATTTAATTTTTTGTTAAACGGTCAGGGTTCCATATCCTTATGAAAAACGTATTTTTATGCCATTAATTATCCAACATGGAAAAACCGTTGATACTTGTTACCAATGATGATGGCATTACGGCCCCAGGACTTAGGGCCTTGATCCGAACCATGAAAGAGCTTGGAGATGTTGTTGTAGTGGCACCGGACAGCCCACAAAGTGGTATGGGACACGCCATTACAGTGGATAGCACTTTATTTTCCAAAAAGGTGGTAGTAGACCACAAAGAAGGAGCTCCCAGTGAATATAGCTGCAGTGGAACCCCAGCGGATTGTGTAAAACTGGCACTTCGTGTCATTTTGGACAAGCAGCCCGATATTTGCGTGAGCGGCATCAACCATGGATCTAATTCCTCCATCAATGTGATATATTCTGGAACCATGAGTGCTGCCATTGAGGCAGGCATCGAAGGAATTCCAGCAATCGGTTTCTCTCTGTGCGACTATTCTTGGGACGCCAATTTTGAACCAGCTCTGGATTCCATCAAAAATATTGTTTCGGAGGCATTGATCAATGGAATTCCGAAAGGAACTGTATTAAACGTTAACATTCCCAAAACAAAGGAAAAACCCAAAGGGGTAAAAATATGTCGACAGGCACGCGGTAATTGGAAAGAGGAATTTGATAAACGCACAAGTCCATCAGGAAAAAATTATTATTGGTTAACGGGAGAATTCGAACTTTTGGACAAAGGCGAAGACACCGACGAATGGGCTTTGGCACAGGGTTATATTTCGGTAGTGCCCACTCAATTCGACCTAACGGCTCACCATGCCATACCACAAATAAACAATTGGAACTTAAATGAACAATAAGAAAGAAATCATCATAGGATTTATAGTAGGACTCATTGCAAATACTTTTGGCACCTTGCTCTATATTCTGCTATTTTCCGATTTGGGTGTCGTTGAAACCTTTAATGCAGCCATAGATCAAGGCCATATCGGTAGCCTGTTGGCATTGGGCGCCATCTTGAACTTGGTTGCATTTTTCGCATTTTTAAGAATAAAGAGAGACCAAAGGGCCAAGGGCGTTATGCTAGCGACATTGGTTACAGCTTTGGTCATATTGTTGTATAAAGTGATGGCTTAGTAATAAAAGTCTATGAAGTATTACATCATAGCTGGCGAAGCATCGGGGGACTTGCACGGGTCCAATTTGATCAAGGCGCTGAAAAAAGAAGATGCCTCAGCGGAGATACGTTGTTGGGGTGGCGACTTGATGCAGCAAGCTGGTGGCGAACTGGCCAAACATTACAAAGACATGGCCTTTATGGGTTTTTTGGAGGTGTTGATGAACATTCCCACCATCTTCAGAAACATTGCTTATTGCAAAGAAGACATCCAAAAGTTCAATCCCGATCAGATTATCTTTATTGATTTCTCAGGTTTCAACCTTAGAATCGCAAAGTGGGCCAAAGAAAATGGTTTCAAAACCAATTATTACATATCCCCTCAGATTTGGGCATCTCGCGAGGGTAGAATCAAAAAAATAAAGCGGGACATTGACAACATGTACGTTATTCTGCCTTTTGAAAAGGATTTTTACGAGAAAAAACATGACTTTCCGGTTCAGTTCGTAGGCCACCCACTGATTGATGCCATTGAGAATACTCCGCTTCAGGATAATGAAACGTTCCGGAAAGAAAATGGCCTAGATCCAAATAAACCGATTATCGCCTTGTTGCCCGGAAGCCGAAAACAAGAAGTTCAAAAAATGTTGGATGTGATGCTATCGGTAAAGAAGGATTTTCCCGATTACCAATTCGTAATCGCTGGGGCCCCTAGTCTTCCCGATGCGTTTTACTCCCCATTCCTAAAAGGAGACAAAGTGGAGTTTGTATCCAATAAAACCTATACACTGCTCAAACATTCCCATGCTGCAATGGTCACCAGTGGAACCGCCACTTTGGAAACTGCTCTTTTTGGTATCCCTCAAGTGGTCTGCTATAAAGGAAATTGGATTTCTTATCAAATTGCGAAACGCATTATAACATTGGATTATATTTCCTTGGTAAACCTCATCATGAAAAGAGAGGTTGTCAAAGAATTGATTCAGAATGAGCTGACCACAAAAAACCTTAAAGCGGAGCTTTTCAAAGTTGTAGAAGGAGCTGAACGGGAACGCATGCTTTCTGACTATGAATTGCTCAAGGAAAAATTGGGCGGAAAAGGTGCCAGTCAAATGGCGGCTCAATTAATTGTGAAAAATGCGTAGTTTTATCTTCCAAGAAAGTAAATCTATTCTTGGATGTTACGAAAAACCATAATCTTACTGTTGCTTTTTACCATTGCCGCTTGCGGTCCAGGTAAAAAACGACGCACCTACAGCAAGACCCGAACCGTTACGGTAGAGGGGTCAAAGACCGACACTTCCCCTAAACGAAAATCCAAAAAGGAGGGGCGTAAAAATGCTAAGGCAAACGAAATAATTTCCACCGCATTGACTTTTTCTGGTACCCGTTACAAATACGGGGGAACTACCGAACGGGGCATGGATTGCTCTGGACTGATTTATGTTTCGTTAAAGGAAAACGACATTATGTTTCCCAGAACTTCCTACCAAATGGCTTTGGAAGGCAACAAAGTCAGGGTAAACGATGTTGAAAAAGGAGACCTTCTTTTTTTTAAGACCAGTAAAAAGGGCAAGCGCATCAACCATGTAGGACTTGTGGTCGATGTGGAAGGAAACGACATCAAATTTATTCACGCCACAACCTCACGAGGCGTGCTGGTATCTTCTTTACGGGAAGGGTACTGGAACAGCGCTTTTGTAAAGGCCATGCGTATCTTATAAGGTGCGCCAACTTAATTTTGTGTCCATAAAACTCACAGTGTGGGTTATTTTGGGCATTACTATCGGCTTTTATTTTGATGTAGCACCTCTTCTGGCCCTATTGTCCATGCTTGTTTTGATGCCCATTCTTTATTGGACCCATAAAAAGCAGGGCAGATTTGGGTTCCCGTATTTTGAAGTGGTCACTTCGCTCATCACGCTATCTTTAGGTGTGTTCGTTGTTGGAATTTCCATGGGTAAAGGTGTGTCCCACCATTACACTAAAATGGACCTTAAACAAGAAAAAGTGTGGCACCTAAAAGTAAGGGAGGTACTCAAACCCAACACTTTTTCGCACCGATATGTTACGGAAATTATTGCTACGGGCAACAAACAAGCTTCTGGAAAATTACTTTTCAGCCTTTCGGTGGATTCTACGCTAAAGCAGTTACAAGTTGATGACGAACTTTTGATTTATGGAAAACCTGAAGGTATTCGTCCACCCTTGAATCCACATCAGTTTGATTATAAAAGCTACCTCGAAAAGCAGGGTGTCCAACATCAAATCAGAATCAACTACGGTGGTATCGTAAAAAAGGAACATGCCACTAAAACCTTGTTCGGTGTGGCTAGCAACTTCAGGGAGCATATCATTGCCAAGCTTGAAGCAAAAAACTTTGGAGCCGAAGAGCTCAGCGTGATACAAGCTTTGCTTTTGGGAAAACGGGACGATATCTCCGAAACCACCTATAACAATTACAAAAATGCGGGCGCCGTTCATATTTTGGCAGTATCGGGACTTCATGTCGGGATTATCCTGTTCCTTTTGGAGTTTCTCTTATCTCCTTTGGAACGTTTACCTAAAGGTAAAACCACCAAGCTTTTAGTGGTTGTTTTGCTACTTTGGGGCTATGCTTTTGTGGCCGGGCTTTCGCCTTCCATTGTCCGTGCTGTGACCATGTTCTCCTTCGTAGCTTATGCGCTTTACCTAAACCGGCCAACGAACTCATTCAATGTTATAGCACTTTCCATGTTGTTCATTTTATTGGTTAAGCCATTGTTTCTGTTTCAAGTGGGCTTCCAAATGAGTTATGCTGCGGTATTCGCCATTGTTTGGGTCTATCCCAAGTTGCAAAAGTTTTGGTATCCCGAAAACATCATTGTTCGTAAAACTTGGCAATTACTATCGGTGAGTGTCGCCGCCCAATTGGGTGTATTGCCCATAAGTTTGTTTTATTTTCATCAATTCCCTGCTTTATTTTTTGTCTCCAACTTGCTTGTCATCCCATTTTTAGGACTGATTTTGGGCTTTGGTATCTTGGTCATCCTATTGGCTTTGATTGATTACTTACCACAATTTTTAGTCGATGGTTTCAATTTGATTATCAGACTGATGAATTCAACTGTGGAATGGGTAGCACAGCAGGAAGGCTTTATCATAAAAAACATTCCTTTTGATTCAGTTCAGTTGTTATTAGGATACTTCATCATCGTTGCCTTAGTGATTTTTCTATCCCAACCCCGATGGAAGATAGCACTGGTATTCTTTGGAGGGCTGATTCTTTTTCAAAGTTGGGTTATTTGGAACCAATTTCAGATGCATCAAAAGGAAACCATAATCCTTACTCACCGTTCCAGGAATACGGTTGTGCTGCATCAATTGGGGGATTCGCTTTCCATAATCACTTCGGATAGTTCTAATATTGGAAACATTGCAACCGATTATGTCGTGGCTGAACGCATTCAAAAAATAGATACCATGGCAGTGAAGAATAGTTATGGCATTGGCAACAAAAGATTATTTGTTATGGATAGCACGCGTATTCTTCCTTTGGAAGAACATCTGGATTACTTGTTGCTCACGCAATCCCCGAAAATCAATCTGGAACGAGTACTGGATTCCATCAAACCCAAAAAAGTATTTGCGGACGGCAGCAATTACCCAAGTTTGATCAATACATGGAAGACAACTTGCGGTAAAAAAGAAATCCCTTTTTACTACACGGGTGAAAAGGGATATTATGATTTTAAATTTTGAATCCTTGTTTAATGCACGTTGCCCATTAACCTTTTAATCAAGGGTGAAGCTATAATCACCAACACCCCAGCACCTAAGGCATATTGAGCAATAAGCATAAAACCATCAGTATACACATTTAGCGTGCTAAAGCCGCTTATATCTGCATCTGTACTTTCGATGGCCAATTGCTTACCGATAAATCCAACCACCTGAAATGCGAATGCCGATGATAGGAACCAAACCCCCATCATAAAGGCTACGATACGCTTTGGTGAAAGGTCCGTAATTTTTGATAGCCCCACAGGTGACATGAACAGCTCCCCTACGGATAACAAGAAATACATCAATAGTAAGTATGTGAAGGGAACAAATCCATTTTCGTTGGCACTCGCACCACTAATGGCCAATGCATAAAAACTGATTCCTGCAAACAAAAGCCCCATTCCGAACTTGTAGGGTGTTCTAGGGTTGAGCTTCTTTTTGGACAGCCATTGCCACATTAACGAGATTGGAATGGCCAAAATAATGATCCACATGGAATTCAGGGAATTTGTCTGTGAGGCTGACATGATTCCCTCCAAATCGACGTTTCTAGCGGCAAAAAGTGTAATTACACTACCTGAAAGTTCATGGAATCCCCAGAAAATCGTCATAAAAAAGGTGATCAATACCGCTACAAAAAGTTTTTTACGCTCTTCTACAGTGGCTTTGAACATAATGTAGCCTAAGTATATCAAGATGGAAATACCAATCAATTTAAAAATAACGTTCACTATATTCTGATCTCCAAAAAAGGTTCCTTCGGCACCTAACGCCTTGTATGCGGACAACAAATAAGCGATAATCGGAACAGAGGCAAAAGCCAAAACCGGCACCAATATGCCTTGTTTTAATCCAAGTACTTTCTTTTCTATATTTCCATTCTCTGGGGGCAGCCCTTTATCTCCAAAAACCCCTTTTCTGATTCCGCTCCAGAAAACAATCAGACCGGTTAGCATTCCAATACCTGCGAGCCCGAATCCATAGTGCCACCCATATTTAGCTGCCAAAAATCCACAAAGCAAAGGTGCTACCCATCCTCCAATATTGATTCCCATGTAAAAAATGGTAAAGCCCGAGTCCTTTTTGGGATCTCCATCCTTATAGAGCGAACCAACAAAGGTGGATATGTTTGGCTTAAAGAAACCGTTTCCAGCTATAATGAGGGACAGTGCCAGAAAAAAGGTAATGTTGTTTTCTATGGCTAACACAAAATGTCCTAAAGACATTAAGATACCTCCCAAAAAAATAGATCGGCGCATGCCCAGAATACTATCGGAAATACGACCCCCGATAACCGTTGAAGCATAAACCAACGAACCATAGGAGGAGTACACTGCCGCTGTGGCATAATCGCGCTCCATTAAAGCTGCGAAGATTACATCGACCATGTATAGGGTGAGCAAAGCGCGCATTCCATAAAAACTGAAACGCTCCCATAACTCTGCAAAAAAGAGGTAAAACAATCCCCTTGGGTGCCCAAACAACTGTTTTTCATTTTCTGGTGTGGATACTTCTGACATAACGGATCTGTATTGGTTTAATTTCTAAAGATTTTCTTTAACGAAGTTGGTCATTTTGGTATAGAGGTGCAACCTGGTGTTACCCCCATAAATACCATGGTTTTTATCAGGATAAATAGCCCAATCAAACTGTTTATTGGCCTGCACCAATGCTTCGATCATTCGCATAGTGTTCTGTACGTGCACGTTGTCATCTCCCGAACCATGTACCAATAAATACTTTCCTTTCAACAATTCTGGGTAGTTAAAGGGCGAATTGTCATCATAGCCTGTTGGGTTTTCCTGAGGCGTCTGCATGTAACGTTCGGTGTAAATGGTATCGTAAAAACGCCACGAGGTCACGGGCGCCACGGCAATCGCCATTTCAAAAGTTTCGTTACCCTTTAGCAAGCAGTTGGTGGACATAAAACCACCATAACTCCACCCCCAAATTCCAGTTCTGTCCGCATCGATATAGGAACGTTCACTCAATTGCTGAGCGGCGGCAATCTGATCTTCTACTTCATATTTACCGAGTTCTTTTTGAGTCAATTTTTTAAAGTCACGTCCTTTTAGTCCGGTTCCCCTGCCATCAACACAAGCTACAATATAACCCTGCGATGCCAAATGTTGGTGCCAATAATCATTGCTGCCCATCCATCGGTTGGCCACTTGCTGTGAACCAGGTCCGCTGTATTGAAACATAAACAAGGGATATTTTTTATTGGGATCAAAATCGGCCGGTTTGATCATGTACATATTCAAATCGTACCCATTTACATTGATGGTGGAAAACTCCTTGGGCGCAATCTCGTATCCATCCAACTTGTTCAGCAAAGCGGAATTGTCCTTTATTTCCTTGACCAATTTACCATTGGATGCCTCGTGCAAAGTGAACCTATATGGTGTGGTCGCACTGGAATAGGTATTGATGTAATACGTAAAGTCAGAACTAAAGGCGGCGGCATTGGTTCCTTCTTCAGCTGACAAAGCCCTTTTACGTTTTCCCTTCGTGGAAATACTGTAAACACCCCGGTTGATAGAACCATTTTCAACGGACTGATAAAAAATACGGTCATGTTTTTCATCATAACCATAGTAGCGGGTCACTTCCCAAGGCCCTTCGGTAATCTGGTTTTTTAGTTTCCCATTGCTATTATATAGATACAAATGGTTGTAGCCATCGGCCTCGCTTGTCCAGATAAAACTGTCATCATCCAAAAAGGTAAGATCGTCATCAATATCCACATAAGCCTCGTCCGTTTCTTCCAATAAAACGGTCGCTGAATTATCTTCTGCATTTACCGCATACAGTTTTAAATCGTTTTGATGTCTGTTCAAGGTCTGCACACTCAAATTGTCTGGGTTGTACATCCATTTAATTCTTGGAATGTAATAAGGATCATCCAAATCTACATCTGAAATAGCTCCGGAAGCCACATCATACATATGTAAGGTAACTATCGAGTTCTTCTCTCCTGCTTTGGGATATTTAAATTCGTATTGGTAGGGATATAGGTCTGTTCCATAAAAATCCATGGAAAAGTGTGGGACTTCGGTCTCATCAAATCGAAGAAAGGCAATTTTTGAACCGTCGCTGTTCCATTCAAAGGCGCGCACAAAGGCAAATTCCTCTTCATACACCCAATCGGTCACCCCATTGATGATGGTACCTTTGTTGCCGTCCGTGGTAACTTGCTTAGTGGTTCGTTCGCCCAGGTCCATCACATATAAATTATTGTCAAGCACATAAGCCACTTTGCTTCCATCAGGAGAAAGGGTTGGTTCCTGAATCTTCGTCTCAGAAATTTTCACCAATTCCTTGGATGCAATATCATACACATAATAGATGCCCAGACGGGAACGCCTAAAAATGGGTTCCACTTCGGTGGCCAAAAGTACTTGTGACTCATCATCACTAAAACTGTAGGATGAAAAATAAGGCACTGCATCGGAGGATGCCACAATGGTTTCCACCTTTTGCAAGGTTTCGTAATCGTACTTGTCCAAACTACTGGAACGTGGGGAACGCGTGGTGTTTAAAATGGTGTATTGTGTACCGTTGTTCATGGATCGTAGGACATCCATGTATTCTGTCCTGAACTCTCCTCCCCAAATTTCCTCAAGGGTTATTTTTTTCTTTTGTGCTGTGGAAAAAGTAACAACTCCCAAAAGGAATAGGAATAGAAAAGATTGTTTGTTCATGAAGTGAAAAAATTGATTAAAAACTCCCAAGTTTACTAATATTTATCGGAAAAATAAATTTTGATGTTGCGTTTGCAACAAATTTTAACCTTTGAAACACTGCTTCGGTTTCAAAATAAATACCAGGCTCGCCTAAATGATCAATATCCGTATCTTTGAATGCTTTAAGCCAGCTTATATGAATACTCCCGTTGAAGGATTTTCCAAACTTACCAAAACCCAAAAAATTGATTGGATAGCCACCAATTGCACCAAGGACCCCAAGGCCACCAAACAACTGTTGGAGCAGTATTGGAACACGGACCCCAGAGTGCAAAAATTGCACGATGAGTTTATCGAGAATACCATTTCAAACTACTATTTGCCATTTGCTATTGCGCCAAATTTTAAGATCAATAATGAATTGTACGCCATACCCATGGCCATTGAGGAAAGTTCGGTGGTGGCGGCGGCCAGCAAGTCGGCGAAGTTTTGGTTGGAACGCGGTGGTTTTAAAGCCGAGATCATCGGTACTGAAAAAGTAGGCCAAGTTCATTTTATATATAATGGGGATAGAGAAAAACTTTCTGATTTTTTTGCTTCAGCTAAACCAGAATTGTTCAAGAGTGCTGCTAGTATAACCCAAAGCATGGAAAAGCGGGGCGGGGGCATCAACGCTATTGAACTTAGGGATTTATCTGATAAGATCGAAGGTTACCATCAACTGCACTGCAAATTTGAGACTTTGGATGCCATGGGAGCCAACTTCATCAACTCCTGCTTGGAACAATTTGCAAAGACATTAAAGGAAAGAGCTCTTGCTTTTGATGGGTTCACCGAGGAAGAAAAAAACATTGAGGTGGTGATGAGCATCTTATCCAACTATGTTCCCGATTGTTTGGTGAAGGCGGAAGTAAGCTGCACCATTTCGGATTTGGGAAACACCGATATGCCTGCTGAGGAATTTGCCAAAAAGTTTGTACAGGCCGTGAACATTGCCAAAGCGGAACCTTACCGGGCCGTTACGCACAACAAAGGCATTATGAACGGAATCGATGCGGTGGTGCTTGCTACGGGAAATGATTTTAGGGCGGTGGAAGCTGGCGTGCACGCCTATGCCGCCAAAGATGGACAATATTCCAGCCTTACCCATGCCAAAATAGAGGACGGTATCTTCAAGTTTTGGATTGAGGTTCCTCTCGCACTGGGAACCGTTGGTGGATTGACCACTTTGCACCCTTTGGTGAAATTGGCTTTGGAAATCCTTCAAAATCCATCAGCTAAACAATTGATGCAAATTGTGGCCGTAGCCGGATTGGCACAGAATTTTGCTGCCTTACGCAGCTTGGTCACAACAGGCATTCAAAAAGGGCATATGAAGATGCACTTGTTGAACATGTTGAACCAGTTGGGGGCCACAGAAACCGAAAAACAACAATTGGTCACCTATTTTAAGGACCAGACCGTAACCAATGCCTCAGTAAAAGAGGCTTATGAAAGAATCAAATCAAACTAATGGAGAAGGAGTTTTACAGCAACGGAAAGTTATTGTTATCTGGAGAATATGCCATTTTAGATGGAGCCATGGGATTGGCCATTCCCACCAGCTATGGGCAATCACTCCATGTAACTCCGACGAAAGACGGTTTTTTGGATTGGACCAGTTTAGATGAGAATGACAAAGTTTGGTTCTCTGCCAAGTTCGACCTTACCAATTTAAATGTGGTTTCCACTTCGGACGAAACCATGGCGAAAACCTTGACCTCTTTACTTTTGGAGGCCAATGCACAGAACCCATTGTTGTTGACGGATAGTGATGGTTTTCAGATTGTGACCCGTCTTACGTTTCCAAAAACATGGGGACTGGGGACCTCTTCCACTCTGATAAACAATTTGGCCCAATGGGCACGGGTAGATGCTCATCAGCTTTTATGGAATGCTTTTGGCGGCAGCGGTTACGATATCTCCTGTGCGCAACATAATTCCCCAATTACCTATCAATTGGTTGATGGAGAGCCGAAGGTGAAAGAGATTGATTTTAACCCTATTTTCAAAAACTCCCTGTATTTTGTGCACCTCAATCAAAAACAAAGCAGCAAAGAGGCCATAGCCAATTATAGGAATCAACAATTCGATAAGTTGGAACTGATTAATAAAGTTTCAGACCTTACAAGAAAAATGGTTTTAGCATCCACTTTGGCAGGTTTTGAATCACTAATGGAAGAGCACGAAAGCTTACTTTCCAAAATTTTAAAAATTGACCCTGTAAAGCAGCGACTTTTTCCAGACTATTTTGGAACGATAAAAAGCCTTGGTGCTTGGGGTGGTGATTTTGTATTGGCAACAGGTGATAATCAATCCATTTCCTATTTTAAATCGAAAGGGTACGATACGGTGATTCCTTATTCAAAAATGGTTTTATAGCCACCTTTAAGTTTAAAAACAGTCCAAATTAAACCCATCCGTAAACTCATATGGGGCATTCATCAATTGGTGAGGTCATAAAAGCACTAGTTTTTGCACTTTGAACCTAGAAGATAAAAAATGATAGCTATGTCGTTCTGGGAATTTACACCATTATTCAACAAGAATAAAGTAGGTTTTTTTACCAAAAGACTACTTTTAGTTTTCTCATTTCTGTTTTTATATACCATTTTTTTAACTATTTATTATTGGTCTAATTGGGATGCGAGTTTTAAAACACCCCTCATTTACACGCAGTTAGTTCCTTTGGTTTTAAATGCCATAGTCATTTACCTATTGATTAAAAACCATAACACCTTGGATGGAAAGTCTTATCAATTGACTTCTTTAAAGAAAAGAGATAAGTATGAAAAAACAGGGCTTTCAGAAGCATTTTCAACGGAATTAAAAAACAAGTTGGAAAGTCTGATGGAAAACAAAAAGCTATATCTAAATCACGATCTTAGATTAGATGATATTGCTGAATTTTTAAATATATCAAGACACCATGCCTCCCAAGTCATCAACGAAAATTTTAATATGAGTTTCTACGATTTTATAAATGCTTATAGAATTGAAGAAGCCAAAAACAAGCTTTGTGATGGTTATAAAAAATCATCAGAATCCATTTCTGACATTGCTTACCAATGCGGATTCAATAATCGTGTTTCTTTTTACAAAGCTTTTAAAAAGATAACTCGCATAACACCAAAGGAATATATTCAAAAGGCCGCATAACAGTTTTGGGGATGTATTTAACGGCCTTGCCGAAGGGTTGCTTCAAAACAATATTGTAAACGTAAATTTTGTTCGGCAAATGCGTAAAGGTTAATAAGCACTTACATTCTTCGTTGATACTTTCATTTTTTTTGTCCTGCAATCCGCAAGGTGGGGCCCTGAATCTTATTCTTCTTTCCGATATATTAGTTTTCATTGTTTTCGGAAGATTTTTTGAATTAGCCTACAAAAGAAGATTTATCCCCTGCCTTGTACGATTGCTATGACTAACTCTAAATTAATTTGTATGACAATGAAAAATTATTGGATGATGCTGGTGCTGTTATGCTGTTCCCTAACAGCGGCACTCGCTCAAGAAAAGAATGTTTCGGGTACTGTTACCGACCAAAACGGTCTACCCCTTCCTGGAGTTTCCATTATGGTTGTTGGGACAACCAATGGAACGCAAACAGACTTTGATGGAAACTATGCTATTACGGCAAGTACAGGTCAAATACTACGTTTTAGTTACATCGGTCAAAAAACTGTTGACAGAACTGTTGGAGCTTCCTTAATTATTAATGTGCAAATGGAAGATGATGCACAGGCATTGGAAGAAGTGGTCGTGACAGGTTATACCTCCCAGAGACGTTCCGATATCACGGGTTCTGTGGTAAAGGTGGAGTCTGAAAAGCTTGGGGAAATCATTGCTCCATCAGTTGATCAAGCCCTTCAGGGTAATGTGTCAGGACTTACAGTGTCTGCCACATCCGGTACGCCAGGTTCAACTTCAAACATTAGGATTCGTGGTATCAGTTCCATTACAGCTGGTAATGAGCCATTGTATGTTATAGATGGTGTTCCGGTATCCAATGGAAACGTTGGTACTAGTGGAGCTTATTCATCTTTGTCAGCTTTGGCAGGTTTGGACCAAAACAACATTGAGTCCATTACCGTATTAAAGGATGCATCTGCGACAGCACAATATGGTGCACGTGGTTCCAATGGTGTAATCCTTATCACCACCAAAGGAGGTAAGGCTGGTAAAACAGTATTCAGCATTAACAGTACCTACGGTTTCCAGAACGATGCCATCACCGGTCCCGTGCCGTTGACCGCAGCCAACCGTTTGGAGCTTGCTGCCGAAGCTTATTTCAATGATGGTATTTACCCTTCTGAGCAAGAGGCTACACAAGCGTTGCTAGGTGGGCCATTTGCCGAGTGGGATGCCAATGGCCGCCCAGAGGCCCGTTGGGACAGAGCGGTAGCCAACAAGGATGCCATTATACAGCAACACAGTTTCTCTGCATCAGGTGGAGGTGAAGGACATACTTTCTTTGCATCACTTGGTTATATGCAACAAGAAGCTACGGTAATCGGTTCTGATTTCGAAAGAATTTCCGGTTCCTTGAACTTTTCCAAGGATTTGACCGATAACATCACTTTCTCCTCAAGCAACCAGGCATCGCACATGTTGCAAAACGCTTTCTTGGAGACAAGTGCTTATTTTGAGAGCCCACGTACTGTAAAGTACTTTATTTCTCCTTTGTTGCAACCTTATAACGAGGATGGCAGCTATAACCTTTTTGGAGGTTCCTTGCCAAACCCATTGTATTTGACAGAAAACAATACAAGTGAGAACAGACTTACCCGTATTGTGACCAACAATTCCGTAAATTGGGATTTTGCCGAAGGATTTACTTTTGGTTCCACCTTCAACGTCGATTTCCAATTGTACAACTTTAGAACGTACTCTAACCCAACATACGGATATGGGGCACCAACAAGTGGTGACGCAAGCCAGTATGACAGGACCAACGTGTTCTATGTGTTCCAGAATTATTTGGATTACAATTTTGATATAAACGATGACCACAGGTTCAAGCTGAAAGTGCTTCAGGAATACCAGTCCAACCGTCGTTACTTCTTGGGAGGTGACGGTCAGAACTTCGCTGACGAAGGATTGGAAAACTTGGATAACTTGGGTACTCCAACAGGAGTGAGCTCTTCGTTCAACGATTGGTACGTTGGTGCTTACATGGGATTGCTTAACTATTCCGCATTCGATAGCCGTTATGTATTGGATCTATCGTACAGGAGAGAAGGAAACTCACGCTTTAGTAAGGATAACCGTTGGGGTAACTTCTGGTCCGTGGGTGCTGCTTGGAACTTGAACAAGGAAAACTTCTTGGCAGATTCTGATTGGGTGAATGCTCTTAAATTGCGTGCATCTTACGGTGTTACAGGTAACGCGCTGATCGGATTGAACCAATTCCAGTCTTTGTTCGGGTACGCTGCTGATTACGGTGGTGAAGGTGCCCAGTATGTGGATACCTTCGGAAACGAAGATTTAACATGGGAAACTTCCAATACTTTGGATGTAGGTGTGGACTTTGGATTGTTCAACAATGTTGTTAGTGGTAGCGTTGCCTACTTTAACAGGGATTCAAAAGATCTTTTGTTGGATGTGCCATTGTCGCAGACCACTGGTTTCGCCAGTCAAGTACAGAACATTGGTGAGTTGAACAACAAAGGTTTTGAAATCGACATTAACTTCAACGTAATAGATACCGAAGACATGAGCTTGAGCATCGGAGGTAATATTTCCAAAGTTAAAAACGAAATTACTTCTTTACCTGTTGATCCAAACGGGGAAGAAAGAACAATTACTACCGTTAGAACAAGGATTGAATCAGGTCACCCTGCGTATGCTTGGTACATGCCAACATGGGCTGGTGTAAATCCAGAGACCGGTGTGGAAGAATTTTACATCAATGGAGTGGATGGAGAGACTACAACAAACTTCAACGAGGCCGAAGCGGTTTTCCAAGGAGGGAACGCCGTACCGACCACAACGGCAGGTCTTAACCTGAGCTTCTCTTACAAAGGCTTCTTCTTGAACGCAACAGGTTACTATGCCGGAGGTCACAAGATCTATGAAGGATGGCACTTGTATTTGAATCAAACAAATGCATACCCAATTTTGGCCTTCCAAGGATATACTTCTTTGTTGGATAGATGGCAACAGCCCGGGGATATCGCCCGTAACGGAGCCTTTACTACTTCTGCAGAGCCATGGCAAAGACATTCAAAATATTTGTACGACGCTGATTTTATGCGTTTGAGGTCTTTGACCGTTGGTTACGATGTGCCTTCAAAAGCACTTGAGACGGTTGGTTTGACCAAGTTGAGGGTTTTCCTTAGAGGAAACAACCTGTTGACTTGGGTGAAAGATGACAATTTGTTGTTTGATCCAGAAGTGGACATCGATAGCCAGAATGGTACAGTGGATCCAGGTGAAACTGGTCTTGAAACCCCACCTACCCGTTCAATTTCTCTAGGTGTAAACATAAATTTCTAAGAAAAAGAAGATGAAAAGAACAATTAATAAAATAAACGTAATGTTGTTGGCTGCCGCAGGACTCCTGTTAGGTTCCTGTACGGCCGACAGTCTTGAGCCGACCCTTTCACAGAACAAAAGTGTTGAGGGTAGTGTAACCAAGGTGGAGAACCTTTACAGTATCCTAAAGGGAGCACACAACACGCTTACAGGATCTGGATACTATGGCCGTGATATGATCGCGACCAACGAGGTCAGGTCCGACAACTGCTTTTCAAACGGTAACTCAGGTAGGTTTACCACTCAAGGTGAGTACGAGTACAATGCGAACACCGGCTTTGTCTGGGACAACGCATATTATGTGATAGCTAATGCTAATATTATCATCAATACGGATGTTACCACATTGGAGGGGGATATTGCATATGGTGAACACTTACAGGGGGCTGCCATGATCCTTAGGGCACTTGCCCATTTTGATTTGTTGCGTGTTTATGGACAGCAACATGCAGGTGGTAACCTTGGTGTACCAATAGTGACCGAATTCAAAGGTGAGGATTTGTTTCCGCCAAGAAGCACCGTGGATGAAGTTAAGGCTGCTATTTACAATGATTTGGAAACAGCTTTCGGAATGATGGATTCTAGCTTCGATACATCAAAAACCATTGTCTCCAAGTATATGGCCAAAGCACTTGAATCCCGTGTTGCCGTTTACTTCGGCGATTGGGGAAGAGCAGTTTCCGCCTCTGAAGCAGTTATCAATTCAGGTCTTTATTCCATTATCGGTGCAGACTCTTATGTTAGCAGCTGGGCCGGTGACGGAGGATCAAACGTATTGTTTGAATTGGCGTTCAGTGGTGCAGACAACCAAGGTCCGAATGCCTTGTCCTATATCTACCGTTTCCCAGCTGATGAGCCGGGAGGATATGGAGATCTTCAGGTGGTGAGCACAGTGATCGACCTCTTTGAGGATGGTGATGTAAGAGCTGATATCTTGGGTTATCAAGATGGCGGTACACGTTTGCGAAATATGGGAAAATATCCCGATACAGCAACTGGTGCTGATAACATCCCACTTTTCAGATATGAGGAAGTGATTCTTAACTATGCGGAAGCATTGTTGGAAACAGGTGGTGACGCCCTTACACAAATTAACTTGATTAGAGCTAACCGCGGAGTATTTATATATGCTTCCGTGACCAAGGAGGATATCCTTAATGAGAGAAGAAAGGAATTGATGTTCGAAGGTTTCCGTTACGATGATTTGGTAAGAACCGGGCAGTCCATCCCTTACTGGGGGTCTACCGAGAACAGTTTGGGAACCATCGGTTACCCAAATAACTTGTTTGCTTACCCGATTCCGATCAGCGAGATAAACGCAAACTCGAATATGGTACAGAACGACGGTTATTAATTAAATAATAACATTATAATAAATGGTCACATTCATTTTAGATGTGACCATTTTTTTGATGTTCATCAATCCAAACACCTCATCCATCAATTGACACCTTAAAATCCCATTTATTGCATATAAGTTTGACAGATATTCTTCAAACTATTTAGAAAAATGGTCCGAATCCATAAAAACATAGTTGGTAAATCCCTTGTTGCAATATTTTTTCTAACCACTTCCTCCGCATACTGTCAAATAGATATAGAGGTGTATAGCAGACTCGACAACTTTATGAAGGAAAGTTGTGAAATCAGTTACAACGAAATCACTTCTACATCGGTTACGAGTATACTTAAATATGAGGTGTTCCACATAATTCAAGAAACAAAAAACATATATGATG
>NZ_CAMYIC010000012.1 GCF_947258355.1 uncultured Allomuricauda sp.
AATAAATCTCTTCCTGATCCATTGTATCTTTCTGGCCCATATGGTATAGTGTATTTAGTACTATGTTGAATTATGTTACCAAAAATGTAAAAAAAAAGCTAATTCAGCAACTTTTTTATGATTCTTTGCCCGAGAGTTGGTCGATGTAGAGTTCTTTATAATACCCTTCCGTGTTGTTCAATTCTTCGTGCGTACCCTCTTGTATGATTTTTCCGTTGTCGAGTACAATGATTTTATCCGCGTTCTTTGCCGAGGACACCCTGTGGCTCACAATAAGGGTGGTTTTGCTTTCGGAAACGGCTTTCAAATTATTTAGTATTTCTTCCTCGGTTTCGGTATCCACTGCCGATAGGCAATCATCAAAAAGATAGATTTTTGGATCTTTTAAAAGTGCGCGCGCAATAGAGACCCTTTGTTTTTGCCCTCCACTTAGGGTAATCCCGCGTTCTCCCAAAATGGTGTCGTACTTTTTGGCAAAGCCCTCAATGTTTTTATGCACAACAGCTTTTTTTGCGACTTCCACAATCTCGTCATGTGTCGCATTTTCGTTACCAAAACGAATGTTGTTTTCAATCGTATCCGAAAACAGGAAGGCATCTTGGGGCACGGCGCCGATAGCGCTCCTTAAACTATCCAGGTTCAATTGTTGTATGGGCACTCCATCGATTAAAACCTCGCCCGAGGTCGTGTCATACAATCTAGCTACCAAATCCAATATCGTGGATTTTCCCGACCCGGTTTTACCTAAAATAGCAACTGTTTGCCCTGCTTTTACGGTAAAGGAGACATCTTTTAAAGCGGTTATGTCAGTGTCTTCATAGGTAAAGGTTACATTCTTGAACTCGATATCACCTTTAATCGGGGTAGGTGTTTCAACTTTGTTTTGAATGGAAGGTTCTTCTTTCAAAAATTCATTGATACGCTTTTGGGAAGCCTCAGCTCTTTGTACAATCGATGTTAGCCAACCCACAACGGCAACAGGCCAGGTAAGCATGTTTACATAAAGAATGAACTCTGCAATAATACCAATGGTTTCAATTTCTCCGTTGATATATTGCCGTCCGCCAATGTAAATCACAAAAACATTACTGATTCCGATCAATAAGATCATTAATGGAAAAAACCAGGCATTCACTTTGGCCAAAGCCATACTGGTGTCTTTTCCCTCTTGTGCCAAATCACGTAACTCTGAGTTTACCCTAGGTTCAATACTATAGGCCTTGATTACGGATATCCCCGAAAAAGACTCTTGGGTAAAAGTGGAAAGCGCGGATAAGAACTCTTGTACTTTGGTACTTCGTTTATGGATAATTTTACTGATCTGATAAATCAAGACAGACAAAATTGGCAGTGGCAGCAAAGTATAGGCCGCTAATGTAGGGGCTTTTATGAACATTAAGGGAATAAGGCACACAAAAAGGGTCAAGGTCTGTATGCCGTACATAATGGCGGGTCCGCCATACAAACGTACTTGGTTAATGTCCTCACTGATACGGTTCATCAGATCACCAATCCTGTTTTTCTTGTAAAAATTAAGGCTGAGCAATTGGTAATGGTCGAACACCTCATTTTTTAAGTCATATTCAATATATCGGGATACGTTAATAATGGTCTGGCGCATTAAAAAAGTAAAAAGCCCGGAAAGTATGGCCGCCCCAACAATAATCAAAATGTATTGAAGCAATAACCCCTTGGCATCCGAAAGCGTAATCACATCCGATGTAAAATCCTCCACGGCCTGTATGGACTTGTTCACATACGAAGGCATAACCAAGGAAAAAACACGGGCAATTATGGTGATTATGATCCCCAACAGCAGTTTGAGCCAATATTTTTTAAAGTATTTATTTAGGTGTTTTAGCTCCTTCATAAAGGGATGAGGTGGTTTTTTAGCGACGATGTCCGTGGACAATCCCGCAAATATATACCATACCGCACAAAGTAAATGTTATAAAACTGATAAGAAAACAAGTTTGATAGGTAAGATTCAAATATAAGATTACTTTTGCGGAGTGAAAGCCAAACAATGACTTTAAAAGTTCTTAAACATGCTTACCCGAAGGCACATTAGAGTAAAAGTAATGCAGTGTATTTATGCATTGGTGCAATCCAAGGACGATTCTTTGCAAAAACAAGAAAAGTTCCTGCGAGTCAGTATAGAAAACATGTATGTTCTATACCTTTTGATTTTAAGCCTATTGGCCGAACTCCATCGTTTGGCCGACAAGCACGTGAGCCACGCTTCCAAAAAATATGTGGCCACCGAAGAAGATAAATATCCTGATCCCGAAAAGTTTGTGAAAAACCGATTGTTGTTGCAATTGGTGAACAACGAGGCTTTGAAGAATGAGCTCTCCAATCGCAAGTTGGATAATTGGTATATGAATGATGAGTATGTGAAAATCATACATAAAGCAGTGGTTTCCAGTGATATTTACAAAGAATATATGATGAACGGTGAGGATGATTATGCAGATGACCGTAATTTTGTGATCCAACTTTTTAAAGAAATTATTGCGCCCAACGAAAAAATCTACGATTACTTCGAGGACGACAAGCTTACATGGGTAGATGATTTTCCAATCGTGAACACTTTTTTGGTGAAGCGACTCAAAAAAGCCAAGCCAGATTCCGGGGACCGTTTCTTTTTGCCCGCTTTGCTGAAAGATCAGCAGGATATGGATTTTGCCAATGAACTGCTGACCAAGACCCTGCTCAACGATTCCAAGTGGGAGAAGGAAATTGAAGGGAAAACCCCGAATTGGGACAATGACCGTATTGCGGAGATTGATTCCATTATTCTGAAAATGGCCATTTGTGAATTATTGAACTTCGCATCCATTCCAGAAAAAGTAACCTTGAACGAGTATTTGGAAATTGCCAAAGAATACTCCACACCCAAGAGCAGTATCTTTATTAATGGGGTTTTGGACAAGTTGGCCAAAGAATATAAATCTGATGGAAGACTCCAAAAAATAGGTAGGGGTTTACAATAAACATTATTTCCTTAATTTTGGAAAAACAAATTTTAATCATGAAAAGAATAACGACAATTTTTAGTTTGATCATGGTGGTTGCCTTTATGGGTGTATCATGTAAGGACAAAGCATCTAAGAAAATAGTTGCTGACAATGTAGAAAGTGCTGTGAACAGAGATCAATCAGATAAATTGGTTCCTGTAATGACATTTGAGAAAACCGAGCACGATTTTGGTACTATCGAAAGAGGTACGCCACAAGAAACCGTATTTAAATTTACCAATACAGGAAATGCACCTTTACTTATCACAAGTGCTAAAAGTAGCTGTGGATGTACTGTTCCCAATCCACCAAAGGACCCTATCGCTCCTGGTGAAACTGGAGAGTTGTTGGTAAAGTTCAATGGTTCTGGACAAAATCAAGTCTCCAAGACCATTACGGTGAATGCAAATACGGCCAAAGGTTCTGAAATCCTTAAGATCAGGGCTTTTGTTAATTCGGAGAATGCACCACTGGCCATTCCCATGAAAAAATAAGATACTTTAAATGGAAAACCTAGGACAGTTTTTACCTCTGATTTTGATTTTCGCTGTGGCGTACTTTTTTATGATCCGACCACAAATCAAGCGTCAGAAGGATGAGAAAAAATTCGCTTCAGAATTAAAAAAAGGCGATAAGATTATCACCAAAAGCGGATTGCACGGCAAAATCGTGGAATTGAATGACAAAGATTTCTCTTGTGTTATCGAAACCATGGCCGGGCGTTTAAAGTTCGACCGCTCTGCCATTTCCATGGAAATGAGCAAAAAGTTGAATGCTCCCGCTGAAAAGAAGTAGCGAAAAAATATACTTTATAATGGCGTCCCTTGAATATCAAATTTCAAGGGACGTTTTTTTGTATCTTATTCCAAATTTGAAAAATTATGGGAACAACTAGAAGACAGTTTGTAAAACGTTGTGGAATGGGTGTAGCAGGATTGGGAGCATCCATGATGATTCCTACCGAATTATTGGCATCTGTACGAAGAAACATCAGTCCTAACGATAAAATACAGGTTGGTCTTATCGGTTGTAACGGCATGGGCTTTTCCAATTTAAGCTCCATGCTCCAAAACAGTGAGGTTGATGTGGTGGCCCTTTGCGATGTGGATGAAAATGTTCTTCGTGAAAAAACAGCAGAGCTGGAAAAAGGCGGTATCAAAAAACCAAAATGGTATTCGGATTATAGAAAACTTCTGGAGGACAAAGATGTACATATTGCCATTATTGGTACACCGGACCACTGGCATTGTCTTCAGCTCACCGATGCCATAGATGCAGGTAAAGATGTGTATTGCGAAAAACCCATTGCCAATTCCGTAGCAGAGAGCGAAGCAATGCTTGCCAAAGTAAATAAGAGCGACAGAATGGTGCAAATAGGACAATGGCAACGTAGTGAGCCCCATTTTGTGGATGCTATCAATTATGTGCATTCTGGAAAATTAGGTCAGATACGCTTGGTGAAAACCTGGGCATACCAAGGTTGGATGCAATCCGTGCCCTTGGTCCCCAACAGTGCTGTGCCAGCAGGTGTCGATTATGATATGTGGCTGGGCCCGGCCGAGCACAGACCTTTCAATAAAAACAGGTTCCACTTCAATTTTAGATGGTTCTGGGACTACGCAGGAGGTTTAATGACGGATTGGGGCGTACACTTGATTGATTATGCCCTATTTGGAATGAAAGCCTCTACTCCTAAATCTGTAATGGCCATGGGGGGTAAGTTTGCTTACCCCGATGATGCAGCCGAAACCCCGGATACATTACAGACCATTTACGATTTTGGTGAATTTTCACTGCTTTGGGAACACGCTACCGGTATAGATGGCGGTAACTATGGGAGAAACCATGGTATTGCGTTCATTGGCAACAATGGAACTTTGGTTCTGGATCGTGGTGGATGGGAAGTGATTCCGGAACACGACCGTCCGCATTGGAGTCAGGATTTGGGGGCCAAAATAGAAGCTGTACCCTTGCAAGAAGGGGTGGGGCAAGGTTTGGGGCTGCACACCCAGAATTTTTTGGAAGCTGTTAAAACCAGGGATGAATCCATATTGAAGGCTCCAATAAAAATCGGTTACGATGCCGCTGTTGTGAGTCATTTGGGTAATGTTGCCTACAAAACGGGTGAAAGACTGTTCTGGGATGCGGAAAATAAAAAGTTTAACCATTCCAAAGCAGATGCCCTGTTGATGAACGAATACCACAATGGGTGGGAGTTTCCTAAAATGGGATAAACTTTATCAATAGGCCATAGTTTATTTTAAGGTAGCACCTGTAGAGTCCAATAATGCATCCTTTAGTTTGAAAAAAATTAAATAATTACGAGCGAACAAAAATGAAATGGATGGAACAAGGTTCCAAATCCCCATCATTGTCAAAGTCGTAGTCTCCGGAATCGGTACCTCCATTTATGGAAAGGGTAGTTCCGTCATACGTATGGCCGTACGTATCCCAATCATCCGGTTCATCGTCCCATGCAACGGCAAAGTAGTAACTGCCCTGCCATTCTTCCCAGAATATTTCTCCGGTCACCGCATAGGCATCCCGGTCTATGGGATCTAAGGTCAAGGTAAAACGACCACTCGATTGTACGGACATACTTGCCGTTCCACCATCTTCGACAATGTCGACCGATGTGGTGCTTACACTAAATTGAGCTTTTGTAGCTTCCCAGTTTCCACTAAGTTCACTGATTGGAAACGGGCCATCCTTGGTCAACCCATCATCGTCATCCTCCTTGCTGCAGGACAGATTCAGGGAAACCAATGCGATCAAAAAAATATACACAAATGTTTTCATGGCAATAAGTTTTGGAAAATAGGATAAACCTACTTTCTATTATTACCATAATTTATTTTGATATTAAAGGGTACACAATGACGCCTGTCAGTTAGTTGGGGTTATTTAAGGTAAGGCAACTGCTCGGAACGCATTTTAGAATGGACTAAATCAACTACTCCCTAGATGGGATGTTTTGTTCGGTCAGTATTTTTAGAGATTACACTTATCGGTTTTGTGTATGGCTCGTTGCGGAAAATCAGCTATGATTTTCCGCCATAACCCAAAGATAGCGAATAAGCGTTGAATTCCGATTAGGAATTCAGCCGCAATGAGTTATACACGGTGTTGTGCTTTCGTTATTTTTTTATTTCTGATTCGATTGAAATATTGACTTTTTTAAGAAATTTCAATAAATCATTCTCTTCCTCCAATCCTGATTGCCTTACAGTTGTTATGAAATCAACCCAAAAAATAAATTCAGGATTCCGAAAAGATTTTTTGTTGTCCCTTGAGAGCTTGTTATAATCAACTATTTCTCTTTTTGATGCAATCATTGGCCAATAATATTCTCCTCTTAATTTTTCTATAACTTTAGTATCTTCATTTGCGTCAATAATAAATTCATTTATTGAGGATAACATATATCTAATTTCTTTATTCTGTATTAAGTTAATTCTCCCTGAATTTATTACTGAATTTAAAATACCCAGTTTCGGGTCATAAGTGTAGTTGTAATTCATTATAGTTAAGATAGACTTTAAGCTATCATTTGAAATACTATTTAGTTTATTGGTGTCAGTTATCATAGATTTAATTTCCTGTCCTGCAGCCAAAGATTTCTTATGTTCATCTATTATTATTTCCAATGCTTTAATATTAGATTTTAACTCTGTGTTTAAATCAAATAGAGCTTCTTGTTCAGAATCAAAATCTATTCTTTTTTTGTTCCAATTACTAACTTGCAATGCAATTAATATTCCTATAACAACAAGGATTATTTCTCCAATTGCATAAATTAGGTACTTACTGAACTTATTTTCAGAGAGCAATTTTTGTCTAATTTTTCTAAAGAATTTTATCATTGGTTAGCGGTTTGTAGTAATGAAGCACAACGTTAAAGATATGATTCGTTTTAATGAATTATATCGACCGATAAGTGAAGTTAAAGATTAAAAATTGGAAATTCCACGGTTAATTTATGAATGCTGTCTGTGAATTGACGGATTCTTAAACCTACCGATAGGCATCATTCAAACCAATACCCTCCTTGATCATAGGGAGAATTTTTTCCAATCTTCGAAGTTTGGTTCTCTCCTGTTTGGCCTCTGCAATGTATTCGCAGAACTCTTTTTGTTTATAGGGCGTAAATTTTTCAAACGTAGATTTTAAGAAAGTATCCTGCTCCAATGCTTTTTGTAATAATTCGGGAATGGATATCTTTTTGGTTCTGTCGGCTTTGATTTCCAACCCCTTTTTTTGGTTATCCAAAGCTTCTTTCATGTAGGCCAAGACCGACTTTTTGTCCACTTCTTCCAAATTTTGGAATTTCCAGTGGCGCATTCCTTTGGTCTTGCCTTCCTGTGCATTTTCCAGCACTTTTTCAGAATCTTTTAAAAACACCCCATTAAAAAACCAAACACCAAAATGTGTTTTGAACTTACAAATACCGAATACATTTTTACCATTTACGGTATAAACGGGAATACTCCATTTAAAATCCTCATCAGCCTCTGTTGTTAGGGCAATTTCCCTAAGTAATGCAATCCCGTCCCTAAAGGGATGTTCCTTTTTATAATAGGCCTCTATTTTTTCAGATTTGTCCACGACTATTTGATTTGTATAGCGGTAAGTTCGGCAATTTTCACAATCACCTTTACGGCCTTTTCCATACTTTCCAAAGGAACGTACTCGTATTTGCCATGGAAATTATGCCCTCCTGCAAAAATATTTGGGCAGGGCAGTCCCATAAAACTGAGCTGGGAGCCGTCCGTTCCTCCTCTAATGGGTTTTATGATTGGCTCTATTTGCAGGGACTTCATCGCTTCTTCTGCTATTTCCACAATGTGGTACATCGGCTCCACCTTCTCTCGCATATTCTTGTATTGGTCCTCAATGACCAGGTTTACGTATTCCCCGTGTTTTTTGTTGAGTTTTTCTTTGATGTCGTTTAAAAGGTCTTTACGAGCTTGGAAATGAATAGCATCGTGGTCGCGGATAATGAGTTCAATCTCCGCTTTTTCGATTTCACCTTTTATTTTGTGCACATGGAAAAAACCTTCCCGTCCTGTGGTATGCTCGGGAACCTCGCTTGGGGGTAGGTGGGTGAGAAAGTCGTTCGCAATACCAATGGCGTTTACCATTTTATTCTTGGCGTAGCCTGGGTGCACACTCTTTCCGGTAATGGTGATCCTGGCCTTGGCTGCATTGAAATTTTCATATTCCAGTTCGCCCACTTGGCTGCCATCCATAGTGTAGGCCCATTCCGCCACGAACTTTTCCACATCAAACTTATGTGCACCTCTACCAATTTCTTCATCCGGGGTAAAGGCAATACGTATTTTCCCGTGCTTGATCTCCGGGTGGTCAATAAGGTACTCCATAGCGGTGATTATCTCCGCAATACCAGCCTTGTCATCGGCTCCCAACAAGGTGGTTCCATCGGTGGTGATCAAGGTCTGTCCTTCGTATGCCTTTAAATCTTCAAAATAATCTGGAGAAAGCACTATGTTTTGGAGTTTGTTCAGCACAATATCTTTTCCATCGTAATTTTTTATGATCTGTGGTTTTACGTTTCTCCCTGAAAAATCAGGAGAGGTGTCAAAATGGGAAATAAAACCGATCGTAGGTACTTTTTTGTCCGTATTGCTCGGAAGGGTGGCCATAATATAGGCGTTCTCATCTATGGATACTTCCTGCATCCCGATCTGGTGGAGTTCCATTACCAATTTTTTGGCAAGGTTCCACTGTTTTTCTGTACTGGGCGTGCTCTTTGAATAAGGATCGCTCTGTGTATCGGTTTTTACATATTCCAAAAATCGGGGCAGTAATTTTTCCATGGTCGGTGCAGCGTTTTTATCAAAAATAATGCTTATTCAAAGTAATATTGCAATCCAACGGCATTAATACCTATCTTTCGTAAACGAATAATAACAACCTCAATTGAGATCAATACTATTTTACCTTTTTCTTATTTCCGGTTTTTCTGGACTAGCCCAAATGGATTGTATTTTGGGCGTTGGTGGGCGAGACAATGAAACCATAACCAAAGTTTTTGAGCTGACCGAAGATCAAAGGGAAAACCTCAAGAACTGGAGTGCAGAACTAAAAGTTCGAAACGATATTTTAAAGGACAAGGCAAAATTCCTGATGAAAAAGAATGAGGGAAGTTCACCCGAGGTACTGATTACCGTGTCCAAGGAATATGCTTCAATAATTGACAGCATGAAACAAAATGTACGGATGATGGACAGACGTTTACTACTTAGTTTCGATAAAGTTCAGTACGAAAAATACCTTAAATTCTGTGCTCAACTTACTTTGCTTCCTATCTATGTAAACAAGCCAGTTGACGAAAATTGACCGAATTGTAAAGAACTGTTTCAAGAGTTGTTATTTTTGTCCAAAATCCATTTTTGAATGTATAAAATCCTTATCCGCCCGGTACTTTTTTTATTTGACCCGGAAGCCGTGCACCACTTTTCTTTTAAGGCCATTAAATTTTTATCAAGATTGGGTTTTGGCGGTCTTTTCAGGAAAATATTTGTTGTGAACGATCCAAAATTGGAGCGGGAGGTTTTTGGGGTAAAGTTCAAGAACCCTGTGGGACTTGCAGCTGGTTTTGACAAGGACGCCATGTTATATAACGAATTCTCAGATTTTGGTTTTGGATTTGTTGAAATAGGAACGGTAACCCCCAAACCCCAACCGGGAAACCCCAAAAAACGTTTGTTCAGGCTGAAGAAGGATAAAGCCATAATCAACCGTATGGGTTTTAACAACCAAGGTGTGTTTGAAGCTGTGGAACAACTGAAAAAGAGGCACCGAGTGATTGTTGGGGGGAATATTGGCAAGAATAAGGTAACTCCGAACAAAGATGCCATCAAGGATTACCTTATTTGTTTTGAGGGTTTGTTCGAGCATGTGGATTACTTTGTGGTGAATGTTAGTTCACCCAATACACCAGGGTTGCGGGAGCTCCAGGATAAAGAACCACTGACCAAGTTGTTAAAAAAGCTCAAAAACCAGAACAGCAAATTGGCTAAAAGCACCAAGTTGAAGGAGAAGCCCATTTTGTTAAAAATAGCCCCGGATTTAACAGACAATCAATTAATGGATATCATTGATATTGTTTCGGATACAAATATCGATGGTGTAATAGCCACCAATACTACTATTGAACGGAAAGACCTGAAATCGGACATGTACTTAACCGAGGAGAATGGTGGTCTAAGTGGAAAACCGTTGACTAAAAGAAGCACTGAGGTAATTCGTTTCTTATCGGAAAAAAGCAAAAAGGCATTTCCAATTGTGGGAGTGGGTGGGGTTCATTCCCCAGAGGATGCTTTGGAAAAATTGGATGCAGGGGCCGATTTAATACAACTCTACACTGGGTTTATATATGAGGGGCCTGTGCTTATCAAGAAAATCAATAAGGCCATTTTGGAAAAAATGGGCTAAACCATATGCACAGTTTATTTTTATTTCTGGAAACCGTCAATTATCCCATATTGATCGGGTTTTTTGTATCCTCCCTTGCCCTGGCCATTTCACCTGGACCCGATAATATTTTCGTGCTGACCCAAAGCATCAGTAATGGTACAAAATCGGGGTTGGCAACCGTTTTTGGACTGGTCTCGGGTTGTTTGGTGCACACCACCTTGTTGGCCTTTGGGGTTTCGGAAATCATTAAGCGGAGTGACACCTTATTTTTTGCCATCAAGCTTTTTGGAGCCATGTATTTGTTGTACCTGGCTTATCAGGTTTATCGCAGTGATGCTTCCATTGCAATCGATGATAAAAACAGACCGGCCAAAACACCCATGAAGCTTTTTTGGACCGGGGTGACCATGAATGTACTTAATCCAAAAGTCACCATTTTCTTTTTGGCTTTTTTTCCGGGGTTTTTGTTTAGCGATGAGCTCAATACCGTTGTTCAATTCTATATTTTGGGTCTCCTTTTTATGCTTTCTGCTCTTATTGTATTTGGCACGATTGCCGTCTTGGCGGGAAAGATTTCAAAATACCTGACCCGACATAAAAATGCGGGCGTTTATTTAAAATGGGTGCAACTGGTTGTTTTTGTTGGGATTGCCGTTTATCTATTTCTATCGGACAAATAAGTGCTATTTTTACGGACGCCTATGCCAAAAGTTAAACTCATAGAATGTCCACGGGACGCCATGCAGGGAATAAAAACCTTTATTCCCACGGATGAGAAGGTAAAGTATATCCAATCTTTATTGGGCTGTGGTTTTGATACCATTGATTTTGGAAGTTTTGTTTCGCCAAAGGCCATACCACAGATGCAAGATACTGCTGAGGTTTTGGCCCGATTGGACCTTTCCCGTACCCAAAGCAAGCTTTTGGCCATTGTTGCCAATGTCAGAGGCGCACAGGATGCATGTAAGCACGATGCTATAGATTATTTGGGTTTCCCATTTTCGATTTCAGAAAACTTTCAAATGCGGAATACGCACAAAACCATTGATCAATCGGTAGAAACTCTTAAAGGTATTTTGGAGTTGGCCGATGCTCATGGCAAGGAAGTGGTCACCTACATTTCCATGGGCTTTGGGAATCCATATGGTGACCCTTGGAGTGTTGAGATAGTTGGGGAGTGGACCGAGAAACTGGCAGCCATGGGAACTAGAATCCTTTCGTTATCGGATACTATAGGCAGTTCTACACCCGAGGTGATAGATTACTTGTTCTCCAACCTGATCCCAAAATATCCAGACATTGAGTTCGGTGCACATTTGCACACCACTCCATCCAAATGGCACGAGAAAGTGGACGCTGCCTACAAAGCAGGATGTCGTCGATTTGATGGTGCAGTGCAAGGTTTTGGTGGTTGCCCAATGGCCAAAGATGAACTCACTGGTAATATGCCTACCGAAAGAATGCTTTCCTATTTTACAACAGAAAAAGCAGATACGGGTGTCAATTGGATGGTTTTTGAAGCAGCCTTCAACAAGGCAACAGAGCTTTTTTCGGTTTATCATTAAAAAAGGCACCCCTGAAGAGTGCCCTTATATAGCCCTGCTGCGGTATCACGAATTAATATCTAAGCTCAATACCAGCATAAATACCAAACGGATGGCCAGGTCGTAACCCTGCTGGTACCCTAGCAACAGCGTATTTTTCGTCCAATAAATTTATGGCGTTGGCGGTTACGGCCAAGTGATCGTTGAATCTATATCTTCCACCAAGATCTAATATAAAGTTGGAATTTACTTTTTCGCTGGCAGGTATAGGTCCATTTCCAGCCATGGTTCTAAAAGCACCATTATATCTTCCGCTAAGGTTTAGTTCAAAATTTTGGTGTTCCAGTGATAAGGCTGCGTTGAACTGGTGTTTGGAGATGTACGGCATTTCATCACCGGAGGAAACCTCGCCCCAAATGTCGTTTTCACTGCCAAAACTGTTCAAGAACTCGGTATCCGTCAAAGTATACCCAAAAGTAAATGGCAATTGAAGGTCTTCATTGTTCTCTAGAAAATTATAATTCAACAATACTTCTATTCCTTGAACGCGGACTTCACCAGCATTGAATTGGTCCAAAGAACCGGTTCCACCCGTTGCGGCAAGATCACTGCCCAACAGGTTCCTGTAATCGTTGTAAAAACCAACAATCTCACCAGAAATACCAGCAAATGAGAAACGACTGCCCAGCTCATAGTTTACACTTTCCTCAGGATTTTCTCCAGGTTGGTTGCTTGGAGGTGAAAAGCCTTTGTGCACTCCTCCAAAAACAGATAGGTCGTTAAAATTGTAGTTGAAGCCAATTCCTGGGATAAATACGTCTACGTTATTCTGTCTTTCGGAAAGATCAGAACCAGTACGTTCCACGTCGTTGGTTCCATAGTTCAATCTTTCCAAGACAATGTTCTCGTAACGGAGGCCTGGCGTTAATGTTAAGTTGTTGATTTTCAATTTGTACATGGCATAAGAAGCAAAAGCTTTTGCACTGCTCACCCTGTTGGCGTTTGTGCCTGGAATACCTGGGGTGACCAATTGCATGTCTCCGTTTACCATGGCATAATCATCTATCCACTGAAAGCGGTCTTCTTCATCATAGTGGTAGCGTAGTCCTATTTCCAGGTCGTGATAGGTGTTCTCTCCGCTCCAATGGTAATCCAATTTTGTTTGAACCCCAGTTGACAAATAATCTCTATTGTTATTTCTGGCATTCAGCAGGTCATTCGCTCCACTATTGGTCGAGCCTTTTACTAAATCTATATAGGATGCAAACTGGTTCGGAGCTCCAAAAATGTTACCGATACCTTGACGTTCACCATCGATGGTCACATAATCCACTTTATACCAATTTCTACTAAAATCGTTGTAATAGCCAATGGTGGTAATCCTGAATTGATCGCTGAATTTTAAAGCGTGGGTTCCCATTAATTGGAAGTGTTCAGCATTCATTTGGTCGTTTTGTGATCCAGCATAGCGACGGAAGGGGTCAGCGTCAAAATCTTCCTGTGTCAATCCCAAGTAGGTTTCATTGGAAGTTTCGTCCGAATACTGCAATTTCACTTCAAACTCCTGTCCTACTGCTGCCTCTGGATTAGTGTTGACCTTGAATTTGGCAACCAAGTCATTCTTATCAAACCCTGTATTGTCTCCATTTTCCAAGTTTTTGAATCCATTGGAATTGTAGTTGAGGTATTCTACGGAATAACCGAAGTTTTTACGGCTATCGCCCAGTTGGGCATGGATACGGCCACTTTGAAAACTTCCATAGCTGCTGTTCAAAAAGATTCTGAAGTTATCAGGGACTTCAGTTGAAATCATATTTATGGCGCCACCTGTAGTATATGGCCCAAATTGCACTTGACTACTTCCCTTTAATATTTCTACAGCTTGCATCCGGGCAATGGTAGGAAAATAATAAGCCGATGGGGCACTGTAGGGAGCGGGAGCAATAAGCACACCATCTTCCATTAAGGTAATTTTGGAACTCCTTTCCGGAGAGGTTCCCCGTAAACTAATGTTCGGTCTAAGGCCAAAGCCATCTTCTTCATAAATATTAACCCCGGGAACCGCACGTAAAGTTCGGTTGACGTCTGTGTAATTGAATTTTTTGATTTCTTCCGGAGAAAGATAGTATGAAGATCCCGTTCTATTCTTTGCGACAAATTTGCTTCCAAAAATCACTTTGGCAGATAGAACAACTTCATTGAGTTGTATTAATGTGGAGTCATTGCCCATTGGTTTTTGTTGTGCAGAAAGAAATAGAAAACTGAAAAATGTGATGATGATTAATGATGGTCTGTACATTGTATTAATTAAGACTTATTATAAATAAATTTTAAATGGCGGTGCAAATGTACATGCTCAGTATCATAAAACAAACCTTATTTAGAACAAATAAATATAATTTACCCGTATTTATTCGTCGTTGGTATATCGATACGGATGATTGGAATCGAAAACATATTCAGATAATGCAGAAAGTGTTGGGTATCCCCTTTATTGATTAAAATTAGTGGTATATTTGCACGCAATTAATCCGTAATTGCAATGGAAGCTCACCAAAACAAAATTGTTGGCGAAGGACTTACATACGACGACGTTCTTCTTGTGCCCGCATACTCCGAAGTACTTCCCAGAGAAGTAAATATTCAATCAAAGTTTACCAAGAACATTACCATTAATGTGCCCATTGTTTCTGCAGCGATGGATACGGTAACCGAATCCCGTATGGCCATTGCCATGGCAAGGGAGGGAGGTATAGGTGTTCTTCATAAAAACATGACAATTGAGCAACAAGCGCTCAAGGTGAGAAAGGTAAAGCGTGCGGAGAGTGGGATGATTATGGATCCCGTGACCCTTCCATTGGAGTCAGTGGTTCGTGATGCCAAGGCCAGTATGAAAGAGCATAGCATTGGTGGTATTCCTATTGTGAATGCTGATAAGAAGCTAATTGGAATTGTGACCAATCGTGACCTTCGCTTTGAAAAAAATGATGATAGGCCCATTGCCGAGGTAATGACCTCCGAAAATTTGGTTACGGTAGGAGAAGGTACTTCGTTGCAACAAGCCGAAGTGATCCTACAAGAAAATAAGATTGAAAAGCTACCGGTAATCAACGATAAAGATGAACTTGTCGGATTGATTACGTTCAGGGATATAACCAAACTCACACAAAAGCCCATTGCCAATAAAGATCAATACGGGCGTTTACGCGTTGCTGCTGCCATTGGTGTAACCGCAGACGCTGTTGATCGTGCAGGTGCATTGGTAAAAGCGGGTGTTGATGCCATAATTATTGACACGGCACATGGTCACACCAAAGGTGTGGTAGGTATTTTGAAAGATGTGAAAAGATCCTTTCCGGAATTGGAAGTTGTCGTAGGTAATATTGCTACGGCCGAAGCAGCAAAATATTTGGTAGAGGCTGGGGCAGATGCCGTAAAAGTTGGAATTGGACCAGGATCTATTTGTACCACACGTGTTGTTGCCGGGGTTGGTTTTCCACAGTTTTCCGCTGTTTTGGAGGTCTCCGCGGCTTTAAAGGGATCAGGGGTTCCTGTAATTGCAGATGGAGGTATTCGTTATACAGGTGATATTCCAAAAGCTATTGCAGCTGGAGCAGATACAGTAATGTTAGGTTCTTTATTGGCCGGTACCAAAGAATCTCCAGGGGAAACCATTATTTACGAAGGTCGAAAGTTTAAGTCCTATCGTGGAATGGGTTCTGTTGAGGCCATGAAAAAAGGTAGTAAGGATAGATATTTCCAAGATGTTGAGGACGATATCAAGAAGTTGGTGCCCGAAGGTATTGTGGGTCGAGTTCCCTACAAAGGTGAATTGGTGGAGAGTATGCACCAATTTATAGGTGGACTAAGGGCAGGTATGGGCTATTGTGGTGCAGGTGATATTGAAGCATTGAAGAATAATGCACGATTTGTGAAGATTACATCAAGCGGAATACACGAGAGCCATCCACATAATGTGACCATTACCAAAGAGAGTCCTAATTATAGTAGGTAGATAAATCACATGCGCTGGGGAATTTACTTCCCAGCGTAGCTTTCCCAATCCTTATCCTTGTAGATGTTTTCACCAAAGTACTTGGCAATCTGCATAAACGGTTCCACTTGCTGATATCCAGGAACGGGAGATAACATGTTCAATTGCTCATCCAAGAAAACCACGGTAGGGTAGCTCATGCGACCCTGCAAAAGCGCCGCGGCCAATTCATGATAGCCCCTTCTTCCAGATGGAACGAATTTGAATGTTTTACCTTGGTATTCGATGGGATCTTTGCCTTCAGCATCCAATTTTACCATGTAAAAATTATCTTGCATGTATTTGGAAACATCTGGATGTTGAAATGTGTTCTTATCCATTTTTTTACACCATCCACACCAATCCGTGTAAACATCAACAAAGATCTTTTTGGGTTGTGCATCTGTTTTGGACAATTGTACGGCCTCTTCCCAGGATATCCAATCAATATCTTGAGCTTGGGCATTAAAGCCTAGAAATACTAGAAAAAGTAAGCTGATTTGGGTGTAAATTGAGCGCATGGTCTTCGTTTTTGACGTATTTGTCGTCTTGTCAGTACAAAACTAACGAAAATTGTGCCAAAATAGTATTGGCTTTAACACTCTGATAAGGCTATGTGTCTACTTTACAGCTTGTTTCTTGGGTATATCGAAAAGCTCTTTTGTATCTACTTGGTTGTGTAAAATATCATCAAAAGTTTCCCTTTTTCTGATCAGATGGGCTTTTCCTTGGTACCAAAGCACCTCGGCGGGTCTGTATCTGGAATTGTAATTGCTGGCCATGGTGAAGCAATAAGCACCTGCGTTTTTAAAGCAGAGGATATCTCCTTCGGATATTTCGTTGATCCTACGATTACTGCCAAATGTATCCGTTTCGCAGATATAGCCGACCACAGAGTAATAGCGTTCCCTACCTTTTGGATTGGAAATATTCTCAATTTGATGGTTGGACCCGTACAACATAGGTCTTATTAAGTGGTTGAAACCGGAATCCACACTTGCAAAAACAGTGGAAGTGGTTTGCTTTACCACATTTACCTTGGCCAAGAAGTGGCCTGCCTCACTCACCAAAAATTTACCGGGTTCAAAAGCTAGGGTGAGTTCCTTGCCATATTCTTCACAGAATTCGTTGAATCTTTTCGTAAGTTTTTTGCCCAATTCATCCACATTGGTTTGGATATCCCCCTCTTTGTAAGGGACCTTGAATCCACTGCCAAAATCTATAAACTCCAAATCCTTGAAGTTGCTGGCCGTTTCAAAAAGGATTTCGGAAGCATACAAGAAAACATCAATATCCAAAATATCACTACCGGTATGCATATGGATTCCGTTGATGTTCATATTGGTGAGCTCCACAATACGAAGCAAATGAGGTATTTGATGGATGCTTATCCCAAATTTGGAATCGATATGTCCCACAGAAATATTGGAGTTGCCTCCAGCCATTACATGGGGGTTGATACGGATACAAACGGGAATATCGGGATGCTTGCTCCCAAATTGCTCCAAAATGGAGAGGTTGTCAATATTTACTTGAACCCCAAGTGCCGCAACTTCTTCAATTTCTTCCAAGGAAACACCATTGGGCGTAAAAATGATGGATTCGGGCTTAAAGCCGGCCAAAAGCCCAAGCTTTACCTCTTGGATGGAAACGGTGTCCAAGCCGCTGCCCAAACTATTCATCAATCTAAGAATGCTTACATTGGAGAGCGCTTTGGCCGCATAGTTCAATTTTAGATTGGATACACCCTTAAAAGCATTGGTCAGCTTTTTGTACTGTGAAGTTATTTTGTCTGCATCATACACATAGAGAGGTGCGCCAAATTGTTCTGCAAGCTGAAGTAAGTCCCTAGAGTTCATAATAAACCTATATTTTATGTAAAACTAGGTTTTGTCTGCGGTACACACAAGAAACCTGACATAATTAATCAAAATATAACAATGTGTTTTATTTATAACATTAAGGCGATGCAAGGGCTTGTGCCTTTTGGTTTTGATCCGTATTTTTAGACAAATTCATAATATGAAACTTCCTTTACTTCCCTTGAAATCGGTTTTTTTTCCTGGAGAGACCGTACCCCTTCATATTTTTGAAGACCGTTACAAACAATTGATCAATGATTGTCGCAAGGAGGCACTAACCTTTGGTATCCCAGTTTTTATTGACAATTCCATTTCGTATGGAACCGAGGTGCAACTGGTTGAAGTGGTCAACACTTATAAAACAGGGGAAATGGATGTCGTTTGTGTGGCGCGTCAAGTTTTTAAGGTTTTAAGTTTTGAAAACCAGCTTGAGGGCAAATTGTATGCTGGTGGGGAAGTCGAATTCTTGGAGATGGAAAACGACGCCAATGAAGATTTAAGAGAAGAAGTACTTCAAAAAGTTGAGAATCTTTATGATATTATGGATGTTCCTTTTACCAAAATATCCCCTAAGCAGTTCAATGGTTATTCTTTGGCCCATAAAATGGGACTTTCCTTTGAGCAAGAATACAAATTGTTGCTCATGGCAAAAGAAACGGACCGATTGAATTTTATAAAAAAGCATTTAGAGACAACAGCCAATGTTTTGAACGAAGTGAACCGCACCAAAGGTGTTATTGAAATGAACGGTCACTTTAAAAATTTTGATCCATTGGACTTTCAAGATTTCAAGTTGTAGTGTTCGGAATAGCTAATCTTACTTTTAATTAAGGTTTAATCGGTAATTATTCATTTAACATCTTCAATTTGTCAGCGGTGTTTTCTATTTTTGTCAGCAAACAAAAGTAAATTCACAGATGAATCTTCACGAATATCAAGGAAAAGAGATTTTAGCCAGTTTTGGGGTTAGAATTCAAAGAGGGATTGTTGCTCACAACGCCAAGGAAGCGGTAGATGCCGCAAAACAACTTACGCAGGAAACCGGAACCGGATGGCATGTAATCAAAGCACAGGTTCATGCAGGTGGCCGTGGTAAAGGCGGAGGAGTGAAATTGGCCAAAAACTTGAAAGAAGTGGAAGAGTTGGCAGGTAACATCATAGGAATGAACCTTGTTACCCCACAAACATCTGCTGAAGGTAAAAAAGTTCACCAAGTTTTGGTCGCTGAAGATGTATATTATCCAGGTGATGGCGAAACAAGCGAATTTTACATGTCTGTTCTTTTGAACAGGGGTACGGGTAAAAACATGATCATGTATTCTACCGAAGGAGGTATGGATATCGAACAAGTGGCAGAAAAAACACCACATTTGATCTTTACCGAAGAAGTTGATCCTGGATTGGGCCTATTGCCTTTTCAAGCGAGAAGAATAGCTTTCAACTTGGGATTATCCGGTACAGCTTTCAAGGAGATGGTAAAGTTTGTAATGTCTTTGTACAAGGCATATGTTGAAAGTGATTCCAGTCTTTTTGAAATCAACCCGGTTTTGAAGACTTCGGACGATAAAATTATGGCAGTAGATGCCAAAGTTACCATCGATGATAATGCTCTGTATAGGAGAAAAGCCTATGCAGAGATGCGTGACCTACGCGAAGAAAACCCTATTGAGGTTGAAGCACGCGAAGTTGGCTTAAACTATGTGGACCTGGATGGTAACGTGGGTTGTATGGTAAACGGTGCCGGATTGGCCATGGCTACCATGGACTTGATTAAAATGGCTGGTGGGGAACCAGCAAACTTCTTGGATGTAGGAGGTACCGCAGATGCCAAAAGAGTAGAGGAGGCATTCCGTATTATTCTCAAGGATCCTAACGTTAAAGCCATCCTTATCAATATTTTTGGTGGTATTGTACGCTGTGATCGAGTGGCGCAGGGTGTTGTGGATGCTTACAAAAATATGGGAGATGCCATTCAAGTGCCGATCATTGTGAGACTGCAGGGAACCAATGCGGAGTTGGCCAAAGAAATTATTGACAATTCAGGTCTTGCTGTGCACTCTGCTGTACAATTCAAAGAAGCAGCCGATAAGGTAGAAGAAGTTTTGAGCTAGGACTCAAACCTTATAATATTTTTCAAGGGCAACGTGCAAACGTTGCCTTTTTTTGTGTTTAAAACTCTTTAAGCCGCATATTTTTTGTCTTTAAATCACCGGTAATCATAAATAATTCACCTTGAATGAGTTCCGCACAAGAATTTTTTACTGATTCGATTTTTCCAGTTAAATCAGGGTATTAGCCCAAGGTTAAGGACTTTAAACATTTGTTAAATATCCCCAAACTGTAACAATTTAGTTTTTTAATCGTCTTATTTTTGTAGTGTCATTAAAAAAGACCTTTAATCAAGTCTGATTTTTGACAAATCATTAATCATCAATTTTTAATCAAAAAACAAAATCATGAGAAATTTAAAAACTGTTACGGTTGCATTGGCATTGTTCGCAACCATGAGTGCATTTGCAACAAAAGGAAAAAAAGCAACAAAAGAGACCAATCTTTCTGGTCAGATCTATGAAATGTTGAAGGAAAATAAATTCAACGTGGAGAACAATGAGCTAACTGCTGAGGTTCGTTTTATTGTAACTGAAAAAGGAGAATTGGTAGTACTTTCCGTAGAAACAAAAGATGAAATTCTGGAAGGTTTCGTAAAAAATCGTTTGAACTACAAAAAAGTCCAAATGGACAATGTAGCACCTGGACGAGTTTATGAAATTCCTGTCCGTATTACCGCCTAAAAAACGGGAATTGTTTGAGTTAGTTAGAAAAAGCCCTGAATTTCAGGGCTTTTTCATGTACTAAAATCAGGTGTTTTGGAGTTATCTACCTAGGATTGACAACCAAAACCTTGCTTTTATGGGTACATATAAGGAAAAATTGAGCATTCTTTCGGAGATGATTGGCTTTGCAAGGGTCGATCATTCCTTAAAGCGATCCGAATATGAGTTTTTGCTGAAAGTTGCTCGTAATTTAGGAGTGACCAAAGAGGTTTTTGATGGTCTTTTAAAGGAAAAGTCACCCAAAGTTCGATTAAAGACCCAAGCTGAACGCATTGTACAGTTCCACCGACTTATCTTGCTTATGAACATTGATCATGAGCAGCATAAAAAAGAAATCAATACCCTTTACAATATAGGTCTTAAAATGGGGCTACCTCCAGCTGCCATTAGCCAGGTTTTGGAAGTAATGCACCGTTACCCGGACAATATTGTACCTCCAGATGTGCTTATCAATATCTTCAAAGCATATTACAATTAATGCCAAAAAGGCAGTATATTTTCATTGATTCATGTCAAAAAGACATGTAATTTTTAATGGTATAGGTTTTGACTTATACCTGGTGATTTGAATGTTTAACTAAAATTGAATCGCCATGAGTATAGTAAAAAGAAACAACCTGTTTTTTCCATCCTTGATGAACGATTTTATGGGTCCTGATTGGTTCGGCGGAACAGAAAAGTGGAATGCTTCCATGCCTGCTGTCAATATAAAGGACAATACCGAAGGATTTGAGTTGGAACTTGCTGTTCCAGGAATGAAAAAAGATGATTTCACTGTGGAAATTGACAACGATGTGTTGACCATTTCCAGCGAGGTTAAAACCGAAAACGAAGAAAAAGAGAACAATTACACAAGAAAAGAGTTCTCCTTTACCTCTTTTAAAAGGGCTTTTACGTTGCCCGAAACCGTAGACGGCTCTAAAATCGATGCCAAGTACGAGGATGGAATATTGAAGTTGACATTGCCTAAAAAACAAGAGGCATTGCCAAAACCAAAACGAATGATCGAAATAGGATAAGACATTAGAACACCAACTATAGGTGTTTCATGATGGTTGGATTAGTTGGTTAGTTGAGGCGCGCTCCTGCATTTGCTGGGGCGCGTTTTTTATTCCTTTTCCTGAAGCATTTTTATCTCGTCCCTAAGTTTGGCCGCTTCCATAAAGTTAAGCTCTTTGGCCGCCTTTTCCATGGCTTTTCTTTTCTCCCTGATCAGTTTTTCCTTTTGGTCTTCAGTGATGTACTTAAGATCTGGTTCCGCTGCACGCAGCTCTTCTTTCTGGAAGTGATAGGTGGATACAGAGTTTTTGGCCAAAGCACTATCAAGGTTTTTCTTTAGGGCTGTTGGGGTTATATTATTTTCCTTATTGTAAGCCATCTGTTTGTCCCTGCGATAATTGGTTTCGTCAATGGTTTTTTGCATGCTTTCGGTAATGGTATCCGCATACATTATGGCTTTTCCGTTCAAGTTTCGGGCGGCACGACCGACCGTTTGGGTCAAGGAACGGTTACTTCTCAAAAAACCTTCTTTATCCGCATCCAAAATAGCTACAAGCGAAACTTCGGGCAAATCCAAACCCTCACGCAAAAGGTTTACCCCAATGAGTACATCAAAAAGTCCTTTTCGAAGGTCCTGCATAATCTCTACACGCTCCAGGGTGTCCACATCGCTATGTATGTAACGGCAACGGATATCAATTCTCGATAAGTATTTGGTAAGCTCTTCCGCCATGCGTTTGGTAAGTGTGGTCACCAAAGTTCGCTCATCCAATTCCACTCTTTGCTGGATTTCCTCAACTAGGTCATCGATTTGGTTTTCGCTGGGGCGAACCTCAATTTCGGGGTCCAACAATCCGGTTGGCCGAATAATTTGTTCCACATACACACCTTCACTCAATTCCAATTCGTAATCGGCGGGAGTTGCGCTGACATAAAGTACTTGGTTTTGAAGGGCCTCAAACTCTTCAAACTTCAATGGGCGGTTGTCCATGGCGGCAGGCAGACGGAAACCGTATTCCACCAAATTTTCTTTTCTGGAGCGATCACCCCCGTACATCGCATGTACTTGAGGAATGGTCACGTGGCTTTCATCGATTACCATTAAATAATCATCTGGGAAGTAATCCAACAAACAGAAAGGTCGGGTTCCCGGTTTTCTTCCGTCCAAATAGCGTGAATAATTCTCGATTCCAGAACAATAACCGAGTTCGCGAATCATTTCCAAGTCAAAATTGGTGCGCTCCTCCAAGCGTTTTGCTTCAAGAGGCCTACCGATGTCCTTAAAATAATCCACTTGTTTTACCAAGTCATCCTGAATTTCCTTGATTGCATTTTGAAGCACATCCGGAGAGGTTACGAACATATTGGCGGGGTAAATGTTCAGGGTATCGTAAATCTCGATGACCTTGTTATTATAAGGGTCCAATGCCTCGATTTCTTCTATCTCATCACCAAAAAAATGAATACGGAAGGCATGGTCGGCATATCCAGGGAAAACATCCACTACATCGCCCTTTACCCTAAAATTTCCGTTCCTAAAATCAGCAGTGGTTCGAGCATAAAGGCTTTGGACCAACTGTTTTAAAAACTTGGTTCTGGAGATAACTTGATCTCTGTGAATGGTAATCACATTCTTTTGAAACTCGATAGGGTTTCCGATACCGTACAGACAGGACACTGAGGCTACCACAAGCACATCCCGACGTCCCGAAAGGAGGGAAGAAGTGGCACTCAAACGTAACTTTTCAATATCCTCGTTTATGGAAAGGTCTTTTTCAATATAAAGTCCACTTGTGGGAATATAAGCCTCTGGCTGGTAGTAATCGTAGTAGGATACAAAATATTCCACTGCATTGTTAGGGAAAAACTGCTTAAACTCAGAATACAATTGCGCTGCCAAAGTCTTATTATGGGCCAAAACCAAGGTGGGTCTTTGCACCGATTCAACAACATTGGCAACCGTAAATGTCTTTCCGGAACCTGTTACACCAAGCAAGGTTTGGTGGCGAGTTTTGGATTCAATGCCCTCCACTAATTGCTTTATGGCTTCGGGCTGATCCCCCGTTGGTTTAAAGTCAGAAACTACCTGAAATTTCATTCGATAAAAATACTAAAGGAAGCCTCCAAAAGGAAGTAAAACAACGATATTATCTTTTTAGGGTGAAATGCCCCTTGATTTCCCGATCGGAATCGTCAATGGCTACGAACCAATAATCGCCAGCGGGGAGAGGTCTGCCCCTAAAGTTGCCGTCCCATCCTAACGAATTCTGAAAAATCTGTTTCAGGAAATTGCCGTATCGATCAAAGATTCGGATGCTTTTCAATACGACCGGTTCTGATTTTTTGGGTTGGATGAATTGCCAATAATCGTTGATGTTATCTCCATTTGGAGTAAAAAACTTTGGGAAACCCTCTACGGTTAGGTCTTGGGTAAATTCTTTTTGTGCGATTCCACAGCCATTTTTGTCCCGAACATAAATCGTATGACTACCTGGTTCAACATTGTCGAAAACATTGTTATCTGAGTAAGGACCATCAATATTGTCAATAGCATATTCATAACTGCCAATGCCCGAAGCAATTACGGTCAATCTGAGTGAAGAAACGGTGGGCTGGGCAATGATGTTTTCTATTGTCGCCATTTCTGATGAAACAACTTCGAATATTTTATAGGATGGACATTCAATGGTGTTTCCATTTTGACTTACAGTGTTGTAAGCCTCATATCGGTAAAGCCCATTTTCGGTTATGGTAACTTCATTTGTCGACGAAATCAATGTTTCATCATCAAACTCATCAATTTGATACCAGCGGTACCCTTCTGCCTCATCTGTTGAGGAGATTTGCAAGGGACCTTCATTTTGACAAGAAGAAAAAGAATCGGGAAAATCAATTTCCGGATTTATGATGACATATTCCCCCGTATCAAAATCCAGATAGGGGCCACACCCTAGAATTGTGGTAAAACTGGTTTGGGTACAACCTTCTGCTTGCCCTGCATCATTGAAAGGAACAATGGTGATAAAAAAGGTTTTGTTCGGTTCAAAATTCACTACTGGAGTAGTGTTGGTATAAAAAATGGCCCCATCCAAAATATCCGTTTCCGTGGGTGTCGTGCCAATGGTAACGATATAGCCCGTTGCATCCGGAACGGCATACCATTCAAGCAAAGGAGAGAGCGGGACATTGGTTTCGCCATTTTGCGGATATATAATACTGGTGCAGTCCGGTATTTCCGACTCTGCCTTGGTTGAAAATTGTTGGTACGCACATCCCATGGCAGAACCCAACGAATTATAAGGGGTAATGGTCACATAAATGGTGGATTCGGAGGGGAGCAGTCCTTCCGGTGGGTTATAGGTCAAGGTACTTCCTACATCAAAATTGTTTAAAAGTTCGGTGCCTCCGGGAGTATTGCCCAAGCTGATCAGGTAACCCTCGGCACCATAAACATGATTCCAAGATATATTGGTGTTGGGATTGACATCGGTCGCCATATCCGGTGGATTTGCCGTTTGGGTGCAGTTCGGGATTGATGTTAGTGGTTCCGTAGTGAAACTATAGCTAGGACAAGTAACATTGGGCTGATTGAAAAAGAAAAGGGTAATGGTCACATAAATTGTTGTATTCGCCGGTAGCCCAAGAGGTGGGGTATAAGCAGACCCACTTGCAAACTGCGAGGTCAAAATATCATTTCCACCAGGAGTGGTGCCCAATGTAATATTGTACGATGGTACCCCATCCACCGTTTCCCAGTCGATGGTAGCATCCAACGGAACATTGGTAGCTCCATCTGCTGGATATAGAATATCCGGGCAAACCTGCGCATTTGCTATTAAACCCAAAAATAGGGCTACCCATAAAATGTGTCTATTCAGCATTTACATGATTATGTGCATCTCACAAGATACTATAAATCACGTTTTTTCAATAATGCATAGGATAAATAGATGAAAATGGCTGTCCAAATCATAACAATCAAGAACTCATACCAATATACGTGGTAATCGAATTTCATGTTCTCCCCGATCTGTTCACCAATATTCTGCACGGCGGAAAGTCTTGTGAAAGGTTCTTTGATCAGATTTGACATGGACTCCAAAGGAAAGAAGCGTTTTACCATCTTTGCAGACTCCCAGCTCATAACTTTCCAACCCAATAGTCCAAAGACAATTTGCTCCAAAATGGTCCATAAGATTAAAAAGCCAAGCGCAAAAGCTGAGCGTTTCACCAAAATGCCCAAGAAGAGACAAAAAGAAAAGAAACCGACCAACTTAAAAAAGAAGGCAGGCAAGAACTCCATACCCGAAAATATGATGGAAATCTCATTGTAGTCGGAATAAATCAGTCCAAGAATCATGGATACCACAAACACAAAAATGGTGGATATCAAAGCAAATGAAATTACTGTAAGTACTTTGGAAAGAATAAATTCTTTTTTCGACAATCCATCGATCAGGTTTTGTTTAATGGTCTTGTTGCTGTATTCGTTGGACATCATGGAGACGATGACGATGGCTAAAAAGAGTTTGAACAGAGCAGTAACAAAGGTATTGAAGTGCCAGATATAAGGAAAGTTGAAAATTCCCTGATCCGCCAAGTGAAACTGGACCGGGCCTATGTCGAACTTTATGGCTGCAATCAGTGCTATGGATGTCAAAAGCACAAAATAGGAGATGATCAGCACCTTGCTGGCCCTATTGTTCCAAAGTTTTATGAATTCTATTTGTAGGAGACGTAACATTCGTTTTTTGATTAGTTGTTGTTGGTCAAGGTTAAAAATTGTTCTTCAAGGCTCTCTTTTCTTTTCACAAGATGAGAGAGTACAATACCTTTCTCGAAAAGGATTTTGTTCAAGCTCTCCGCATCCATTTCTTCTTTGAGGTATGCTGTGATCGTACCATTGAAGTTCTCTATTTTACCAAAGCTGGCATTCTTTTCAAGCAGTTCCTGTAGCTGCTCCATGTCTGCAGACCGCAGTTCAAAAAAGCCATGGCTCGCCAACATGCTGTCCACCGGACCTGTGTAAAGATTTTCCCCTTTGCGGAGAATAATAACATGTGAGCATACTTTTTCCACTTCATCCAATAAGTGCGATGCCAATAAAATGGTAGTGCCTTGACTTGCTATTATTTTTATGATTTCTCGAATTTGATGAATACCCTGAGGGTCCAAACCATTGGTAGGTTCGTCCAGAATAAGAATTTCAGGGTCGTTTAGCAGCGCAGAGGCAATGGCCAAGCGCTGTTTCATACCTAAGGAGTATGTTTTGAACTTGCTGTTCCTGCGCTCCCATAACCCTACCAATTCCAGTTTTTCCTGAATTTTGGTTTCAGGGACATCCTTGATTTTGCACACCAGCCTTAAATTTTGAATGGCGTTCATATATGGATAAAAGTTGGGGCGTTCGATAATGGCACCTACTTTTTTCAGGGCGTCATGGGTAGTTGTATTCCCTTCGAACCAGCTAAAATCCCCGGAGGTACGGTTTACCACATTTAAAATAATGCCCAAAGTAGTGGACTTGCCACTACCATTAGGCCCTAAAATGCCGTAAACATTTCCTTTTTCTATGGTAAAGGAAAGATCTTTGACGGCTGTGAGGTAACCAAATTTTTTTGTAAGATGGTTAACGGTGAGTATTGTTTCCAAAAGATACTGTCGTTTTTTGAATGGTTTATACTAACTTGACGATGTTTATCGCATTTTGTTACAAAATAATCAAATACAATGTCCGAAGAGAAATTAATGTCGAAAAAGAAGCCAGCCTATCCTATAAGCAAAGAGCTGGATGAATATTTGAATTATTACAACCGAAAAATCGAGATTCCCATTCACTATGAGGACCTGCTCAGGTTTTCGGGAAGTGTTGCAGTATATGATGCCAACGATGAGGATACACTTTGGGTAAGGGTTTTTTACCCAGAGTTTGATCGAGATGAGATAGACTTGGCACTTAAACGGGTTTATTCCAATTTTGTTTCTGATGGTAGTGATTCCATTTTTCAATACCTGAATGTGGATTATGTGGACTATTGCACTTTTGGAAATTCGAAGCCTTTCAGAATCAAGGTTCGAAACATATTAAACGATAACTACACTTTGTTTTACGTAAAAAAGACCGATGCATCTAGAGTGTATGGTCTAGAGTTGGAACATATGCTCTCACCCTACAATTTAAACTTTGTGATTTATCAGAATACCTTGATTGAGGAGCACATTGTTGGGATACCGGGAGATGTTTTTATGAAGAAGAATCTTCCTGAATGCACGGAATTCGAAAAGGCGCAAATTGCCAAGGAGTTTGTAAAGTTCAATGAGAGGTGCATGATTAGACTTTTAGGTGATATGCGCTCTTATAATTACGTAATTGTCCCTACCCACGATTTTGATAGTGTGGTCTATAAGATCAGGGCAATAGATTTTGACCAACAATCTTACGAGGGAAAAATCAAGGTGTATCGCCCCCAATTTTTCAAGGAAAATAAGATTATGGTGGACCTGGTTCAGAGTAAATTAACCATAGACTCGGTAAACCAGTACATTGTAGAGGAACGCTCCATAATCGCAAAAAGGATTCTTAGCTGGGGACGAAGAATAAAAAGATTGTTGGATGCTTGCAAAAAAGACACTATTGCACCCCCGGAAAATATAGAAATGCTAAAAACCCAGCTTCAGGAACTTACAGGTGACATTAATTTTAGGGATAGCAAAAACATGGGGGAAATATTGACCCATGCCCTTGATTTTGTGAAACGAAATTACGAAGATGTGAGTATGAAACAGATTATAGACAAAAAGTTCTAACTTTTCTGCTCCTTGTTGAAATAGACAAGATAATAGTACATCTGCCGTTCCTCGTCCCAACCTTTTTCCACAAATTTCTCCGCGGATTCCGGGTTAATGAAATCCATCTTTATCTGAATGTTGGTGTCCAGGTTTATGACATTCTTGATTTTCTTGCGGGCATCACTTACCGCCTTATTCGCAATGTCAAAATTGGAAACGTCCTCAATGCTGTATTTTGGCCCTTTCTCCACTTTGTAGTGCTTAAACTCAGGAATCAGTTCAGGATTTTCCATTACTTCATTCAAAAATGAAGTTTCCTCAAAATTGTCGTTTTTGGCAAAGTGGTTCACCGCACGGTTCATGAACATTACTTCCTGTTGCTTGTCCTCGGCGGGTAAAACCACGTCCTTGGCGAAGTTTTGGCAGAACTTAAGGTAATTTTTGGTGTAAAAGTTCTCATCGGTCAATGGGAGAACACCTAAAAAGTTTTCCAACCAATATTTGGCATCATATCGGTTGCTGTCCACGGAAAGTACTTTGTACCCTTCTTCCTTATTGGTATTGAAAACAATGCAGCCTTTGTCCAGTTTATTGATGTTGATTCCCTGACGAATTAAAATCTCCAAGTTGTGTTCCTTTTCTTCAAACTGGAGGAAATCGTGTTTTAATTCACTTTTAAAAATACCAACGGCATCCGTTTTTTGGTTATCGATTACCATATCCGAAAAATGGACCACATAAACCTCCCCGCTTTTAATATGAGGGTGGTTGGACTGCTCATACAAATGAGAGGTTATTTTTTTGGACAACCTGTGGTTATCCGATGGATTGTCGAATATCCCCGTAACTGCCATGTACACCTCGTTGAATTCCAAATCCACCTCATGGCCGAACTTATAGTAGTTCTCTTCTTTTTCCCTAAAAGGTTTAAAGAAATACTCTTTTAACAGACCAGACATTTCATCGTTAAGGGTAAAAGGCTCCGCAGATAAAAAGGCAGATTCGTTTTTACTCTTATTGCCAACACGGTGAAGGGATATACTTTCAATTTGGGCGGGATATAGGTTCAGCATTTTTAGGGTGTGTGATTAATGGTTAAAATTTAGGTCAAGTAGTGTTTAGTTCCAATTTTCGTCAAAGTCCATATCATCATAACTGTCCAAAAGGTCATCATAATCACCTTCATCATCACTGGGCTTTGCCTCGAACTGTTTTTCTGGTGGAGCATCGGGCAGTTCACCAAAGGTGAAAAGCACATTGGGATAAACTCGGCCATCTTCTTTTTCCACAATATCGGCAAGCTCTACAAAAAATGTCCACATGCTGAAAAAGTCATAGACATAAATCAGCTTAGGACTTTTTTCGTTCATGACATCATCCAAAGAGGTTTCGTTCATCAAACGGATATCGGAACCGCTTTCACTCATATCAAAAAGGGCAATTTCCTCGTCTTGGTTCCATTCTTCATCACAAGTGTAGAATGAAGCCATTTCACTCCCCTCAAAACCAAAAGCTTGGGTTATGGCATTGTGGAAATCTTCCAAATTACTTTGGTCCTCAATTTCGATATCACGAAAGATATCTTCCTCAGCATCAAGTATTATCCTGATTTTATAAATCATCCATCAAATTTTAGAGTGGGCACAAAGGTACAATAAATAGGACTTATTTGGAGAACCTGTGCAAGGTAAAAGTCATGGCGGCCAAAAGGAAAAATGCACCTATTTGATGCGCAATTCCCAACCAAAGTGGCACGGCGTAAATTAAGGTGAGCACACCCAATAAAAATTGTACAAAAACCAAAGCCAAGAGCGTTTTTAATCCCTTTTCTTGAAGTACCGTGGTCTCCATTTTTCTTGTTCGGTACCAAATCAGGGCGATAAATGCAACTACGATATAAGCGAGGTAACGGTGCACAAACTGAACCCCGCTTTTTCCTTCAAAAAAGTTTTTAATAACCGGTTGTTGCTCAATGTAAACCGTTTCATGAATCAGCTTGTCGTCGCTCATCAAGGGCCAATGGTTGTGTATAAAACCTGCATCCAAACCAGCCACAAAGGCGCCCCAAATAATTTGGAGCAACAGCACTATAAGTCCAAACCGAATCAGGTTCCTGATTTTCGTATTGATTTCCTTTCGTTGTGGATAAATGAGGTCCAAGGCCACCCACAAACTGTAGGCAAATGTGATGAATGCAGTGGTCAAATGCGCTGCCAATCTAAAGTGGGACACATCCGGGCGGTCCACCAAACCACTTTTTACCATATACCAGCCCAGAAACCCTTGAAAACCTCCCATAACCAATAATATAATGGCCTTTTTTATGGTGGGTTTGTCCAATTTTTTGGTGATCAAAAAGAAAAGGAATGGTATGATGAATACAACTCCAATAAATCTTCCAATGACCCTGTGCAACCATTCCCAGAAGTAGATGTCCTTAAATTCCTCTATCCCGAAATGATAGTTGAGTTTTTGGTATTCCGGGTATTGCTTGTATAGTTCAAAGGCCTCTTGCCATTCCTGTTCGTTCATTGGGGGAATAGTACCCTGTATTAATTTATAATCGGAAATAGAAAGTCCAGAGTGGGTTAGCCGAGTTATGCCTCCCACTAAAACCATGACAAAAATGAGAAAACATCCAGTTAGCAACCAATACACTACATATTTGTTCTTTTTCATTCGGAATGGGTTTTTAAATTCATTTTTTTGCCTTTTTCCAACATAAAGTTGTAGGCTGCCTCATATTCGTTGGGAATTTCCCCTTCTAAAATTGCTTCTTTAATAGCGTCTTTGATAATGCCTATTTCCTTGGAAGGTTTTAGGTTGAAGGTTTTCATGATCTCTTCACCCGATACAGGCGGCTGAAAGTTTCGGATATGGTCGCGCTCTTCTACCTCCACTATTTTTTGACGAACTATTTTAAAGTTGTTCTTATATTTTTTCTGTTTGCGCGGATTCTTTGTTGTGATGTCGGCCTCGCATAAGGTCATAAGATCTTCCACAAAATCGCCGGCATCAAAAACCAACCGTCTAACCGCTGAATCGGTCACATGATCTTCGGACAAAATGATGGGCCTAGAACTCATCAATACCATTTTCTGAACGAATTTCATCTTCTCGTTCAATGGCATCCTGAGCCTTTTAAAGAGTTTATAGACCATTTTTGCACCAACAAATTCGTGCGCATGGAAGGTCCATCCAATTTTTTTGTGGAACTTTTTGGTGGGTGCTTTGCCGATGTCGTGCAACAGTGCAGCCCAGCGCAACCAAAGGTTGTCCGTGGTTTCCGCGATATTGTCCACCACTTCCAGGGTGTGCCAAAAGTTATCCTTGTGGCGTTGGCCCTCTATTTCTTCAATGCCTTGCAGCGCTGTAAGTTCTGGTAGGATCAAGGAAAGCAATCCTGTTTGGTGCATCAGTTTGAAACCGAGCGATGGTTTGGAACTCATCAATATTTTGTTGAGCTCGTCCACGATACGTTCCTTGGAAACAATTTTGATGCGATCCTTGTTCTCGGTTATGGCCTGAAGTGATTGCAATTCAATGGTAAAATGCAATTGTGTGGCAAATCGGATGGCACGCATCATTCGTAATGGGTCATCGGAATAGGTAATGCCTGGTTCCAATGGCGTTCGAATGATTTGTCTGTCCAAATCGGCCAAGCCATCAAAAGGATCCAGGAGTTCCCCAAAATTGGATGCGTTCAATGCCAAGGCCATGGCGTTGATAGTGAAATCACGACGGTTTTGGTCATCTTCCAAGGTGCCATCCTCAACAATGGGCTTACGGCTATCCCGATTGTAGCTTTCTTTTCGGGCACCCACAAACTCCAGTTCCAAATCCTTGTGCTTGATCATGGCCGTACCGAAATTCTTGAATACAGAGATCTCTGGTTTACCCTTTAGTTTGGAGGCTACTTTTTTGGCAAGTTCTATGCCGCTTCCAATGGCGACAATATCAATATCCTTTGGGGTGTTTCTTTTTAAAAAGTAATCACGCACAAAACCACCGATAACGTAAGCGTCTACGCCCAGCTCATCTGAAGCTTCGCCAATAAGTTTAAAAATAGGATGTTGTATTGCTTCCGTATGGAATTCCTTCGCCATTGTTATTCCCGAATAACCTTCACCTGTCCGTCCGTACTCAATTTAATAATAGAGGAGGGGGAAGGGTTTATATTTTCATCTTGCAAATTTACCACATAGTCCACTCCTTTTAAAATTTCTTCCTCAATATCCTTGAATTGTTTTGGGGTGGGATTGCCCGAAATATTGGCAGATGTTGACACTATCGGCTTCCGGAATTTATTGATGAGATACTGGCAGAATTTATCCGAAGCCACTCTAATGGCCAAGGTGTTGTCCTCTGCCACTAAATTGCTTGCCACGCCCATAGGCTCATCGAAAACGATAGTGGTCGGTTTTGTGGCCAAGTCCATAATATCATAGGCAACATCCGGTACTTCTTTTACGTGGCGTTCCAACATAGCCTGGTTGGCCACCATACAAATTAGAGCCTTGGAATCCTCTCGTTTTTTTAGGGCGTACACTTTTTTTACTGCTTCGGGGTTGGTGGCATCGCAGCCTATGCCCCAGACCGTATCAGTAGGGTAGAGAATAAGTCCGCCTTCCTGTAGTACTTTATTGCAGTTGTTGATTTCTTCAATCAATGTTTTTTGAATTTTAATTGAAAATGGTCGGTCAAAGCCTGCCACTGGGTTCTATTTTTATCCTTTTCAATGTTTCCCTTTTTCAAGGAGACTTTTTGTGATCCCCAAATGGGAATGGGTTCTTTTCCTGTATTACTGGCCTGAATGGAAATTGTTCCCTTTAACAGTCCCATAATTTTAAACCATAAGTCGTCAGCATTTGGAGCGAGTTTTAGGAACAGGTCTTGGTCAAACACCTTTTTATCCATGGTACTGGGTGGATATAGAGTTCCACCAGCTCCTATGGGCAAAGTCAATTTTGGGTTTTTACATCCTGATGCATTGGGCTGCCATTGTTTATAGGGGAGCAAGTCACCTGATTCATTGTAGGCGATACACCGGGTTTGATTGGCAATGATTTTGGTCGGATTTTCTTGATGTATGTTGTAAAGTTTGGATAGCCAATTTTTCCGATACATCATATCATCGTCGCAGGTGACAATGGTTTTTTCCGGATAGTATTTTAAAGGCTCTACCAATTTTCTATGTGAACTAAAGTAGTCCGTGAATTCAATACTGAACAAGTCTCCAATTAAATCGTTTAACTGTTTTGGGATTTTATCTTTTAGGTCTTTATGTAGCCAAAGCACAATTTTTTCTGGAAGTATATCCTGATTGAACAAACTTCTAATAGTGAGGTGTACAATGTTCAGTCTGGAGGGGATTGAAGCCAAAGATACAATCACTGGTATCTGTTTTTTGTTTGAGATAAGGCTCTCCTTGGATTGCCAAGTCAAATTAGCTTGATTAAAAAGTGAAACAGGGATTTCCTTGACCTTCATTATGGACTTTTAGAATCACAAAATTAAGGATATGAGATAACATTTAATATTTCTATTTTTGCCAAGATGAATCAAGAAGAGAAAGAATCACCGAAAATCTCAGTAATCGTAAGCACTTATAACGCCGAAGAGTGGCTTAAAAAAGTCTTGTGGGGTTTTAATTGCCAAATTTTCAAGGATTTTGAGGTAGTTATTGCCGATGATGGTTCCGGCCCCAAAACCAAGGAATTATTGGAGGAGATGTCTCAAAAGGTCTTTTACAATGTTGTCCATGTATGGCAGGAGGATGACGGATTCCAAAAATCGAGAATTCTCAACAAAGCGGTAGAGGCATGTAATGCCGAGTACATTATTATGACCGATGGTGATTGTATCCCAAGAGAGGATTTTGTGGAGGTACATTACATTAACAAAGAGCCTGGCTATTTTATTTCTGGTGGTTATTATATGCTTCCGATGAACATTTCCAAGTTGATTACGTTGGAAGATATTGAAAAGCAGAACTGTTTTAATATTCATTGGTTAAAGGAAAAAGGTGTTCCCAAAACCTTTAAAAACAACAAGCTGACCGCAAGTGGAATTGTTTCCAAATTGTTGAATACATTCACACCGACCAATGCTAGCTGGAATGGTCATAATTCCTCTGGTTGGAAAAAGGATATTTTAAATGTAAATGGTTTTGATGAGCGGATGCAATACGGCGGTCAGGACCGCGAATTGGGAGAGCGTTTGTTCAATTTTGGCATAAAGTCCAAACAATTGCGCTATAGTGCGGTTTGCGTGCACCTAGATCACAAGCGCGGTTACAAAACACCGGAATCCATTGCCAAAAATCAAGCGATACGTAAAGAGACAAGGTCCAATAAGTTAGTTTGGACACATTATGGCATTACCAAATAATAGGCAAGTTCATTCTTTTTTTCCAATCTTTTGAGCTCTTTATATCTTTCCAAAACACCAAGGGCATTAAGGTAACAGATGGTCCAGCCTTTTTTGCCATCCAGAAAACCTAATCGGATAACATAATGGTTGAAGAACTTCCAAATCGGTTTAATCGTCATTAATAAGTAATTAAAGTGCTTTTCTTTATAAAAGTCCTCTTTTGCCTTTAGTCTACCGTATTTGAGCATTTTTCCCTTATAGTCCTCATAGTTCTTATAGCAATAATGAATGAGTTTCTCCTGAAGAATTCCAGATTTACCATCCACTACCAAAGTTTCATGTACAATTTTCCTGTCGGTAAAATGTACTTTACTTTTTCTAAAAAGGCGATGGTTTTTATCGGTTTGCCAACCACTGAAGTTCAAGGGTTCGTTCTGGAACATGAACTTTCTATAGAACCAGTAGGCCTCATCTGCTTCTGGTTTGTTAATGGTCTCGATAATTTCTTTTTGTAGACTTTCGGTGACAATTTCATCCGCATCCAAAAAGAGGACCCAATCATTTGAGGATTGTTTTAGCGTAAACGATTTTTGTGCCGTAAAATTCTTAAAGGGATTTTGTATCACTTTAACTTTTGGGTGGTCCAAAAGGTATTCGTAAGTGCCATCGGTGCTGTATGAATCAACAACGATAATTTCATCAGCGAAAGAAACGGAATCGATGCATTTTTCAATGTATCCCATTTCGTTGTAGGTGATAATAAGTGCTGATAATTTTTGCTTTGGGGTGCTCAATCCAGCCATAATTTATTGGTGTAGTGTTTGGTATTTTACAAATCTATAACAAAAAAACAGGGTAAAAATTGTTTGACTACTTATTTTTCTTACAACAATCAAGTATTCAATTTCCCTACTTGTTTTTTGTTAAAATCTTAATGGTTCAACTTGTATGGTATACTATAGAGTCTAAAAATGAGATAGGGTTGCTTTGATTTTAAAGAAAAAAGCAACCCTGTCCAAATGTACATCTAGTGTGCTTTTTCAATTTGTAATATGGCCCAAATACGGATTATACGGCTACATTGTGTTCACGCAAAGCATTGTTCAAAGAAGTCTTCTTGTCCGTACTTTTTTTTCTTTTACCAATAATCAACGCGCAGGGTACTTGATAGTCACCGGCAGGGAACTTTTTAGTGTAGCTGCCGGGAATAACAACCGATCTTGCAGGAACCCGACCTTTTAATTCCACAGGTTCGTCGCCAGTAACATCAATAATCTTGGTAGATCCAGTCAAAACCACATTGGCCCCCAAAACAGCCTCTTTCTCAACTCGTACACCTTCCACAACAATACATCTGGAGCCGATAAAGGCATTATCTTCAATAATTACGGGAGCTGCTTGTAACGGTTCCAATACACCACCGATACCCACGCCACCACTCAAGTGAACGTTTTTGCCAATCTGTGCACAACTACCTACAGTGGCCCAAGTGTCCACCATGGTTCCTTCGTCTACATAGGCACCTATATTAACATAGCTGGGCATCAAAATAGTGCCTTTGGAGATATACGCCCCATGCCTGGCCACTGCATGCGGAACCACACGAACACCTTTTTCTTTGTAACCTTTTTTCAAAGGGATTTTATCGTGATATTCAAAAATACCGGCCTCGAGTACTTCCATTTTTTGGATCGGGAAATAAAGCACAACGGCTTTTTTTACCCATTCATTGATCTGCCAACCATCCTCAGTCGGTTCGGCGCATCGCAATTCTCCCAGGTCGATTAGGTCTATTACTTCTCGTATGGCGACTTGAGTCTTTTCATCTTCCAACAACGCTCTATTGTCCCACGCTTGTTCTATCAGCGTTCTTAATCCTGTCATTTTTCTTAAAGTTTTGACAAAGATAAGCCCCATGGCAGAATTATGGCCCTATTTTTAAGCGCATAACATTTTTAAGGTTATTTTTGCCAAAAAATTATTTTGGCTAGAATTTTGGCTTTGGATTTTGGGAAAGTAAGGACCGGTATTGCAGTTACCGATGAACTTCAGTTAATTGCTTCCGGACTTACTACGGTTGACACCAAAGACCTTTTGTCCTTTTTAAAAGAGTATACTGAAAAGGAAGACGTTGAACGCTTTGTGGTTGGACTTCCCAAACAAATGGACAATACGGCCTCCGAATCCGAAGTGTTGATCCAAGACTTTTTAAAAAAGCTGAAAGCCAAATTACCGTCCATTCCAGTGGAACGCCAAGATGAAAGGTTTACTTCAAAAATGGCGGTACAGACCATGTTGGATAGTGGAATTAAAAAGAAGAAGAGGAGGGACAAAGCCCTCGTTGATGAAATAAGTGCCACGCTCATATTGCAGGCCTATTTAAACAGATTTTGATTTATGATTTTACCCATAGTAGCTTACGGAGACCCCGTTTTGCGAAAAAAGGCGAAGGATATCACATCCGACTACCCAAAACTTGACGAGTTGATCACCAATATGTGGGAGACCATGTACAATGCCCATGGTGTTGGTTTGGCCGCCCCTCAAGTGGGACTTTCCATTCGCATGTTCATGGTAGACACCACTCCTTTTGCGGATGATGATGAATTGACCGAAGCGGAGCAGAAACAGCTCGATGGATTTAAAAAAGTGTTCATCAACGCCAAGATTGAGGAGGAAAACGGCAAGGAGTGGGATTTTAACGAAGGTTGTTTGAGTATTCCCGACATCCGAGAAGATGTAAAGCGTAAGCCCGAGATCACCATTACCTATTTGGATGAAGATTTCAAGGAGCATACCGAAACCTTCGATGGACTGTTGGCTCGGGTAATTCAGCACGAATATGACCATATCGAAGGTATTTTATTCACCGACAAGCTTTCGACCCTTAAGAAAAGACTTTTAAAAAGCCGATTGGAAAAGATTTCCAAAGGAAAAATAAATGTGGATTACCGAATGAGGTTTCCCAATATCAAAAAAGGACGTTAAAAAAATCGCTGTTTGCGATAAAAACATATTTTTGCGCCCATAAATTACTATTTGAATGGCATTAGAAAAGATTTTATCTATTGGAGGTAAACCAGGACTTTACAAATTATTGACCCAAACCCGAGGTGGCTTTGTTGGCGAATCCCTGTTGGATGGCAAACGTGTAACCGTTGGTTTAAGAAGCAATGTAAGCGTGTTGTCCGAAATAGCCATTTATACCTTGGAAGAGGAACTTCCTTTGCGGGAAGTGTTCCAAAAAATCAAGGAAAAAGAAGGAGGCAAAAAAACATCCATAAGCCACAAAGCGGAAAAAATCGAATTGGAAGAGTATTTCTTCGAGGTGCTTCCCAATTATGATGAGGACAGAGTGTACGCCAGTGACATTAAAAAAATCATACAGTGGTACAACATCCTTCTCGACAACAACATCACTGACTTTGTTGAAGACGAAAAGGATGCTGAAGAACCTACTGTGTCCACCTCTGAAGAGGAAGAATAAACACTATTCTTTTTTCCAATCCACCAATTTTGATGGATAATAATTGATCTGCATCGCTTCCAGATATGGAACCTGGGCGGCAAGACGAACTTTGTAGTCTTCCCAATTCAAGTGTTCGCTGGGTGACCATCCCAATTCCGCATATCCAATCAATCTTGGGAATGCTAAATATTCCAATTCGGTTCCATTGCTTATGGTTTCCGACCATAGTGGAGCTTCAATTCCAAGAATATTTTCTTTGGCAAGTCCTTCAACATAGGTTTCGGGATCCCATTTATATCCCACATCCACTGGGATATATCCGGCCCATTTTAAGCCGTACTCGGAAATGGAATCATATTTCATGTCCAGATAGGCCTTTTTTGCAGGCGAAACAATGATTTTGGAACCATTTTCTGAAGCTTTCAAGGCATTTTCAGCACTGTTCCATAATTGAACCACCGAGTTAGGGTCAATATCCGCTTGTGCTATTTCGTCCCACCCAATCATTCTTTTGTTGTGCTTTTGTACCAACTCACCTACTTTTTCCACAAAAAGAATGTAATCGCTCTTTTTGGTCACATGGCTTTCATCCCCGCCAATATGGAAGTAAGGTCCTGGCGTGATGGCTGCAATTTCTCCGATGACGTCGTCCAAGAAGCTGTAAACCGTGTCTTTTTGTGCATCAAAAGAACTGTAGCCCACTTTCATGTCAGTTCGAACACGTGGTGTTTCTGCTCCAGCGTAGTGTAAAAAGGGATAGCTCAAGGATGCTGAATTGGTATGTCCGGGCATGTCAATTTCGGGTACAATGGTTATGTGTCTGTCGGCAGCGTAGGCTACAAGGTCTTTGTATTCTTCCTGTGTATAAAAACCGCCTTCGCCACCACCAACTTCACTGGCACCACCGACTTCTGTCAATTTTGGCCATGACTTGATTTCAATACGCCACCCTTGATCGTCCGATAGGTGCAAGTGCAGGGTATTGAATTTGTAGTATACCAAGGCATCAATATATTTTTTGACTTCATCAACAGTGAAAAAATGTCGGGCCACGTCTAACATGGAGCTGCGGTAACCGTATTTTGGAGCGTCCGTAATTTTACCGGATGGAATCACCCACAATGGGTGGTCGGTCAACGTATCATTGCTTTTTGTTGGAATAAGCTGTTGAAGCGTCTGAATCCCCCTAAAAGCACCTGCCGCAGTTTTGGCATTCAATAGAATTGAATCCTTTTTAATGTATAGTTGATAGGACTCCGGATTATCCAAATCCACACTATCCGATTGATTAATGTAGATAAGGCGTTCCAATTTTTCTTCCGATGATGCATTTACAGCAACATCAAGACCTGTTTTGGATTTAATGTTCTCGGATAAAAATCGTCCCACTTTCTCAAATTCGGGATTCGTGGTCGAAGTGTAAATGACGGTTCCAGCATCCAGCCCAAAAGCACTCCCAGTTGGTATGGTTTTAATGGGTTTTGGAATCAAGGAAGCACTCGCTAGGTCGGTTTTCGGAAAATTTATTTCCTCTTTTTCGGTTTGGCAAGCTGCCATGCAGATAACTGCAACACACAGCAAAATTGATCTGTAAATCACGTTTGTTTAGTTTTAGTCTATGTAATTTTTAATAACATCGTACCAGATGTCATAACCTTTATCGTTCATGTGCAGGCCATCTTCAATAAAAATGTCCTGTTTTACCTTTCTTTTATCCAACATGGGATACCAAACATCCACAAATTGAATTCCCTCTTGTTGGGACGCAAGTTTATCTAATTTACGGTTCAAGCGTCGATATCTACCTCGGTATTTCCATCTGGATATGCTTGGTTTGGCGGAAATCAATACAATCTCCATGTTTGCGTTTCTCTGTTGAAGGGTACTCAGTATTTTTTCAGCCCTTTTTACTATTTTTCGAGGTCTCTTTTTAGCAAAAATGTCGTTGTCGCCCTCATAAATAAAGACTTTTGCCGGCTTGTAGTTTAAAATGAGCTCATCCAGATAAAGCTCTAGGTCGCAAAATTGAGAGCCTCCAAATCCAGTGTTTAGCACTTGATGTTCTGGAAATCTATCCTGAATATCTTCCCAAAACCGAATACTCGAACTCCCTGTAAAAACAATGGTTGGTTTGGATGAATCCCAGAGGGAGTCATTTTTTTGCTGGATTGCCTTTACTTCATTTTTAAAAGGATTATCGGTTTGCCCAAGCATCACCCAAGGAAGCAAGATAAACGCAATAAATAATCGTTTCATTCTACTGAATTTTGCCTGAAAATGACGTTGAATATAGTGATATTTTTCCGTAAGTACGCTTTGTTGAAAAATACCAAAATACTTTTCATAAGTAAATATTGATGATGGAACCTCAACCAATGGGAGTTTGTATTTTTGGTCAAAATCCAAAGCCATGAATACAAGATCGGAACAGTTGGCCGCCTTTGACCGCCTATTGACCATTATGGATGAATTGCGCGAACAATGTCCGTGGGATAAAAAGCAGACCATGCAAACCCTTCGCCATTTGACCATTGAGGAAACCTACGAACTGGGCGATGCCATTCTGGATAACGATTTGGAGGAAGTAAAAAAAGAATTGGGCGATATCTTGTTGCATATTGTTTTCTATGCAAAAATAGGTTCTGAGACCCAAGATTTTGATATTGCAGATGTGGCCAATGGCATTTGTGAGAAACTCATCAACAGGCATCCGCATATTTATGGGGATGTGAAAGTGGAGAATGAAGAGGAGGTGAAGCAAAACTGGGAAAACATCAAATTGAAAGAAGGTAAAAAGAGTGTGCTCGAAGGTGTTCCCAATGGGCTGCCATCTTTGGTTAAGGCCAACCGCATTCAAGATAAAGTAGCAGGAGTAGGTTTTGATTGGGAAAAGCCTGAACAGGTTTTTGAGAAGTTGAAAGAAGAGCTTGGGGAGTTTCAAGAAGAAGTGGAAGCCAACAATGCCGATAAAATGGAATCGGAGTTTGGTGATGTGTTGTTTTCTATGGTGAATTATGCCCGTTTCCTGAAAATCAACCCGGAAAATGCATTGGAACGGACCAACAAAAAATTCATCAAGCGTTTTCAATATTTAGAGCAAAAAGCCAAAGAAGCTGGTAAGCCCATGAAAGATATGACCTTGGCAGAAATGGATGTGTTCTGGGAAGAGGCCAAACAGCTTTAAAATTTATTCTTAAGCTAACGTAAGGTGAGACTATAATTGTCGTCAATCTAGCTATATTTGCCATCCTTTTTAAGTATCCATTGTGTTTCAGAACTACACCAAAGAGTTTGCCTATAACCTAAAGTTATCCTATCCCGTTATTTTGGGAATGCTGGGACACACTTTTGTGGCCTTTGCGGATAACATTATGGTGGGCCAATTGGGTACTGCGGAGTTGGCAGCCGTTTCTCTGGGAAATAGTTTTGTGTTTATCGCAATGTCACTTGGAATAGGTTTTTCTACCGCTATTACACCTTTGGTGGCCGAAGCAGATGGAGCAAAGGACCAGGCGGCAGGAAAAAGTGCTTTAAAACACGGTTTGGTACTTTGTACCTTATTGGGCTTGTCACTTTTTGGACTTATTCAAGTTTCCAAACCCTTGATGTATCACATGGAGCAGCCTCCCGAAGTAGTGGAACTCGCCATGCCTTATCTGGATTTGGTGGCTTTTTCATTAGTGCCCTTGATTATTTTTCAAGCCTTTAAACAGTTTTCCGAAGGGCTTTCACAGACCAAATACCCTATGTATGCTACGATTTTAGCCAATGTAGTGAACGTTACGCTTAATTACTTGTTCATTTTTGGTTCTTTTGGATTCCCTAAACTTGGAGTTGTGGGAGCTGCAGTAGGAACTTTGGCATCACGGGTAATAATGGTTGCCTTTATTTGGTATTTGCTAAAGCGTAAAAAGAAATTTGAATCCTATGTCACCAATTTCAATTTTAAGGCAATTGAGAAAAGGGTGATGATGAAGATTATCAGTCTTGGTTTTCCATCCGCTTTGCAAATGTTTTTTGAAGTGGCCATTTTTACTGCGGCCATTTGGTTGAGTGGAGTTTTGGGGAAAAATGCACAGGCGGCGAACCAAATCGCATTGAATCTGAGCAGTATGACTTTTATGGTAGGTATGGGATTGAGTGTTGCAGCCATAGTACGCGTGGGAAACCAAAAGGGGCTTCGAAATTATATAGAGTTAAAAAGAATCGCAGAATCGGTTTTTTTCCTAACGCTGCTTGTAGAAATCGCCTTTGCCGCCATTTTTCTTTTAGGAAGACATTGGTTCCCTACGATTTATTTGGATGTGGACGATATTGCTAACCAAGCCGATAACACCGAAGTTATCTTTATCGCGGCCAAATTGTTGTTGGTTGCTGCCTTTTTCCAAATTTCTGATGGATTACAAGTGGTGGTTTTGGGAGCCTTACGCGGTTTGCAAGATGTGAAGATACCTACATTCATCACTTTTATAGCCTACTGGTTGATTGGTTTTCCGATTAGTTATTACTTGGGATTGCACACAAGTTTAGAGAGTACTGGTATTTGGATCGGATTGTTGTCGGGGCTTACGGCATCGGCTGTAATGTTGTATCTTCGATTCAACTTTTTGACCAAGAAATTGATAACAGATTAGAGGATTTCCAAGATGGGAATCAAAATAAGAACACATGGAACTACCTAAATTTTTATTGGCTGACAATACCGATCATCCCGAGGCCATTTTTATCGTTCATACCGAATACCCACGATTCATCATCAATCTTGAAAATGATGAGGTGGAGTGGATGGAAGAATTCTCGAAGCAAGATGAAGAAGATCTCATGGAAGAAACCGAAAATTTGATTGAGGCCGCTACTGCTTTTTATGATCGAGAAGTGTCCAGATACGACCAATAATGCTGGAACAGCTACTACAATACGATAAAGAGCTGTTTTTGTTCCTCAACGGTTTGGGAACCGAAACTTGGGATGGTTTTTGGATGTTCATGACAACGACCAGAAACTCGGCACCTCTTTATCTGTTATTGCTTTATTTATCTTATCGAACTTTTGGCTGGAAGGGAACTGGAATAATTTTGGTTTCCATCGCTTTGTTGATTACCTGTACCGATCAACTGTCCAACTTTTTTAAATACGGTATTGGCCGTTTGCGACCATGTCACGAACCCGAAGTGAGTAGTGTGATGCGCTTGGTGAAAAGCTATTGTGGAGGTCAATTCGGATATTTTTCTGCCCATGCAGCCAACTCTTTTGGTCCTGCCATTTTCTTTACGGTGATGTTCAGGAACAAAGTGAAATACATCACTTGGATATTGCTACTTTGGGCATGCGTTGTGGCTTATAGCCGAATTTATATTGGGGTGCACTATCCGTTGGATGTACTTACAGGAGCCTTGATAGGTTCGCTTTTCGGTTGGTTATGGGCCAAGTTGGCTATATTTGCTTTCCAAAAAACAGGGGTATGATCTCGACTGCCAGATACTGGTTTTACATTGCGCTGATTGTGTTGGTGTACATTATTGGAATGTTCGCCACCCTGTTCGAAAACGACTCCGCCCAATTTGCCGTTATGGCCATGCGTATGGTGCAGGAAAATGATTTTCTAAGCCTTTTTAAAGGCCCCGAAGAGTATCTGGACAAACCTCACATGCATTACTGGTTGGCCGCCCTGTCATATAAAATATTTGGTATTCACGATTGGGCGTATCGTATTCCCGGTATTTTGTCGACATTGTTGGGTGCCTGCAGTTGCTACGGTCTCGGGAAATTGCTCTACAATAAGGATGTAGGTCGTCTTGCCTCATTGATTTTTATGACGGCACAAACCATGGTTTTGGCCAACATTGATGTTCGTACCGATGCCGTTTTAACAGGATTTACGATATTCTCCATTTGGCAGTTGGCCACATATATTGAGAAAAATACCTTAAAAAGCATTGCTTTGGGTGCTTTTGGAGCGGGAATGGCCTTTTCCACCAAAGGGCAGATTGCTTTGGTCGTTATTGGAATTTCCATACTCTGTCATTTGGCCTATACCCGGAAATGGATACAATTACTGAACTGGAGAGTAGTGGTGGCTATCTTGGTCTTTGGATTGGCCATTGCACCGATGTTGTATGCTTACTATCATCAATTTGATTTACACCCCGAGAAGGTAATTCGTGGTAAGGATAACCGCAGTGGCATCTTCTTTATTTTTTGGGAGCAAAGTTTTGAGCGGATGAGTGGCGAAGGCGTTGGAAAGAACAGTAGTGACTTTTTCTTTTTCTTCCATACCTTTTTATGGGTGTTCTTGCCTTGGACGGTCCTTGCTTTGATTGGTTATTGGACGAAGGTGAAAGCCTTTTGGGAAGCCAAGTTCACATACAAGCCCAATTTGGAATTTTTGACCGTGGGTGGGATTTCAATTCTGTTTCTGCTAATTAGTTTTGCCCAGTTTAAGCTGCCGCATTATATGAACGTCCTTATGCCTTTGTACGCGATTTTATCAGCGGGATTCTTGTACGTTTTACATCAGCAGGAAAAATTGAAGATGGCCAAAGTGATTCTGGGAATCCAATATTTTATATTGGGATTGGTGGTGGTCTTTACGCTTTTGATAAGCTTTTCTGTTTTCCAATTAGGACATTGGTATGGCTATTTATTCTTATTGATGGCACTAGGTATGGTGGTTTACTTTGTTCAAAAAAAGGAAGTTGTCTATACCAAGATTGTTACTGTTGCCATTTTTAGCTCGGTTTTATTGAATGGATATATGAATGCCCATTTTTATCCAAAATTGCTCGAATACCAAGGAGGTTCAAATATGGCGCTACAGGTAAAGGAGAATAATATTCCCGTGGATGACATTTATAAAATAAACGAAAGACACACATGGGCTTTGGATTTCTATAATCAAAACCCAGTGAACATCGTTTCCACTTCCGATTTGAAGAACATGAAGGATGTTTGGGTATATGCTACTGATAAAGAGTTACTACAATTGCAGAAAAAGGGAATTGATTGGGACAATCAAATTACTGTGGACCAATTTCGTATTACCAGATTACAGATCAAGTTTTTAAATCCCGATACGCGCAAAGAAAAATTGAACAAAATGCACTTAGTGCATTTGAATTAATCCACAGATTCCAGCTTTGGCTTTTTAAAGTGGTAGATCACACCAAAAAGAGAGGTGAGTGCCGTAATCAAAAAGAAGGTGAAGCTGATGCCAATGGAAGTGCTTTCATCCAGTCCCAGCCATTTTGCTCCGTATAGAAATGTAACCTCTCGACTTCCAATTCCCCCAATGGTTAATGGAATTACGGAAACAATGGAAGATACCAAGAACACAAAAAGGTATTCAATGGTGTCCAAATCAACGGACAAAGATTTCAAAATAAAAATCACGCAGGCCAACTGTGCCAATTGAACCAGAGCGGAAAACCCGACAGATTTCCAAAATACAGGAAGGGTAGTGGCAAAAAACATCTTGTTTACAAACCAAAATGCTACGACGCTCAGAGGAATGGCCGCTATAATCAACCAGAAAAAACTTTGGAAAAATTCATTTTTGGACAGCAGTGCAAGCATACAAGCGTAAACAAAAAGCAACAACATACCACTAAGTCGGTCCAGCAATAAACTGGATACTACTTTTTTGGTGCCCGGTTGATATTCTTTTTGAATGACATAGCCTTTGTAAGCATCACCACCAATACCGCCAGGTAAAAAGAGATTGTAGAACATACCCAATAAGTATAATTTCAAATTGCTCAACTGGGAAACCTTGGCGCCAATTTGATGAAAATACAAGTTGGTCCTTATGGCTGCAATGACTTTGGATACCACAAAAAACAGCAGTGCGAAGAATAAATATAAAGGATCACTCTTTTTAAGGGTTTGGAGTACATCCTTCAGCTCTATTTTGGTGAAAATAAAGTAGATCAGTACCGCACTAATAATGATTTTTAGGGCAGTGATGAGCTTTTTACGCAGCTTTTCCGTCACCTATGCTTATTTTTTTGATGCGATACGGTCTTTTCTGTTGCGATTCGTAGTAGGTACGGATCAAGAGTTCCATTACAATCCCGATGGTAAATAATTGGATTCCCCCAACAATGAACATCATACCAAAGATTAGTAAGGGTCGGGTCCCGATATCTTGTCCGAATCCAAGTTTTACGATCAGCAAATACACATTGATCAAGATTCCCAAGATTACTAGTAGCACCCCAAAAATCCCAAACAGGTGAATAGGACGTTGGAAGTATTTTCTAATGAAAAGTAGCAGCATCATATCGGCCACAACTTTAAAAACACGCTCCAAACCATATTTGGAAACCCCGGCGTGTCTTGCATGGTGCTTTACAGGGACTTGCTTTATCTGAGCACCTTCCAAATGGGCCAAAAGTGTAATAAAACGGTGCATTTCACCGTACAAATTGAGACTTTTTGCAATATCCTTGGTGAAAACCTTGAGCGCACAGCCATTATCTTTAATATCCAATTTGGTAACTCGGCGCACCAGAAAGTTGGCGATTTTCGATGGTATTTTTTTGGCCAGGGAGTCTTTCCTTTTCTGACGGATACCAGTCACTACGTCGTACTCCTCTGTAATAGCGTATTCCAACATATTTGGAATGTCCGAAGGGTCGTTTTGAAGGTCACCGTCCATGGTAATAATGTATTCACCTTCGGCATAATCAATTCCTGCGGCAAGTGCCAAACTTTGGCCGTAGTTCTTTTTCAACTCAATCAAATGGACTCTCTTGTCGTCCATTTCCTTGACCTTGATGCGGGTTTTATCGGTGGAAAAATCATCCACATAAACAATTCGGTAATTGTAACCCTCAAGGCTTTCATTGATTTTTTCGGTCAAAAGAACCACATTGTCCTCCTCGTTGTACAAAGGAACCACTATGGATAAAAGGGAATCGGTGACGGTGCTCATTCAGTATAAAATCTGTGCAAATTTATTGCTTTTATTTAAAGTTCCTTGGTAATCTTGTCCAATAGGATTTTTGCGGCGTAGAATGGAGAGATTTTATGTTCCTCAATCTCTGTCAACAACTTGGCCTGTTCTGTTTTAAAGGTCTCTTTTTGATGGAAAAATTGTTTGATGTATTCGTCCACGGTCTGAAGGAACCAGTTTTTGTTCTGCTGTTGTCGGTTTTTTTCAAAAAAACCGTTTTCCTTGTTGTGCTTCACAAATTGCTGTACCATCTGCCAGATTTCTTGAATACCCGTTTTTGCCATTGCCGAACACTTCATCACTTTGGGTGTCCAGCCATTGGCTTTGGGCGGATAAAGATGAAGTGCTCTGGAAAATTCGGTCACTGCTAGCTTGGCATGTTCCAAATTGCTGCCATCCGCCTTATTGATGGCTATAGCGTCTGCCATTTCCATAATCCCTCTTTTTATGCCTTGGAGCTCGTCGCCGGCCCCCGATAATTTTAGCAGCAGGAAAAAATCCACCATACTGTGCACGGCAATTTCACTTTGGCCAACACCAACGGTTTCTACCAAAATCACATTATATCCTGCCGCTTCGCAAAGAATGATGCTTTCCCGTGTTTTTTGGGCCACACCACCCAAGGAGGTGCCAGAAGGGGAGGGGCGTATAAAGGCATTGGGGTCTTTGGCCAAAGTCTCCATTCGGGTTTTGTCCCCTAAAATACTTCCCTTGCTCAAGGAACTTGTCGGGTCCACTGCCAGAACGGCTACTTTATTGCCCTGGTCCGTTAATGTTTTGCCCAAGGTTTCTATAAACGAACTTTTGCCGACACCAGGTACTCCAGTAATTCCCAAACGAATGCTATCCGTAGGTCGCGAAAGACACTTTTCAATAACAGCGTTGGCTTTTTCAAAATGGGCTGGTTTGGTGCTTTCCAATAGGGTAATGGCCTTGGCTAGCATGGCTTTATTGCCATCAAAAATACCTTGGGCCAAAGCATTTGCAGAAAGTTCTTGTTTTCTGAGTGCCTTGATTTTAGAAACGGTATCCGAGGGTGTTTTGTTTTCGTCTGCCAAGAGTACGGTTCATCAGTTTATACGAATTTATGAAGATTTTGCCGGTTTATGGGAACTAGTATGGGAATACAGCTTACTTTTTGATTCATCCATTTCACAAAAATTTAATACCCGTTTAAGCGGACATCCGCCTACAAATTGCTACCTTTTGATTAAATAATCGGTTACCGATGAGGTGCTGGTTGATACGAACCTATAAACATTTAAAAGATGAAGACTATTTTTGAGGCCAAGGCCACTAATACAGGAGGAAGAGCTGGACATGTGAAGAGCGAAGACGGCGTTTTGGATTATGCCATCAGTATGCCCAACGCGAATGGCAAGCCAGATCCTAAATCCACCAATCCTGAAGAACTTTTTGCCGCAGCCTATTCCACATGTTATGCCGGTGCTGTAGAAGCTGTTGCTAAAAGTCATGATGTTGATGACCTTGGAGATTTCAATGTAACCGCAATCGTGGCCTTAAATAAGGAGGAGGAAGGCTTTTTCTTGGAAGTCACCCTCGATACATATTTGCCAACTGTAGACAAGTCAATGGGGGAGACCATTATAAAGGAGGCTCATGAAATGTGCCCTTATAGCAAAGCTACACGCGATAATATTACTGTGCACTTAAATTTGTTGATGGACGAATAAGTTACGTAACTTTTTAATTATGAGCCCCGTTGAAAACATCAACGGGGCTTTTTTTGTTAAAAATGCGATAAAAACGCCCTAATTTGCAACGTTGCATTTTTTGCATCGTCCTTATTACAGAACAACTAAAAAACCAGACATAGAACCAAGTGTGCTCCATATTGAGCTAGTAGAAAAGTGCAAGGCGAACGACCGCCAGGCGCAAATGAAACTGTACCGTCAGTATTGTGATGGTATGTTCTGTGTAGCTATGCGGTTTCTTAAGAATACGGATGATGCCGAGGATGTGTTGCAAGATTCTTTTATAAAGGCCTTTCAACGGATTGAGCAATTTAAAGGAGATGTAACGTTCGGAGCCTGGTTGAAAAGAATTGTTGTGAATGGCAGCATCGATTTTTTAAAGTCGAAACACCAGAGAACAGTGGAACTCAATGAGAGTTATATGCAGGTGGCAGAGGAGGATGATTGGTCTGTGGATGAAGGTGTTTCCATGGAGCAAGTGAAGGAAGCCATCGAGGAACTACCCCAAAAATATAGATATGTTGTGCAATTGTTTTTAGTGGAAGGGTATGATCATTCCGAGATAGCTGGAATTTTGAGCATCACGGAAACGGCATCGCGGACCCGATTGCTCAGAGGAAAAGCACAATTAAAAGAGAAATTAAAAGATTTGGCTTATGGCACGTGATCTTAGAAAATTGTTTGAAAAGGAAAGAGAGGAGAAGCGCTTTGAAATGAAGAAAGGGCATGAGGGCCGATTTTTCGCCAAGTTGGAAGAAGAGTTGCCCAAAGATCCGCCCAAGCGAAAGGTTATTTCGCTTTGGATGCAGATTGCAGCCTCTGTTGTTGTGGCCGTTGGATTGTCCTTCTATTATTTCAACAGTAATGGGGGAACAGTGGACCCAGACGAAAAGATAACCGTGGTCGATAGGAATAATTCGGGTAATGAGGCCCAAGGTATTTCATTGGGTGATCTATCGCCAGACCTAAAAAAGATTGAAACCTATTATACCACCAATATCAACCTGCAATTATCCGAATTGGCCGATGACCCAGGGAACAAAGAGCTTGTGGACGGCTATATGGACCGATTGGCAGAACTGAACAAGGAATATCAACGACTGAACCAAGAGCTGAACGACTTGGGCCCCAATGATCAAACCATAGGTGCTTTGATCAATAACCTACAGCTACGGTTGCAGTTGTTACAAAAGTTAAAATCAAAGTTGAATCAATTAAAATCATCAAAAAATGAACAGGAATCATCAAATATTGTTTAGCGGATTGCTTCTTGCCTTGGTCGGGTTTACTGGCCAAGCGCAGGAGAAGTCCAAAACCTACAAGGAAACCTTCAATGTCAATAAGGAAACGGAGTTGAACATCAATACCAGTTATGCGGATATAGAGTTCGATACTTGGAACAAAGATGAAGTAGAGATTACGGCGGTAATTGAGCTGGAAGGAGTGGACCAAGAGGAGGCCGATTCTTATTTTGAACGGGATTTGGTCAAAATAATGGGCAATAGCAAGGAAATTGAGATAAGTACGGAAGGTGCAGGTCCCAACTATGCTTACGATTTTAGAACGATGAACATCGATATTCCCGAAATGCCTTCCGTTGCCGAGATTATTGCCAATGTGGAGATTCCAGAAATCTCTGCTTTTACTATTCCAGAAATCAATATTGTGGCTTCAATGCCACCTATGCCACCATTGCCTCCAATCGAGTTTGATTACGATGCCTATAAAAAGGATGGTGACAAATACATGAAGGAGTGGCAAAAAAAATTCGAGAAAACTTTTGATAAAGAATATAAGGAGCGTTTTGAAAAATGGGGCGAAGAGATGGAAAAAATGGCAGAGGAACGTGAAGCAAGAAGAGAGGAGATGAGGGGAGAACGTGAAAAACTTCGTGAAGAGCGCGAAAAAGTCCGTGAAGAAATGCAAGAGCGAATGAAGGAACAAAGAGAAGAAATCCGTGCTCAGCAAGCAGAGCTTAGAAAAGAGCAGGCGGAACTTAGGAAACAGCTTCGCGAAGAGGCAAGGACCATTCATAGGAGCCCTAATGTGTTCTACTTTTCTTCAGATGGAAAACATAAAGAGTATAAGGTCAAAAAACGAATCATCATCAAAATGCCGAAGTACATTAAGGTAAACATGAATGTGCGCCACGGCGAGGTAAAATTGGCGGAAAATGCCAAAAACATCAATGCAAGCTTGTCCTACGCAAGCTTGCTTGCCTCTACCATTGATGGTGCCAACACCGATATTCGAGTATCGTATTCTCCTGTTGTGGTTAAAAATTGGAACTATGGTACCTTGAGTACGGATTACTCCGATAAGGTCAACCTAAAAGAGGTGAAGGAACTAAAACTGAATTCAGTATCATCCAATGTAGTAATAGGTAGAGTGGCCAGTAAGGCAATGGTGACCAATAATTTCGGTGCATTGAGTATTGATGAGGTGGCCAACGGTTTCAATACCATCGATATTTCCATGGAAAATGGTGAATTGGATTGTAAACTTCCGGAAACGCCTTATGTTATTTCGGTTAACGAAACAACTTCCGGATTTAAATACCCGGAGACGTTGAAGTTGACATCCACCAAAAAGCAAGGGTCCAATTTGTACACAGGCTATAACATTAGTAAGAACGATGGTAAAACCATTAAGATCAATTCCAAATTCAGTGAGGTGGTTCTAAAGAACTAGCTTAAACTGCCAGTCCCAAGGAACCACCCCCTGAACCTATAGGTCAATATAACTCTTCAACGACCACAACCTACCAAGTGATTTACTAGTGAGCATCTTCTTTTAGGTAGGACTCAAAATTCTTCTTAAAACGATTCAGTCTTGGAATCGATACATTTCTGATATAACTGTTGTTGGGATTTCGTTTTTCGTAGTCCTGATGGTATTCTTCTGCCATGTAGAATTTTTCAAAAGGCGTTACCTCTGTTACAATGGAGCGGTTACCGTAAACATTCTCGGATTTCAGAAGGTCAATATAATCCAATATGATTTTCTTCTCACTATCATTCTTATAAAAGGCGATAGATCGGTATTGGGCACCGCGATCGGGTCCCTGTCGGTTTAGGGTGGTGGGGTCATGCGAACCAAAGAAGACCTGTACCAATTGTTTAAAGGATATTACATCCGGGTCGTAATAAACTTCCACTGCTTCTGCATGATTTGTTCTGCCATAGGAAACCTCTTCGTAGGTGGGATTCTTTTCCAAACCACCGGAATAACCCGAATACACTTCTTTAACTCCCTTTACGCTCTCAAAGATGGCCTCCACACACCAAAAACAGCCACTGGCAAAATATGCGGTCTCATATTCTTGAAGTTGCTCTGCATTCAATTTAGTTGCCGTATGAGTGTCCGTTACTTCCTTTTGGGCAACTTCCTGTTTATCTGATTTGTTTTTGGGTTGGCAACTTACGGATGCCATCAAGAGTAGAATTAAAAATGGAGTTCTCACGGTTTTCATTTTAGTTTTTTGTTTAGTTGTAATAAGGTACCAACAATTACGTGAATGTTCGTTAAAAAATGTTAATCCAGGTTTTTAAAAGCTAATTCATGAATAATGTAGTAACCCTCAATTGCAAGAAAAAATAAGTTTATTCCTACATTGAATTATTGAAAAATAATCTTTTTCCTACAAATAAATTATTGAAGTTCAGTGTGTTACAAATGTTACATAAGAGAAATTGTCGATGAAATGCACTTGCCTTCGGTATAGTGTTTTTGACCCTGAAAACGTTCGTCGACGATAAAATTCACTTTATCCGAAAAAAAATTATTCACCGAAAGAAAAGTGTCATTGGGCGATGGAAATCGAATTGAGCTTGTTTGCGAAAGTAAATTTACATCGTAAAACAATCAGAACAATGAAGACAATTTTCACCATCATCGCAATCGCTTTTTTCGGAACCATGGCTTCGGCTCAAGATATTTCCAAAGAAATTAAAGTTGATGTTCTTTCCGAAGGTGTAGAGTTGAATGTAGAAATCAACAATACCGTTAAGAAAGATACTAGCGTGGCGAGATTGTACAAGTTTAAAAATTCCCGAATCAAAAAAGAGCTTTCTTTCAAAACTAAAAAGGACAGAGCTAAATTGGCATAAGGATGATTTTTGAAGTTGTGGTACCCTTTGTATTGTTTTTAAGTGTTGCCTTTGTTTTGGCAAGTATTGCCTTTTCCTTTAGGGAAAAGAAATTTTAGAAGTTTAAGTTTCGATTGTAATAGATTTGGAAAGGTCGGCTGTAAGCCGGCTTTTCTTTTTTGAATGGTTTTTAAGAGTCAACCGTATTGAACTCCTCGATTACTTCTTCGAACTCGATGCAATAGTGGGTTCCCTTTTTTGCATAATCCCTGCTTATGGACCCTCTAAGTTGTCGTGCCAGATTGTAAATCAATTTCAGTCCTAGGGAATTGGATGTTTTTGGGTTGATATCCTCTGAGTATCCAATACCGTTATCACCTAGGTACATTTTGTAACGGTTACCTTCGATTTTTTCAACGGAGACATGTACTTCACCATCATGGCCTTCGGTAATGCCATATTTCAATGCATTGGTGATTGTTTCATTGATAATCAGCCCCAAAGGAATTACCGTGTCTATACTGAGTTTATAATCAGGGATGTCCAAATTTACCTTAACATTGCGATTGCTTCCCTTTACCGAACGGACCAAATAATCACAGAGTTCTTTTACATAGGGTTCCAGTTCTATTTTGGATAGATAATCATCTCTTTTATACAACATTTCGTGAACCATGGCCATGGATACGACCCGGTTTTGGCTGCTCTTGATGATGTTGCTGATTTTACTGTCGTCAATTGCCCTGGATTGTAGGCTTAAAAGACTGGAAACGGTTTGAAGATTGTTTTTCACCCGGTGGTGAACTTCTTTCAAAAGGGTTTCCTTCTCCTCGATACGTTCTTGAATCTCGTTACGGGATTTATATAGCCTATGGTGGGCCCTTAAAAGGTTTTTACCAAATACACCACCAAGAAGATATACCGCAAATACAGCACTCAGATAGGCAAACCAGCTTCTTGCCTCCAAAGGGACTGTGTTCTCGGAAATTCTAAAATCACCTATATCATAAAGGAAAAGCAGTGTAAGTACCGCCAAATTGATAATAAGGTATAATTGACCAAAGACCTTTGTGGTCACATATCCCGCAAATACGATAATGGCCAGAACAAAAATAAAAGGACTTTTTATTCCACCACTGTACATGGTTATCACAATGGCGCCAATCATCGATAGGATGGAGGTTAAATTGTAAGTGAGGGTTAAGTTGTTGTGCTTTTGGTAAAGCACGGTATTCAATAGGTTAATGAATGCATAGCCCAAAAAGGTATAGGTGATTACCCCCTTTATATCCAAAAAGAAAAAACATACCAATCCAAAAATGGCAGCAAAGAACGATGAATTGTAGTTAACCTTTAGTATCAAATCAATCTTATCTTGTAATCTATATGTATCCTTGTTAGGAATCTTCATATGCTGCGCGTGAATGTTGCCCTACTGCAAAAAAAAGAAAAAATAGTGCGGTAGAGCGGCTTAATGGGGTGTTTAAAGCTGTAAATCTAACTATGTTTTTGATATAAAAAAAGTGGCAGCTTTAATAACTGCCACTTTAGGAGTCTTATTTGAATGGTTTTAGTCGTTTACCAAAACCCATTCACCTTTATCAATCAAGGGTTCGGCTTGTTTGTACTTCACGGTTTTACTTTCTCCGGACATTACATTTTTAATGGTAACCCTTTCATTTCTACCAATTTTCGGTTTTTCACGAACAATGGTTTCGGTTACTTGAGGGCGTTGCCCTTGTGTTTGCCCGGCAGCTCTGTTCTGGGCGGCCAATTCGTCGCTGTTCGGAATTTCTTCTTTTGTGGTTTGAAGCTTTTCCTTTGGTCTACGGACGTTGCGAGCTTCTTGAATTTGAGCCGTGTTCTCCGAAGGCAATTCCCCTTTGAACAAGAAAGATATTACTTCTTTGTTCACCTTGTCCATCATCTCCTTAAATAGTTCAAAAGCTTCGAACTTATAAATCAACAAAGGGTCTTTTTGCTCGTGAACGGCCAATTGAACGGACTGTTTCAATTCGTCCATTTTGCGCAAGTGGGTTTTCCAGGAATCATCAATGATGGCCAAAGTGATGTTTTTCTCAAAATCCGTTATCAATTGTTTACCATTACTGTTGTAGGCCTTTTCCAAGTTGGTAACAACGTTCAAGGATTTGATGCCATCGGTAAAAGGAACTACAATGCGTTCAAACTTGTTGGACTCATCTTCGAACACCTTTTTGATGACCTGAAAGGCAACCGTGGCACTACGTTCCATTTTTTCTTTATAGAAACTGTAGGCTGCATCGTTGACTTTATTGGCAATTTGCTGAAAGCTCATTTTCTTGAACTCTTCCTCATCGATGGGTGAGGTTATGGAGAAATATTTAATGAGCTCAAACTCAAAGTTTTTGTAATCATCGGCCATTTTGTTGGTTTCGGCAATGGCTTCAGAAGTATCATAGATCATATTGGCGATGTCCACTTTCAAGCGTTCACCTTCCAAGGCGTGCCTTCTTCTTTTGTAGATGACCTCACGCTGGGCGTTCATTACATCATCGTATTCCAATAATCGCTTACGGATACCAAAGTTGTTCTCCTCCACTTTTTTCTGGGCACGTTCAATGGATTTGGTCATCATGGAATGTTGAATAACTTCTCCATCTTCCAAGCCCATACGGTCCATCATTTTGGCTACTCGGTCGGATCCAAACAAACGCATCAAGTTATCTTCCAAAGAAACATAGAACTGTGAACTTCCTGGGTCTCCCTGACGCCCTGAACGACCTCTCAACTGTCTATCCACACGTCTGGAATCGTGGCGCTCCGTACCAATAATGGCCAAACCGCCTGCTTCTTTTACTTCTGGGGACAGTTTAATGTCGGTACCCCTACCAGCCATGTTGGTTGCAATGGTCACTACACCACCTTTACCGGCTTCGGCAACTATATCTGCCTCTTTTTTGTGGAGTTTTGCGTTCAATACGTTATGAGGAACCTTGCGGACACTCAACAATTTTGAAAGCAATTCCGAAATTTCAACGGAGGTGGTACCGATCAATACGGGTCTTCCTGCTTGTGAAAGCTTTGTGACCTCGTCGATGATGGCATTATATTTTTCACGCTTGGTCTTATAGATCAAATCGTGCCTATCGTCACGGGCAATGGGTCTATTGGTCGGGATTTCCATAACATCCAACTCATAGATTTCCCAGAATTCCCCTGCTTCGGTAACCGCTGTACCGGTCATACCGGACAGCTTATTGTACATTCTAAAGTAATTTTGAAGCGTAATGGTCGCAAAAGTCTGGGTCATGGCCTCGATTTTTACGTTCTCTTTGGCCTCGATAGCTTGGTGGAGACCGTCGGAGTAACGACGACCGTCCATAATACGTCCAGTCTGCTCATCCACGATCATTACTTTATTGTTCATGACTACATACTCCACATCTTTTTCAAAGAGAGTATATGCCTTTAATAATTGGGTCATGGTATGGATTCGCTCGCTTTTTATGGCAAAATCCTTAAATAGTTCTTCCTTGAGCTCCGCTTCTTTTTCTATTTCCAGTCCTTGGTTCTCGATTTTTGCAATCTCGCTACCAATGTCGGGCATCACAAAAAATTCTTTGTCCTGATCTGTGGAAATGTATTCAACTCCCTTGTCGGTAAGCTCTATCTGGTTGTTTTTTTCATCGATAACGAACAATAGGTCCTCGTCCACTTTTGGCATTTCCCTATTGTTGTCCTGCATGTAGAAGTTTTCAGTTTTCTGAAGCAACTGTTTTACCCCTTCTTCACTTAAGAATTTGATGAGCGCCTTATTTTTTGGAAGTCCACGGTGAACTCGTAGCAAAAGAAAACCACCTTCTTTGGTATTTCCTTCTTTAATAAGCTTTTTGGCTTCTGCCAAAACACCTGTCAAATGCTGACGTTGTTGTTGAACAATGTTGGAGACCTGCGGTTTGAGTTCATTGAATTCATGACGGTCACCTTCGGGAACTGGACCTGAAATAATCAATGGTGTACGGGCATCATCGATCAATACGGAATCCACCTCATCCACGATAGCGTAGTGGTGTGGTCGTTGTACCAAATCGTCGGGAGTGTGGGCCATGTTGTCTCGCAAATAGTCAAATCCGAATTCGTTGTTGGTTCCATAGGTGATATCTGCGTTGTAAGCAGCTCTTCTTCCATCAGAGTTGGGTGTGTGCTTATCAATACAATCCACAGATAGTCCATGGAATTCAAATATAGGTGCCATCCAAGCGCTATCCCTTTTGGCCAGATAATCGTTTACCGTTACCAAGTGGGCTCCTTTGCCTACCAAGGCGTTGAGGTAGAGTGGGAGGGTGGCCACCAAGGTTTTACCCTCACCTGTTTGCATCTCGGCAATTTTACCTTGATGCAGGGCAATACCTCCAATAAGCTGTACATCGTAATGGATCATATCCCAGGTGACTTCTTTTCCTGCGGCATCCCATGAGTTTTGCCAAACCGCTTTGTCACCTTCCAACGATACATAATCCTTATCACCCGAAAGCACTCTGTCGAATTCACTTGCTGTAACTGTGAGGGTTTCGTTAGCGGCAAATCGCTTGGCGGTTTCCTTGACCACAGCAAAGGCTTCTGGTAGTATGTCGTTTAATGTTTTCTCGGAAATTTTGTATGCTTCTTCGTTGAGCTTGTCAATTTCGGAGTAGATTTCCTCGTTGCGATCAATGTCGTTGGAATTTTCGACTTCTGCCTGTAGCTCAGCTATTTTATCATTGACCTCTTTACAATCCTCGGCTATTTTTGCCTTAAAAGAAGCTGTTTTTTGTCTCAGTTCGTCATGTGACAATCCTTCGAGTGCTTGTTCAAAGGATTTTATCTCTTTCACCAAAGGTTGTAGGGATTTTACATCCTTCTCCGATTTATCTCCTACAAATACCTTTAGTACGGAATTAATAAAACTCATGAAATATTTTTTCTTATGATTGTCAAAAGCTGTTCCATTGATGGGATTCCGATGGAATTCTTTTGCTAGGCTGTCAAAATTACATAAAAAAAAGCCTCAAATGAGACTTTTTAACGTGGTTTGTGTTTTTCGGATCTAATATTCATCCTCGTTCCAGAGGTAGTCCTCTTCGGTGGGATAATCGGGCCAGATTTCTTCAATTGACTCGTATATCTCGCCTCCTTCTTCCTCCATCGATTGTAAATTTTCTACAACTTCCAACGGCGCTCCTGTTCGAATAGCGTAATCTATCAGTTCGTCTTTGGTTGCTGGCCAAGGCGCATCACTTAAATATGAAGCTAATTCTAAAGTCCAGTACATAGTAACGGTTTGATTTATAATTTTTTGCAAAAATAATTTTTAAACCCAATTTGCCAAGTAAAAACAGTATTATTTAAAAATTATTTTATTGTTGGCAAAACAATTGGGGTTAAAAAGCGATTTTTTCAGTCTAATTTCTCGGGAATCCACTTTATCTCATCGGCATTCAGGTCTTTTGACAATTTACGCGCCAAAACAAACAAATAGTCCGAAAGTCGGTTAATGTACGATAGCACATTGTCTGGAACGGGCTCGTTCTCGTGTAAATAGGAAATCATACGCTCGCCACGTCGGCAAACCGTTCTGGCAATATGACAGTATGACACAGTGGTATGCCCGCCGGGAAGTATAAAATGTGTCATTTCAGGAAGCTCCTCATTCATTCGGTCCATTTCCTGCTCCAAAAATTCAATATCCTCGGTACTTATACGTGGAATTTTGAGTCTATTGTTTTTTTTGGGCTCTGTGGCCAATATGGAACCAACGGTAAAAAGCTTTTCTTGAATTAAAGTGAGCGTTTTTTTGGAATGCCCGTCCATTTCCTGGTCTCTTAAAAGACCAAGGTGGGAATTAAGCTCGTCTATGGTGCCGTAACTTTCAATACGGGCGTGGTGCTTGGGTACTCGGGTGCCCGTAAATAACGATGTGGTACCCTTGTCCCCAGTTTTAGTGTATATCTTCATTTTTTCAGTAGTCAGTAGTCGGTTATCGGAATTGTTCTCAATAATACAGCCACCATTGCTTGTTGTCAATAGTTCATTGTTTGTTGTTCTTGTCGTGTTGGCGTTTCCCCTCCATAAACTTGCGGGATTTTCTGCGTTTTGTCGCTTTCTTGTTTCTGAACAAAATAATCAGATAAATCAATCCTAAAACGGCAAGCACATACCAAATGGTGTTATCTGTTGCTACATTTTCCATAACCTAAAATTACCGTTTTAAATTCGAATTGTGAAATGTTCCTTTACCTGTTCCCTTCGTATGGAAATAAGACCGCAATGGAACATATCTATACTTACTGTGATTTCCGGTAGGGCAATCAAACGGTTCCATTGTTCCAAATTTTTCTCGTTATCATGAATAGAGTCGATTAAAACAAGACTATCGTTGTGCAACTTTCCATCGGAATATATTTTTTGAAAGATGGTCATATCCATTTCATCCACAAAAAGTAGGTCCAAGGGGTTTTCATCAAATCGAACTTTGGGAAAAGTCTGTCTGACCAATTCCTTGACTTCCTCATTATTTTTGATATTGACCTTTTCAAAACCAAAATAATTGATGGTCTTGAGCAACACATTGATGCTTTTGTTACGATGAAGCTTCTTTTTGGTATAGAGGCATTGTGTAACATATTTAAACACAAAAGGGGAGTGCACCCCATGCTGGTTGGTGGATTTACCCAAAAACCTTACATATGAAATGAATCGGAACCACATGTGTTATCCTTCTAAAATGGAAGAAAGTTCGAACCAGCGTTCTGTTTTTTCCTCAATGGTATCGGACACCTCTTTCAGTTCGATGGAAAGGTCGGCAATTTCTTCACCATCCAACTCAGGGTCCGTGAACTTGTTCTGCAGCACTACTTTCTTTTCTTCCAGTTTTTGGATGTCTTTTTCCAGTTGTTTGTATTCCTTTTGCTCTGAATAGGAAAGTTTGCCACCACTGGTATCCCGCCAATTGTTCTCCGTTTTTTCTGAAGAAGTGGTCTTGTTTTCACGTTCCTCGATTACTTTACTGGTCTCGTAGCTTCGGTAATCGGAGTAGTTGCCTGGAAAATCTTCGATAACACCTTCCCCACGGAACACAAATAGGTGATCTACAATTTTGTCCATGAAATAACGGTCGTGGGAGACTACGATCAAACAACCAGGAAAATCCAATAGGAAACTTTCCAAAACATTCAAAGTGACAATATCCAAATCGTTTGTAGGTTCATCCAGAATAAGGAAGTTCGGATTTTGTATGAGCACGGTGCACAAATAGAGTCGTTTGCGTTCTCCACCGCTCAATTTTTCAACAAAATCGTATTGCTTTTTACGGTCAAAAAGAAAACGCTCCAATAATTGCTGGGCAGAGATTTGCCTTCCTTTTTTCAAGGGTATGTAATCTCCGAACTCGCGAATCACGTCAATAACTTTTTGGCCTTCTTTATCGGGAATTCCCTTTTGGGTGTAGTAGCCAAATTTTACTGTGTCGCCGACCACAACCTTTCCACCTTCCACATCTTCTCTTTGGGTTATGATGTTTAGGAACGTTGATTTTCCCGTTCCATTTTTTCCAATGATGCCCACACGTTCACCTTTGGTGAAGTTGTAGTCGAACTTGTCCAAAATGGTTTTGTCCCCATATGATTTTGAAATATTGTGAAGTTCCAGAATCTTACTTCCCAAACGTTCCATGTTCAACTCCAACTGCACCTCGTGCTCTTGGCGCCTTTGATGGGCACGTTTTTTTATCTCGGCAAAGTCATCAATCCGTGATTTTGATTTTGTGGTACGGGCCTTGGGTTGCCGGCGCATCCAATCCAACTCCTTTTTGTACAGCATCTTGGTCTTTTGCTGCTCCACGGCCTCGCGCTCCATTCGGGCCTCTTTTTCGTTCAGATAATAGGAATAATTGCCCTTGTAAGTGTATAGTTGATTGTTGTCCAGTTCCAAAATCTCATTGCAGACTCTATCTAAAAAATAGCGGTCGTGCGTTACCATGAACAGGGTTATGCTTTCCTTGGCAAAGTATGCTTCCAGCCACTCGATCATCTCTAAGTCCAAGTGGTTGGTGGGCTCATCTAGAATCAACAGATCGGGTTTGTTTAGCAGCGCGTTGGCCAAGGCCAAACGTTTCTTTTGTCCACCGGATAGCGTACTCACTTTGGCATCAAGCTTGGAAAGCTGCAGCTGAAAAAGTATTTGTTTGTATTGTGTCTCAAAATCCCAAGCGTTGAGGCGCTCCATGGCCTCGAAGGCTTTTTGGTATTGCTCCGTGTTCTCCGGATTCTCAACGGCCTTTTCGTAATTGGCAATTACTTTTAGGATTTCGTTGTCAGTAGTAAAAATGGTCTCTTCGACGGTCAAATTTGGGTTCAGGTCTGGTTCTTGCTCCAAAAATGAAATCTTGATTCCCTTTCGCGTGGTCACTTGACCGGTTTCGGAAGTGTCCTTTCCCGACATAATATTGAGAATGGAGGTTTTGCCACTTCCATTTTTGGCAATGAGGGCTATCTTTTGGTCTTTGTTGATTCCAAAGGAAATATCCGAGAAAAGCACTAGCTCCCCATACGATTTTGATATGTTTTCGACCGTTAATAAGTTCATGGATGTTGTTTATGGGCCAACTTATAACTTGGAATGCCTGATCATGTACAGGTATCGAATAGCCAGCGTCAAAAGTAACGGAATAACCACAGGAGAAAAAATCTGGACCTTAATTATCCAAAGCAAAAGTGTGACAGCCATCAGCCCCAAAGCTGTCCACAAATATTTCGGGGCCCATTGTGGCACTTTATCTTGGAAAACAAAGGCAAAGGCTACAATGGCATTTACTGGGAAAGCCCATAAAATATTGAAATTATACGGAGTGGAAGTATGGTCTGCAGCGACCCATAGCAGAAATAAAAAGGTTCCTGTCAATCCTGTGATAAATAAGAGCGAAAAGTCCAGCCAGCGGCTGCGTGCTTTATGTTTATAATCGAAATAAGTTATAACTCCTGTGAATGCCATAAGCAGAATAAACCAAAAAAAAGGAGAGAGTGGGAAAAAGTTGTTCTGGGTATGTTCGCTATAATCTAAAATAGTACGTTCCCGCTTTACCAATGGTTTTCCGTTTAAAGTGGTGTTTCGGATTTGTTCCATAGTATAGTACGGCAAAAACATGTGCTCTTGTACTGTGGCCTTTCTATCTACCGGTGAACCAAAGGCCAAATCAATTCCAAACATGGACCATGTGTTCACATTCATAAATTGACGGACCAACTGGCGGAAGGTATATTGCTTCTTTAGGTGGGAACCATCAAAAACGATGGCATCACCAAATTGTTCTTTTAAAATATCGCCTGTAATGCTGGAACAGTTGTTCAGCAAGGGGTCGTAAAGGTAGTCCCTGTTTTCGGGAAGATAGTTTTCCTCAAAAAAAGCCAAGAGTTGATTGCGCTGTTGTAGGCTGAGGTCCAAAATTTGCTCCTTCACCCATCTTTTTTCCAGTTCGTATTCATACAAGAACGCCTCAAAACTTCTACGGGAAAGGGAATAAATCATTTTACCCTTGGTAAAATTCAAGTAGAAATTGGGTTGATTAAAATCGAAAGTACCATAATTGTAAACAACATCGATTCCCAAAGCGGAATCTTGCACCCTAAAAGCAGTGTGCCCAAAAGCAGAGTATAGCTCGTCGCCTGTGGCACAGGTAAGCAAACTCACTTTTGAACTTTCCATGAGCTGTGGGATCTGGGAAAAAAGGAATTTCCCGATGATGAAAAAAAGAAATAAAAGATGGAGCTTTCGTCTCATTCTGAATTTTATCAGAACAAATATCAGAATAAAAACGGCTCGGTGCACTATCCCTTGCCCACAGTTTAATTTTTCCGCTATTTTTACGGAAACCTAATTTTATGAAGTCCTATATTCCTAATTTTTTAACCCTTCTCAATGTTTTAAGTGGTTGTATTGCTACGGTGTTTGCTGTGCTCAATCATTTGGAATGGGCCGCGCTTTTTGTGTTTATCGGGATTTTCTTTGACTTTTTTGATGGTCTCGCGGCACGTGCGCTCAATGTACAGAGCGAAATAGGAATTCAATTGGATTCCTTGGCCGATGTGATTACCAGCGGCCTTGTACCGGGCGTGGTTATGTTTCAATTGTTGAGTATGGCGGAAAGAGGCGGTTGGAATCTCGGATTTATAGGTCACGATACTGAACTCACCCTTTTACCTTTTGTTGGTTTTGCCATTACCTTGGCTTCGGCCTACCGGTTGGCCAAGTTTAATGTGGACGAGGATCAAGTTTCTTCTTTTGTAGGCCTTCCTACTCCAGCGAACGCACTTTTGATTCTTTCACTGCCCATGATTTTGTTGTACCAAAACAATGAGGTACTTAACAGCATTATTTTGAACCCATGGTTTTTGGTGATATTGACCATTTTGAGCTCCTATTTATTGAACTCACCCATAAAATTGTTCGCATTGAAGTTCAAAAACTGGAGTTTTAAGGATAACGGAATCCGTTATTTGTTCATTATAGGTAGTTTGGTTTTGTTGTTGACCCTGCGATTTTTGGCCATACCCGTAATCATATTAATTTATATTTTGATGTCTCTTATAGATGGAGGGGGAAAAGCAGCATAACGATAAACATGGGAATGTTTCTGGAGAATGTGTGGTATATCCGTCCAAAGTTGGGTTGGAATTGCTGATTCCCATTGTTTTGATTTTTGGAATCGGTATTGTCAGTAGCTTTGGGCAAAGTAGTTTAACGGGTGTGATTGTTCAATTTGTGCTCCTTTTTGTTTTTGTTGCTCTGTTTTTTTCTATTTCTTATGAAGTTACTGATGAAGTTTTAACGGTAACTACCTTTTTCTTTATCAAAAAAAGTGTTTTGATCAAAGATATTACAAGGATAGTGGAGTCAAACAATCCACTAAGTTCCCCAGCAGCCTCTTTGGATCGTTTGGAAATATATTATGGGAAATATAACAGTACTGTTATTTCTCCAAAAGATAAAATGAAGTTTATTGAACACTTAAAGCGGCTTTCGCCATCTATTCAAGTGGAATTAAAGAAGAAAAAATAGGAAAGTGTTAAAAATCAAGCTTCTTTTTTCGTAGCTCAAAGTTCTGCCCCAGATAGACTTTTCTCACCATTTCATCAACGGCAAGTTCTTCAGGTTCACCTGCTTTTAGAATGCCGCCTTCGAACATAAGGTATGAACGTTCGGTAATGGCCAAGGTTTCCTGTACGTTGTGGTCGGTAATCAAAATACCTATGTTTTTGTTCTTCAACTGGGCCACAATTCGCTGAATGTCCTCCACCGCTACGGGATCTACCCCCGCAAAAGGTTCATCCAACAGAATAAATTTAGGGTCGGTTGCCAAGGCTCGGGCAATCTCGGTACGTCTCCGTTCACCACCAGATAACAAATCACCTCGGTTTTTACGGATATGTCCCAGACCGAACTCATCAATCAAGGACTCCATTTTCATGTGTTGCTCTTTCTTGCTCAAATTAGTGAGTTGCAACACACTCAAGATATTTTTCTCAATGCTCAATTTTCGGAAAACCGATGCTTCTTGCGCCAAATAACCAATACCATGCTGGGCCCTTTTGTACATAGGGAAGGTGGTAATGTTCATATCATCCAGATAAATGTTTCCACCATTGGGTTTGATCAACCCGACTATCATGTAGAAAGAAGTGGTTTTTCCAGCTCCATTGGGACCCAATAATCCAACGATTTCACCTTGATTGACCTCTAGGGAAATGCCTTTAACAACTTTACGGCCACGGTAGGCCTTCATTATATTTTCTGCGCGTAGCTTCATAGGAATTTGCCAAAACTAAACATATTCTTGGTCTGCTGTATGGTCTTTTGGATTTTTTTAAGCTTCGTTTGCTTCCAGATCTTCCCAATATTCGTAAGCGCGACGCAAGTGTGGAATTACGATGGTTCCGCCTACCAATGTGGCTATACCAAGGGTTTCCATCACTTCTTGTTTATTGGCGCCTGCTTCTTTGGAGCTTTCCAGGTGGTACTTTACACAATCGTCGCAGCGTAGCACTGCAGAGGCTACCAGTCCTAAGAGCTCCTTTGTCTTAACATCCAAAGCGCCTTCCATAAAGGCATTGGTATCGAGATTGAATATGCGTTTGATCAGTTTGTTGTTCTCGGCAAGCAGCTTATCGTTCATCTTGGCACGATAGGCATTGAACTCTTCTACTTTATTTGGCATTTTTTCTTGCTTTCTCTTTTCTTTCTTCTTTTTTGACTACCATTCTTGAAATAAAAATACTTACCTGATATAAAACAAGTACGGGTATGCACACAATAATTTGACTTGTAATATCCGGAGGTGTAATGATTGCGGAGAGTATCAGGATAATTACCAAGGCTATCTTCCTGTATTTCTTAAGGATTTCAGGGGTTACCAATCCAACTTTCGTCAAAAAGAAAATAACGATGGGCAATTCAAACATGATACCACAGGCAATTACCGAAGCCCTGACCGTTCCAATATAGGATCCGAGATCGATTTCGTTCAACACTTCCTTACTTACCTGATATGACCCCAAAAAGTTGATGGATAATGGAGCAACGATATAATATCCGAAAAGTACACCTAGGAAGAACAATCCTGAAGCGGTAATGATGAACCCTCTGGAATGCTTTCTTTCCTTTTCGTAAAGCCCAGGGCTGATAAACTTCCATAATTCCCACAAAATATAGGGGAACCCAAGAATAACGCCCGCCCATATGGAGGTCCAGATATGTGCGGAAAATTGTCCAGCCATTAATCTACTCTGAATGGTAAATGGAATGGTATCACCACAGAACTCGGAATCCACTCCGAAGAACTTTCCAATGTTGCAAAAGAACTGATAGGTGGGGAAGTCCATGTTCTTGGGACCAAATAATATGGTATCAAAAATAAAGCCTCTAAAAACAAAGGCCATACAAGCAATGATCACAACTGCCAAAGTGGAGCGCACCAAATGCCAACGTAACTCTTCCAAATGGTCCAAAAAGGACATTTCATCTGGATTTTTTCTCTCTTTTTTAGCCATTATAGGATTCCCTCGTTTATAAGGTTATGAATGTGGACCACGCCTGCATAGGTTTCGCCATCAAAGGCCAACAACTGGGATATGCTCTTTTCCTGCAACAACTTTAGTGCCTTAATGGCCAACGTATCCACGTCTATTGTCTTGGGATTGGAGGTCATAATGTCCCGGGCGGTTAGTCCGCTTATATTATCGTATTTGCTCAACATTCTTCGTACATCTCCATCGGTAACAATACCAACTACTTTGCCTTGATCTAGAACCGCGGTAACACCTAGCATTTTTTCGGATATCTCTATGATCACATCTTTAACCTTGGTGTTAATGTCCACCTCAGGTTTTTGGTTATTTACCACAATATCGGCAACGCGCAAATATAGTTTCTTTCCCAAAGCGCCACCAGGGTGGTATTTGGCAAAATCCGAACTACTAAACCCTTTTAGTTCCAATAGGCATATAGCCAGTGCATCTCCCATGGCCATTTGTGCCGATGTACTTGTGGTGGGTGCCAGATTGTTTGGACAAGCTTCTTTTTCCACGTAGGTGTTAAGTACAAAATCCGCCTGTTTTGCCAAGATAGAGTCCATGTTTCCCGTAATCCCTATAAGCTTATGGTTTGCAATTTTAATTAGGGGAAGCAAAGCTTTGATTTCTGGAGTGTTCCCACTTTTGGACAAGCAGATGACCACATCATTTTGTTGGATGGTTCCCAAATCGCCATGAATGGCATCAGCGGCGTGCATAAAAATGGCCGGTGTTCCAGTTGAATTCAATGTGGCCACAATTTTAGAAGCTATTATGGCACTTTTGCCTACGCCTGAAACAATAACCCTTCCGTGCGATTCTAATATACATTGTACAGCGTTTGCAAATTGGTCGTCTAAAAGACCAATTAAATTGGCTACGGCCTTGCTTTCTATTTCAAGGGTCCGTTTTGCTATGGATAAAATTGACTTGGTGTCGCTCAAAGTAATTAACCGATTAACTGATTGTATTCCTAAAAGAATGTCTTATATTTAAGATTACAAAACTAATCAAACTATCTTTTACAGACTATTATGGAGGTGAGAATAGATTCTTCTGTAATTGAAAGGTTAAAATAACAGCTTCAACTGCCTTTTAGGTTGCTTGTAATTAATTGAAAAATGCGGAAATGAGCCTAACGAACACTGATTTGCATTCCTCGCTCAAAAAATATTTTGGTTTCTCAAAGTTTAAGGGATTGCAGGAAGATGTAATCCAGAATATACTAAGTGGTAACGACACCTTTGTGATCATGCCTACGGGAGGCGGGAAATCCCTTTGTTATCAATTGCCCGCTTTAATGAAAGAGGGAACTGCAATTGTTGTTTCCCCTTTGATTGCTTTAATGAAAAACCAGGTGGATGCCATACGCGGAATATCCGAACAACATGGTATCGCACATGTATTGAACTCCTCTTTGACCAAAACAGAGGTGAAGCAGGTAAAAGAAGATATTGTGAATGGAGTGACCAAATTGCTCTACGTGGCTCCGGAATCCTTAACGAAGGAGGAAAACGTGGATTTTCTTAAAAATGTAAAACTCTCTTTTGTTGCTGTGGATGAGGCCCACTGTATTTCGGAATGGGGGCACGATTTTAGGCCAGAATACCGTAATCTTCGTGGCATCATCAATAGGTTGGGCGACAATATTCCCATTATTGGGCTTACCGCTACTGCAACACCAAAAGTCCAGGAAGATATTATTAAAAACTTGGGCATGACGGACGCCAAAATCTTTAAAGCATCTTTTAATAGGCCCAATCTATTTTATGAAGTACGACCCAAGACCAAAAATGTAGATGCCGATATAATCCGTTTTGTAAAACAAAATCAGGGTAAATCAGGTATAATATATTGTTTGAGCCGAAAAAGGGTTGAGGAATTGGCCCAGGTACTTCAAGTGAACGGGGTGAGTGCCGTTCCGTACCATGCAGGGTTCGATGCGAAGACCCGTTCCAAATATCAGGATATGTTCTTGATGGAAGAGGTGGACGTGGTTGTGGCCACCATTGCCTTTGGGATGGGTATCGATAAACCCGACGTCCGTTTTGTGATCCACCACGATATTCCTAAAAGTATAGAAAGCTATTACCAAGAAACAGGTCGTGCCGGTAGGGATGGAGGCGAAGGACATTGTTTGGCATATTACGCCTACAAGGATGTAGAAAAGTTGGAAAAATTTATGTCGGGAAAACCCGTTGCAGAGCAAGAAATTGGAAACGCATTGTTGCAAGAAATCGTCGCCTATGCCGAGACATCCATGTCCCGGAGAAAATTTATATTGCATTACTTTGGTGAGGATTTTGACGAGGTAAATGGCGAGGGAGCCGATATGGACGATAACGCCAGAAACCCTAAGCCCAAAGTAGAGGCCCAAGAGGATGTGGTAAAACTCTTGAATGTGGTCAAGGACACCAATGAGAAATTTAAGACAAAAGAAATTGTCAGGGTGTTGGTAGGAAAGACCAATGCCATGATATCTTCCCACAAAACGGATGAGAAAAGCTTTTTTGGAATAGGTAAGGATAAAAGCAAGGAATTTTGGATGGCATTGACCAGACAGGTTTTGGTCGCAGGACTCCTTAAAAAGGAAATTGAGCGATACGGTATTCTTCATTTGACCAAAGAGGGTGAGAAATACTTGGGGAACCCAGAATCGTTTATGATGACCAAGGATCATGTTTATTCAAAAGAAGATACAGGTAACATAATTACGGCGGAGAAATCCAATGGAGCCGTAGCCGATGATCAATTATTAAAATTACTTCGAGATCTCCGAAAGAAAGAAGCACAAAAGAGAGAAGTACCTCCATTTGTGGTCTTTCAAGACCCCTCCTTGGAAGATATGTCCCTTAAATACCCCATTACCATGCAAGAGCTGATCAATATTCAAGGTGTGGGTGAGGGTAAGGCAAAAAAGTACGGAAAACCGTTTGTTGAGCTTATTTCCAAATATGTTGATGAAAACGATATTACAAGACCGGATGACCTTGTTGTTAAAAGTACAGGAGCCAATTCTGGGTTGAAATTATACGTGATTCAAAGTGTGGACAGGAAATTGGCTTTGGACGATATTGCCTCTGCAAAAGGCTTGGAGTTGACCGATTTGATCAAAGAAATGGAGCAAATCGTATTCAGTGGTACAAAGTTGAACATCGGTTATTGGATCGATGAAATCTTGGATGAAGACCAACAAGAAGAAATCCATGACTATTTTCTGGAAGCAGAGACCGATTCCATTTCGGCTGCCGTGGATGAGTTCGAGGGGGACTACGAGGACGAAGAGCTTCGTCTGTACCGCCTTAAATTTATAAGTGAAGTCGCAAATTAAAATTCACCACTTAACTCTCCGGTTGTAATCATGGCTACAATAAATCCGAAATATAGGATAAAAAGTACCAAATAAACCAATGACAATGCTAATCCAATATAGGATAAGATTTTTCCTGTCTTTACATTGCTGTAATCCGTATAATTCTCTGGGTTCTGTTGGTACAATTCGCTAGCGGTCTTGGCCTTTACCAAGCCGATTATGCTAAAAAGCGCACCAAAAGGACCACAACAAAATAAAGTGCCGACAATGGAGAGTATCCCCATTGTCAACACTGTGCTTGCCCCTGGTATGGGTTGCTGGCTCATATAATTATTGTTGATATTGTTCTAGAATTTCTTGCATTCTTTCTGGGTCTTGAAGCGTGTCCCATCCAAATTTGGATATGGCCCAAATAGACAACAGTAGATAGATTACGTTTAAAACAATCCCTATAATGGATAGGATTCTACCTGTTTTCACATTTTGGACGCCTTCATACATTTCGGGGTTTTCAGCATAAAGTTTCAATGCCTTATTGGCCAATATTAAACCAATTACACCGAAAATAAGTCCGATGACACCGTAGCAGCAACAAGTTATTATCGAAATAATGCCAAAGACGATGATCAGCGTTGCGTTTGGAAGTTTTTGTTGTTCCATGATTTTAAGTTTTTAATTAAAAAGGTTATTCATTTTTAGGATATAACTTACTATAATGGTACCAGCTGCAATAAACATAAGTGCCATCTTTATTTGCTGGGAATATTTGAGTTTTACAAAGGTGCTCGTAATTAAGAATACTAGGAGGACCAATATGGGGTAAATGGCCGGGTACATTTGGAAAGCAGCTAAAAACTCACCGTGTAACAACAAATCAACCGAGCGTTGCATGCCGCAACCAGGGCAGTCCAGCCCCAAAAGTTGTTTGTTGAGGCAAGGCAGCATGTAGTCCTTTAAGCTAATGGCGTTTATGGTTGGTGTTAGGTACATCATAGTCTGTGGTAGCCGAAAAATACTATTATTTTTGTATTCGGGTTTAATTTTTACATCATTTTTTGCCAGAGAGATTAATTATGGGGAAATTTTCGATTGGAGATAGGGTTGAAGTTTTGGATGAAACCATTTCGGGAACCATTCAAAAAGTGGATGGTGATTTTGTGACCTTGATCACAGATGATGGATTTCAGATGCAATATACTGCAGCTGATCTTGTCAAAATTGAAGGAGATATTTCTGTTACCAATTACGAAGTGGCCAAAGTCAAAAAAGAAAAGGAAATTCCAAAAAGAAGAAAAGCACCAACCATTAAACCCAAGGAAAGAAGCGCCCCTAAAATGGAGGTGGATTTACATATTTACCAATTGGTGAAATCCAGCAAGGGTATGAGCAACTATGATATGCTAAACATTCAATTGGAGACCGCTAAAAGGCAGTTGGATTTTGCGATTGGAAAACGTATTCAGAAAGTCGTGTTCATCCACGGAGTGGGTGAAGGTGTTCTAAAGGAAGAATTACGTTATTTGTTCAATAGGTATGACAACGTCAGATTTTATGATGCGGATTATCAAAAATACGGTCTAGGGGCAACCGAAGTTTATATTTATCAGAACACCTGATTATGGTGCATCTGTGGTAACATCGCCAAATTCGCTGATCGTTAAATTGGTAATGCGTTCCCCGCTTCCGGTAACAAAAGATATTCCGCTTAGGCTTATAGTGTGAATAAACACTGAACTATCATTGGGGTCAACGGTAGTTTCAACGATTACCATCCCGTCCTCTGCTTCAACTTCATCGATTACCGTGGGTTCGGCAGGAGGTATGATGTCACAAAAATAACCATCGTCCACTTCATCGGAGAAAATTCGATAGGTAACTTGGGATTGGTTGGGTACCGAGCTTTCGGTGGTCACGGTCTCACCAGCCACGCCATTGTTCAAAACACCACTTTGAAGTTCCAATATAAGTGCTTCGCTATCGTTTATTTTAAAAAATAAATTGGTGGACGCCGGTACGGGAGCACTGCAAAATTGCACGGAAATGCTATCAAAGTCAATGGTCTCTATCTCCAAATCACCATCGCTGCAAGAAAGGAACAAAACCAAACTAAAGATTGAAACGATAAATTTTCTCATGCTCCAAATTTAATGTAATTCCATTTTAATACCCCAATACTTAGAGTGTACTTATAAAGAAATTAACTTTATTTCCCGTATTTTTGCCCCTGTTAAAAAGTGAACTCAGCCATGCAAAAAGTGTATCTGGACAATGCTGCAACAACGCAGGTAAGGGACGAGGTTATAGCGCGAATGCAAGAGGCACTCGCCGAACACTACGGGAACCCATCATCGACCCATAGTTTCGGGAGGTCGGCAAAAACTGCTGTGGAACAAGCAAGGAAAACCATTGCCAAAACCTTAAATGCTCAGCCATCGGAAATTATTTTTACTTCTGGGGGCACAGAAGCTGATAACATGATTTTAAGGTGTGCAGTAAGAGATCTGGGCGTTGAGACGATAATTACTTCCAAAATAGAACACCACGCTGTGCTCCATACCGCAGAGGAGCTTGAAAAAGAGTACAATATCAATGTTTGGTATGTGGATTTGGATGAATTTGGAAACCCTAACCTTGAGCATTTGGAAGCATTGCTAAAAAAGGACGATTCCAAAAAATTGGTCAGCTTAATGCATGTGAACAACGAGATTGGAAATATCACGGATATTGCTGCCGTAGGTGAACTTTGTAAAGAGAACAATGCGCTTTTTCATTCAGATACGGTGCAATCCATAGGTCATTATCCTTGGGATGTGCAGGCTGTTTCTGTTGACTTTATGACTGCTGCTGCCCATAAATTCCATGGTCCTAAAGGAATCGGGTTTGCGTTTATCCGTAAAAATTCTGGTTTAAGACCACTTATTGTCGGTGGAGCACAAGAAAGAGGTTTTAGAGCTGGAACAGAACCTTTCCATAACATTGTTGGTTTGGAAGAAGCTTTTGTAAGAGCTTATGAGCATCTGGAAGAAGAGACCAAAACGGTAAGGGAGCTTAAAAAATATTTCTTGGAAAGGATGAAGCAAGAAATGCCTGAGGCAGTTTGTAATGGACTTTCAGGGGATTTGGAGAAAAGCACCTATACCTTGACCAATATTCGGTTACCGTTTGATAAACAAAAAGGCCTAATGCTGTTGTTCCATTTGGATATGAAGGGTATCGCCTGTTCCAAAGGGAGTGCCTGCCAATCCGGTAGTGATCAGGGGTCTCATGTTCTTTCTGAACTATTATCTGGATCAGAGTTGGAAAAACCTAGCTTGCGATTCTCTTTCTCCATGTACAATACCAAGGAAGAACTCGATTATACAGTTGAGGTTTTAAAGGAGTTCGCGAATAGTTAATTAGTTTCTGTTCCTTCTTTTTTCTCTATCGTAAGGAAATTTTCTAGATGCGGTTTTCATCATTTTATCAATGAGTTCCGTGGTGTTCTTACCTGTTTTTTTGGAGATTTCGTTCTCATACTTCCAAAGAAGTTTTCCTGTTTCTCCGTCACTTATCTTAACCCCGATTCTACCATAGTTGGCATTTCCACTAAAATAATCCAGAATGCTAAAATCTGTGGGCACACCTTTTGAAAGTAGGATATTGAGGTTCAGGTTGCCGCTAATAATCCCATCTACATCCAGAATTTTACACAATTCCTGTGTGGTATAGGTGTCAATGTTATCGTAGTCGATATTGTTTTGCGCCAAAATAGCATTGGTGTTCATAATGTTCTGGAAGTCAACATTGAACTTCTTTCGCTTTTTCCGTTTGGAAAAATAGGTTTCCAGTGCATTCTGTACAGCATAACCTTCTTTTTCTGCCAACACGCTGAGTTCATTCCTGTCAACCGCTTTTTTTAACTCCAAATGCGCTATGAATGGAACAATGGCCAATATCTTATGGTCATTGGTGAGTTCATCGAACCTAATGTTTTCATAGATGTTTTTTTGTGCGGATAACATCGCAGTAGTCAAAAGGATGAAAACAAAGACAATTTTTTTCATTAATCTATTTTTAGTGTAATGATCCTGATTTATTGGCTACGAGTTGCAAACAGTTATGGTTGATCTATTGATAGGTTGATATGAGAAAAAAGTGATTTGTTGGTCCATCACATTTTTCGTTTGCAAAAATAAACCTATTTCCTGAAAAAATTACCAACATAGGTGGTGGAATTGCCCACATTGTCCGTAACCGTGACTTTTAATTCACATTCTGTCTCGTTGATGATGTTATCGTCAAAATCGTAGGTTATGGTATTTGTTTTTGGCTCGTATTCCATTAAGATCCATTTGCCATTCAAAGTAGCGGAATAGGAATCGATACCACTTAAATCGTCTGAAATTTTTAGGCTTAAATAACTATAGTTGCTCAACCATTGCTTTTCCTTAAAATTTTTGGGTCTTACCTCAGGGGCAACACTGTCTTTAACAAGGGTGTATGTTCCCAATGTTCGTGTTCTTGTGGTAAAGGAACCGTCCCGTTTGTAGGTTTTTGAGTAAGATGGTCTCATTTTGATATCCAGATGGGCAATGAACATTTGTTTTCTATCTTCTTCGGAATATTTGGAAGGGTCAAAGCTGATAGTGAAATTTCGATGTGCCGCTACGCTATTGTCATGTATGGTTATGGTGTCGGTGCCCTTTTCAAGGTTAATGAAGAAATCCTCATAAAAGGTATTGGCCGGGAAATAGACTTTTGCGGCACCAAGGTCAAAATTGTTCGGCTTGGATGCGATTACAAAGTTATCGGTAGTCTCATCGTCCTTGGCTATTTTTTCCTCTTGTTTTTTTCCATCTATGGGGATAATGAGCTTTGTGGTATTTCCAGCAATATCCGAAATCAACAATTCTACCCGATAGGACATGCCTTCTTCTATTTTGATTTTCCCATCGTTGTAAAGTGTTTTGTAAATACTCAAGTAGTTGTAGGGCTCTTTAAAGCATTTTTGGATTTTTTGCCTGTGATCGTAAAAATGGGCATAGTCGATAAGTGTATTTATATATCGTGTTTCCCCAAACGAAAAAGAATCAAAATCAAATTCGGAATATACCCTGCCATTTACAGTTTGTTTTATGGCATACACTCCATTTTTGTTGGCGGCCATGTCCAAGCGGTCAAAACTATTGATGCCAAAGCCAATGGTGCCAATGGCGGTAACCTTATCGGCCAAAAAAGAACCATCTGATTGCCGTGTGTAATTTAATTGGATCTTGTCCGCACTCTGGTTGATCAAAGCACCTTCGGACAACGGGTAGCCATAAAGCCCCAGTAAAGTTGGATCTGTGGCATCCCTCACCTCATAACCGTAGAGTAGGGGGTTTGTGGGCTTGCCATTTACACTGTTGCGTATTTCAAAATGGAGATGGGGTCCAGCAGAGCTTCCGGTGTTGCCGGAGTATGCTATTGTACTTCCTTGGGTTACTTTAAGCTCTCCATAATCCGGAAACATTTCCACTTCGTAAGATTGCTTTTCGTACTGCACTTTCTTTACATATTCCTCTATTTCCGGTCCAAACTTTTTTAGGTGGGCATATACCGATGTATATCCGTTTGGATGAGCTACATAAAGAGCTTTTCCATAGCCCCAATGGGATACTTTGATACGGGTCACGGTTCCATCACCAATGGCAAAAACAGATAGGCCTTCCCTTTGTTGAGTTTTTATGTCCATTCCGGAATGGAAGTGATTTGAACGTAGTTCACCAAAAGTTCCGGCTAGGACCAAAGGAATCTCCAATGGGGGGCGAAATGTATCTTGAGGGTATTTTTTTTGTGCAGGTAAGTACAATGCAATCAAAAAAAGGACTAAAAAAAAGTTGCCGCGCATATGAAAATCAATAATTCAATACGAAAGTAACCAATGTTTTTATTTGAAAAAAAGATTTAAAATGCTCATTTTGGGCTTCAAGCGTAGCTTCAAGAATAAATCTTAAAACTATTGCGAGGTTGTACCAGGTTGGTTAACTTTGTGTAATACGTATTGTTGTTTGCAAATATGAGCGAACTTGTTGAGATTGTGGATTCTTTGGAGAACAAGGTGAGCAAACTGCTGCACAAAATGGAGCTGTTGCACCAAGTCAATGCCAAGTTAAAACAGGAATTGAAACTCTTGGAAGAGAAAAACGAACTCAAAGAGAATGCTCTAAAAGAATGGGAGGAGAAATATGACTCCCTTAAAATGGCAAACACAATGCTGGGTAGTAATACAAGTAAAACAGAAGCTAAGCTCAAAATAAATACATTGATTCGCGAACTTGATGTTTGCATAGCCAAGTTGGCGGATTAACTGGTACTGGGATTATGGACGAGAAGCTCAAAATAAAGCTTTCCATTGCTGATAGGGTATATCCTTTAACGATAGACCCCAAGCAAGAGGAAGGGTTGCGAAAAGCGGCCAAGAACATAGAAAATTTGGCTAAAAAGTTTGAGCAAAACTATGCCGTTCGGGACAAGCAAGATGTATTGGCCATGTGTGCCTTGCAGTTTGCATCCAAAATTGAGCAAGGAGGAATTGATCGTTCGGAAAATGCAGAGGCAGCAATGCAACGCCTTAGAGCATTGGACGAATTGGTACATTCCAAATTAGGCGAATAAGTTCTTTTAAATAAAATATTGTTACTGCCCACATTGGTAATTAATTTTTGACAAACTCAACACTATTATAATTAGAAAGGGTGAGTTTAGGCTGTAAAAGCAGGCCCTACTTGTATAGGGATCCTTGATCAGTCTGTTAGCCCTAAACCTGTATTTAGGAGTTTGTACAAAACTTCGGCCAATGTGGGCTTTTTTTTTAACTAAACATAAGCAAACATGGATAATATCATAATAATAGTCGTTGCAGCCGTTGTAGGGCTGGCGATTGGATTTGCAATTGCCAAGATGATGGAGAAAGGCAAAGCGTCCAAGACCATCGCCAATGCAAAGAAAGAAGCATCCGACATCATCAAAGAAGCCAAAAAGGAAGGTGAGAGTATAAAAAAAGATAAGATTTTCCAGGCCAAGGAGAAGTTTTTAGAGTTGAAGGCCGAGCATGAGAAAGTCATTATCAGCAAAGACAAGAAGATTGGTGAAGCAGAGAAGAGGACAAGGGACAAGGAATCCCAAGTAAGCAGTGAACTTGCGAAAAACAAAAAACTGAACGATCAACTACAAGAAAAAATAAAGGAAGTTGCTTATAAAAGTGATATCCTTGAGAAAAAGCAATCCGAAGTAGAGAAACTTCATAAAAGCCAGGTTCAACAGTTAGAGGTGATATCCGGACTTTCTGCCGAGGATGCCAAGGCACAACTACTCGAGTCTTTAAAAGAAACTGCCAAAAGCGATGCCATGGCCTACCTTCAAAACACTTTGGAAGAAGCCAAACTCACCGCACAACAAGAGGCCAGGAAAATTGTGGTCAACACCATTCAGCGTATTGGCACTGAAGAAGCCGTGGAAAATTGTGTTTCCGTATTTAATCTGGAGTCAGACGATGTAAAAGGACGAATCATTGGACGTGAGGGTAGAAATATTCGCGCCCTTGAATCTGCCACAGGAGTAGAGATTATTGTGGATGATACGCCAGAAGCTATTATTCTGTCTTGTTTTGATTCGGTTAGGCGGGAAGTAGCCCGATTGTCCCTGCACCGTTTGGTCACGGATGGTAGAATTCACCCTGCACGTATCGAAGAGGTGGTGAAAAAGACCGAAAAGCAAATCAATGAGGAAATTGCGGAGATTGGAAAACGTACCGTGATCGATTTGGGAATACACGGATTACATCCAGAACTCATAAAGGCAGTAGGTCGAATGAAGTATCGTTCCTCTTACGGACAAAATCTCTTGCAACACTCCAGGGAAGTGGCTAAACTTTGTGGTGTAATGGCTGCAGAATTGGGGCTCAACCCAAAAATTGCCAAGCGAGCCGGACTGCTACATGATATTGGGAAAGTACCTATGGCAGAAGTGGAAGTGGAAACACCGCACGCGATTTTGGGAATGCAATGGGCACAAAAATATGGTGAAAAGGATGAGGTTTGTAATGCTATCGGAGCTCACCATGATGAGATTGAAATGACTACTTTAATTTCTCCCATTGTTCAAGTTTGTGATGCTATCAGTGGTGCACGTCCCGGGGCAAGAAGACAGGTACTGGATTCCTATATTCAACGTTTGAAGGATTTGGAAGATATTGCCTTTGGCTTTAACGGAGTGCAAAAAGCTTATGCCATTCAAGCAGGTAGGGAATTGCGTGTAATTGTGGAGAGCGAGAAAGTAAACGATGATAAAGCAGCGGAGCTTTCTTTCGAAATCTCACAAAAAATACAGACCGACATGACCTATCCAGGCCAGGTGAAAGTTACCGTGATCAGGGAAACCAGATCGGTAAATGTGGCCAAATAGATAAACCTAATTTCTGGTATTGCTCAAAATCCAATTGATGGGAATGTCCTGGTATTGAGAACTAGATCGGTTTGTAGTATTGGTTGTATTTTTTGACATGACAATAAGCCACATACCATCCCCATAAGTTATTGTGGTAATTGAATACCCTTTATCCGCACGTTCTTTTATCCATTCGAACGGATAGGTGGTTTCGGTTTTCCACGATTGTGAACCGAGTTTGGAACCTTTGCTCATTGTCAAGGCCCAAAGCCCATTCCCGTAGGTTGCCGAGGTGATTGCATAACTTTCGTTCCAATTATCAATGATCCAGTCTCTAGGTATATCGTAACTGGTCCTCCATCTTTGGGTTTGAATTCCCGTATTTTTGCTCATGGTCAAATACCAATTGCCGTTACCGTTCATCATGGAGGTGATGCTATAGCCATCGTTCCATTTTTCGTTCACCCAATCTTTTGGGAAAGTGCTGGACCTTCTCCAAGATTGCGGACCCAAGCCATACCCTTTGCTCATTAAAACCGCAAACTTCTTCTTACTTTCATCATAATCAAAAGTGGTGATGTGAAAACCTTCATCCCATTGTGTTTTTATCCATTCGTTGGGGAAGGTCGAAGATTCAATTATTCTCTGTTCCGAGTAAGATGTTTTGCTGTTGTTTTCCATAACGGCGGCCCACACGGATTCCCCATCCATACCATTGGCCAGTACCGTCACCGCATTGGTTTCCACAGGAAAGGATATTTCACCCTTGTTCAAATAAACCAATACTTGAAAAAGCTCTTCGTCCTCTTCAAAATAATCGTCCATATACCCTTTTGTAAGCGCTTCTGGATTTAATTTGACCCAGTAGAGCATGGGTTTCATGGTCTGTGTGAAATCACCTCCACCAAAAGCATTGTCGTCCGCTGTGTATGCTTGGTACGAAGCCCCGTTTTCTTTAATGTAAAAATTGTCGGCACTATAGCTGCTATTCGATGGCCCCCTCACTATTTGTGCGCCAAATCCATCCAAATATCTATCGGTTGAGCCATCTGATTTAGTGAAGTTTTTATAGACACATGTATAAGTAGCTAATTTGTCGGCCCCATTGGCATAATATTTTACGCGAACCAAAGCTTCGTTTTCTTCATAAAAAATTACAAGGGCGGTATATTTCACTTCACCACTGACCCAGCTTGTTTCATAGTAGTTTTGTGAATATCCAGAAATCGAGCAAAAGAAAAATAGGAGGGGAACAAAAAGATTTTTCATGATTGGTGGTGGGATTGGTTTGTTGATTCAATTCTTAAAATTGCCAATAAATTGAAAAAAAAACCAAAAAAATCAGGTGTATGGCCCAAGAAACCATGTAAATGCCAGATTTACGCCAGAAATCAGCTATACTTCCCGCGTTCAACTTAAGCGCCAACTGACAATTATCATAATTTTTAAAAGATGATCACGGTAACTTCATTCGAAGATTAGTTAAATACCGGAAAGATGAAAAATGGTGTACCTGTTTCGAAAATAATGACCAAAAACTTGGTCACATTGAGCACCAAGGATGATTTGGTGACTGCTGAACGACTTTTTAAAAAACATCACATAAGACATATCCCTGTGGTTGAGGGCAACAACATAAAAGGTATGCTGAGTCATACGGACTTAATGCGCATAAGTTTTGCCGATGCCATTGATGAACACGAGGAAGTTGTGGATACCATTGTATATAACATGTTTACCATTCCGCAAGTAATGGTGCACGATGTGGTCAGTGTAACTTCCGACACAACTATTAAAGATGTGGCTGAAATTTTGTCCAAACGTGAATTCCACGCTTTGCCTGTCGTAGATGATGGAAAGCTCAAGGGTATAGTAACCACTACGGACCTGATAAGGTACTTTTTAAAAAGTATTTTTTAAAATTTGGGTTAAAAAAGGAATGCGATTGGCTTAAAAGAGTGGTTTAATGACTACTCCTCTTCATTGCTCTCATTTTCCACCTCTTCGGATTCCTTGTTGAGTTTATGCTCTAAAATATTGAGTTTTTTCATTTTTTCCTTCCAAGTCTGGAGTGCTTCTTTTTGCTTGTTTAATTTTTGCACAACCTCCTTTACCAAAGGATTGTCCTCCGAGTCATCCGAGAAAAACTGTAGGTTGTTCTCCAATTGACGGATTTCAGATTTTACTTCATCGATTTTGCGCTTAACAAAAACCCGTTCGTTGCCTATGGCATAGTTGTCTTCCGTTTTCGCAAGTTCCTGTACTTTGTTCCCGTATTTTAGTATTTCGGATTGCTGTTTGCCAACCCCCAATTTTTTGAAAAGAGCATCAATTATTTTGTTGAACTTACTATTGATATGCTTTTTATTATAGGGTAGGCGACCATGCTTTTTCCATTCGGCCAAGAAGGACTTAATTTCTTCAATGTCCTTTTTCTTGTCGCCGCTTAGTTGGAATTCCTTTAAACGGTCCAAGCATTCACTTTTCTTTTTAAAGTTTTCGAATTCTTCCTTATGGGCTTCATTCTTTTCAGAATGTAACCGGTCAAAGTAATGGTTACAAGCGTCTTTAAATTCTTTCCAGATTTTATCGGAATACTTTCTTGGAACATGGCCAATTTTTTTCCAGTCCCTTTGTATACGTTTCATTTGAGGGGTTACCTCGGCCCAGTCATCACTATCCTTCAAAGAAACAGCCAATTCCAACAGCTCTTTTTTCTTTTCAAGGTTTTGCTGCTGTTCTTTCTTCTGGTTCTTGTAAAAGGCATTTTTGGTTCTGTTGAATTTGCGCACCGTTTCCTTGAATTGGCTCCAAGTTTCTTCATTTACCTTTTGTGGAACCCTACCTGCTTTAAAGAATGTTTCCCTTAGGGCTTCCACTTCTTTGATTTGTTGTTGGATACCTCTGTGGTTGTCCGCAACATTCTCGGCTATTTTGGCAATGTTTCCTATGATCTCCTGTTTTTTCTCCAGGTTTTTCTCGTAGGACTTTTCCAGCTCTTGAAAGTGTTCCTGCCTACGTTGGTGCATGGCCTTGGTGGCATTACTGAATTTTTCCCAGATTTCTTCGCGATGTTCCTTGGCCACAGGACCTATATCCTCTTTCCAAATCTTATGAAGGGTTTGCAGTTCCCTGAATGCTTTGTTCAAATCCGGTTCCTCTACCAAGGCTTCGGCTCGTTCCACCAATTTTTGTTTTTCCTCCAGATTGTGCTTAAAATCGAGGTCACGCAGCTCACGGTTTAGGTGAAGGAAATCGTAAAAGATTTCCATATGGTGATGGTAAGTACGCCATACATCGTTATAATTGGCACGTGGAATAGGTCCTGCATTTTTCCAACGGTTCTGAAGGTCCTTAAAGTTATTATAGGTGGTGTTAATGTCTTCCTCAATGTCAATAAGACCTTTTAACTCTTCGATAATATCCAATCTCTTCTGAAGGTTCGCCTTCAAAGATTGATCCAATTGCTTGTAGTATTGGTCCCGCTTTTCACGAAAATCGGAATACACTTCGTTAAATTGCCTTTTGGCAACTGAATTATATCGGAAATCTATTTCGTTTCCGCCTTTGGATACAAATTCCTCTTTTTTCTCATCAAGGAACTCTTGGAATTTTTGGTCAAACTCATGTTTAATGGAGCTAACATGCTTGTTAATGGCCTGCACTTTCTCATTTTTGACCAAACGCTGTAATTCGCCAACAAGGTTTTCCATGGACATGGAATGATAGTCCAGCATTGGGATTGTGTGACGCTTTTCATTTTCACTATCCTCAGCGTCTTCAGCATTGGATTCATCTATTTCATCCAGATGCTCGTTGGAATCATCATTTTTTGCAGTTTTTTCCTCGCTTTTGGTTTCGGAAACAGTTTTCCCTTTGGATTCTTTTGAACCATCGGTTTCGGGTACAGTTTCTTCTGCTACTTTTGGTTCGGCCTTTGTGGTCTCCTCCAAATTAGCTTTTTTGTTCTCTGTTGTTTCCTCTGTGCCACCTTCAGCTTGCTGAAGTTTACGATCGTTTTCCTGCATTGGTTGCTTATTTACCTATTTGATTGATGAAAGTTATAGCCAATTTAACAACTAAATTGTCTAATAGCAAAAGTATTGATTCTTCTTTTCGGGCATATAAAGGTTGTGTAGACTGACTCCATCCTTTTATCGAGTGCAGGTTTTTAGGCTTTGTTCCAAATTTCCCAGGCTTTTTCAGCTTGTTGTTCCAGCATTGTTATACCGTTGCATATGGCTGCTCCATTAGCTTCTCCCATGGCTAGGAAACTGGTTTTATCGGGATTGTAGATCAAATCGTATAACAAATGCTTGGGACCTATATATTGATAAGGTAGTGAGGGCTTGTCTTCAATATTTGGAAAGGTTCCCAGGGGGGTACAGTTAATGATCAGGGTGTTTTCCTGAATAATGGTTTTGTCCAGTTCTCCATAAGTATACTGTCCCTCTTTTTTGTTACGGGAAACATAGGTGTTGGCAATTCCCAATTCATTCAGGACAAAATGAACAGCTTTGGACGCTCCGCCTGTCCCCAAAATCAATGCCTTGGTATGGTGGGGTTTAAGGAATGGTTCCAAGGATTTTCGAAACCCGTAAGCATCAGTATTGAACCCCTTCAATCCCTTTGTGGTGATTTGAATGGTGTTCACTGCTCCTATCTTCTCGGCCTTTGGGTCCAATTCATCCAAATAGGGTATAACCTCTTGTTTGTAGGGTATGGTTACGTTAAGTCCTTTAAGGTTGTCTTGGGAAAGAATATTTTTGAACTCTTCTATTTTTTGAATGTCAAAATTCTCGTAGCTATGGTCAGTAAGCCCTAGATCCTTGAACTTTTGGGTGAAATATCCTTGTGAAAAAGAATACGAAATGTTTCTACCGAGAAGCCCGAACCTTTTCATTTTTCTGTCTATTGTTACCATACCAATCCAAAATCAATAATACCAAAATCCCCATTAAAATAAAAAGTATGGCCCACCAGGTTTCGGTTTCTGCCAAATGTGGTAAATGGCGTTCGTAGTTGAGGATAATCTTATCCCCATTGGAATCCAATAAAGGATGGCCGGCCCCATCCAACTTAAAAATGGTTCTCTTCCATGGCCAAAGAACGCCTAAAGACCCTGTGATAAAACCCAATAAAACAGCTGTAGTTATGGCTTTAAAGTGTTTTAGGACATAACTGAGAAGATGGGAAAAAGTAACCAATCCAGTGGCCGAGCCTAAAGTGAAAATACCCAAAATTCTAAGGATTCGCATACGTTCCGAATCTTTTGTAAAGCTAAAATCCCCTGCAAAAATTTCCGAAAAAGTATCATAAAGTGCATTCACCGAATCTACCAATAAAAGGACGTAATTACCGAGCAATATCAGAATAAAAGAGCCAGACAAGCCCGGAAGTGTCATACCGGAAACACTGATTATTCCACAGAAAAAGATGAAAATTAAATTATCGTTCTCCTTGGCGGGACTTAAAAAACTAATGGACAAACCAATTATCAATCCAATGGCTCCAGCAATTATGGTGCGTTTGTTCCAAGGAGCAAAATCCTTTCCTATGTGATAAATGGACCCTACGACCATACCAAAAAAAGTGGCCCAAACAAAAAGCTCATTATGATCCAAGAAGTAGTCAAGAATTCGGGAAACACTAAAGTAGCTCACCAACATTCCAAAAATCAGCAGGCTCAGAAAGCTTGCGTTTGTATATTGAAAAAAGCTTTTGAATCTGCCGTTGAACAATAGTTTTAAGGCTTTGGAATTCAGTTTTTGTAAAGAGTAGATGAATTCCTCGTAAAAACCTGCCACAAATGCAACAATACCACCAGAAACACCAGGGACTTTATTGGCAGCACCCATACATAGGCCTTTTATGACCAAAAAGAAGTTGTCCAGCAATGTTCTAGGTTGATGCATGCGCCTCAATAGGTTTTCCTTATTTTTTAGAAGCTAATCTTTCTAGGATAAAAATAAGTGAAAAACCTAGGATGGCGAGAACGATGGCCAGCATTAATTTGCTATCGCCTTCAAAAGCGCCTGGAAGTACGTTCATATCATCCACCACAATGGTCTTTTCACCAAAAGTTTTGGTCTCCAGGACTTTTTTCCATGGCCAAATTTTGTTCAAAGAGCCGAGAATGAACCCGGTCAATAAGGCCAAAGTGATGTTTTTGTAGTGGTTGAACATCCATTTGAGCAGGCGGGCAAAGCTCAGAAGCCCGAAAATAGCACCAACACCTACCGTTAGAATGATTTTAATATCCCTTTCGTGAACGGCATCCAAAATGGTCTTATAGGAGCCCAATAGTACGAGAATGAAAGCACCGGATATACCGGGAAGGATCATGGCGCAAATGGCCAATGCCCCCGAAAGAAACAGATAGGGCAGGCTGTCCACATTGTCGTTGGCAGGTAATTCGGTGATAAAGAATGCCAGAGCGGCCCCTAATACAAGGACCACAACTGTAGCCGCAGTCCATTTGGTGATTTCCTTGCCAACAAAAAATATAGAGGCAACCACCAATCCAAAGAAAAAGGACCACAGCAAGATAGGTTCGTTTTCCAAGAGCCAGCTCAGAAATTTTGCCAAAGAGAGCACACTGATAAATATTCCAAGGAAAAGGGCCAATAAAAAGTTGCCGTTGACCTTGTTCCATACGGCTTTTATACCTTCTTTTCTCAAGATTTTGATCAAGGAAAGATCAATGTTGTTAATGGAGGTTATTAGTTCTTCATAAATACCGGATATAAAGGCTATGGTTCCTCCTGATACTCCGGGGACAACATCTGCGGCACCCATGGCCATTCCTTTTAGGGTGATAAATACATAGTCCAGTATACGACGTGCTTGCATGGATTTGGGATATGGTGTGGGGTTATTTAGCTGTTTTTCTGATTTTTGATACCAGCGTTTTTACCCAATCAACTTCAATGAATTCCGGGAATTCTTTTTCGAACTGGCGCAATTTACCAATATCCAATTTCATAGCCTTGGATAAGATGGTTTTTGCTTCATCCAAATCATTATTTCTTAAATGGATGCCCGCCAATTTATAGGTGAGGTCCGAATTATCCGGGTAAAACTCCAACCCCTGGATCAAAACTTGAATTGTTGAATTGTAATCCCCAATTCTATTGAGTACTTCTGCCCAGTTTTTCCAGGTCTCCAACTCATAATTACCTAAGTCAACGGTTTGTTTGTAGGCAAAATCAGCTTCATCCAAGTTGTCCATGGCAGAATAAATTTTTCCTGCTTTTTTCCAATATTTTGGATTCTCACCGTCAATATTTATGGCCTTGTTGATATAATACAGGGCTTTTTCATAGTTTTTTTGTCCAAAATGAAAATTGGTAATGGCCAACCACCCTTTGTCCAACAATGGATCTTCATGTACCGTATGGTAGTAATAGTATTTCGCTAAATCGTAATTTCCTAGTTTTTCATGGCACTTGCCCAAGCGAAGAAAAGCATAGGAAGTAGGGTCTTCCATCGAAATGGTTGATTCGTAATTTTCAATGGCTTCGTTATACCTGCCTAATTTCTCCAGCACTTTTCCTTTTTCGAAGTAGGCGCCGATAAAGGAATCATCGGAAATAACGGCAAAATCAAAAGAAGTCAAAGCCTCGAGATATAGATTCTTGGACAGATACATTTTTCCTAACTGATGCCACGCTACCTCACAATAGGGGTTTCGGTCCAAATAGTCATTCAGGTAATATATTCCACCATCAAAATCTTCCAAAAATTCAAAACAGTAAACAACATTGTAGAGTGAAGCGTAATCTCTATCATCAATCTCCACGCAGCGCATAAAACTAAGTTTTGCCTGTTCGTAGTTGTCCATAAATAGGTATTCCATTCCCAACAGGGAGTGAATGTCAAAAGAGTGTTCTGTAATATCCAGGGCCTCTAACAATAAGTTCACTGCCTCTTGGTGTTTGTCCTGTTTGGAACGGATATTGGCTCTTTGAATATAGATTTCCTCGTTAGCCACGTTTATGTTCTGAATTTCATCCAGAAGTGTTTCAGCAGCATCAAATTTGTCTTCAAACGCCAAAACTTCTACCTGCAAAAGCTTAAGTTCCATGGAATTGGGATGTTGTTCCAAACCAATTTGAATGGCTTTTTTGCCAAGTGAAATTTTACCGTTGTTCAGATAGTGGTGAATGATTTCCTCAAAGTCCTCCGCATCAAAGAAATAGACGTCATCCGTCTTGAGCATGGACTCAAATTTGTTTATGGATTTGTCAGGATATTCGTTAGATTCTAACGCCATAGGAACGTTTTTGGTTGAACTATGGACTTAAAATTAACCCTTTGTGGTTCTGTTTAAGTCCAAATTCGGGGTATGTTATCAACAAATTAGTTAACAGTAATGGATTGGTAGCTATTTAAAATATTGAGGATTTGGTCGCAACCTTGCTCGATTTCTTTCATGGAAATGGTTAATGGGGGAGATATTCTCACTGCTTTATCCTCAAATAAAAGCCAGAAAAGTATAAGCCCCTTCTTAGCGGCCTCAATAACTAAATAATCGGCTACTTCCTTGCTGTCCATAATCGGTGCGAGCATTAATCCTTTGCCCCGTATTTCTTTTATTAAAGGATGTTGCAACAATTCTCGGAAAAGTTTTTCCTTTTCCAAGGTTTGCGGAATCAGGTTTGCCTCTGTGATTTCTTTTAAGGTGGCCAAGCTAGCGGCTGCAATTACCGGATTTCCACCAAAGGTGGTGATATGTCCAAATTTTGGTTTCTCCTTTAAATCGGCCATTAGCTCGTGAGACCCCACGAAAGCTCCCACGGGCAGACCAGAAGCCATACCTTTTCCAATGACCAATATATCGGGCGGGCAGTTAAAGTGTTCAAAAGCGAACAATTTCCCCGTACGCCCAAAGCCAGGTTGTATTTCGTCCAAGATGAGCAGGGCTCCCACTTCGTCGCAACGCTTTCGTACTTTCTCCAAATAACCGTTTTCAGGCACAATAAATCCAGCACCACCCTGTATGGTTTCCAATACTACTGCAGCGGTTCGCTCAGTAATATTTTCAAGTTCTTCTTCTGCATTAAACTGAACATATCTAATATCCGGAATCAATGGTCGGAAAGCACTTTTGCGTTCTTCCAGTCCCATTAGGCTCAAACTACCCATAGTGTTTCCGTGATAAGCATTTTTGGCTGCGATTATTTGTGACCGACCTGTATGCCTACGTGCCAATTTAATGGCCCCTTCGATAGCTTCCGTACCCGAATTCACCAAATAAGTGGTGTTTAAATTGTTGGGTAGGAGTGAGGCCAATAGTTTGGAGAACGCTACCGCGGGTTTTTGCACGTATTCCCCATAAACCATTACGTGCATATATTGGTCCACTTGGGTTTTGATGGCATCCACTACTTTTGGATGACAATGTCCCAAACTGCAGGCCGAAACCCCTGCCACAAAATCCAAATGGGCGTTGCCATCTTGGTCGTAGATGTAACTTCCTTTGGCATGCGAAACTTCCAAGGCCAATGGGTGCGGGGAAGTTTGGGCTTGGTATGTGAAAAAATCGTTTTTGGACATTATGGGCTTTGTGCTTTCTTTTTAAGAACGGGCTTTTTGGGTTTTACCGCCTTGGTATTTGGCGTATTAATGGGGTCGTTTTCGTTGTTTTGCCGCTCGTTTTCCTCTGCATCAATATCAATTGGGTTGTCTATGCCACGGATTTTGACCAGTTCAATATTGTTGTCGTCTTCGTCGAATATTTCTTCTTTGGACATGATTCGTTCATCACCTCGCCAAACAAAACCTTTTAATTTCCGGCTCTCCACGGGCAAATCGGTCTCGGGGAAAATATCTCCATCAGGATTCACAAAAAATGTAATATCCTCTATGTCGCTATCTGCCATTAGTAATCTGATCTTACTACAGATGGTTTTATCTATCCCGACGAGTTCATCATCATCGTTGTACACATAATAAATAACCTCAGTGTTCTGGACCAGATCAATGATTTTCAATTCATTTTCTATGAACTTGCCGAAGAGGTTTTTTCCCTTGGCTTGATTGTACCCTGTACCACTAATGGTATCCAATGAAATAATAAAGGCATTCTCGATGACTTTTAGGGAATCCAGTTTATCGGTTTCCGTGTCCGATATTAAATGTATGCTGTCCCCTGTAATCTGATTATCCACGTTCCATAAAATGGGGTCGGTAATCAATTGGGTAATGCCTGATTTTTCCTCGAAATGAATGGAATCACATTTGCCGCTCAAGTCCGTTTTGTAGAATTTGGCATTCCTGAATGCACGTAAAATACGTTCTTCTTCCTTTCCGGTTACCATCAGGGTGTCGCCGTGCATATAGAGGGAATCTTTTTGAACCAGACTAATGGAAACTGCCCTTTTGGTGGCAAAAACGGAATCTTTGGCCTTATGCACTTCGGCATAATGTGCCCTGATCACCCCATTATTGATGGTATCCGTAATCTGAATATTGTTCGTTGCCGAGGCAAACTCCGTAGCCTTGTCAAAATAAAGGCTGTCCCCCTCAATGATCTTGTTGTCGTAATCGATTCGGGTATTCTTGATGCCGTAGCCTTGCTCGATAGTGGTATCATAAAAACCTCGCTCGCAATATATTTTGTATTCCTCGCCAGTTATGGTGGAAGGACCGTACATGTAAGCATTTTTGGAGGTGGTGTAGTAGTCCAATTGTTCCGAATCAATGATATAATCCGGATTGTCTATATGCACTTTGCGTTGAAACTGGTACTTCTTTGGCGTCATAAAATAGGTGCCCACAATGCTGGTGAGCACATTCGCAGAATCCACAACTTTCCCACCCGAATTGTAATAGGCCTCTTGTTTTTCTCTGTCAAAATAAAGGGTGTCAGTGGTCAACGTCATTTGGCCATTGGTGAGATCAACTTTTTCCCATGCCTTGGCCAATTTTGAGTTTCCGTCATAGTCCATTTTCGCGCTGTTCATTTCTATGGAATCGCCTTGCTGCAAACGAATGTTCCCTATGGCTTTCAAGCGGTTTTCCTTAGCGTAAAATATAGCAATATCGCACCACAGGTCAGCTCCTTGATGTTCAAATTGTACCTGTCGCTCATCATCTTTGCTAAAAATGGAAGCACCGGGATATTGGGCCTCATCTTTGGTGAAGTTGGCCCCGTAGACGATGTTGATTTGTCGGCCACCTTCCGGCTGCTGCTCTTGGGCAAACATGCCAAAAGTGAAAAGGGCCAGAATGAAAAATGAAATGCTTTTCAAATTCATGAAATTTTGCCCAAAAGTAGGATTTTTAACGGAAGTGGCATACATCGTTTAGAAAGCTTTGGGATTTCTCTTTCAAGTGATTGTGCCCGTTTTTTACTTTCCGCGTTTAAGGGTAAGCGTGATTTGTCCGCAGTGATAGGTATTGTGAAATAACACGTGTCCCAATAACTTGGCTCTGGAAATGGCGCCAAAAAATGGTGTTTCGATGGTTTCCGTCCATTCTTTTTCGGATAGACTTTCAACGAGATCGCTTAGCTTTTTATATCCATCATCCACTAGGTTTTGACTTTCCTCCAAGTTATACACTTCACCAGTATCCTTTTCGCCCATGGTGGTGTTTTTAACTTCGGTGGGAATACCAAAAAATTGTGTGAGCAGATGCATAATTTCCCCAATATGACGATATATGAATCCGACGGAAGCGGTATCGTCGTTCAATTTTAGGGTGCTATTTTCTTGAGTGATCTCGTTGAAAGTGAAATCACATGTTTTTCTGTTCTGTGCGATTAAATCCGTAAGAATGCTTTTCGTCATATGATTTATTGGTTCAAATATGCGGAATACATCCAAATGAGTTTTTCCTGCTCACGAATGTAATCGCTCATTAAGGCATTGGTGCCTTCATCATTGGAGTCTCCGGACATTTCCAGGAGTTCTCGTTCCAATGGCAATAGTACCTCGTATCCATTTAAAATTTCTTGAATGGCCTTGTTGCCGCTCGATACATTTTTTGCAGCTTTGATTTTTGATAGTCCCGTATAATCTGCATATGTGTGCATGGGAGTAAAGCCCAAGGTTAAAATACGCTCTGCAATTTCATCAATTTTCACCAACGAATCGTTGTAGAGTTCTTCGAACTTAAGGTGCAGTTCAAAAAACTTTTCACCCTTTATGTTCCAGTGAAAACCACGGGCATTCATGTAGAATATCTGATAATTGGCCAACAATTCGTTTAGTTTATCGGCCAAATCGCTAGAGGCCTGTTTGTCCAGTCCTATTTTGTTGAGTTTATCTGTCATAACGGTATATTTTGATTTTGTTCAAAGGTAGTTCATGCGTCCCGTTTTTACAGTGATATAGGTCACATAAACCAACACTAAATCAATCGTTTTTCTTTAATAAACTAATTGCAAATCCTCCTCCTTCAGCCATTTGTATGGTCAAAGATGAATCTTTGTCAACGTCGATTTGCTCAATATTGATAGCTGTTGGATTATTTTCATAATGGGCGTCTGCCGTATCTTTGTAAATGATTGCATCATATGAAACACCCTCGTCCAGAAAATCAAAATCGATCGTGACTTCCCGTGCATTTTCGTCGGTAATTCCACCAACAAACCAGTTGCCTGTTTCCCTTTCTTTTCGAGCTATGGTAACGTAATCACCTACCTCTCCATTTAAGACCTTGGATTCGTCCCAATCCACACCCACATCCCTAATAAATTGCAATGCAGGTTGCCCTTCGTAATTTTCGGGTAGGTCGCAGGCCATTTGCACTGGACTGTAAATAACGACATATAGCGCCAGTTGCTGTGCCAGAGTAGTGTTTACACGGTTATTTTCCTTGCTTGGAATTTCGATGTCGAAAACTCCGGGCGTAAAATCGATAGGACCCGCCAACATTCTGGTGAAGGCCACAATGGGCAAATGCTCGGGAGGGTTTCCACCGTCGGCCGACCAGGCATTGAATTCCTGTCCGCGAAGTCCTTCGCGTGCGATGGCATTTGGATACGTCCTTCTGATACCAGTGGCTTTAATGGGTTCGTGGGCGTTTATGGCCACATTGTACTTGGCCCCTGTTTCCAATACTTTTCTATAATGATTTACCATCCATTGTCCATGGTGATATTCACCTTCTGGAATTATTTTACCTACATAACCTGTTTTAACGGAGTGGATGCCCAATTGGTTCATTAATTGATAGGCGGTGTCCAACTGTTGCTCGTAGGTTCTCGGAGCGGCCGAGGTTTCGTGGTGCATTATGATTTCCACGCCTTTTTCCTTGGCATATCTGTTCAATTCCTCTAGGTCGTAATCAGGATAGGGGGTTACAAAATCGAAAACTCCTTCCCGGTCCTCAAAACCTATCCAATGTTCCCATCCCGTATTCCAACCTTCGACCAAAACTCCAGAAATATTGTTTTTTGCTGCAAAATCGATATATCGTTTGGTGTTTTCTGTGGTGGCACCATGCTTGCCTGTAGGCTTTAAGTCGTTGGTAAAGGTGTTCATGTCTTGGGAACCTGCATAGTCCCAAGTGGACTTGCCGACATGCATTTCCCACCAGATACCTACATATTTTTTAGGCTTAAACCAGCTGATATCCCCCAGTTTGTTGGGTTCATTAAGATTTACAATCAATTTTGATTCGATAAGTTCACTGGCTTCGTCAGCAATTTGAATGCTACGCCAAGGTGTTTTAAAGGGCAGTTCTCTTTTTACTTTATATCCCGACCTATCGGAACCTACTAATTCGCTTGTAAGAAGTAAGGATTCATTGTCCACTTTTAATGTCATCCCAGCGTAATCGGTAAGATTGGCTTCGTGAAAGCTGAGGTGCAAACCATCATTTCCTCTCATGGTGACTGGGGTATTCACAGCATTTTCGGGAATATATGTTGCGGCAAGGTCTTCGTTGTCCCTCTTGGAAATGGCATCAATTTCGGAAACCTTGGTGGTGTTGTACAGATGTTCGTAGATATCCCAATCTCCTGGTATCCACCAAGTAGTATAATCCTCGGTCAGTTGGAATTCTGTGTTTTCGTCCATTATAATAAGACTGTCAATCCCTTGTTGGGGTAAAAACTCGTATCGGAAGCCAATGCCATCATCATAAGCCCTGAAATAGATATTGAATTTACGGTTGGGTTCTTGGATCTCCTCAAGCTCTACAACCAGTTCGTTGTAGTGGTTCACCACTTCTTTTTGTTCGCCCCAGGGCATTTCCCAAGTTTCATTTACCGTATTTGTGATTGAATTGACAATATTCAATCCACCTTTTAATGATTCTTGGTTTTTAAAGTCAAAACTCATGGAAGAGGAATCGATAACAATTTTGTTGTTATGATTCACAACATAGTATGGCGAACCATCCTCTGAAAGTTGGAAATCGATTGAATTGGTGCCATTAGGTGATGTAACAGATAATTTTGCAGGTTCTTTAGTGCAGGAAATAAGCGTAGCTATTAAAAATAGCAGGGTCAGTGTTTTGTTCATTGTATTGATTTTTAGTCAATTATATATGTAGTAAACTAATTGTCCGTGATTGGGAATTGGACCTTAATTTACTGAAAACTGAACAAAAAACCGAGGCTTATCTGTGAATAGTTTGGAGCCTATCGGGACCTACGGATACTATTTTAATGGGTACGTTCAACTGCTGTTCCAAGAACGCGATATAGTCGTTCAGGGTAGCTGGTAAATCTTCTGCTTTGGACAGTTTTGTTAGGTCCTTGGACCACCCTTTCATCTCATTATATATGGGTGTCACATATTCTTCCTCAATGTTGTACGGTAAATGCTGAATTTCTTCGCCCTTGTATTTGTAAGCAGTACATACTTTAATGGTATCGAAACCACTCAAAACGTCGGCCTTCATCATCATAAGCTCTGTAACTCCATTGATTTGAACAGCATATTTTAGGGCTACCAAATCCAACCAGCCGCAACGACGTGGTCTTCCCGTAGTGGCACCGAATTCGTTGCCTATTTTAGCCATTTTAGCGCCATCCTCATCAAAAAGTTCGGTAGGGAAAGGTCCGCTTCCCACACGAGTCGTGTATGCCTTAAAAATCCCCAAGACGCGTTTAATTTTGTTAGGTGCAACACCTAATCCGGTGCAAGCTCCAGCGGCAGTGGTGTTGGAGGATGTTACAAAGGGATAGGTTCCAAAATCAATATCCAATAACGAACCTTGTGCACCTTCTGCCAAGATTTTCTTTCCTTCTGCCTGCACTTTAAAAATATATTCCTCGCTATCAATAAAGGTCAATTTTTTCAGGGTTTCAACGCCTTCGCAGAAGTCGGCCTCCAATTCATCCAGGTTATATTGAATGTCCACATCGTAAAAATCGATCATGGCTTCGTGCTTATCGGCCAAGGCACGGTATTTTGTTTTCCAATCATCAAACTCCAAATCCCCAACACGCATACCATTACGACCTGTTTTATCCATATAAGTTGGTCCGATACCCTTTAGAGTAGAGCCGATTTTAGCCTTCCCTTTAGAAGCTTCGGATGCGGCATCCAATAAACGGTGCGTTGGTAGAATAAGATGTGCCTTTCTGGAAATGAAAAGCTTGGATTCGATATCTATGTTGAATTTCTCCAAGTTGTCCAGTTCTTTCTTGAAGATCACGGGATCTATCACAACCCCATTGCCCACAACATTAATGGCATTCTCGTGGAATATTCCGGACGGAATGGTGTGCAGAACGTGTTTTATCCCATCAAATTCCAGGGTGTGCCCAGCATTTGGACCTCCTTGAAATCTGGCGATAATATCGTATTCCTTGGTAAGTACATCAACAATTTTACCTTTTCCTTCGTCTCCCCATTGGAGTCCAAGCAATAAATCTACCATGTAATGTTCGGGTTATTCGGTTAGGTTTTCTTCTTCTTTGTTTCGAGTTCCGTAGAAATATAATGAGTGATTGTTGATCTTGATGTCAAAAACCTCTTCTATTGTTTTTTTGATGGATTGAATGCGTGGGTCACAAAATTCCACTACTTCGCCAGTGTCCGTTAAGATGACGTGATCGTGCTGACGGTCAAAATATGATTTTTCGTACTGGGCCTGGTTTTTTCCAAACTGATGCTTGCGTACCAACTTGCTCTCCAGTAAAAGTTCAATGGTATTGTAGAGCGTTGCACGACTTACCCTATAGTTCTTTGTCTTCATTTTAATGTAGAGGGATTCCACATCAAAATGATCGTCACTATCATAAATTTCCTGTAAAATGGCGTAGCGTTCAGGAGTTTTGCGGTGTCCTTTCTCCTCTAAGAAGGAGGTGAACACGTTTTTCACAATTTCCTGATTTTTATTGTTTCCCATGTCTTTCTGCATAGCTAATGCACAAAGGTACAGTTAAAAATTAAATTCTTGTCACTTTATCTATCCCTTCGACCTGCTTTAAACTGTTCATCAATTTTTTAAGGATATTGTTGTTTTTCACGACCAAGGTAATTTTTCCCTTGAAGGTGCCACCATCCGCACTAAAGTTTAGATTACGCATATTAACGTGCATATTTTCGGATATAATTTTGGTGATGTCTTTTACCAATCCCATGTTATCTATGCCCGTGATTTGAATATCAACAGAAAATTCCTCTTGCGACGAATCTATCCATTTGGCACTGATGATCCTGTAAGCGTAATTGGATTGTAATGAAATAGCATTTGGACAGTTCTTTTTGTGCACCTTTATTCCATCATTAACACTTACAAAGCCAAATACCTCGTCCCCGGGAATGGGATTGCAACATTGGGAAAGTTTATAATTGAGCCTTTCTTCTTCCTTGCCAAAAACGAGTAGATCATATTTAGTGGTGATTTCATTTTTGTCAATATCTTTTGGAACGGGAGTCTTACGTATTCTGTTCTTAAAGAAATTGATGAATGCATTATGATAAGAAGAGGCAAAATCCTTAAGCTTTTCATTGTCGATAACCCCGATGCCCACTCTATAAAATAGGTCCAAACTGGTCTTCAACTTGAAGAAGGTCACCAATTTGTTCACGGTGTCCTCGTTTAGATTGATTTTTTGTGCTTTCAACTTTCGGCGCAATATTTCCTTTCCTTCCGCAGCAACTTCTTTTTTCTCCTCGCTTAGCGATGATTTTATTTTAGATCTTGCTCGAGCTGTTTGTGCATAATCCAGCCAGGTTTGGGTGGGCTTTGCGCTTTCTGATGTAATGATCTCAACCTGATCACCACTACGAAGCACTGTTCCCAGAGGCACAAGTTTTCCGTTAACTTTTGCACCACGGGTCTTCATCCCGACTTCCGTATGGATATTGAAAGCGAAATCCAAGGCAGTGGCACCTTTGGGCATCGATTTTAAATCACCTTTGGGTGTAAAAACAAATATTTCTTTGGAATATAGGTTAAGCTTAAACTCCTCAACAAAATCAACAGCATTGCCATTGGCATTTTCCAATGCTTCCTGCAGTTTGTTCAGCCATTCCTCTATTCCTTGTTCTTTTTGGGTTCCATGCTTGTATTTAAAGTGGGCCGCATAGCCTTTTTCGGCAATTTCGTGCATTCGCTCACTTCGTATCTGTACCTCGACCCATTTGCCTTTAGGTCCCATTACAGTAATGTGGAGTGCTTCATAGCCCGTTGATTTCGGCGATGTTATCCAATCACGCAATCGAATAGGGTTGGGGGTAAAGTGGTCCGTGACAATGGAATATATTTTCCAAGCCAGGAATTTCTCATTTTTACGGTCGGATTTATATATGATCCGAATCGCAAACTTATCATAGACCTCGTCAAAGGTGACATTCTGGGTCTTCATCTTTTTGCGGATGGAAAAAATGGATTTCATCCTGCCTTTGATGTAGTAATTCAATCCTTCTTTGTCCAAAGAAGTTCGTATTACATTGGCAAAATCCTCGATATAGGCAGAACTTTCCTCTTCAGTATCCTCTATTTTTGCCTGAATATCATGATAGACTTCTGGCTCCGTATACTTTAAAGAAAGATCTTCAAGATGAGTTTTTATGTTGTACAATCCAATTCTATGTGCTAAAGGGGCATAGATGTACAAAGTTTCCGATGCAATTTTTACCTGTTTGTGCTCTGGCATGGAATCCATGGTGAGCATATTGTGGTAGCGATCGGCTATTTTAATGATGATCACCCGAACATCATCATGAAGGGTCAATAGCATTTTACGGAAGTTCTCCGCTTGTTGGCTAATGTCCTTATCCTTTTTTAAATGGGCGATTTTGGTAAGCCCATCCACAATTCGGGCCACGGTCTCGCCGAACATCCGTTCAATATCGTCCAAAGTGTAGGCTGTGTCCTCAACAACATCATGGAGCAGGGCAGAGGCAATGGAAACGGCATCCAGTCCAATTTCCGAAGCAACAATTTTGGCCACGGCGATCGGATGGAAAATATACGCTTCCCCAGATTTTCTTCGCTGGTCCTTATGGGCGTCAACGGCCACATCAAAAGCGGAACGAATCAATTTCTTGTCCTCATCCGTCAGCGTTTGGTAGCTTATGCGAAGTAATTCCTTGTACTGCTTCGCAATCTCCTTATTCTCTTTTTCAATAGCAGCCTCTGTCATAGTATTTTAAATTTACTACAATCTTATAATCTAACCAACAAAATCTATGCCTTTAGGTTACGAATACGTTCTACCAGGGGAGGATGTGAGTAGTGAACAAAAACATAAGCGGGATGCGGCGTTAAGTTGCTCAAGCTTTTCTTTGATAGTTTTTTTAGTGATGAAACCAAGGGTGTCGCAGCAAATGTCGTTTTAGCAAAATCATCGGCCTGGAACTCGAATTTTCGAGATAAGTAGTTCATGATCAAACCTGTCAGTTCCGAGATTGGACTGTACAAAAGCGCAAACCCTACCAAAGCGGCATGAAAACTTGGTGTGGACACTCCGATGGCCAACGACATTTCCGGATGATTGATGAACAACGATAATATAAAAAGCGTAAAACCTGTGGTCAATAAGGAGACCACAAGATTCACAATGATATGTTTACGTTTGTAATGACCTACTTCGTGGGCCAAGACCGCCACGATTTCATCCTCGCTCAAATCGTTGATCAATGTATCGAAAAGGGTAATGCGCTTTTCCTTTCCAAAACCTGAAAAATAGGCGTTTGCCTTGGTGGATCTTTTGGAACCATCGATCACAAAAATATTTTGAAGTTCGAACCCCACTTTTTGGGCATAATTTTCAATAGAGCTTTTAAGACTTCCATCTTCCAGCGGCGTTTGTTTGTTGAATAACGGAACGATTAACCTGCTGTAAAATAAATTGATGAACAAGATGAAAACACCGACTGCTATCCAAGCGTATACCCAAAAATTGGGTCCTGTGGATTGGTAGAACAGCATAAATAGCGTCAAAATACCACCTCCTAGAATGATGGTGAGAATGCCACCTTTTATTTTGTCGGATAAAAAGGTGGATTTCGAGGTTTTATTGAACCCGTATTCTTCTTCGATCACAAATGTTCGGTAATAGGAAAAGGGGAGTCCCAGTATAGCACTTCCCAGCATAATGATTCCGAAGAAAATCAAAGCCATCGGGATACTTTCCTCCGTTATGGAGCGTGTGAGTTGGTCCACCCATTCAAAACCTCCGAATGCAAGAAAACAGATGGTCAATACCAGTGAAAATCCATCGGAAATAACACCGAATTTGTAATTGGTCTGTTTGTATTGTTGCGATTTTTGATACTCATCCTCATCAAAAACATCGGCAAGTTCGGGGGGTAAAGTAGATTTGAAACGCTTGGCGTTCAGGTACTCCAAATACTGGTGAACCAGATATTGGACCACAAGAATGGCCAGAATGACATAAAAGAGCACATTTTTTTCCATAGCTTAAAATCCGCGCTGGCGTTTCGCCTCAAATATAAGTATTGCAGCGGATACCGAAACATTCATGGAGTCTATTTCTCCCTGCATCGGTATAATTATGTTTTGGTCGGAATTTTGAAGCCATTTTTCTGTTAATCCAGTAGCCTCCGTGCCCATTACAAGAGCAGAGGCGGCTTTAAAATCACAATCCACATAATTTTTGGAAGCGGTTAAGGCAGCACAGTAAATTTTGATTTGGTTGGTTTGTAAAAATTCAATGATATCGTCCGTTGTTCCCACGCCAATCTGGTTGGTAAAAAGGCAACCCACGCTGGAACGGATAATGTTTGGACTATATAGGTCGGATTTGGGATTTGCGATAAGAACGGCATCAACCGCAGCGGCATCGGCAGTGCGCAACAGTGCGCCGATATTGCCTGGTTTTTCAGGAGCTTCGGCAACCAACACCAATGGTGTTTTATTCTTGAAGGAGATATGTTCCAAAGCATGGGTTTTGGATTGCACAAGCCCGATAACACCTTCCGTTGTGCCCCGATGTGCAATTTTACCGTAAACGCTTTCGGAAACTTGGATGATTTCTGGGTTTGATGCCTTGGTGAAAGCATCTATGGAACTGGAACCTATGATTTCAGGACAAAATAGAAGGGTTTGTAGCGTATACCCTCCCTTTTGGGCCAATTCAATTTCCCGCTGTCCTTCCAAAACAAAAAGTCCACTTTTTCTCCTTTCGCGCGATTTCTCCTTAAGGAGCAGGACTTTTTTTATCAAAGGGTTTTGGGCACTACTGATCAGTTTAGCTTCCATACTGTTGGTAAAAATAGCCATTCCTGTAATTAAACAAAGGGGTTTTCGACCAACTGGTAAAATCCTTATCATGAATAAATTGACCATCCTATTACTTTTTATGGGCTTGATTGCTTGCAAGCAAAACCCCAAAACAGAAAAAACTGAAGTTTCCGTTCAACAGGAAATCATGGGGGACGAAGCTGTTTATCCAAATGCCTTAACGAAGGTTTTTGAGGCCCATGGAGGGTTGAAACAGTGGAAAGCACAGCGTACATTGTCATTTGTGCTCCCCAAACCAAATTTACCTGAAACGCACACCATTGATCTCTGGACCAGAAAGGATAGAATTGACACCGAACAATTTTCAATGGGTTTTGATGGCGAACAATCTTGGCTTTTGAATGGAAGCGGCAGTTATGAAGGAGATGTCGGCTTTTACCATAATTTGATGTTTTACTTCTATGGTATGCCCTTTGTTTTGGCGGATGATGGCATCATGTATTCCGCTACTGAGGATTTAGCATATGAAGGCAAAAGATATCCGGGACTACAAATAGCGTATGAATCAGGAGTTGGTGCTTCATCTAAAGATGAATACTACATTCATTTTGACCCGGAGACCCATAAAATGGCCTGGTTGGGTTACACGGTGACCTACCGGTCCGGGGAAAGTTCAGATAACGTCAAATGGATTCACTATGATAATTGGCAAGAGGTAAACGGGTTAATACTGCCAAAATCCATCACTTGGCATAACTATGAGGGAAGAAAAATCTTGGAGCCAGCCAGTACGATTACCTTTGAGAGTGTCACTGTCAGCGAGAGTCCTCTTGAAGATGATTTTTATGCTAAGCCTGAAAATGGGGAATACGTGTCGATCAACATACAATAGATGTAGAAGTGAAATTGATTATTATTTCGTCAACCTGAACTTGATTCAGGTTCTCATATTGATTTTACAATCAACAGGGTGAGATTCCAAAATAAGTTTGAAAAAAGACTTTTTCAATTATTTTTAGACCATTCCTACTTGTGTGTCTACTTTTCCAAAACCCAATTACCGATACAAAGCGCATCCAAACCAGTTGAATAAAAGCAACGCAACGCATGTTGGGGTGATTCAACAACAGGTTCTCCTTGTATATTGAAACTTGTATTCAGCACAACGGGCACACCTGTTTTTTTCTCAAATTCGGAAATAAGTTGATGATATCGTGGGTGCAACTCTTTGTTGACAGTTTGTAACCTAGCACTGCCATCAACATGGGTGACTGCAGGAATTACATCTTGTTTATCATTGAGTACATTACAAACTTTGAGCATAAATGGAGCCTCAACCTCTAAATCAAAAAAGTCCTTGTATTTTTCCACCAAGGCAGATGGGGCAAAAGGTCTATAGGCTTCTCTAAACTTGACTTCTGCATTGATCTTGTCCTTCATGTTCGGATAAGCAGGGTTTGCGAGAATACTTCTGCTGCCCAAGGCCCTTGGTCCGATTTCCATTTTACCTTGAAACCAACCAATGATTTTTCCCTCGGAAAGAAGAGCGGCAGCTTTCTCACAAATGTTCTCCACATAATTGGCCTTTAGTTTTGCCCCTTTTATGGCTTTTTCTATTTCCTCATTATCATAGGATGTTCCTATATATGCATTATTGTGTATAGAATTTCTTTTCTTTTTGAAGATTCCGTTGTACAGGTAATAGGCTGCTCCTATTGCAGTTCCATTATCTCCGGCTGCGGGCATTACATATACATCCTTAAATTTACTTTCCCGAACGATTCTTCCATTCATAACACTGTTCAAAGAAACTCCACCAGAAATCACCAAATAGTCCGCCTTTGTTTTTTCATATAAAATGTCACATATCTCCAAAACACGATCTTCCAACACTTTTTGAAACGCTGCAGCAGCATTTTTATGTCTATCCTCAAATAGACCATTCTTATCTCTTGGTTTTCCAAAAACTTCTATGAATTTATTGGAATATGTGTTTTTAATAAGATATTGAAAGTTGAAATAGCTAAGGTCTATCTTTACCTTTCCTTTGCTATTGATTTTTAGAATTTTTTCTACCTCACCTTTAAAAACATTTGGGTCGCCCATTGGAGCCAATCCCATTGTTTTGCCTTCATCATAGTTAGGCCTAAACCCGCAAAATTGTGTTACTGTTTCGTAAAATGAACCAAATGAATTAGGGAAAAATGATTCTTGAAACCTCTCAATGGAATTATCTTTTCCATAACCCATCCATGTCGTTGCCCATTCACCGGATCCATCGATTCCTAAAAGAGCCGCCTCTTTGTATGGTGAAACAAAAAAAGAACCCGCAACATGGGTCAAATGGTGCTCAATAAAATGAACCTCTGGTTTTTTTTGGTTTGGTTTCCAATGATTTTTGTACCAAAGCCAAAATCTTCTCTGTTTTGCATATGCATTTACAACATGATGCCCAAAAAATGGCAGAAACGATTTTGGTCGTTTTAAGATATAAATTAGCTTTTTGAGCCAATGTGTGGAAGGTTTTATTGAAACTGCAATATGATCAATGTCTTCATAGGATATCCCCGCTATCTTTAAACATCGATCAATGGCCAATCGTGGAAATGCTTGCGTATGTTTATCCCTATTTAGTCGTTCTTCCTCAATCGCTACGACAAGCGCGCCATCCTTTACAATGCATGCTGTAGAGTCATGGAAATAATAATTTAATCCAAGGATTATCATTTTAGTAAGATTAATTGAAGAGTGGGTTTTTACGACTATGAAGATAGGTCCCGGGATCTTAATTTGAACAGATTTTAGTTAAAAGCATTTTTTTATCGATAATGAGTGAATGAACTAAAACAGTTGAATGAAAAACTTCGACCTTTTGCTCCTAGAACATTTTTTTCTCAGTAGAAAGGATGCCTTTTCACACACATGCCAATTCGGTTCCAGAGAGGCTACGTGACTTATTCAATTTTCTGAAATTCCTTTGGAAAAGAGCTATTCCAAGATATGGCAGGCTCCTATTTCCGAAACAAATGGATTATATTTTTGTTCTTTTTCCGATTTCTTTAGATTAGCGAATAGCTATTTGCTATTTCTTGAATGGGGTTTTAATATTTCTAAAAATGATTTTATAAAAAAGGCGCCCATTTGGGCGCCTTTTTTACAATACTATTTCCTCTATTGTCCTTCGTTTTCTCTTTCGTATTTGCCCATGTACCGTTCCCATAATTCGGTTTGGTGGGTTTCCAACGAAACGTCCCTACCATCAATATAAGCTTTGGAAAGTTGGTTGGTCCTCATGTCCAAGGCATCGCCTTCAGAAATAAATAGGGTAGCGCTCTTACCTTCTTCCAAAGTTCCGTACATATCGTCGATGCCCAAAATTTTGGCGGTATTGCCAGTAATTAATTGCAAAGCTGTTTCTTTATCCAGGCCTTGTGCCACTGTCTGGCCTGCATAAAAAGCAAGGTTCCTAACTTGGAAATTTGCGGCATCCTCATTCTGTAAGCCAACCAAAAGTCCTGCATCAACCAATAATTTTGGCAATTTGTAGGTTATGTCGTAGTCATCATCATCAAAACTCGGCAAGGAGTGGGTGCGCCCCACCAAAACAGGAATATTGTGCTGTTTTAGCAAATCAACGATTTTGTTGGCACGGTATCCACCTACAATTACTACGTTTTTAACCCCCATTTTTTTCGCCAAGGTTACTGCATCGGTTATTTCCTTTTCGCCATCGGCATGAATGTACAAACGCTGGGAGCCATCAAAAAGGCCTTGCATGGCAGCAAAAGGTAAGTTCTTCTCATCTCCGCCAGCTTTTCCGTAAGCAATGGAATTTTGGAAAAACATTTTAACGTCGTCCATTTCTTTACTATAATCTTCGTTGGGAATGTATCCTCTTTCTTCACCAGCCCACCAACGGCCTCTTCTAAAAAAGTTAGGCCAGTTCAGGTGAATGCCATCGTCGGTTTTTATTGCGGCGTCTTCCCAGTTCCAGGCATCGAACTGGACAATACTGGATGTTCCTGAAATGGTACCTCCTTGTGGTGTCACTTGTCCGATAAGAACCCCGTTCGGACGCATACTTTCCACTACCTTGGATTCTGCGTTGTAAGCGATCAAACTACGGACATGAGGAATCATTTCCCCGATTTCATCTTGGTCATCACTTGCCCTAACAGCATCGACTTCTACCAAACCAAGGGATTTGGAAGGTGCGATAAATCCAGGATATACGTGTTTGCCTTCGGCATTGATCATGGTGCCAATGGTTGGTGCCATCATATCTGCTCCAATGGCTGTAATTTTTCCATCCTTAAAAATGATGGTACAGTTCTCTATCACCTCGCCATTGCCAATATGGGCGGTCGCGCCAAGAATGGCAATTTGTTCGGATTGAGGTGGGGCAGGGGTTTGCTGTGCGTTCAATGAAACCCCTAAAACAATTGCTATGATTAAAAATATTCTTTTCATGGTCTATTTTTTAAAGGGTGTCACAATTAAACTCTTGTTTCTTGCTCTGAACGGGAGTTCTGGATTTTCCACCCTTTTTGTTCTTGTTCAACATCATTCCAATCAACTGGTTGCGTTCCTTTTTGATGGATTCCCTCAGCTTTTTGTCTTTTTCAAGATCGAAATACACTTTTCCTTCGATTAAAGTCTTTTCAGCTTTGGCGTAAACGGATAGCGGATGGTCTGTCCATAGTACAACATCAGCATCTTTCCCTTCCTCTATGCTACCTACGCGATCATCTAAGTGAAGGAGTTTGGCTGGGTTTAATGTGACCATTTTCCAGGCTTCGATTTCCGACATACCTCCGTATTTTACCGTTTTGGCAGCCTCTTGGTTCAATCGTCTGGACATTTCGGCATCATCACTGTTGATGGCCACGGTCACACCCTGACTGGTCATAATGGCAGCATTGTAAGGAATCGCATCGTTCACTTCGTATTTGTAGGCCCACCAGTCACTGAACGTACCGCCACCAACACCGTGCTCGGCCATTTTATCAGCTACTTTGTAACCTTCCAAAATATGGGTGAAGGTGTTCACGCGGAAATCAAATTTCTCAGCGACCTTCATCATCATGTTGATTTCACTCTGTACATAGGAGTGGCAAGAAATAAAACGCTCCCCGTTCAAGATTTCGGCCAAGGTCTCCATTTCTTCATCGTGACGGTAAGGTTCTCCACTCTTTTTCTTTTCATCATATTCCTTTGCGCGTTGGAAGTAATCGGTGTACACTTGCTCAACACCCATCCTAGTTTGTGGGAAACGGGAGTAGCTGCCCCAGTTGGACTGCTTTACATTCTCTCCCAAAGCAAATTTGATGAACTTGGGCGAGTTGTCGAAAATCATGTCTTCAGCACTTTCTCCCCACTTTAAACGCAATATGGCAGATTGACCACCGATAGGGTTGGCGGAACCATGTAGTAATTGGGCGGTAGTAACACCTCCGGCCAAATCACGGTAAATCGCAACGTCTTTTGGGTCAACAACATCTTCCATACGTACTTCGGCAGAGGAGTTGTGACCTCCTTCGTTAATGGATAGTGCGGCAATATGCGTGTGCTCGTCAATGATTCCAGCGGTAAGGTGTTTTCCTGTGGCGTCGACCACGGTGGCACCTCCTGCACGCAAATCTTTCCCAACTTTGGAAATTTCACCTTTTTTGATCAGTACATCCGTATTTTCCAAAATATTCTCGCCGGTCCAAACCGTAGCATTTTTGAAAAGGATGTCCTCTTGTTCTGGCTTTTCCTTGAAGCCATATCCAACATTGGGATACGTTAGGGCCATAAGCTGAGGTTTCTCGGCAGCATCTTCGTCTTTGGATTTTTCATCAAAAGAGGAAGTCTTGGTCATTGTGGCCGAAGTTTCATCTCCATTCGGAAGCACTACATTTCCTTTAATCGTTTCGGACCCAGGTAAAACATGCGCCACCATTCGATAAGAACCAACATTGTCCTCGCTGAAAGAGATGTTCAACCAGTCAGCGGAATAATCTATTTTGGAGTCTACAGATTCGTCCCCTTTTTTGATTTCGGCCTTTGGTTTGGAGGCATCGCCTGTTAGCGAAACTTTGTAAGTGGTTCCGTTGACCACAAGATCATAATCCCCACGGATATCGATAACATCCATGCTCTCTATGATATTCTTGGTTCCTTGAACCCAGTTTTCGTAAAGGGTAGTTCCCTTGTCAAAAATATCTCCAGATGTAATCAAAAAGTTGGCCTGGCTTCCTGCCTGCAGTGAGCCAATTTCGTTGGATTTTCCTAAAATTTGGGCAGGAACTGTGGTCAATGCCTCAAGCGCCTTGGTTTTTGAAAGTCCATAAGTGATGACCTTCATGATTTTCCCCTTTAATTCTTTTGGGGATTTGAGACCATGCAAGGTAATGGAGAAATCCACGCCATTAGCGGCCAAAACTTTGGGGTTGGACGGCGCCAAGTTCCAATGCCTCATATCTTGTAATGAGATGTATTTAGCTTGGTAAGGATTTGATACGTCAAACGCATCTGGAAAATCCAAGGGGAGAATCAATTTGGCATTAGTCGCTTTAATTTGATCAATGTGCTCGTATTCGTCGCCACCGCCCAAAATAGTATACTGTATTCCAAAAAGGTCTCCTATTTTATCAGCTCGTAACACATTGCCGTTGTCGCCAGCGGCATAAATTTGTGTCAATCCTTTATTGGCGATAAGCGCTTCCAAGGAACGGTCCTTGGTATCCACATTGCCCTTGCTGTACCAGTCCATATCGTAATACACTTGGCGCATCAAGGCCATGGCACCCATTAGGGAACCTGGGTAGGATTGTCTCGATGCTCTGCTTTTTTCAAAAGAAAAGTATTGAGCGGATTTATCAGAAAGGATTCGTTGCGCCTCCGATGCTTCATCATTCAAAGCTACCAATAGGCCTGTTCCCCTCGCGATACCGTCTTCAATATGTGCGTTTATGGTTCCAAAACCAGCATTCCTTAGTTCCTTGGCCTTTTTGGCATCATAAGTAAAACTGTTTATGGCATCATTTTCTGGCATAATGTGGTCGTTCCAGTAAAATCCTTCTCTTGATGGACCGTATTGAGCAGACCTTCCACCGCCACTAGCTCTTTTTGGTAGCTCCACGCCAAATCCAGAAAATACATCAATGAACGATGGGTAGATTGATTTACCGCTCAAGTCTTCTACGACTGCATTTTTGGGAATGTTTACGGATTTGCCCACTTGCACTACTTTGCCGTTTTGAATAAGCAAAGTCCCATTGTTGATTACTTGGGTGGGGGTAACATAGATCTTAGCATTGGTAAATGCCGTGTAGTTGTTGTTCTTCTTCGCTTTTACACCGTCATTAATTGGAAAATAATCCTGTGCAAACAAAGAAACACTGCCCATGAAAAGGAACAGCGCTAAAAGTTTAAGTTTCATAGGGTTTGAATTGAATTAGTCGGATTAAAGATAACCTTTGTAAAGGGACTCTACAAGTTTGGATTCTCCTGAAAACGCTGTTTTCGGTAGTTGATGATGAGCCCAACAACCGCATTGTAGCTTTTTATACCATCCTTTTGGTTGTTCACCTTTAAAAAAGTGTTGAATACGGATTTAAAGATGGGTTCCATGGGATTCTTGTATTTTTCCCAAAAATCACGTAATTCATTAAAGTTTTCCTTTACTCCAAAGTTGATGGTCGCAACCATCTCATTGTATTTGTCTTCATCTTTATAATAAAGGTCGGCAAGGCAATACCCCAGGGCATGATTGTATGCTGAATATTTAAAATAAGGGTCATTGCTCTGTGAGGTGACCAAATAACCAATAAAATTGGTGGCTCCTTCAGCAGAGTAACCCAATTGATGCCCAACTTCGTGCCCGCTTACAGTGGGCAACCTGAATTTTGGGGTAATCCCATTTACTTGAGCTTCGTTGGTAAAAGGGTTGAGATAGCCGCCGTATCCCATGAAGGTTAAAGGAACACTGTAAATGGATGATTTTATACTGCGATGCTTGTATTCAAAATCGGGATATTGCTTTGAAAATTTGGTATAGGCTTCTTCCGTTTTGGCAAAGATTTCTTTTTTGGAGTAGGGGATGTGAACAGGCGAAATAGTATCGCCAGTAAGCTCTTTTTGATATTGATTTGTTTTTTTTATGATGAATCGGGTCAATTCAACTAGTTCATCAACTGTATATTCCCGTTCGATTCCCAGTTTCCAAGTGATGGGCTGTCGATGGTAGTTCATGCCCCAAAGTAGATGAAAGGCAAAAAATATGATGGACAGGACTACTGTGATATCTTTAAGAAAAAGAAGGGGTTTTCTTTTAATGCTTTTCCAGTGTTTGTAAACAAATCGGATTGCTAAGATGGTGATGAGGGTGTAAATCAAATCTCCGAAGGAAAACGGAATCCAACCGAAAAGGATTCTCAAAAAACCTGAAATGTAAGGGTAGATGCCATCGCTGTAATATTCTTCCACAAAGTTGGGATAATTGCCCATCCACTTAACCAATATAATTTGTAGAGGCAGGGCAATGGCAATAATTGTCTTGGTTTTTGGTCTCATTAAAAATTAAAGCAATGGATTTTAAAATCCCATATCATCTATTCAATAAAAAAGCCGCACGGAAAAGTACGGCTTTTTTAAGTTATGCTTTTGTTGTTCCATTATTCGATTCCAAGAATTTCTATGTCAAAAACCAATGTGGAACCGCCGGGGATAGGACCGTAGTCATTGTCTCCATATCCCAAATGTGGAGGGATGAACAGGCGAACCTTATCCCCGACCTTCATGGTCAACAAACCTTCACGGAAACCTGCTGCCAGTTGTGCGTCAGGGCTATAGCTCATAGGGAAGGGTCTGTAGCCTCCTTGATCTCTTCTTCCTGGGTTCAATTGGTTGAATTTGGCAGCAATTTCTTCAATATTACTGTCAAATAAATCCCCATTGAACAACCAACCTGCATAGTTCACCAATACTTTTTGGCCCACTTTTGGTTGCTCCCCATCACCTTCTTTCAATTTTAGAATACGCAGACCACTGTTCGTTTCTTCTGCTTCGTTGATTTGCTCGGTAAATTGGGCTGCCAAATCCTCCTTCATTTTTTTGAAGGCTTCTTCGGCTGCTTTGGCTTCTTCAAAATAGTCGCTCATAATCTGAACGGCATCAAACTGTCTGGCTTCTTTACCATTGCGTACAATTTCCACATGGTCCATTACAACATCGGTAATGGGTCTGTCTCCTGCACCCGTTTTTACATTGGCAATGGAATCAACCACATCCATACCTGCTACAACTTCACCAAAAACGGTGTGTTTGTCATTTAACCAAGGTGTAGCTTTGTGAGTGATGAAAAATTGACTGCTATTGGTTTTTGGACCCCTATTGGCCATGGAAAGGATTCCTTTTTTGGAATGCCTTAGGGAATCGTTGAACTCATCTTTAAACGTGTAGCCAATATTGCCGCTTCCACTACCGGTTGGATCACCACCTTGAATCATAAAATCTTTGATCACCCTGTGGAATACAATGCCATCATAGAATTTTTTGTCTTTGTATTCATCATTTACAAATGGGTTCTTCCCTTCGGCCAAGGAAACAAAGTTCGCCACGGTGACCGGAGTTTTTTGGTATTCCAATTGAATGATGATATCCCCTTTGGTGGTCTGGATATCGGCAAAAATACCATCTCCCAAATCGGCATACTTGCTCGATTTACATCCTATGATCACTAGGAGAAATAAGGGTATGATGTAAAATAATTTCTTCATTGCTTATAAATTTAGTTTAAACTGTCGTTGTCTATAATGATTGTATGTAATTCTACGGATGATTTAAGCGGCGTCTTGGGCCCGATGGCCTTATTATCGCCTTGATAGCCATAGGCTAAGGGTGAAGGGAACAAAAATGTCACCTTCTCATTTATTTTCAAAAGCTTTACCGCATTTTGAAGCCCGGGGAATAACTGCTGTTTGTCTATTACATGGGATGTAGGTCCAATTTCTTCTGCGGTGTAGATGGTATCATTTTTTAAGTTCATTAAATTATAGGAGAACAAAATTTGATCACCGGTTTTTGGTTGATAAGTAGCCGTATCGTTCTTGGTCTCGTAGTAGTACCAAAATCCATCTGGACTTGAAAGATATTCATGAATGGTGTCCTTGGAAATAATTTCTTGAATGGCGGCTTCCTCTGCTGCCAACAATTTCTTGGTGCGCTCAATGGATTCCTTGTAAAAACTGCCCGATTTTACCTCCACAGGTCTTCTTGGTTCTGGACCCCCGCAGCCCACAACGAATGCAACCAATAAAACAGCTAGAAAAAATCTCATGAGTTCAATTTGTTTTTATAGGTTTTTAAAATATCATTGAATTTGGATATGGTCTCCTCCATGCTCGTTTCGCTTCTTCCGCCAGCCGCATTGGTATGTCCCCCACCGTTAAAATGCGCTCTGGCAAATTCGTTAACGGAAAAATCCCCAACCGAGCGGAACGATATTTTTATGATGCCTTCTTCACGGTTTTCTATAAAAATGAGCGCAAAAACAATGCCTTCCAAAGTTAGCCCATAATTTACGAAGCCTTCCGTGTCACCCTTGTTAAAATTATATTGGTCCAGTTCATCTTGGCTGAGGGTAATGTAGGCCGTTCTGTATTCGGGCAGGATAACCATATTGCTCAAGGCAACGCCCAACAAATGTAAGCGGGATGGCGAATTGGTGTCAAAAACTTTTTGGTGGATTTCCATATTGTCGGCACCCTTATCAATAAGTTCGGCCACCACACGATGCGTTTTGCTTGATGTGGAACGGTATTTAAAAGAACCGGTATCCGTCATAATACCCGTGTATAAATTCGTTGCCATATCGGCATCAATATGTTCGGTTTCACCCAAAAAGTCGATGAAATTGTAGACCATCTCGCAGGTGGAGCTCATCGAAACATCCGAATAAGTCACCTTGGCGTAATCACTGGGCTGTTGATGGTGGTCTATCATAATAAAACTGGCCTCTGCCTCTTGCAAAGCAGCTTCCATTTGTCCAACACGGGAAAGGTCGTTAAAATCCAAGGTGAAAATTACGGAAGCTTCGTTAATCGCTTCTTTTGCCTTTGGGTTTTCCCTTTCAAAATTGATAACAGTATCGTTCCATGGCATCCATTTCAGGAATTTGGGATAATCGTTGGGTGCAACAACCTGTACCGTATGTCCCTTCGCCTTCAAAAATCCATAAAGCGCCAAACAGGAACCCATAGCATCGCCATCGGGATTTCTGTGGGGTATGATAGCTATCTTCTGAGGTTGGGAAAGAATCGACTTTACTGTCGTGATATCCGCTGAATTCATGCGGCCAAATATACAATAATATAATATAGAGGTAACTTGGTTTCTCCGTATTTTTGATGCAATAAAAACGTATGATGAAACACTTTTATATTTTCTTGGTCGCTCTGATTCTGTTTTCTGCCTGCAAAAAGAAGGAAGAAAAACCAGAGCAATCTCCTGAAAAATCCACCCCCGATTTTACAGTGGCCTTTGGATCCTGCAATATGTCGCAAGAGCCCAACCCTTTTTGGGAAGATATTTTGGCCGAAGATCCTGATGTCTGGATTTGGGGTGGGGACATAGTTTACGCAGACACCGATGATGTGGAAAGATTAAGGTCGATCTATGCGATGCAGGATACCGTTGCAGGTTATGCCAAATTAAGAAGCGAAGTGCCCGTTATAGGTACTTGGGACGATCACGATTTTGGTCTTAACGATGGTGGTTCCGATTTCGCTATTAAGGAGGAAAGCCAACAAGTGTTTTTGGATTTTATGGGTGTGCCCAAGGATAGTGAAAGAAGAAGTCGAGAAGGCGTTTATGCCTCCCATGAGTATGAAGTATCGGGAGGAAAAGTAAAGGTAATCGTATTGGATACCCGTTACTTTAGAAGTGAGCTCATCAAAGATGAGGATTCCAACAAGCGATATAAGCCAACAATGGATTCCACAGCGACAGTGCTTGGTGAAACACAATGGCAATGGCTGGAAAACGAACTTAACGGCTCTGATGCTGATTTCAACCTTATCATGTCCAGTATTCAGGTGCTTTCGGGCGAACATGGGTTTGAAACTTGGGGCAATTTTCCTCTAGAGGTTAAGAAGCTGGAAAATATCATAGTGAAATCAGGAGCACAAGGCGTGATTATATTGTCCGGTGACCGCCATATTTCCGAATTTTCCAGGACCGATGTTGTCGGACTTCCGTATCCATTGGTGGATTTTACAAGCAGTGGACTCACCCATTCTTACTCAAGCTTTAGTGGTGAACCCAATCAGTATCGCACGGGTGAGGTGGTCTCCGATAAAAGTTATGGTGTAATCACCTTTGATTTTGAGAAAAAGGAAGCCGATATGAGGATGAAAGGAGATAATGGGGTTTTGCTCCAAGAGTTAAAACAAAGCTATTGAGCCTTGTACCTTGGTTGAAAAAGCTTAAGTTTGCGCAAAATTTAAAAAAATGACTGGAAATAGAACTTTTACCATGATTAAGCCTGATGCTGTTGAAAACGGGTACATCGGGGCGATTTTGGATAAAATTACGGCTGCTGGATTTAAGATTGTGGCCATGAAGTACACACAATTGAGCAAGAGGGATGCCGAAATATTCTATGCCATCCACAAAGAGCGTCCATTTTTTGGTGAATTGGTGGAGTTTATGACAAGAGGTCCAATCGTTGCCGCCATCTTGGAAAAGGACAATGCTGTGGATGATTTCCGCGCATTGATCGGTGCTACCAACCCAGAAGAAGCTGCCGAAGGAACTATCAGAAAATTGTATGCTGCCAGTATTGGTGAGAATGCCGTTCACGGTTCCGATAGCGATGAAAATGCTGCCATCGAAGGTGCTTTTCACTTTTCAGGTAGGGAAATCTACTAATAGAGATAAAAGATATTTTTAATTAAAGCTACCCTTTTTGGGTGGCTTTTTTTATTTTGGTTTTTATCTCAAGACCAATTTTTTAACCAATTCCTTGCCCAATTCTTCATTGATCATTTTAATGATCTTGGTTTTGCCCAAACTCAATTCCTCTCGCAATACCGAAGAGGAGAGCGAAACGTATAGCGTCTCGTTTTTGAGCTCAACGGCCGATGTGTAGTTGTTCACTCCATTGCCCATCAATTTGACCCAAGCCTCTCGGGCATCAACTTTGTCTATGCCTTTTTGAAGCTTGTTTTCCTGGATGAATTCGTTCAAAGCTTCGCTCAACGGAATGTGGGAACTGTGTCGCTTGGCCATTACTTTGGGATTTTTATGGGTTCAAAGCGTTTATATCTGTAAGTTACACCTTCTTCATTGATTACTGAAAAAGTTAGCGAGTCCATTTGTATCAGCTTTTCTTCCCAATTGCTCAATGCAGTTGCATATTGTAAAATTATGGTTTCATTTACTTTGGATACGGTAAAACCTTCAACATCTTTCGAAGTATCGTAAGTGCCATCGAACTGGGGTTTCATTTTTTTTCGGTACCCTTTCCCTTCTTTCAATTGAATGAAATCAATACTTGGGTTCATGCCGTATTGCTTTATGGAACCATCGGGAAACTCAACTTCGGATATTTCCCAATAACCGTTCAAATAATGCAAGTCTTTTTCCTTTACCGGTGAATCGCTACAGCTCCAAAATAGTAAAATCAATAAAAGGGAAAGGATACGTGTCATACTGTTACAAGGTAAATATTTTATAACTCTGGTGAATGTTCTTGACCACATCTTCCGTTCTGTCCGCATGCGTATCGCTAATGAATATTTGACCAAAATTGTCGTCTTTCACCAAACCTACAATGTGCGAAACCCTATTTTCGTCCAGTTTATCAAAAATATCATCCAACAATAAAATGGGAGTGGTATCGGCCAATTCCTTTATAAAATGAAATTGCGCCAGTTTCAATGCGATCAAAAATGATTTTTGCTGACCTTGGCTTCCGAATTTTTTGATTGGGTGGCCCGCAATGGTGAAGCTTAGGTCATCTTTGTGCACACCGACCGAGGTGTACTGCAGCGCACGGTCTTTTTCGATATTCTTTTCCAAGAGATTCAAAAGGTTGTCACTGCTCAGTTGACTTTCGTAGGAAAGGTCGATTTCCTCGTCTTTTTCGGAGATGTTGTGATACTGTTCTTTGAAAATGGGCAGAAAAGAATCAATGAATTCCACCCTTTTTTGATGGATAGCCGTTCCCAAGGTATTCATCTGCTCGTTGTAAATACTTAGGGTGTCGGGGTCAAAAGTTCGGTTGGCCGCAAAATATTTCAAAAGGGAATTTCGCTGGGAGACCACTTTGTTGTACTTAATGAGGTTTTGCAGGTACACTTTGTCCGATTGCGAGATTACTCCATCCATAAATTTCCTTCTGGTCTCGCTCCCTTCTAAAATGAGGTCGCGATCGGATGGAGAAATAATCACCAAAGGCAAAAAACCGATATGTTCGGAAAACTTTTCATAGGGTTTTCCGTTCCGTTTGATTACTTTTTTGGTGCCTTTTTTAAAAGAACAAAGAATTTTTTCGGTTCTATTGTTTTTTTCAAATTCACCCTCAACTACAAAAAAATCAGTACCATGTTTTATGTTCTGTGTTGAGACCGGGTTAAAATAACTTTTGCCAAAGCACAAATGGTAAATGGAGTCCAAAACATTGGTCTTTCCCACTCCGTTATCGCCCACCAAACAGTTGATTACAGGGTCGAATTCCAGCGTCTTGGAATCAAAATTTTTATAATTGACTAAAGATAAATGTCTTAAAAACATAAAAAATCAGAGAAACGGTTTGGAATTAAAAGGTGGCCCTTCAAAAAAGGGTTTCCAAAAATAACGAATAAATTACCTTTTGGTTTTGGATAAAAACTTTATTTTTGCGCGACCAATTAAATGACGCATGGCAACATACAAGAAGAGAGGCTTTAAGCCAAAAAATAAGGAGGAGGAAGCTAAGATTGAGGAACATGACAGCACAACGGCTGAAGTTTTCAATACTTTGGACGAAAGCGCTTCCAAAACCGAAGAGTGGGTTCAGAAGAACCAAAACTACATTTTGGGCGTTATTGGAGTTGTAGCAATAGGTGTATTGGCCTATTTGGGATATCACCAATTCATCCAGAACCCAAAAGAAGCTGCTGCTGCGAACGAACTATTTTACCCACAGCAATACTTTGACCAAGCCTTGGCAAGTGAAAGCGAGAAAGATTCCTTGTTCACTTTGGCATTGAACGGAGCCCAAGGAAAATATGGTTTCTTGGATATTATCGAGGAATACAGTGGTACCAAAGCAGCCAATTTGGCAAAGTATTCAGCTGGTATGACCTATTTGAACTTGAAGCAATACGACCAAGCTGTTGCGCATCTAGAAGATTTTTCTTCTGATGATGATATCATGGGGGCTATGGCCAAAGGAGGAATTGGAGATGCTTTTTCCCAATTGAATCAGCCTGAGGATGCTTTGGATTACTATGAAAAAGCTATTGCACACAGTGATAACGAGTTTACTGCACCAAGATTTTTGTATAAGGCAGGTGTAATGTCATTGGATTTAGGTGATAAAAACAAAGCCTTGGGATACTTTGAGAGAATTAAAGAAGAGTACCCAGATTCGCAGGAAGCCAATGGTGTTGACGCCTTGATTGGCTTGGCGCAAAACTAGAACATGGCCACAGAGAACAAAAACTTATCTGTTTACGATAAAAATAAAATCCCAAACGCGAAGGATCTTCGGTTTGGGATTGTTGTTTCTGAATGGAACCATGAAATAACCGAGGCACTCTTTCAAGGAGCAAAAGAAGCTCTTTTGGATTGTGGGGCGCTTTCGAAAAATGTGATTCGTTGGAACGTTCCCGGAAGTTTTGAGCTGACTTTTGGTTGTAAAAAAATGATTCAAACGGAGAAAGTCGATGCTATTGTGGCTATCGGTAGTGTTATCCGAGGTGAAACCAGTCATTTTGATTTTGTTTGCAGTGCAACCGCACAAGGTATCAAGGATTTGAACGTAGCTTACGATGTTCCTGTTATATTCTGTGTGTTGACGGATGATAACATTGAGCAGTCCAGAGCTAGAAGCGGCGGCAAGCACGGCAACAAAGGGACCGAAGCTGCCATTGTAGCCATCCAAATGGCGGTTTTGGGCAAGTAGGGAACAGGTTCAAGCATCAATTTCAAACTCAAGCTTAAAAATCCAATAATCTAGGGATCTAATCGTCTAGCAGTCCAAAATGACCTGGATAATCCGTTGTTAACATTTTTTGGGAGGATCGTTCAACCCTTTTTTTCTATTTTAAGTACCTTTGAGGTTACAGCGATAAGGATATCATGCGAAACCCTTTAAAACTTCGGAAAAACAAGAGCTTTGATTATACCCCTAGATATTATAAGGGGGAGGGTAATCCTTATAAAATTGAGCACAAACTTGATAAATTTAGAACTACGGCGCACTCCACAAAGGGACTCAAAAACAAGTTCACTTCTGCAATGGATGATTTGCAGACGGAAGGGGATAAAAATTTAAAGCTTCGTTTCTGGATTATTTTGGCCGTTTTGGTGTTACTGTTCCTGTTTATCATCGATTTTGATCTATCAATATTCCTAAATCCATAATGGCCGACATCATTAAACTTTTACCGGACCATGTCGCTAACCAGATAGCCGCAGGGGAGGTGGTTCAACGACCCGCTTCCGTGGTTAAAGAGCTGATGGAAAATGCTATAGATGCAGGTGCTACTTCTATTAAATTGATTATTAAGGATGGTGGCAAAACACTCATTCAAGTAGTCGATGATGGTGTAGGGATGAGCGAGACAGATGCTCGATTATCTTTTGAGCGCCATGCCACATCCAAAATATCATCCGCACAGGATTTGTTCAATCTGGAAACAAAAGGTTTTAGAGGTGAGGCTTTGGCATCAATCGCCGCAATTGCCCATGTGGATATGCAGACACGCACTGAGGATAATGAAATCGGGACCCATTTAAAAATTGAGGGAAGTAAAATTGTATCCCAAGAAGTAGTGGCCACTCCAAAGGGAACCTCAATATCCGTAAAAAATCTGTTCTTCAATATTCCTGCGAGACGTAACTTTTTAAAGTCCAACCAGGTGGAACTCCGCCATATTACGGATGAATTCCATCGTGTTGCCATGGTGCATCCCAATGTCGAATTTCACTTTTACAACAATGGTTCGGAAATGTTCAATTTGCCCAGTACAAAACACCGTCAACGTATTGTGCATATTTTTGGCAGTAAAATGGAACACCGTTTGGTTCCTGTAAACGAAGAAACCGAGGTAGTAAAAGTTTCTGGATTTATTTGTAAACCCGAGTTTGCCAAAAAGAGCAGGGGAGAGCAATTCTTTTTTGCCAATAACAGGTATATAAAAAGTCCTTATTTGCACCATGCTGTTGTGGCAGCTTTTGAAGGGTTGATTAAATCAGATACCTATCCAGGCTATTTTCTTTTTTTGGATGTAGATCCAGCTTCCATTGATATAAACATTCATCCAACCAAAACCGAGGTAAAGTTTGATGATGAAAATACCCTTTATGCCATTTTAAGGTCCACGATAAAACATAGTTTAGGACAGTTCAACGTGGCTCCGGTATTGGATTTTGATCATGATCCCAATTTGGATACACCCTATTCCTACAAAGAAAAAGGGGCAGTAATTCCAAAAGTTACGGTTGATGTAACATTTAATCCCTTCAAAGAAACAGCACCCAAAGAAAATACCTCGGGAAGCAGTTTCCGTAAACAAAGCACCAAAGGTTGGGAGGATTTGTACGAAGGACTTGGCAATCAGAATGACCATCAAGAGTTCAGTAGCGTGGTAATCGAGTCTGAAAGTGAGGAGCAAGGTACCTTGTACTCGGGAGAAGAGATCGAAGAGCATTTGGCCGCCACGTTTCAATTACGACGCAAATTTGTGGTGAGTACCGTTAAGTCGGGCATGTTGGTCATCCATCAAAATAGGGCCCACGAACGCATTCTTTTTGAGAAGTTTTTAGGTGAAATCACCGTAAAAGAAGGTGTGAGCCAGCAGTTGCTCTTTCCTTTGGAACTTACTTTTAACAAACAGGAGCTGGCCGTACTCAAGGAAATCCAAGAAAGCCTGACAAACATTGGGTTTGCTTTTCAGAGTTTGGAAGAGGAAACTGTAAAAGTGACAGGCGTGCCCATGATGGTTCCGGAAAGTGGGATTGGCACGGTATTAGACCGTTTAATTGCAGATTATATGGAGGGGTATACCGACGGTTCCATTTCGCAGGCCGAAATGTTGGCCAAGGTGCTGAGCAGGAACCTGGCGGTACGTACAGGCGATATGTTGGATAGTGAGTCGCAGTTGATGTTGGTAAACAACCTTTTTGCATGCAAAGAACCCACATTGAGCCCTTTTCAAAAAATAACATATACCATTATCTCCGAAGGGGATATCGATAAAAAATTCAATTAAATGGGTAGAATGACCGAGGCAGTAAAGCATATATTGATCATTAACGTGATCATGTTTTTTGCCACATTTTTATACGGGGATCAAATGTACCAATGGATGTCGCTATGGTTTCCCAAAAATCCAAATTTTGAATGGTGGCAGGTGGTTTCACATATGTTCATGCACGGTAACCTAATGCATATTCTGTTCAATATGTATGCCCTTTGGGCCTTTGGTACACCATTGGAGCGTATTTGGGGCAAGAACAAGTTCCTGTTTTTTTACTTTTCTGCTGGTTTAGGGTCTGCTGCACTGCATACAGGTGTGAATTATTTTCTTTTCAACGAAGGAATGAGTGCTTTGGAAGGAGCAGGCATTGCCCGTACACAGATTTTGGATATTTTGGCCAACGGGCAGTATAGTCCAGGTTGGTACGATATCGCAGGGAAAAGCACCGTGGACAGTATGCTGACTGCTTTTAATACACCAGCGGTAGGAGCATCTGGGGCTATCTATGGTATCTTGGTTGCTTTCGCGTTTATGTATTCTGAGGCAAAACTGATGCTTATCTTTTTGCCCGTACCGGTAAAAGCGAAATATTTTGTACCAATTCTAATTGCAGTTGACCTTATTTTTGGAATAGGAAATGTGAATACGGGTGTGGCACATTTTGCCCACATAGGTGGTGCTTTAATAGGATTTTTGATGATGTGGTATTGGAAAAAGAACCAGTTTAACAATAATCGATGGGATTAACCTATGATGAACGGTGGATTACGATATCAATTTGCTAGGCTCAGTATAGCGGAGAAGCTAATTGCTATTAACGTACTTATTTTTCTAATTGATGGACTTTCCGGTGCTTTGCTGGGGCATTCGTTTTCGCAATGGTTTCTACTGCCCAAGGATTTTTTTGATTTTTTGACCCAGCCATGGTCGTTGGTCACCTATTCGTTTTTCCATGCAGGTTTTGGTCATATTTTTTGGAATATGATCGTGCTCTATTTTGCCAGTCGAATATTTTTAAACCTTTTTGATTCCCAAAGGTTTATCAATGTATATTTTTTGGGGTTGATGTTGGGTGGACTGGTATTTCTGTTGAGCTATAATGTATTTCCGACCCTTGTTAATTCCAATACAGCCTTGATAGGGGCATCCGCAGGAGTAAATGCGGTGCTTATTTTTGTTTGCGCCTATATTCCCAACCAAGAGGTGCGACTCATCTTTTTCAATATCAAGTTGTGGTATATCGGTGCGGCTTTGGTCATCAAGGATTTGGTAATGATCGGGATGGGAGATAACATCGGTGGAGGAATGGCACATCTGGGTGGTGCTTTTTTGGGATACATGTATGCGAGACAGCTGTTCAAAGGCAATGATATAGGTTCTGGTTTTACGAAATTACGGTATGCGATAGTGGATCTTTTCAAGCCCAAAGAGAAAAAGGCACCGCTTAAAACAGTCTACAAGAAAAAAGCGTCATCAACTAGCAAGAAGGATTATGATAAACAAGCCAAACAGCGTAAAATAGACTCAATTTTGGATAAAATCAGTAAATCTGGTTATGAGAGCTTGTCCAAAGAGGAAAAAGATTTTTTGTTTAAGGCTGGTAAGGAAGACTGATACGTGAAAAACCTTTCATTTTTTGATAAAATCGTCTTTTTTCTGAACACTCTAGCAGCTTTGGTGTTGTCAGTTTCCTTGCTTGTACCCTATGCTCCAATCAAAATAATATCTTCTCTTTCGATAGTAAGTCTGATAGTTCCCTTTACAGTACTCATTAATTTGATTTTTGTGGTTTATTGGTTGCTGAAAAGCAAACGGAACTTTTTATTGTCAGGAATTTTACTGTTGCTTTGGTATTTATTGCTTGGACCATTTTATCAATTTTCCAATGGGGGTGATGAATCCAATATTGACAATGAAAATTCATTTTCAGTCATGTCCTTTAATGCCAGAAGTTTTAATGAATTAAAGCAAATAAAGGAGGATAACGTTGAAGAAAGGATTTATGAATTTGTTTCCCAACAAAATCCGGATGTGGTTTGCTTTCAAGAAACTTTGTATGCCATGAAAGTTAATGATGCCCTTAGCCAATATGAATATAAATTTGTCGATTTTATATATGGTAAGCATCGTGGAAAAGTTATTCTTTCGATTTACTCTAAATACCCTATTGCAAAAGTAGATTCCATAATATTCCCCAATAGTTTCAATAACGCGATATACGCAGATATCCTATTTCGGAACGATACTATAAGAATCTATAACTTGCACTTGCAGTCATTCAGGATAGTTCCAGGTCTGAATACCATTCAAAATGCGGAATCGAACAGACTATTTGAGAAGTCCCGAGACGTTATGCTAAAACAATACCAGCAGGCTAGTTTAATACGTCAAAACATGAATGAAACCAATTTTAAGAAGGTAGTGGTAGGAGATTTTAACAATACTCAATACTCCAATGTGTACCATGCTATTAAAGGGGATATGAAGGATTCTTATTTTGAGATGGGAAAAGGTTTTGGTCGTAGTTATGATTTGCTAAAGTTTCCTATCCGAATAGACTATATATTGGCAGATCCTGAATTTGAAGTCCTTGACCATCAAAATTTTGATGTTCGATTATCCGATCATTATCCCATTATGGCCACTTTACGCCTAAAATCAGATCAATAGGCAATCCATAGTGTCTGCGAAAATGTGAATGATCAAGGCCAATCCAATAATCCTTGTATGTTTAAAAAAAGGCAATATACAATAGCCTAAAATGGTCCAATAGCTGTGTAGCATATGAAATCCAATACTGCATCGATTCGGGTCGTAGAGGGGAGTGGCCCAAAGGTGATCTATGTCTATAATAATTCCTGCTAACAGTATTAGTGCCACTTTTATCCTGTTGTCCTTAAAGAACCAAAAGGCAATCAAGATAGGAACCAAAAAATGTATGCCGTAATGAATAAGGTGCCTAAGCATTTTTTAAATCTAAAGATAGACTTTTTAAGTAGCTGAGCGTATTGGTACCTTCGTTGAACAAAAGATCCAAAATGCTTAAATTGGGTATGAACCCATGCCGCTCCTCAAAAACTTGGGCGTAGGGTCCAATGTTCCAATTTCTTTCTTTTTTGGCATCGACCAAAAAACGGGCATCAAAATAATTTGCGGGAACTACTTCGTATTTCTCTGTTTTTGCAGATGGAATCTGTATTCCGATACAATCTCCAATAACCTTGATGGATTTTAAATTGAAATCGTAAAGGGAGTCGTCATTTCCTTCATAGAGCGGCCTTAGGTCATCTTCATAAAACTCAAAAAAAGGAGATGTCCTGTAGGCAGTTTCCAAAGTTCGCCAATGCTCTTTTTTCCAATTGTAGCTATTCTCCGTGGATACATCGGCATATTTTTGGCGACCTTCTTTCCCGCCAACATGTTGTATAGGGATATTTAACATATGCTTGCCCTTGTCCGTTGAAATGTAGCAACGGTTTCGATAGGTCTGTTTCTGAAAATTATCCTGCGCCTCCCAGATCACCTCATTCTGAACAATGGCCGCAAAAGTGGCGATACTTGGAAAATAGGAAGGATGAACAAGAATTTTCAAAGAACAAATTAATTAAGATTACCTATGATTTTTTCTTCTTTCTCTTACGGAAGAAATCAAAAATGAACCAAGCGGCTAAAAGCGCTATAAAATACCAGAAGTAGGATACTGGCTCGCCACTTCCTCCAACAGTTGTAAATACACGGTCCCAGCGTATCCTCCAATTGGCGATTCCTTGTCTGAAGTTATCAAAGCTCATCCAAAGGAAAACAGGCTTGCCCACAATATGATTGGCAGGTACATAACCCCAAGTCCTGCTATCTTCGGAGTGGTCGCGGTTATCACCCATCATCCAGTAATAGTCCTGTTTAAAAGTATAAGAATCGGCTTCTTCCCCATTGATCAATACCTTATTGCCCGTAACCTTCACATCGTTGTATTCGTAATCCCTTATGATTTTTTTGTACAATGGAATGGTTCTGGAATTGATTTCAACCGTGGTTCCTTTCTTAGGAATATAAATTGGTCCAAAGTTATCGTTGTTCCATGGATAAAGGTTGGGTTTTTGCGGGAATGCGCCACCGTACTCTCCTTTTGGTTCAATGGTTTTAACCACGGAGTCAATGGCAGGGTTGTTTCTGAGCGTAGCTACCATTTCGTCGGTAAGATTGGCCATTCTAGATCGTGGCTTTTCCTCGGTCAGGGAAATCCTTAATTGACGAATAACGTCGGTTGGAATACCACTTTCTTTGGTGTAGAGTTCAAACTTGCCATCTTTTGTTTGCCTTCCTCCGGAAATGTAAGGTGCCAATCCGTTATATTGAGCTTCATTAAGGTTGGTTGCAATATATTTTCTAACATAGTCTGCTGCATCGACCTCTTCAAAGTATCTGCTCGAAACCCCATTTTTCGCATAAACTTCATAGACATACATCGGTTTTGCCCTATCCGATAGTATGAGCTTTTCACCATTGATGTGCACAAACCCATCGATTACCTCCAAAGAGTCCCCTGGGGCGCCTACACAACGTTTTACATAGTTGGATTTTTTATCAATTGGTTTTTTGACAGCTTTGTCCGCTCTAAAAAATTGTACTAAAGTATCGGCTGGTAAACTAAAAACTACGATGTCATTCTTTTTGACCTTTTCAAACCCTGGCAAACGCATATAAGGTAATTGCAGTTTGTTGATCCAAGAGCTCTTGTAAGTTTCCGGATTTACATCGGCTAAATATGACCTTGTTTTAAAAACTGGAAGTGTATCGTGGACCATTGGGGCCGCCAACGTGGTCATGGGTACCCTTGCACCATAATGAAACTTACTTACGAACAAGAAATCACCGACCCTTAAAGTACGTTCCAAGGAACCTGTGGGAATTACATATGGCTGAATGAAATAGGTATGTACAAAGGTGGCCGCCACAATGGCAAAAACTATGGAGCTCACCCATTCTCCCAATCCTGTTTTGGGTTTTAGGCTACGGTCTTCAATATACTGTACATCTTCGGCATAATTAATATAGTAGATATAAAAACCAAGCGTAAGGATGACCAACCAAGTGTCTACAAGCGAGTTTTTCCCAAAACTTCTGATGGTTTCCACCCAAACCACGGGGAACATCAATAAATTGATGATTGGAATGAACAATAAGAGTACCCACCACCAAGGCCTATTAATGATTTTCATCAAAACAATACCGTTGTAAACAGGTATGGCGGCTTCCCATGCTTTTCTTCCTGCCTTAACATAGAGTTTCCAGGTTCCCAAGAAATGGATGACCTGGATAACCAGAATAAAAATAATCCACTGTATACCGTCCATATAAAAAATTTCTTTGTTAGACTCTGGGTCTAAATATCTGTTACGTTTTTTGGCTAAGGTTTAACACATCTTTCATAGAAAAAACACCTGTTTTCCCTTGAATCCATTCCGATGCGATTACCGCCCCAAGGGCAAAACCTTCTCTATTGTGTGCTTCGTGCTTTATTTCAATGGTGTCCACGGGACTCTTATAGGTTATGGTGTGGGTTCCGGGTACCATTCCTGTCCGAACTGATTTTATTGGAAGCGTTTTGTCTTGGTCCGATTTGTTCAATTCCCAATTTTCGTACAGGGTGTTTTCTATAATACCTTCTGCAAGGGTTATGGCGGTTCCGCTCGGAGCATCCAATTTTTGGGTATGATGGATTTCTTCCATCGAAACTTTGTACTGACCCAATTCTCCCATCATTTTGGCAAGATGCCTATTAAGTTCAAAAAAGATATTTACACCTAGACTGAAGTTGGAGGCGTAGATAAAAGCACTTTTGTTCTCCTTACAGATATCGGTGGCTTCCGAAAATCTATCCAACCACCCAGTTGTGCCACTGATTACCGGGACCCTATTTTTAAAACAGTTGGTAATATTTTTAAAAGCAGCGTCAGGTGTACTAAAATCAATAGCGACATCCATTGAGCTATAAGCTATATCTTGCGAATGGTCATCAATCTTTGCTACGATGGTATGGCCTCTATCCTGAGCGATTTGCTCGATCATTTTTCCCATTTTGCCATATCCGAACAGACCGATTTTCATACATTAAAATTTTATGACCAAGGCCATTCCATAGTTTGGCTCATTGGTAAAAGGATTTATATCTAGATAAGGGTTGAAATCAACTGCCAGATCATCGCTCACATTATATTGTTGTAGATGCGAGTCTACATTGGCATCTATGATGTTAAGGGCATATAACGTTATGGTGATAACCAGAGCCAAATCTCTGTCCCTTTGCGTATTTTCCTGTGCTTCTTGCAACGCTTCAGAGGATACATCCGGTCCACTCCCATCCCCATTAAGATCAAAAAACTCATCGTCTTCAAAGCCTGCCAGTCGACGTTTGTATGCATTTCTGGCCCTTCGATATTCAGTATTGTTTATGGAGTAAACATATATGCCCGTTCCAATAGCTCCCCAAACTATGGGCGCTTTCCAGTAGCGCTTGTTGTAAATCTGCCCCAGACCAGGGAGGATTGCCGAATAAAAGGCGGCTTTGCTGGGCGCAAGAGGGTTAATGTCCTTTTGCTTGGTAACTTCTTCAAAGGTGACCCCTTCTCCCTTCATGTTTTTTGATAGGGAATCTACCTCTTTGGTTTGTTGGGGCCGTTCTTTACTCTCTTTTTTCTCTTCTTCTTGCGAAAAACCTGTATGAAACAATAAAAAGGCAAAGAACAATAAAAGGAGGTTTTTATTCACCTGTCAACAATTTTTTGATACGCTTAAATTCTTCCTCTGAATGGAAGGGTATCACAATTTTTCCTTTTCCGTTTTTTGATGTGGTAATGTCCACCTTGGTAGCTAGTCTTTCCTTGATGGAATCCAGACTTTTGGAAACAAAATCGGGAACATCAGTGGTACTCTTTTTGTTTTCGGGACCAGAACCTTGGGGTTCTTTTCTGGATTTCACCAATTGTTCAGTGGCTCTTACGGATAGACCGTCGGAAACCACTTTTTCGTAAATGGCAATCTGCTCTTTTTTCTTATCGATGTTGATAAGTGCCCTACCGTGTCCCATGCTAATGAATCCGTCCCGCATACCTGTTTGGATGATGGGATCCAATTTGAGCAGGCGAAGATAATTTGTGATTGTGGAACGTTTTTTACCTACTCGATCGCTTAATTTTTCTTGGGTTATTTCAATTTCGTCGATAAGCCGTTGATAGGAGAGAGCAATTTCGATAGGGTCCAGGTCTTGTCTTTGGATATTTTCCACCAAGGCCATTTCCAAAGATTCTTGATCGTTGGCAATACGTATATAGGCTGGAATGGTCTCCAATCCGACCAATTTTGATGCACGGAACCTACGTTCACCAGAAACCAATTGGAATTTGTTGAAATCCAGCTTCCTAACGGTAATCGGCTGTATGATGCCCAGTTCACGAATGGAGCTGGCCAGTTCTTCAAGGGCTTCGTCGTTAAAATTGGAACGGGGTTGAAAAGGGTTAACCTCAATGGAATTGATGTCCAATTCCACTACATTACCAATTACCTGATCCGCATTTTTATCCGAAACTGACTTAATATCGTTCTCTGGATCTTTTAAAAGTGCGGATAGGCCTCTTCCCAGTGCCTGTTTTTTTGTTGCTTTCGCCATCTAAACTTTCTCCTTGTTTTTCTTCAAAATTTCGTTGGCTAAGTTAAGATAATTGGAAGCTCCTTTACTGCTTGCATCATATTTTATAATGCTTTCGCCATAACTTGGGGCCTCGCTTAGCCTAACGTTTCGTTGGATGATGGTATCAAAAACCATATCCGCGAAGTGTTTCTTCACTTCTTCAACAACTTGGTTGGAAAGTCGTAACCTGGAATCGTACATGGTCAATAACATTCCTTCGATGTCCAAATCGTTGTTGTGTATTTTTTGAACACTTTTTACCGTGTTCAATAGTTTGCCAAGACCTTCCAAAGCAAAATATTCGCATTGGATAGGAATCATCACAGAATCGGCAGCAGTAAGTGCGTTCAGGGTTAATAACCCCAAAGATGGGGCGCAATCAATCAATACAAAATCATATTTATCGCCCAAATTCTTCAAGGCTTCTTTCATCATGTATTCCCTGTTGTCCTTGTCCACCAATTCAATTTCGATGGCCACTAGGTCAATATGTGCTGGTACTAGATCTACATTTGGAGAATCCGTTGGGATGGTAACTTCATCCACACTCATGGTATGTTCCAAAAGTTGATATGTACCTTTTTCTATTGAGTCCACATCGACACCCAAACCAGACGTTGCATTGGCTTGGGGGTCGGCATCAATCAACAACACCTTTTTTTCCAATACGCCTAAAGAGGCTGCAAGGTTTACCGTGGTGGTGGTTTTACCTACACCACCCTTTTGGTTTGCAATTGCAATAATCTTGCCCATTTCATAGTAAGTTAGGTGCTAAAAATACGATTATTTAGCATGCAATAAAATGTAATTTGTTAACAGGGGGTGAATAAATCTTACAATCTTCGTTAAAGTAAGTTAAAGTTTTGCTTGCTAGAATGTTATGTGGTTTAATCCAACAAAATATTAAGAATTTCTGTGGCTGCATCCGCAATTTTGGTGCCTGGTCCAAAAACGGCTACGGCTCCATTTTTTAAAAGATGGTCATAGTCTTGCTTTGGAATTACACCTCCTACGATTACCATAATGTCCTCTCTGCCGTATTTTTTTAGTTCTTGAACCACTTCCGGCACAAGGGTCTTATGTCCTCCGGCCAATGAAGAAATTCCTAAAATGTGAACGTCATTTTCCACGGCTTGTTTAGCTACCTCTGCAGGGGTTTGGAACAATGGTCCGATATCTACATCAAAACCAAGGTCGGCATACCCTGTTGCCACCACTTTGGCCCCACGGTCATGACCATCTTGACCCATTTTTGCGACCATAATACGTGGACGTCGTCCTTCTTGCTCGGCAAAAGCATCTGCGAGCTTTCTGGCATTTTCAAAACTCTCGTCGTTTTTGATTTCTTTGGAGTACACGCCTGTAAAGGATTGAATTTTTGCTCTGTAGCGTCCAAAAGCACTTTCCATAGCATCGCTGATTTCTCCCAAGGTAGCACGTTCTTTGGCAGCTTCTACGGCTAAAGCTAATAAATTTCCACGGTCGGAATCGTTTTTCATGGCCTTTTTGGCCGCAATGCGGATAGCTTCGAGTGCTTTTTCCACTTTGTCGGAATCCCTACTGTTTCTTATCTGATCAAGACGCGCCATTTGTTGTTTTCGCACCTTGGCATTGTCCACTTCCAGAATTTGAAGATCGTCCTCGTTCTCCAACCTGTATTTGTTTACACCAACGATAACATCTTGACCACTATCGATACGTGCTTGTTTTTTGGCTGCGGCTTCTTCAATCCGCATTTTCGGAATCCCTTTTTCAATGGCTTTGGTCATACCGCCCAACTTTTCCACTTCCTGAATCAATTCCCAGGCATTCTCGGCAATCTCTTGGGTTAATTGTTCCACTTTGTGGCTGCCGGCCCATGGATCCACCGTTTTGGTAATATGGGTCTCTTGCTGCAGATAGATTTGTGTGTTCCGGGCTATGCGCGCCGAGAAATCAGTAGGTAAAGCGATTGCTTCATCCAAAGCGTTGGTGTGAAGACTCTGAGTGCCTCCAAAAGCGGCTGCCATGGCTTCGATGGTAGTTCTAGCCACATTATTGAACGGGTCTTGCTCTGTTAAACTCCACCCACTGGTCTGACTATGGGTTCGTAGCATGGAGGATTTCGGGTTTGAAGGATTGAATTGATCTACCAGTTTGGCCCAAAGCATTCGTCCGGCGCGCATTTTGGCAATCTCTGCAAAGTGATTCATTCCGATACCCCAGAAAAACGAAAGCCTTGGGGCGAATTCATCAATCTTGAGGCCTGCCTTTATCCCAGTTCGGATGTACTCAATGCCATCGGCCAACGTATAGGCCAATTCCATGGATGCAGGGGCGCCGGCTTCGTGCATATGGTATCCGGAAATACTAATGCTGTTGAAGCGTGGCATATTCTTACTTGTAAATTCAAAAATATCCGCCACTATCTGCATAGATGGAGTAGGGGGATAGATGTAAGTGTTCCGTACCATGAACTCTTTTAAAATATCGTTCTGGATGGTTCCTGAAAGTTGTTCCATGGATACTCCTTGCTCCAGCCCTGCAACTATATAAAATGCCATAATGGGAATCACGGCTCCGTTCATGGTCATGGAAACGGACATTTTGTCCAAGGGGATGCCATTGAACAAAATTTTCATGTCTTCGATGGAATCTATGGCAACCCCCGCCTTACCAACGTCACCTACAACCCGGTCGTTGTCCGAATCGTAACCTCGGTGCGTGGGCAGGTCAAAGGCTACAGAAAGACCTTTTTGGCCCGCTTCTAAGTTTCTTCGATAAAATGCGTTGCTTTCTTCGGCCGTGGAAAATCCAGCATATTGGCGAATGGTCCATGGCCTGCGAACGTACATGGTAGAATAAGGGCCTCTTAGAAATGGTGAAATGCCTGCCGCAAAATTTTCGTGTCCGTATTTAGGGGTCTCAACTGTGCTCGACCCGTCCGTCAATTCTAAATGTTGAAGGTCTTTTCTACTCATCGTTCAATCTTTTTTGTTCAGATGCTTCGGCCAATCTTTTTTCTATAATAGGCTCAATGATGGTTTTTCGCGCCTTGGTTTTTACAAAGGGGTAGAGTTCGAGATTATCCTTCATCCGGTCTTGTGGATTTTGATATTTGTTGGTTCCCAATGAAACTATCTTTCCATCATCAAAAAGTTGTTGCTCTTTTTGGGCACTTTCCTTAATTTTTTGTTGGACAGTTCCTTTTTTAAGTCCTTCCAAGAATCCACCGGTCTTTTCCAAATGCTTGAACAAGGTCAAGGCCTTTTCAGCCAATTGATTGGTAAGCGATTCCGTATAGTAAGCGCCATCGGAAATTTGCGAAGCATCGGTAAAATAGCCTTCCTCTTTTAATAGAAGCAGTTGGTTACGGGCAATACGCTCGCCGAATTCATTATCTTTATGATAAATGGCATCGTAAGGCAGATTACAGACAGTGTCCGCTCCTCCCAATACTGCTGACATACATTCGGAGGTGGTTCGGAGCATGTTTACATTGTAATCGTATAGGGTCTTATTGCGTTTGGAAGGAATAGCTAAGATGTTGCATTCGCTTTGTATTCCGTATTCGGCAACAAGACTTTTCCAAAGCCATCGTAAGGCCTTGAGTTTGGCTATTTCAAAGAAATAATTGCTACCCACACCTATTGTAAAGGTAATTGGGAAAGACTTTTCGACTGAGCTTGAAGTGACAACATTGTTGAGGTACTCGTTGGCATGGGCCAACGCATAGGCCAATTGCTGCACCATATTGGCGCCAGCATTCTGATAGTGCAAAACATCTACCCCTATCACAGAAATATCCGTTGTCCCGAGCGAAACCAAATCAGTAAAAAGTTCGTGATCCTTTTCCAGATTGTGATACCAATTGCCATCTTTGGATAAATGTCCTACAATATCAATATTTAAATGAGCTTTTGCTTTTTTGTCCTTAAGGAGGTTTACCAATTTTTTGATGGGTTCCAAGCTCAAAAACTCAAAATAAAAGTAGAGTTCAACATTCTCCAGGTCTAAACCTGAAAGCAAGGCTTCAAAATTTGTAGCTTCATTCGGTATATTGAAAATCAAGCTTTCAACACCTTTATCAAGTATTTCGAGTGCTTTGGTGTTGGACTTTTTTTCGTCATTCACATAAATACGTTGTCCAATGGACCAATCATGATCTTTTGGTAAAGAAAAGGTTGGGATGTTATCGAGGTCTTCTTGATTGTAAAAAGGCTTTACATGGATACCTTCCAAAGATTCCCAGACCAAGGTTTCGTTGTAATCAGCACCCTTCAGGTCCACCTGGATCTTTTGTTTCCATTGTTTGGCGGAAACTTCTGGAAATTCTTTAAATAGGTTAGTGTTTTTCATCTTGCTTGTTCTTTAGACTATCTTCATATTCGATAAGGAATATTTCTTCATTGTCCTTTTTCATGTAATATTTTTCTCGGGCCAGTTTTTCCAGTTCCTTTTCATCTGACATCTTTTCCAGGATTTCTTTGTCCTTGGCAATTTCACTTTTCAGGAACTCTTTCTCTTTTTCCAGTTTATTGATTTCACTTTCCAGTTCCAAATGGATCATTAGGGAATTTGTGTCAAAAAAAGCCATCCAGATTACAAAAATCGTCAACACCAATATATAGGTGTTCGTCATGATTTTGAACCATTTCTTTTTTCTCAATTCCTTTAGGCCCATATTACGATAGTTTGTTGTTGATTATGGTCCTGACAATGTCCACGGCAACTGTATTGTAATGGTTGTTCGGGATAATAATATCCGCAAACTCCTTCGATGGTTCAATAAATTGAAGGTGCATGGGTTTTACTGCGGTTTGATATCTCGTGAGCACTTTGTCCAAATCGTGGCCACGTTCTCTGGTATCTCTCTGCAACCTCCTGATCAAACGTTCGTCTGAATCGGCATGGACATATATTTTTATATCGAACATTTCCCTTAATTTAGGGTTGCTTAAAACCAATATACCTTCAACGATCATCACCTTTCTCGGAGGGGTAGGGATGGTTTCTTTCATTCGTGTTTCCTCCACAAAAGAATAAATGGGGGTGTCTATGGTTTTTCCTTGTTTCAAAAGTTCAATGTGAGCGATCAACAAATCAAAATCTATTGAGTTTGGATGGTCGAAATTCACCAATGCTCTTTCCTCTTTACTCATATGGGAAAGATCATTGTAGTAAGAATCTTGGGAGATTACACCAACTTCGTTCGTGGGCAATTGCTCCACAATCTGGTTTACAACCGTTGTTTTCCCGCACCCGGTACCCCCAGCAATCCCTAAGATCAGCATAGTTCTAATTTTGGCATCAAAAATAAGCAAATGATTATATCTCCTACCTATCTAGGATATAACATAATTAATGTTTAATAATACAGAAATTAATGATTATTGTCATGATTAAACCTGCTTAATAGGTATAGCTTTGTATGGTTTTTAATGCATTAACCTTTATATTTATCAAGCTAACCTATGGAAACATCTTTTATGGATAATTCTTATTCGGTCAAGGTTGGGGATGACTTTGACTTTAAACTTTCCCAGGACACTATTTCTTCGTTGGATTTGATTAAAACTGGTAATGATGCTTATCATTTATTGAAGGATGGCGCATCATACCATTTAAAAATTTTGAATTCTGATTTTAATAAAGGAATTTATACGATCAGTATCAACGGTAGCGAACATCAAGCCGCTATTCAGACCCCATTGGATGAGCTAATTGAAAAAATGGGCTTCGCGACCAATGGTGGAAAAAATATAGACACTATTGTTGCGCCCATGCCAGGATTGATTTTGGATATTTTGGTAGAAGAAGGTCAGGAAGTCAATGAGGAAGACCAATTGGTTATTCTGGAAGCCATGAAAATGGAGAACATCATTACTTCCCCAAGAAACGGTATAATTAAAAAAATAGGGGTGTCAAAAGGCGATGCCGTTGACAAGAAACAATTGTTGATTGAATTTCAATAGAACACCATGAAAAAAATATTGATCGCCAATCGCGGCGAAATTGCGGTTAGGGTAATGAAAACTGTAAAAAAGATGGGCATAAGGACCGTAGCCGTTTTTTCGGAAGCGGATAGGAATGCCCCACATGTTCAATTTGCCGATGAAGCTGTATGTATCGGTGAAGCACCTTCCAACCAATCTTATTTAAGAGGGGATAAAATAATCGAAGTGGCCAAAGAGCTCAATGTCGATGGAATCCATCCGGGATATGGGTTTTTGAGTGAAAACGCGGATTTTGCCGAAGCCGTCGAGAAAAGTGGAATAACCTTTATAGGACCAAAATCCAAGGCCATCCGTATCATGGGGAGCAAGCTGGCCGCTAAAGAGGCGGTTAAAGCATACGATATTCCAATGGTTCCGGGTATTGATGAGGCCATAACCGATGTGGCCAAGGCACATGAAATCGCCAATGAGGTCGGATATCCTGTATTGATTAAGGCTTCTGCCGGTGGTGGGGGTAAGGGAATGCGGATTGTTGAAAAAGAAGAGGACTTGGAATCTGGCATGAAACGAGCCATTAGTGAGGCCACTTCCGCCTTTGGGGACGGTTCTGTTTTTGTCGAGAAATATGTGAAATCACCTAGGCATATAGAAGTTCAGGTAATGGCAGATACCCATGGCAACGTGCTGCACTTTTTTGAAAGGGAATGTAGTGTACAGCGTCGTCACCAAAAGGTGGTAGAGGAGGCACCTTCTTCTATTTTAACGCCGGAATTACGTGAAGAAATGGGTGTTGCTGCTTGCAAAGTGGCACAGTCCTGTGACTATATAGGAGCTGGTACTGTTGAATTCTTGATGGACGCCGACCATAATTTTTACTTTTTGGAAATGAACACCCGCCTCCAAGTGGAACACCCCGTTACCGAATTGATTACAGGTGTGGATTTGGTGGAATTACAGATCAAAGTTGCCCGTGGCGAAGAACTTCCCATGAAACAAGGGGACCTTGCCATAAATGGTCATGCGGTGGAGCTTCGTGTATATGCCGAAGATCCCTTGAATGATTTCTTGCCCAGTGTTGGAAATTTGGAGACATATCAATTGCCTGTTGGTGAAGGTGTTCGGGTGGATAATGGTTTTAGGGAAGGAATGGATATCCCGATTTATTATGATCCCATGTTGTCCAAGCTCATTACTTATGGTAAAACCCGCGAAGAAGCCATTGAGCTGATGCTCGATGCCATTCAAAATTATAAGGTGAAAGGAGTTCAGACCACTTTGCCTTTTGGAAGTTTTGTGTTTGCGCATGAAGCTTTCCGATCAGGAAATTTTGATACCCACTTCGTTAAAAATTATTATTCTCCAGAGAAAATCAAGGAACAGACTGCAGACGAAGCGGAAGTTGCTGCGATGATTGCCCTTTATCAATTTCTGGAAGACAAAAAAATAGTAAGATTACCTTCAAACTGAATCCTATGGATCCCAAAATAAAAGCATTACAAGAAAAAATAGCAGAAGCCCATTTGGGTGGAGGCGAAAAACGTATTGAAAAACAACATCAAAAGAAAAAACTGACTGCCCGTGAAAGAGTCCTTTACTTTCTGGATGAAGGATCTTTTGAGGAAATGGGCATTTTGGTAACCCATCGTACCACGGATTTTGGCATGGACAAGGAAATGTACTACGGGGATGGTGTGGTAACGGGCTATGGTACCGTAAATGGTAGATTGGTCTACGTTTATGCACAGGATTTTACCGTTTTTGGTGGTGCCTTGTCAGAAACCCATGCCGAAAAAATCTGTAAAATCATGGATTTGGCCATGAAGGTAGGGGCGCCTGTAATCGGGCTTAACGATTCTGGTGGTGCCCGTATACAAGAGGGGGTTAAATCGCTTGGGGGCTATGCCGATATTTTTTATCGCAATGTACAAGCATCTGGCGTGATTCCACAGATTTCAGCCATAATGGGACCTTGTGCTGGGGGAGCCGTGTATTCGCCTGCCATGACGGATTTTATCATAATGGTGGAGGAAACCAGTTATATGTTTGTTACGGGCCCCAACGTGGTTAAAACGGTAACCAATGAATCCGTGACTTCGGAAGAGTTGGGTGGTGCAAGTACCCATGCCGTAAAATCAGGGGTGGCCCATAGGACTTCTACCAATGATGCCGCTTGCTTGGACGATATCCGAAGACTATTGGACTACCTTCCTCAAAACAACAAGGAAACTGCACCATTGTTGCCCTATGAACTGGGAGATGAAACGCGGGAGGAATTATCGGGAATTGTACCGGATAACCCGAATAAACCCTACGATATGCACGATGTGATCAATGGTATTATTGATGGGGATTCGTTTTATGAGATCCATAAGGATTATGCGGAAAACATTATTACCGGTTTTGCTCGCTTGGGCGGAAGAAGTATTGGTGTAATTGCCAACCAGCCCATGTTCTTGGCTGGGGTTTTAGGGGTGCAAAGTTCAAGAAAAGCCGCTAGGTTCACCCGTTTTTGTGATTCCTTCAATATTCCGTTGTTGGTGTTGGTGGATGTTCCAGGGTTTTTGCCCGGAACGGATCAGGAGTGGAGTGGAATTATCATGCATGGGGCTAAATTGCTCTATGCCTTGAGTGAAGCTACAGTGCCCCGAGTTACCGTAATTACCCGAAAAGCCTATGGTGGTGCTTACGATGTGATGAATTCCAAGCATATAGGTGCTGATTTTAACTATGCATGGCCTAGTGCCGAAATTGCTGTAATGGGTGCAAAGGGAGCTAGTGAGATTATTTTTAGGCGTGAAATTGCCGCTGCCGATGACCCGGAGGCAAAATTAAAGGAGAAGGAAGCCGAGTATGCGGATAAGTTTGCAAATCCATACCGAGCTGCCAAACGTGGTTTTATCGATGAGGTAATTCTACCGAAAGACACACGTAGCAAATTATTGAAAACTTTCGCCATGTTGGAGAAAAAAGAGGTGCAGACCCCTTGGAAGAAGCATGGGAATATTCCGTTGTAAGCTAAGGCTGAAGGTTAAAAGGAAATAGGTTTAAAAAATGTCGTGAATTGTAATGATTTTCATGAAAACCTGAACCTATACTAGTACTTTTTGGTAAGATCAAGTGCGGTCTAAACCTTTATAAAACGAAGTGTTGGATTTTAATCAGTTGAATTTGTCAGGTCGAGCGCAGTCGAGACCTCAATCTTGGTTTGGATTAAACTTATGGTGAGAAGCATTTCTGCACTCCGATAAAATTTGTAATAGGTCCATGTCGCCCGCAGCAAGAGCAAACTTCTTTCTGGTACTCCATTTCTTTATTCTCTTTTCAAAATAGATGGCTTGCAAAACATCATTGAATTCTTGTTGAAAGATAAGTTTAACCGGTCTTCTTCGATAGGTGAAAGCCGTTTGGTTTGTTCCATTTTGATGTTCGGAGAGCCTGCGTTCCACGTTTTCTGTGATGCCAGTATAGGTTAGTCCATCGGAACATTTTAATATGTATACAAAATATAGGTTCATGATTTGGTGGGTCTCGACTGCGCTCGACCTGACACCAAACCTAGCAAAGTTTTTTAAAATGGGTCTCGACTGCGCTCGACCTGACAAGTTAACTTATAATGTTACTGTTTTTCCGGTTTTAACGGATTCATCTGCGGCAAGAACTATTTTAAGGCTATTGACCGCATCATTTAAATGATGGGTAAGGTCTCTGTTGTTTACAATGGCATCCAATAGATATTCCTGTTCAAGCAGACAAAGTCCATCATGGTCTGGTTCATCTGCCGTGCTGATAATTTGATCCTTTTTGGTGAAGTGTCCATCAGCATTAAGTTCGCTATGGTGTAATTTTAAACTACCGGTCTTGGAGTGGCCCTCAATATCATCCGAAGCTCCTTTGCCCTCTTCACTTATGGAAACACATCCTTTTGGTCCAATGACGTCTTTAATGAAAAATGCGGTTTCGCTCATCATGGGTCCCCAACCTGCTTCGTACCATCCCACTGAACCATCTTCAAATCGGACTTGTAGTTGACCATAGTTGTACATGTCGGAGGCAATTTCATCCGATAAATGGGCTCCGATTGCAGAAACACTAATGGGTCTGGAACGTGTCATGGAGCACATAACATCCACATAATGTACCCCGCAATCCACAATGGGTGACATGGATTGCATCAATTGTTTGTGGGTATACCATTGTTCTCCTGAACTTTGTTGGTTCAAATTCATTCGCATTACCAAAGGTTTACCGAGTGTTTGGGCCATTTCGGTGAACTTTGCCCATGTTGGGTGCACCCTTAAAATATAGCCCACAACCATTTTTTTGGCTTGTTTTCTTGATAATTCCACTAGGCCTTGAGCTTCTTCTACAGTAAGAGCCAAAGGCTTTTCCACAAATACATGGGCATTGGCCTCTAGAGCAATTTTCACATAATTAAAGTGCGTATCGGGATAGGTGTTAATGGAAACCACATCGGGTTGGGTGGTTTCCATGGCTTCAACATAATCCGAAAAGGTTGGTGCTCCATCCAATTCTTTGGAGAGTCGCTCACGACTTTTCTCTCCCCGACTTACAAGTCCGACAATTTCAAATCCGTCCAATTTATGATAGGCCCTTGCATGCGAAGTGCCCATATTTCCACAACCAACTACCAATACTTTTAAGCTTCCCATTATTTGTTCAGTTTGACATTAAAGATAGGATTATCTTAAATTTTAATCCGATCAGAATCATGATTTGTTTACGAAACCCAGAGGTATACCTCACAGAATCTCAAACTATAACGTTAGATGTGTTGCCTTAACATTAAACCTTTCTTAAAAGCTTTACCGATCCAATGGGTATAACTAATTTTGCAGGATGCAAAAACAAAATCAAAAACCCAACTTTGAGTTTGTAGCCATGATGGCTGCATTAATGTCCATTGTGGCATTGGCCATTGATGCCATTCTACCAGCAATTTCCAATATTGGGATGGCTATCAATAGTACGGACCCTACAGACAATCAATTGTTGGTTACCATGATTTTCTTGGGACTTGGAGTGGGGCAGCTGTTCTTTGGACCGATATCGGATAGTTTTGGGCGAAAGCCTGTGGTTTATTTCGGATTCATCATTTTTTTGATTGCGAGTATTATCTGTTTATATGCCCCATCCTTGGAGATTATGGTTGTTGGACGAATATTACAGGGGATTGGACTTTCTGCACCGCGAACCATATCCATATCCATAATTAGGGATACCTATGAGGGGGATTATATGGCAAAAATAATGTCGTTTGTAGTGGCGTTTTTTATTCTAGTGCCAGTCGTGGCACCCGCAATTGGCAAATTAATTTTGGATGCTGCTGGGTGGAAGGCCATTTTTTATGTTCAAATGGTATTTGTGCTTGCAGTTGCGGTTTGGTTTTGGAAACGGCAAAAAGAAACTCTACATCCAGAATATAAAATACCATTTACCCGACATGTTTTTATTGATGGGGTCAAGGAGTTTGTGAAATACAAGGAAACAGTTGCCTTTACCTTGACTTCTGGATTGGTTACCGGAGCATTTTTGGTGTATTTAAGTTCTGCCCAACATATTTTTGAAGATCAATATGCCTTGAAGGAAATGTTTCCATATATTTTTGCAGGATTAGCCATATCCATAGGACTTTCCACTTTTTTGAATGGAACTTTGGTAATGCGGTTCGGGATGAGGAAACTTTCGTTAATGGCGACCATCGTATTTTGTGTAATTGCCATTGCATATTCCGTTTTGTTCTTAAATTCTCCCAACCCTAGTATTTATGTTTTGGTCGGATTCCTATCTATTCAGTTTTTCTGTCTTGGTTTTATGTGGGGGAATTTCCGTTCCATAGCCATGGAACCAATAGGTCATATTGCAGGTATCGGTGCCGCAATCAATGGATTTGTATCCACCTTGCTATCCATACCCATTGCTACTTTTATCGGAGAGTTTGTAAAAGATACGGTTTGGCCTCTTTTTGCAGGTTTGGCCATTTGCGGTCTTTGCGCGCTTGCTATTTTCCTATTGGTGAACAAGCCAAAAAGAAAACGAATCGTTACGACTTAAACCTCTTTTGGAAAAAATACTTCACCACTACAGGAATCTTTTATAGCTCCTGTAACCGATTTTAGGACATTGGTTTTTCCCTCTAGACGAAGAACCCCCATTAACGCAAAAACCAGTGCTTCTTTGTAGGCAATCAATATTTTATCAGGGACAATAACCTCGAAAGCTGAACCTAGTTTATCTTGAAGCATATCCATAAAAAATTTGTTCAGAGCACCACCTCCAGTGGCAAGTAGTTTGCTTTTGGAGTTTCTTTTGCTTTTATGTTTCTGTGCTGCTATTGCAATTTGCTCACAATTATGATGAATGAAGGTATGCAACAAATCCTCGTTGGAGGCTTTAGAGGCTTCAATTAAGGGGACAATTTTGGAAGTAAACCATTCGTAGCCTGTGGATTTAGGGTAAGGTAGCCGATAGTATACCAAATTGTTGAGTTGTTGGAGCAGCGTAGTGTCCAATGTTCCCGAACGGGCGAGCTTTCCATCTTCATCATAGGGGAGTCCCATTTTGTGTGTAATGTAGTTCAATGGCATATTTGCCAATCCAATATCATAAGCAATTCGCTCACCATCTTTTTCAAAAGAAATATTACTGATGCCCCCTAAATTCAGACAAAAATCATATTCATGGAACAACAATTTATCTCCAATTGGTACCAAAGGGGCACCTTGTCCCTTTAGTGACACATCTTTGCTTCTAAAGTCGCAGATTACCTGTTTGCCCGAATTGTTTGCCAAAAGCTGCCCATCGCCCAATTGAAAAGTTACGCCATCTTCAGGCCTGTGGTGCGAGGTATGCCCGTGACTGGAAATAAAATCCACTTCTTCGCCCAGCTCGTCAATAAACAATCTGCATTGTTGCCCCAACCAAATTCCATAATCTTTGTGCAATTGAGCATGGTCTTCTTCTGAAAGATGGATTGCATTTTTGAGGTACTCTCGCATGTGGTCCGAATAGTCAACTTCTGCAGTTTCTTTGATACGGAAATTCCATTTCCCATCTTCTTCCCAAATATGGCAATAGGCAATATCCAGTCCATCCAAAGAGGTTCCGGACATTAGCCCCAAAACTTTGTAAGTGCTCATACCCAATAATTTTTGAGACTTTTAAAAATAACAAATTGTAGCTTCACGGTTGGAAGGTTTTTAGTTGAATCGGAAGTTTCCCCTGTGCTTTTATTTTTCCGCAGAAGTGCTCAAAGGCTACTTGTTGAAATTCCTCAAAATCTTGATAGACCAATACCACATTGGATGATTCCTTCAATTGCAAAATGTCCAAAACATAAGGGTTCCCGAAAAGATAAATGAGCGTATTTTTTTCCTTGATCAATCTATGAATGGAATCCAATGTGTTTTGATCGATTCCAAATTGGTTTTTGGGTTTTATGGTGGGAGGGAAAAGGCTCAACACAATATTATGGCTGTTGGAAGTTAAGGCATTGTCCAAATCAACCATCTTAATACCTAATTGGGATGAAATCTGTTCTGAAAAGCTGTTTGCTTTGCCCATACTGACTGAAACATTCAGAAAGTCGGAAGATTTTATTTTGGCTACCATTGGTGCATCTCCATACAATTCCGAGATGCTTTGTTCTGCGATTTCTCGGTTTAGTTTGCTGTGAACACTGGGGTAAGGTTGGTTCGACTGGTTTTGAACGGAAAACACTTTCTGTTTCAAGGACCAAACCCTTTCAAAACTCTCTTGAATCCGTTTTTTGGATGAATGGCTTAAAATTTTATCCATTCCTTCTTTTACATGTTCACTAAAACAGAGCACATCCATACCAGCATCAAAGGCAGCTTGCTCTAAACTACCTTTTACGGGAAATTTCTTGGAAACTGCATGCATGTTCAGGGCATCTGAGATAACAACCCCATTAAAACCCAACTGTTTTCGGAGCAAACCTGAAATAATTTTGACAGAGGTGGTGGATGGATTATCTGTATCTAACCGGGGTAGGAGCAAATGACCTACCATTACGGAGTCAACCCCGGATTCAATCAATTTTTTAAAGGGATAAAGCTCATTTTCCATAAGCTCCTCCATGGATTTATCGATAACGGGCAATCCCAGGTGAGAATCTGTTGCTGTATCACCATGACCTGGAAAATGCTTTATCGAATTTAGAGTTCCGCTACGGGCCATACCATTTATAAATGCTTGGGCTTTTTGAAAAACACGATTTTTATCATCCCCAAAGGAACGATAGCCGATTACAGGGTTTTCCGGATTGTTATTGATGTCCACCACTGGTGCCAGATTCCATTGTATCCCCGAAAGTTTGCAATCATTACCGATAGCTTCGCCCACTTGATGAATAAGGTCGTTTCCGTTGTTTAAGGCTCCCAGGGTAATGGCATAAGGATATTGCGCTGTGTTTTCAATGCGCATGGCAAGTCCCCATTCAGCGTCAATTGCCACCAACAAAGGGACACTTGCTGCTTTTTGGTACCGATCAATAAGCTCCAACAAACGCTCATAGCTTTTTTCGTTGTGTACAATCTTTTTCTTTCCTTCAAAATTTGTTGCAGCGCTCGCCCTACTATGGAAAAAACAAATGGAACCAACATGATATTCTTTAATGAGCCTCTCCATTTCCTGAACCTCTTCTTCGGTGTCATTGATGAAAACAGCAGGCATAAAAAATTGACCTACTTTTTGTTCTAATGTCAGGCCCTCTTCGGACAACATATATTTTTTTTGGTTTTCAATCATTGGATGCTGCTGTTTTTTTACCGTAGTCGTCTGGGTATTTTAAATAGCGCAGCACTACAAATGCGGGCAAGGCCGCTATTACTACCCAAATAAAGAAACCATCATAACCCAACCATTCCTGAATATAACCGCTCAGCATACCGGGCAGCATCATACCCAAGGCCATAAAACCTGTGGCTATGGCATAGTGTGATGTTTTGGAAGCTCCTTCGGCCACATAAATGAGGTACATCATAAATGCGGCAAAGCCAAATCCATAACCAAACTGTTCGAGTACCACTGTACCTACTACGGCATAAATACTAGTGGTTTGGGTAACCGCCAGCAAAGCGTAAAGCGCATTGGGTAGATTGAGCGATAATAACATGGGTAACATCCATTTTTTAAGACCGTCCCTTGAAATTAAAATGCCACCCAATATTCCTCCAAGCGATAACATGATTACTCCTACTGTACCGTAAATGGTGCCTACAGCTTCCGTGGAATAGGCCAATCCGCCCACTTCCAATTTGTCCAGAAGAAATGGCGAGGCCATTTTAACCAATTGTGATTCCCCTAACCTGTATGTGAGTATAAAGAGCAATGCCACTCCAATCTGATGCTTTTTAAAAAAAGTGGCAAATACTTCAAAAAATCCTGCTGGTTTTTCTGTTGATTTTGAGTTTGATTCTTCAAATTTGGGTGTTGTAAAAAAGTTGGAAATGGTCAATGCAATCATCAAAACAGCCGCGCTGATCATGGTTATGGACCAAGCTTTTGTGTTGTCTCCGTACTGGTTCTCAAGAAAGCCTGCGAAAATCACCAGTAGTCCCTGTCCTGTTACCATTGCCAATCGATAAAAAGTACTACGGAGGCCGATAAAGAAGGATTGTTTTTTCTGGGTAAGGCCTATCATATAATAACCATCCGAAGCAATATCGTTGGTGGCGGAAGCAAAAGCCGCCATCCAAAAGAAGGCCAATGTGATGATAAAGAAGGAATTGGATGGTAAAAAGAAACCAATGCCCAAGAATGCTACAGAAATCAAGAGTTGCATGCTCAAGAACCATTTTCGCTTGGTGCCTTTTAGGTCAATTATGGGACTCCACAAAGGTTTTATCACCCATGGTAGATAGAGCCAGCTTGTATATAGCCCTATTTCGGCATTGCCAATTCCCAGGCGTTTGTACATAATTACGGAAACTGTTACCACAAGAATGTAGGGGATACCTTGGGTAAAGTATAAAAAGGGAATCCACAGCCAAGCGTTTTTGTCTTTTGGAGCTACATTCATTTAGGTTGATTTAAAAGGTTTATCATGATACTTTTTCCACTTTTTGGGTCATGGGTGAGTTCTAAAAAGAGTTGTGCAAAAAGGATTGGAGCCATGTAAAAATCAATTCATTTAAGCGAAAAAAAGGCCTACTTCTGCACTAAATGTAGGCCTTTTTGCTAGATTAAATTAAACAACTAACAACTTAAAATGAAATATTTTGCTATTCGAAATGGTATCTAACAAAGCCTTCGATTGCCTCGTATTCTGCCATTCCAAGCTGATTGTATCTGTTTGCGGTTTCCTTATTCCTCTCTTCGGCACGTTGCCAGAATTCCCTTTTATCGTTTCCTGGGAACATGGCGCTGTCCTTTTGGGACTGGTGTTTAAATATGGCATTGATTTTTCGGGCCATGTCCTTTGGTCCAATCGGCACGGCCATTTCCATGTCTGCAATATCCCATTCTTGCCATGCTCCCCGATATAGCCATACATAACAATTTCGAATCCAATCGGAACCTTCGTCCAGTAAGCGCTGAATGGCTTTAAAAATCACATCCAAGCAAACTCTGTGGGTTCCATGTGGGTCCGACAGGTCTCCTGCGGCAAAAATTTGATGCGGTTTTAGTTTGTTTAGAAGGTCGTATGTTATTTGTACGTCTTCTTCGGAAAGCGGTTTTTTTCTAACGGCTCCGGTTTCGTAGAAAGGTAAGTTCTGGAAATGTGCATTTTTTTCCGGAACCCCACAATATCTACAGGCGGCCAAGGCTTCCCCTTTTCGGATAAGGCCCTTGAAATTCTGCACTTCTGGGCTGTCCAGTTCTCCAGGCTTTTTGCTGGCCAGGAACTTGCGCACTTCCTTGAATTTCTTTTGAAGCTCTTTGTTGTCTTTTTGGACATCTGTTGCAAAATCGAGAAAACGTATTACTTCATCATCGAATACAGCAATATTTCCAGAGGTTTGATACGCTACATGCACATTGTGCCCTTGATCTACCAATCGGAGCAATGTACCTCCCATCGAAATCACATCATCATCGGGGTGTGGGCTAAAGATCAAGGATGTTTTTGGATGAGGTTGTGCTCTTTCAGGTCTTTGGCTGTCATCTGCATTAGGTTTGCCCCCTGGCCAACCGGTAATGGTTCGCTGTAGTTGATTGAAAACCGAAAGGTTGATTTGCTCTGCAGACCCCACTTCCGCGATAAGACTGCCCATACCGTGTTCGTTGTAATCTTCATTGGTGAGCTTCAGTATTGCCTTATCCAGTTTTTCTGATAACCAAATCGAAGCGGTTTTAATGAGTTTTTCATCCCAGTCGCACTCGGTGACCAACCATGGCGTTTTAACCCTTGTTAGGTATGAAGATGCCGCTCCATCAAGTACAAAATCACAATTTTTATGATGTTGCAAGAATGTTGCAGGAACAGATTCCTTTATCTTGCCTTCTACGGCCTGTTGTACAATTGGAGCTTTTCCTTCGCCCCAGGCCATGATTATGATTCTTTTCGCATCCATAATGGTGCCAACCCCCATGGTTATGGCTCTTCTCGGTACGTTTTCCTCTCCAAAGAAATCACTGGCAGCATCAAGGCGGGTTACCCTATCCAAACGGACTAAACGGGTTTTACTGTTTAGGGAGGAACCCGGTTCGTTAAACCCGATGTGACCAGTTCTTCCGATACCAAGAACTTGTATGTCAATGCCTCCAACATTTTGAATTTTCTCTTCATAGTCAAGACAGTACTTTCGGATCTCCTCTTTGGATAAGCTTCCATCCGGAATGTGGACATTATGAGGGTCAATGTCTATGTGATCGAACAAATGTTCATTCATAAAACGAACATAACTATGGATGGAGTCGGGGGCCATTGGAAAGTATTCATCCAAATTGAAAGTGACTACATTTTTGAAACTTAGTCCATTCTCCTTGTGGAATTGAACCAAGTAGTCATAAACTTTGGTGGGAGTTGACCCAGTGGCCAATCCAAGAACTGCTTTTTTTCCCTGCTCTTGCTTTTGCTTGATAAGACTGGCTATTTCATTTGCCACATACCAAGATGCATTTTGTGAATCTTCGTAAATATGAGTGTTGATCTTTTCAAATTTTACGGTTTCCGAGTCAAGAGGTTCTTTTTTTAAAGGATTTTCAACTAAATCTTGCATGTTTTTGTCGGGTTTAACAAGTTTTCATTGCAAATATAGATTAAAAAAGCATAATAATGCAAATTATCACAATATATTTGCAGTAGTTTGCAAGTTTTGAAATTGAATTTAGATTGCATCTACACTAAACAGTTTTTTTCTGCAATAGTTTTCTACTTTTGAACTTTTATGTAAAATATGATACATGCTAAAAGAGGAAAGACAACATTCCATTATAAATGAAGTTGAGTTGCATAACAGGGTACTCTTGACAGACCTTGCTGAGAAGCTAAACGTTTCAATAGATACGGTGCGGAGGGACGTTAAGGAGCTGGATGAGGAAAATCTCTTGGTCAAGGTGCATGGGGGAGCGGTTTCTTTGGGCTTTGCAAACCACAGTCCCCAAAGTAATAATGTGTATGCCTTGGATAAAAAAATTGCCATTGCCAAGAAAGCCTTAGCTCTTTTGAGGAACAATAGTGTAATTTTAATCGATGGAGGTACCACATGCTTGGAACTGGCTAAACTATTACCGACCAACTTGAAGCTTACTTGTTTTACATTGAGTTTGCCAGTGGCAATGGAATTATTACGTAAGCCTAATGTTGAAACCATTTTTATAGGAGGTACGCTCTCAAAGGATTCCCAGATAGCCATGGGGCCGAGTGCTATTCATGCCTTGTCAGAGATAAAGGTGGATTACAGCTTTATAGGAACAGGCTACGTGGATACGGAATTTGGCTTAACGGAATTCGATTGGGATGTGGTTCAAACAAAAAAAGCCGTAATCAATGCTTCAAAGAAAGCGGTACTTTTATGTATTTCGGAGAAGTTGAATTCCCAACATCGTTTTAAAACTTGTTCTTTGAATGTAATCAATACCATGGTGACGGAACTGGAACCATGGGACACCAAACTGGATGCATTTAAAAATTTGAACATACAAATATTATAAAGTAGTGGCGGAAAAGCACATCAAGATTACCGAGGAACCATCCAACTACGAAGGTTTGGATAAAATGGATAGTTTGGAGATTGTTTCCAATATCAATAATGAGGACAAAAAAATTGCAGATGCTGTTGAGTCGGTCTTACCCCAAGTGGCCAAAGTGGTGGATGAAACGGCCAAGCGTTTTGAAAAAGGAGGGAGGCTTTTTTATATAGGTGCAGGTACTAGCGGAAGATTGGGTATTCTGGACGCCTCCGAGATACCACCTACTTTTGGGATGCCCCATAACAGGGTAATCGGATTGATAGCAGGGGGAGATAAAGCCATTAGAAAGGCGGTAGAGTTTGCCGAAGATGATACAGAACAGGCATGGAAAGATCTTTTGGAATATAACATTAACGATAGCGATGTTCTGGTCGGAATTGCTGCCTCGGGCACCACACCCTATGTTTTAGGCGGTATTGCCGATGCAAGGAAGAATGGTATTTTAACGGTCGGGATAACCAATAATCCAGGTTCACTGTTGGCACAGTCCGCGGATATTCCAATCGAAGTGAACGTGGGACCAGAGTTTCTAACGGGAAGTACCCGGATGAAAAGTGGGACCAGTCAAAAATTGGTACTCAACATGATTTCGACAGCATTGATGATTCGCGTGGGCCGGGTGAAGGGAAATAAAATGGTGAATATGCAATTGAGCAACACCAAATTAGTGGACAGGGGGACTCGCTATGTTATGGAGGAGCTCGGTCTCGATTACAAAGAGGCTGAAAAAGTACTTAAAAAGTACGGGTCCGTTAAATTGGCAATTGACGCCCTTAAACAATAAAAGGTTGACTTACTTGGGAACCAGTCGGTAAATTCCTTTTCCCTCAACACTTATATAAATATAACCATCGGGAGCTTGACGAACATTTCGTAATCGCCCTATACCATCCAACAATTTTTCTCGGTAAACGACCTTGTTGTCCTTTAATTCCAAACGCTCCAAATATTGAAAAGCTAGCGAACCGACCAATAAATTACCTTTCCATTTGGGATATTTGTCAGAAGTAACAAAGGCCATGCCCGAAGGTGCAATGGATGGAGTCCATTGGTAAAGAGGTTGTTCCATTCCAGGCCTTGATGTTTCATCTGTGATTTCGGTACCACTGTAATTAATACCGTAGGTTATTAAGGGCCAGCCATAGTTTTTGCCTTTTTGTATAATGTTGATTTCATCCCCACCCCTTGGTCCGTGTTCATGTTCCCATAAAACACCAGTTTCTGGATGAAGTGCAAGACCCTGTGGATTCCTGTGCCCATAGCTCCAAATCGCTTTTTTGGCCCCTGTCTCATCGATAAATGGATTGTCGTTCGGGATGCTACCATCATCATGAAGCCGATATATTTTTCCACCGTCCCTAGTAATATCTTGTGGATTCACGTCCCTATTTCCTCTTTCCCCTATGGAAAAGAAAAGATATCCATCGTTGTCAAATTCTATTCTAGACCCAAAGTGTTGTCCTCGTGTGGAGTTTGGAGAAGCTTTATATAAAACCTGTTTGTCCACAAGTCTGTTTCCGGATAATTTAGCCCTCATTATAGCAGTATTGCCCCCTTTGCCTTCTCCCTCCTCAGAAGCGTAGGAGAAATATATCCATCCATTGTTTTTATAATCAGGATGTAGCTCAATATCCATTAACCCACCTTGTCCTCGATTGTAGATTTTAGGTGCATTTTCTACTTGAATAGTATTTCCTGACATGTTAAGTAGCAGTCTCCCAGACTTCTCCGAGGTTAAAATAGCGTTGTTTTTGAGGAAAACCATGCCCCATGGGTTTTGAATACCCCCGACCACGAGTTCAGTAGTAAAATCAAGGGTTTCGGGAAGATTTATGTCTTTATCGGACTTTTGAGCGCAAGATGTACTAAGCAGTACAACGAAAAAATATGGTAATAAGAGACTTTTTTGCATAATTTTACGTTGAAATAACAGATTTTATAGATAAACGGCAACTTTTATGTTTGTCGGGTGTAATGAATATAATGAGATTTTTATAAGAACAGAAAATTACTATTAAGAATATTAAGGTCCCAAATCTGAGTATTCTTCCAAACAAGACTTAACCCTATGCTCCCACAAAAAACAAGGCATTTGCTATATGTCGTGTTGTTGGTGTTCATATCAATCTTCGGTTCCACGGTATTAGCAAAAACTCATGTCACTAAGATATTTGCAAATATAGTATCCAATAAGACAGAGTCCGATACCCAAAATAAAACTCCAGATGCAACCCTTAAGGTTGTATCCTCCGAAGAAAACGAACTTTTTGCAACAACCGCTATGTTCGCTACCATAATAAATGGGGCGAACGAGGAAGTGGTATGCCCGAATGATGGAAGCACCTTGGCCAAATTCTTTTTGTGTGGTACCAGCGATATTAGGACACTGACCCTTAGTCAATCCGGAAGTTCTTATCAATGGCAGCAATTGGACCCCAATTCTTGCGCATCTACCGTAGTGGACGATTGCCCTACCATTAATAATGCATGTACATGGAATACTGTTGGAACAGGATCAACATATAACCTGTCAACCTCGGGGGAGTTTAGAGTGCGTGTGGATTCAGGTCAATATTATTACTTTAAGGCAACACTTAACCCTTTGGACCCACAATTGATCAAGGAAGATATCATTTGTGGTAATCCTGGTAGAGTAGAGGTGACCAATGTGCCTGCGGGCTATGAATATAGTTTGAACAGTTCAGCAGGGCCCTATCAAGATGATCCTTTTTTTGATATTACAGCTCCGGGGGATTATAGGGTTTACGTCAGGTTGAAAAATGTTTCTGCAACAGCCTGTGTTTTTCCATCCAATTTGGTGACGATCGATGATTTGGATATCAATGTTGATGTTACCGCAAACGATATTTTATGCAGCGGTGAGTTGGGTAGTATTGATGTGGCTGTTTCTGGAGTACCTGGTTTTTACACCTATAGATTGGTGAAAAATGGAGTAACAGTGGATACCTTTGGACCCAACGGTGCAGACACTTACACTTTTGCCAATGTGAGCCCAGGTACCTACAGCATCCGTGTTGAAACCAATAGTTGTTCAGAAACCATTACCACTGATATTGATGGTGATCCAATTGAAATAGGAGGTGGTATTAGCCCATTGGCTGTTTCCGCAACAGCATCCGATAGTTTTGGCTGTGGTGCCACTTCGGTCAATGTAAATGTTACAACCAGTGGAGGAACTGCGCCTTACCGATTTAGTGTTGATGGAGGTCCGTTTGGCTCAACCTATACAAGTAACGCTACTTTTTCAGTATCTACCGCAGGAACTTATAATATTTTGGTAGAGGATGCCAATGGTTGCCAGCGGACAGCGGCTGTGGATGTAGAAAACATTCCGCCACCCATATTCAATTTTATCGAGGAAGATGCTAATTGTGGAGGAGCTAACGATGGAAGAATCACTGTAAATGTTACCAGCGGATTTGGTTATGAAATCCTTTACAGTGTTGATAATGGCTCAACTTTCCAGATCAGTAATGTATTTTCAAACTTAGCTCCAGGGAATTATGATGTTGTACTTCGTTATGAGCAAGATTCGTTTTCCTGTACCACTACACCTCAAACAGCAACAATAGGCACACCATCAACCATTACGGCAACAGCCACGCCAGACAGTTTACCTACTTGCTTGGATGAAAATAGTGGTCAAATCACAATTTCAGGAGTTTCCGGAGGAACAGCACCATACGAGTACAGTGTAGGAGCTGGCTTTAGTACTAATCCGGTATTTCCAAGTTTGGGAGTTGGCACCTATACCCCAATGATTCGTGATGCCAACGGTTGTGTGCAGGCACTTCCGGACATTGTTTTCAATACGTTGAACAAGCCAACTGATTTGGATTTTAGCATTTCAAGTTTAGACTGTATCAGCGTAACCGCTTCTTTGGATTTGACGGTTACGGGCGGTTCAGGAACCTATACCTATGAGATTATTGCCCCAGCAGGAAGCGCTGTGAACAATGGCAATAATAGCACCTTCACAGGTTTGGGATTGGGAACTTATACCTTCAGGGTAACCGATGATGAAGGTTGTTCCTATGATGAAAACTATGCCATTACGGATATCAGTTCAATAGGGGTGCAAGGTCAGCAGACACGTGTGGTAACTTGTGTGGGCGATTCCGATGGTGAAGGACGATTTTTGGTGGACGGATTCAACTCCACCTATAGTTATAGCATTGATGGCGGACCAGTTTCTACAGGACAAAACAGTAACATAATTCCATTAACAGGATTGTCTGCAGGAAGCTATGTGATTTCTGTAACCGATGAAGAAACCAATTGTACCGACACGGCTACTTTGGTGATAGAAGAACCATCAACCGCTTTTGCGATTTCCAGTCTGGATGTAACGGACATGAGCTGTCAAAATGGAAATATTGGAGCTGTTCGCATCAATACGGTTGGAGGCTGGGGTGGTAATCGATATACTTTGACACAACCTGATGGTTCCACAAGGGGACCTAAAAATGGTAGTACATTCTCCAATTTATCTCAAGATGGACTTTATCAAGTAAGTGTTACCGATGCCAACGGGTGTACCGTGACAGATAGCTTTACATTGACCCGATTGGATGCACCAACCTTGACCTTGGATAATGGGGCATCTGATTTTTGCTACGATAATTTTACTGCATCAACCTTAGTGGTGAACGCTGCAGGTGGTTTGGCACCGTATCAGTATAGAATCAATGGAGGAGCATTGGGAGCTAGCAATACTTTTACGGGACTAACTCCGGGAACCTATACCATTGAGGTTGTTGATGCCAACGATTGTAGAGATTCCGTAACAGCGACCATTGAGCCCCAAGTAATTGCAAATGCAACCACTATTCAGGAATTGGATTGTGCAGGCCCACCTGGTCAGATTCAGGTGAACATCAGTAATGGCTATACCTCTTCGGGAGATTATGATATTTATGAGGTAAGTATCAATGGCGCCCCATATACTTCGGACAACAACAACATTACAGGAAACTCCTTTGTGTACAGTGTACCGAACGATGGTTCCATTATTTCGGATACTACCTTCCAGTTTCAGATTACCGATGCCAGGGGATGTACTACAGAAACCAATACCGTAACCATTTCTCCGCCAGAAACGATAGCTGGAAGCGCTGTTGCCACAGATACACAATGTGGGGACAACACCAGTGGTATTGTAGAGCTGATTCCTGATACAACCCAAGGTGTTCCTCCATATGAGTTCAGTAATGACAATGGGGCCACTTTTAGCACACAAAATATATTCTCCGGCTATGGACCGGGAACTCATGGCGGATTCATTATTCGAGACAGCAGAGGGTGCGTTAGTCCAGCCTATTCTGTTACCATAGCACCAAGTGATCCCTTGGATGCGACAGCAACACCAACGGATGCGATTTGTTCAATCGGCTCCGTGAATGGTTCCATTTCAGCTACCATAAATAATGGCGTTGCGCCATTTGATTACATTTTGGTGGATGAATTTGGAGGTATGGTTGCTTCATCAACTGGAACAGCCAGTACATCAGTAAACTTCCCTAATTTACCTTTAGGTAACTATACGGTAATTACTACAGATGCCCAAGGCTGTGAAGACAGAGATCAAGTGGTTATCGACCAAAATCAATTGGATCTTATTCCATTGGATACAGATCCGCTAATCTGTTCGGATACTTCGTTTCCATATCGGGTTCAAGCTACAGGCGGTACAGCACCATATGAATTTAGATTGGTGGGGGAGCCTACTTTTAATCCTGCGACTTCCGGAGGAGATACGTATGATTTCACTGGTCAAGTGGTACCTGGTGTAACCTATTTTGTTGAGGTAAGGGATGCAGTGGGTTGTACTTATATTGAAGAAATTGACCCAATCGGTCCAATTAATCCAGTGGCTGTAACTGCTACTTCTTTGGCAGCCTCCTGTAATATAGCTGGAAGTGGTGCCATTGATTATGAAGTTTCTGGAATCTCCGCACCGGGCGACTTTACGTTGACACTACAAAATACGGATACTGGTACAACTGTGTCAGGTCCTACATCATTCACTGGTGAGACCATTCCGTATAATGGAACTTTTACAGGATTGGCACCGGGAAATTACCAGATAATTGTTACCGACGATACCAATGGTTGTAGTGGAAGCACCTTGGCCTTTATCGATATTAGTTCAGTTTCCATATCCATCGATAATTTTGTGGAGGCAACTTGTAATGCAGGTGCTTTAGTAACTGTAAGAGGTTTTGGTAGTACAGGTCCTTACAACTATGCCTATGTGCCAACAGGCGATCCTGCACCAACAACATTTGCTTCCGAAACAACATTTGAGATTCCCGGACCATATCCGGCCGACTACGATTTTTATGTTCAGGATGCCAATGGATGTACTGCATTGACGACTTTGACAGTTACCCAAGAGGCAGGGGTGCCAAATCCTGTGATTGATGTGGTGAACCAATGTACGGCTACGAGTGGATATCAAATTGATATCGTTTCACCATTATCAACAGGTTCTGGATTGCCTGAAGAGACTTTCCAGTACGATATTGGAAGTGGTTTTCAAACCGGAACAACTTTTATAGTACCAAACCCAGGAAGCTATGTTATTACGGTAAGGGATGGCAATGGATGTACCAATACGGTAACAGCTGAAGTGTTTGATTTCTTTGCCATTTCGGCGGATGCCACATCTTATCCAACCTGTAATGCGGGGGATGGGGAAATTACAGTGAACACCACGGGAGGTAGCGGTAATTTTGAATATCAACTGAGAGATGCAGGTACCTTGGCCAATATTGGGCCTTCTCAATCCACGAATGTTTTTGTCAATGTTCTACCTGGCGATTATAACATTTTGGTTACGGATTTAGACTCCAATACAACTCCATTATGTTCGGACGAGGCCATTGTAAACGTGTCTACAGTAAATACACCGGTAATTACGGCCACACCTAGTAGCGACGTAACATGTTATGGTGCTGATAACGGAACCATTTCCGTAGAACTTCAACCTGGAAGTGATACCGATACACCGTTAAATTATATTCTTTACCAGGGTTCAACATCCACTATTATTGCCGGACCACAAGGTTCTCCTGTCTTTGATGATTTACAACCAGATACATATCAGGTAGAGGTTGTATCGGATAGAGGTTGTACAGATCGTTCTGGAAACATCATTATAGATGAACCAACAGAATTGATGGTAAATGCTGTTAATACAGACTTTAGCTGTAATCCATCGAGCAACCAGTTCAGTACGGCAACGATCACTATTTATACAGATGACAATGGAGACGGAACGGGTACTCCAACAGGTTCTGGGTCATACACATATAGCATGAATGATGGCACCCCTCAATTTGACGGTACCAATTTCCAGACCAGCAATACCTTTGAAGTGATTGATAATGGTACGGACCAGACCATAATTTTAACCGCAAGAGACCAAAATGGTTGTGAGGAAACAGCAACCGTAACCATCAATACGTCTACCGATATTACGTTTAGCTACAATGTAAATCAAATTACTTGTGATGCTTCTGGAGTTGGTGTTAGCCCAGGTTCCATAGATATTATTGTGAACGAAGGACCGGGAAATTACGAAGTTGAAATTCTTCCATTAGGCTCCGAACCTGCCCGAAGTTCAGGTGGTACTGATCGAGTTACTTGGGATATTGCCACACCTGGTGATTACATTTTTGCAGTAACCGATGTTGGCAGTGGCGGTTGTACATATCTGACCACCACCATCAATATGCCAGAGTACAATAATATAGAAGCGGTTATCGCTGAGGTGGACCCCGTAACTTGCTTTAATGGAAGTGATGGTTCCATCAGTCTGGAAATCAATAATTATAGTGGAGTATATAATTATGAAGTGTTTACCCGAGATAATTCCGGAGTGGAAACATCAACTGGGGTAACGGGAACTTTTGATACCAACGCTCCGATAAATACTCCTGAGATCATTCAGAATGTACCTGCCGGAAACTTGGTGGTACATATTGAAGCATTGGATTCCCCATATTGTGATGCCGTTAGTAACGTTACTACGGTTCGCTCTCCGGATAGACCTTTAACAGTAGATGCAATTCAGACCTCTCCGGTTACCTGTAACGTACCAGGTTTTGGTGAAATCACCGCCACAGGCGATGGAGGATGGGGAATCTATGAATATCAATTGGTGGCTTCGGATGGTACTGTTTTGGTAGATTATCCCAATACTAATCCTGTATTTGAAAATCTATCAACCGACACTTATACCGTTAATGTTAGGGATTTGAGGGGTTGTGAATCAACCATTGACATTGACCTACCCTTACCGACCCCGATAACAGCGGATATCCAGGTCGTGAGTCCATTGGCGTGTAACAACGACAATGATGCAGTGATTGAAGCATACAATGTTACTGGTGGACAGGGCGCTGGAAATTATTTGTATCAATTGAATAGGATTACGGATGGTACAAACAGTGGTCTTCAAACTACCGCTACGTTTGCGAATTTATCTGCTGGGGAATATACCATTACCATTTTTGATGGTTGGAATTGTAGTTTTACCACAGTTCCTATTGAAGTTCAAGACCCAGAGATTGTTGTTGCAGAACTGGTCGAGCTTCAGCCCCCAGGATGTGGGGATTTGGGTAGAATGGAACTAACCGTGACCAATCCGGAACCTGGAGTGGATTATTTTTATCGCAGGTCCGGAACAACAGACCCATTTGTGCCTTTTGGTGCTGGCATGACCAGCGTTGAAATTGCAGCGGATATTACTTTAGATCCGGGGCCTTTCCAATATGATGTACAAAATTCCAATGGATGTCCATTTGAAAAATCCAATCAGATCTCATTGGACCCAGCGGCACCATTGGTGATTGCTTTGGATTTGACCAATGCAACTATAAATTGTGCTGGAGAGGCTACAGGAATTATTCGTTCCGAAGCTTTTGGAGGAATAGGAAACTATGTGTACACCTTGGTAAACTCCAATACATTGCCGCCATCCGCAGCAACGATAGTGCGTCCTGCGCAAAGTTCTGGAATTTTCAGGGAATTGAACCCGGGCACTTACTATGTGTATGCTCAGAGTGGAGGTTGTGAGGCCATATCAGATCCAATAGTTATTGAGCCTAAAGATCCATTGGTGTTGGATTATTTGGAAGCTGTACCTGTGGTTTGTGCCGGAGATATGAACGGACAGATTATAATTGAAGCCAGTGGTGGAACAGGGCAAATTAGATATTCCATTTCCGATACCTTGAGCGAGTTTTTTGAAGGGGATGATCCCGGCAATCCCAATAGAAAAACGTTTACCGATTTGGCTCCAAGAACGTACGATATCATCATTCAAGATGATTTGGGATGTACCATTACAAGAACAGTTGAGATTACACAGCCCATGGAACTGGTGGCAGGAGTTGTGGAAACCACTCCAGAAACCTGTATGGGCGATGCGGATGGCACCATGACACTAGAGGTAACTGGCGGTACGGCACCATATTACACTAGTGTAAACTCCGCAGATGATGCCGATTTTGAACAAAATGATAGTCTTTTCTTTGATAACCTTGAAGGAGGGGAAACTTATGTGGTATTTGTTCGGGATGCCAATGGATGCCAGACGAATGTTGTTGCAGAAATAGGAGTGGGAATAGATATTATGGCCGAGCCTATAGTGGAATATGGTTGTGAAGGTATTTTTCCAAATAGTACGGTAACAGTGAACATAGAAGATGAGTCCCAACTATCCGATTTGTTGTTCTCATTGGATGTGGATGATATTCAGATGGCAACCAATCAAAGAACCTTTGGCGATCTTCCCGCTGGGGAACATACGGTATATATTTACCATGCCAATGGATGTGTCACTTTTGTTGAATTTGAAATTGAAGCATACGAACCACTTACTTTGGAAGCCGTAAAATCCGGACCCAATGAGGTTACCGCAATTGCAACTGGTGGATTTGGGGGCTATGAATATTTCTTCCAAGGTGAATCATATGGTGAGGTTAATACATTTAATATTAATGTAGATTCCAATATCAACATCATGGTTCGCGATCAAAACGGATGTGAAGCCACTTTGGTGATGCCTTTCAACTTTGAAGGAATGCCGGAAATGCCTAATTTCTTTACTCCGGACGGAGATAACCTAAACGATTACTGGTATCCTGAAAACCGGGAGTTTTTCCCATTTATCGATGTTATTATCTATGATAGGTATGGTAGGGTAGTGGCCCGTTTGGACCAAGTTAAAAAGTGGGACGGAACCTACGAAGGTAAACCATTACCGACCGGTGATTATTGGTACGTAGTAAATGCAAACGACAACGAAAAGCAACAGTTTGTGGGGCATTTTACCCTATATCGATAAGTGAAATACTGGGTAAATCCTTTGATTTTTCCATAGTTGGTACAACTTGACTCTTCTTGCCTCAACACCCCTAAATTTAAACCCTTTTAAAATGTGATATAACTGATTTAAATCATTGTAAATCAGATATCAGTAAGGTATATTCGGGTGCTTGTGGATAATGGAGCTCCAGAATTCCTTTCGTAAGTATATTAACTTAAAACATTAGAATCATGAAAAAGCTATTATTGGTTCTTTTTGTAATGGGGTTCGTACTACCAATGCAATCCCAGATCATTAAGACAGAAGAATTATCAGAGGTAGTGGTATATGCCACAAATTACAAGTATCTCAATAGCATTGATACTCAGGAAGAAGCTTCCATACCGGTAGAAATGCTAAGACGAAAAGTTGCAGCTTTTGATGTAAAAAGTTCAGAGTATTATCAAGATGATTATGACGTTTACAACATTAATTTCTTTATCCCCGAGGGTAAGATTTTAGCTGCGTATGATAAGGACGGAAAAATAATCCGTACTGCTGAAAGATTTAAGAACGTTAACCTGCCCAATTCTGTTAAATCAGCTGTTTTGGACAGATTCCCTGAATGGACCATTACCAAGGACACCTATATTACACATTATTACGATAAAAAAGGTGTCACAAAAAAATACAAATTGAAATTGGAAAATGGAGATAAGGTATTAAGGGTAAAAGTCGATGAAAAAGGCGAGTTCCTTTAGAGAGTTGCATGTTAGTGTTCGTTTTATGAACCAAAAAACACTATATAATGTCAGTATTAAAAGTTATTGAAATTTTAGGTAACTCCAACGAGAGTTTTGAAGATGCTATTCAGAATATCATTGATGAGGCATCAAAATCGGTAAGAAACATTAAATCTGTATATGTTCAGGATATGCAGGTTAGTGTCAAGGAAAGTAAAATTTCGGAATACCGTGTCAATGCAAAGGTTACCTTCGGTATTGATGGCGAATAGGATTTTTACTTTCAAAAGGTATGGTCCAAACAATGTTTTGTTTGGACCATATTTTTTTTGAATTGCCGATTAACTAAAACATCAAAAAAATAAAAGTTGGTATTATGAATTGAAAAATTCACGGGTGTTTTCTAATAATTGAATGGCATTTTCATCTGAAACCTCACCAAACTCGTTATAAAACTGCCCCACCGCATGAAAATTATATGGGGTTTCCAAACAGATAACTTCATCAATATAGTTGGATGCCCTCATATTTTCAATAGCACTTCTTGGAGCAACAGGAATGGCCACGACAACTTTGCCAGGCTGTTTTTTATGGACCATTTGTGCCGTAATTTTTATGGTATTTCCAGTGGCTACACCATCATCTACAATAATTACGGTTTTTCCCTTTAAACTCAATGGAGAATTATTTTGATAGTACTGATCAAACCTTTTTCTTAATTTTTGTCTTATTTTTTCCGTTTCTCTAGATATGTATGCTTTATCTATGTGGGATAGGTTACTTAATATAATATCATCTATGCTAACTGCACCAATGGCATATTCCTTATTGTAGGGATGTCCTATTTTTTTGGAGAGGGCCACATCCAACGGAGCATGGAGTGATTTTGAAACAATGGCCCCCAAAGGAAGTCCTCCTCTGGGTATGGCAAGCACCACAACATCCTCATCCTTGAACTGTTGCAAATTTTCAGCCAATTGTCGCCCAGCATCTGCTCTATCCTGAAACATCTTCTTTTGTTTTATCAAACCATTTTTCAAACCAGTCAGCCGCCGACTCAGCAACCGTTTCCAACTTCCCGGGCTCTTCGAACAAATGTGTTGCTCCGGGAACAATTTCCATTTTCTTTTGGCAATCAAGTTTTTCATAAGCCTTTTGGTTGAGCCAGATCACCTCTTTATCAAGCCCGCCTACAAGTAATAGGGTAGGTGCTTTTACCTCTTTAAGCTCATTAAGGGCAAGATCGGGTCTTCCTCCACGGGAAACCACAGCACTTATGGAGTTTCCAAAAAATGCCGCGGCCCTAAGTGCGGAAGCCGCCCCGGTACTGGCTCCGAAATATCCTATGGGCTGCTTTAGAATATCTTCGTTGTGATAAACCCATTGGGTGGTTTCGATAAGTCTCTTGGTGAGTTTGTTGATATCAAACCTGTTTTGATAAACCCTATCCTCTTGCTCGGTCAATAGGTCAAAGAGCAAGGTGGCTATCCCCTTGGTTTGAAGAATATTGGCCACAAAGTTATTTCTGGGACTAAACCGACTGCTACCACTGCCATGGGAAAAAATCACCAAACCCTTTGGATTGATTGGTATAGTGAGATTGCCTTCCAAGGTGGTGTTTTTTAGGACGATTTTGATTTCTTCTGCCACCATCACATCTTTCTATTTTTAAGATATCTCAGATGTATGAAATTAGATTGATCATATAAACAGTACAATGACGTACATCATCTAAATAAGAGGTACCGTATTGATTAGTAGATGTTTGGTGAAATTCCATGGTATTAATTTTGAATTGGTTTGATTTTCTGGAAAAGTCACTTAAAGTGATGCCGATAATTGAGGAAAGAGAAAACGATAAAAGTTTTAAGCAGTCTATGTTCAATTGTTGCCAAAATTTATATTTTTGCAGTCCCTTTTCGGGATGTGGCGCAGTCTGGTAGCGTACACGCATGGGGTGCGTGTGGTCGCTGGTTCGAATCCAGTCATCCCGACAAACCAGCAAAACAAAGTTTTGCTGGTTTTTTTTATGCATTTATCCTGGCTGATAAGTTGATAAAAAGATGTTATCTTAAAGCATTGCAATTTTATTGGATATATGTATACAAAATACCTTCTCTATCTTCTCTTGTTTTTATCGCAATGGCTGATTTGTCAGGAATTGCCACCCATTCAAAATTATACTCCCACCGATTACAAAGCCGAAAACCAGAATTGGGGAATTGCCCAGGATGACGATAAATTGGTCTATGCGGCCAATAACAAAGGGTTGCTGAGGTTCAATGGTGCCGACTGGACATTGTTTCCATCGCCAAATGAATCTATTATGCGATCTGTAAAGGTTGTGGGCGATAGGATCTACACAGGTTGTTATATGGAATTTGGTTATTGGGTCAAGGATGAACTTGGAATACTTCAATACACTTCTTTATCCTCAGGTATTCAAAAGTCATTATTGGAGGACGAGGAGTTTTGGGGAATTTTAAATCTTGATGACTATATCCTGTTCCAATCTTTAAAGCGCATCTATATCTACAATATAGAAACAGGTGCTATTAATACCATAGATTCTGAGAATACTTTGTTTAGAATGTTCATGGTGGACAGGGAAATCTTTTTTCAAGAAAGTGGAAAAGGAATTTTCAATATTGATAACGGGGAAGCTAAACTTGTGTATGATGACGATGTTGTCAAAAATGATGAAGTGATAAACATATTCCAAGAAGAAAATGACCTGATCTTGGTAACAAGAGATAATGGTTTTCTTAAAAGCTCTAACGGGATTCTCCAGACATTTAAAACAGGGTTGGATGTATTGGACAATAAAATCAGTGTTTATAGTGCCATTCGGTTAGAGGATAGCACCTATGCACTGGGCACCATTTCCGACGGCTTGGTGATCTTGGACCAAAATGGTGGGTTATTGGACCATATCGACCAAATAAGAGGCCTGCGAAACAACACCATTCTCTCCTTGATGGAGGATGTTGACAATAATATTTGGTTGGGTCTCGACAATGGCATTAGCTATTTAAATGTTAAGTCACCGGTAGAGGTTTACCACGATAACAAGGGAGTGGTGGGCAGTACCTACGCTGCGGCCACCAAGGACAATATGTTGTACCTCGGCACTAACCAGGGCTTGTTCTATAAGCGCATGGAAGAAGATTCAGAGTTTACATTGATAGAGGGAACACAGGGGCAGGTATGGTCGCTACAAGAGATTGGCGGAACCCTATTTTGTTGTCACCATTCCGGAACTTTTGTAGTAAAGAAGGATGAAGTTGAGCAAATAGCGGATGTGGAAGGAGCTTGGAAAATAAGTGAATTGCCCAATCGTCCAGATCTTTTGTTGCAAGGTAATTATGATGGTCTCTATATTCTTGAAAAAACAGATGGTAATTGGAAGCTAAGGAACAAAGTCCAGGGTTTTGAACATTCTTCACGTTATTTTGAAACATTGGGCAACAAGGTTTTTGTGAACCATGAGTACAGAGGGGTTTTTAAATTGGATGTGGATAGTTCGTTTCATCGTGTCCGACAAATTGCAATGGATACGCTGATCAAAGGTTCGGAATCCGGTATTATAAAGTATCGTGATAAGTTGTTTTATGCATACAAGGAAGGTGTTTTTAAGTACGAACCAGATTCGGATACCTTTGTCAAGGATAACCTTTTGAGCAGCATCTACGACCAGGATGATTATGTTTCCGGTAAAATGGTCTTGGACCAGAACCAAGACAATCTTTGGATATTTACAAACTCCAACATCAGTCTCCTATCAGATGGTTCATTGGCAGATACGCTGCGAATTACGCCCATACCTCTTACGGAAAATGTAAGGGACGGTGTAGTCGGGTATGAGAACATTGTCAACCTAGGTGAAGGTGGGGAATATCTTTTGGGAACCACTTCGGGATATATCACCTTGAATGTCAATAGCTTTGAGGAGCCAGATTTTACCGTGCAAATCGGTAGGGTCCAGAAATCCAGTAAGGATAGCCAAAATTGGACTTTGGTTAACAAGGAATCGGAAGAAATGGATCTGAAAAGTGTCGAGAACCATCTTCGTTTTTCGTACTTCACCGCAGAATACAGCAAATTTTTCAAGCCAAAATATCAGTTCCAACTACGCGGTATCTATGATAATTGGAGCGATTGGTCGGAAAACTACTCCACAACCTTCGAAAACTTGCCCTATGGTGATTATACTTTTCGGGTAAGAGGTAAAGTTGGCGACAAAATTTCGAGCAATATCGCTACCTATTCTTTCAGCATCCAAAGACCTTGGTATATCTCAAACCTAATGCTGGTCTTTTATATTCTTGCGTTTATAATCGGCTCGCTCTTGATCCATCAAGCCTATAGACGATATTACCACAAGAGACAACGTAAGCTTATAGAGAAGAACAAAAGGGAGATGGAGCTTGCCAAGGCACAGAATGAAAAAGAAATTATAAAGATCAAGAACGAGCAGCTACAAGAAGAGTTTCGGAGCAAGAGCAATGAACTTGCGGCTTCCACTTTAAGCATCATTAGAAAGAATGAATTATTATCAAAAGTAAAGGACCAGCTGTTGTCCAGTGTAGAAGACAATAGTTCCATTAAACCCATTATTAAGGTCATCGATAAAAACATTACCCAAAATGATGACTGGGAATTGTTTAAAAAGGCATTCAACAATGCTGATAGAAAGTTCCTGAAGAAATTGAAAAAAGCACACCCGAACCTATCTCCCAACGATGTTCGTCTATGTGCATATCTTCGCCTGAACTTATCATCAAAAGAAATAGCGCCTTTGTTCAATATTTCTGTAAGAAGCGTTGAAATTAAACGCTATCGACTTCGTAAAAAGATGGATTTGTCCCACAACGACAATCTTGTTGACTATATTTTGAAGCTCTAATACTATACGGGTTACTGATCACACCTCAACATTACCTCAACAACACCCTATCAGGTGTCTTCAGGAGAATCTAATGTTTTCCATCTAAAACCGCATTTTTAGTGCTTTTTCTGTGAATGTGTCAAAAAAATTACATGTTTTTTGTATTGTATATTTTTTGTTGAGGTGTTTTTTATGGAATTCATATTTTGTTAAGTTAAGTTTAACCTTCTGCATATTGTATGTATTGTTTTCGTGTTGTAAAGGTGTACCTAAACGAAAACTATTGGATGTGATGTAGTCACATTTATGTAATGCAGAACTCAACTAAAACTAAACACTACTATGAAAAACTATCTGCACGTACTGTTCCTTTTGTCTTTTGTTGTGGGTTCATATGCTCAAACAGATAATGTTGCCGTCGAAAACACCGAGGCGGGCATGAAATTGGTCGTGAACGGAGAAGACTTCATGATCAATGGTATGAACTGGGATTATATTCCTATAGGAACCAATACGGTAAATGCTAGATTTTGGGAAAAATCTGATGATATTATCAAGGCAGGTCTCGATACTGAGATGTCTTTATTAAAGAATATGGGCGTCAATGTTATTCGCCAGTATACCGGAGTTCCAGCGAAATGGATCAGGTACATCTACGAAAACTATGGTATTTATACCGTGCTAAACCATTCTTTTGGGCGCTATGGATTAACCCTTGATGGGGTATGGACACCGGTAACCATTTACGATGACCCCAAAACTCAGGCATTTTTAATGTCCGAGGTAGAAACTCTGGTGAAGGAATATAAGGATACGCCCGGCCTGTTACTTTATTTGTTGGGTAACGAAAACAACTACGGGTTGTTTTGGGCAGGTGCAGAAACAGAGGACTTTCCGGATGATGAAGAACGCATAAATTTTATAGGGGAAAGTAGGGGTAGGCCCATGTACCGTTTAATGAACGAAGCCGCAAAAAGGATGAAATCAATGGATAGCTCACACCCTGTGGCCATCTGTAACGGGGATGTCCTATTTATTGATATCGTCGCTGAAGAATGTAAAGATGTCGATATCTACGGAACCAATACCTATCGGGGAGTCTCTTTTGGAGACATGTTTCAGGTAGTGAAGGATAAACTGAACATGCCTATCATGTTCACGGAGTTTGGGGCGGATGCATTCAACGCCATCGAAAATAAAGAAGATCAATATTCCCAGGCCTACTATATGGTGGGGAACTGGAAGGAAATTTATGAAAATGCCGCTGGATTGGGGAAAACAGGGAATTCAATCGGAGGATTTACCTTTCAATTTAGTGATGGCTGGTGGAAATATGGCTTTGATGACCGCGAAAACGCTGATGTTCACGATACCAATGCTTCATGGTCCAATGGCGGGTATTCAAGGGATTTGGCATCCGAAGGGGCCAATAACATGAATGAGGAATGGTTCGGAATTTGTGCCAAAGGGGCCACAAATCCAAGAGGACTTTATGATCTTTATCCTAGGGCAGCTTACTACGCCTTGCAGGAAGCGCATCAACTAAATCCCTATGCCGAAGGTGTGGATTTGAGTTTTGTGCAAAATCATTTCGACAATATTGGGTTAATGGATGCGGTACTCAAGGCTCGGGGCGATAAAGCTGCCTTGCAGGGAGAACAGAGCAATTTGCTTCGAATCAGCAATTTAAGAGCTAAATTTTCAACGTTCAGTACCGGTGGAAGTTTAATTACAACACCTGAGACCGCTGATCCAGATGACCCGAATACCTTTCCAAACCAACTGGGCTTTGATCACATGCAGTCCTATTTTGTGGGGGTCGAGGGAAATCCAGCTTCCAATATGCGTGCTGAGGTCAATTTCAATATAGTGGGCAACGTAGCACAAAATCCCATTAATGAGATATTTTACGAAAACAACGCACGTCCCATTGAGGTCAATACCGATCAAGGTAATGTTTTGGTGCAGGATGTAAACAGGATACGTGTCTATCAGGCCGAGTTCGAGTGGCAAGCAAAGCAGTTCGACTTAAGGGGGTTCTACAGAACAGGACATTACCATTGGGGTTACGAGGGGGATTTCTTTGGATTTTATCCCGAAGCTAACTATGGTCCAAACCTGGATATTTATAATGGTGAAATATTGGGTGCCGAACTGGATGGTAAAGGAATTTTTAAGGGTCTTAAGGTTGCGGTAGGCCCACAACTTTGGTGGGGAGCCAACCCAACAATGCTTTTCAAGTATAGAAAAAACATAGGCAATTTTGATATTACTGGAATTTATCATCGAGATTTTGAAACAGACATTGTTCTGGATGAAAATGGCCGTCGAGTTTTGGATATCAACCAAGTACGAAGTGGTGTAATTCCACCATGGCCAACAGAAAGAGCCGCTATTGCCGTTGAGAGGGAGTTTGGAAAATTTGGATTTGAACTGGGCGGTGTCTGGTCAGGAAGCCCATTGAATGGTATTGCCTTTCAGGATGTAAGGGGAACCCCTGGCAACTATGTGGTTTATGAAGATAGAATACAAGCCAGCGATAACTGGGGAGGAAAATTTAAAGTCACCTACGAAGGAGGAAAATTCAATTGGTATGGTCAAACAGCCGCTATGGGTCTCATTGCAAATGGTGGCGCCGACCAAACCCAGACATTTACCGGGTGGAGATTAAAGGATACAGGGAGCGGCAACCAAGTCAATGTATTGTCAGGATTCACCTATACTCTTGGTAATTTTCAGATTGCCCCCAATTTTATGTGGCAAGAGCCCTTGGTGGACGCCATGCCCAATGATGTGCAAGGCCCGGGACGCTTAAGGAATATTATTGACGACCCATTTGCTGTAAGGGCAAACAGGAAGACTACCGCAGGAGAAATCCTATTTACTTACGACCCTACACCGGGCACATGGATGTACGAATGGGACAATGATAGGGCGGAGGACGCGAAGTTTGCCATGAATTTAGGCTTTGTTTACCGTCATCTTCCCACAAGAATGGATGCACATATAGGTTTCAATGCCAATAGGGAATTCTTCGCATTTCCCAACTCGGCACCGGCAGAAGATTTATGGGAAGTACATTCTAGAATGGTATCCAAACTTGGTCCGGACCTTGGGGTAATAGGTAATTTCTATTATGGTAATGGACAGGGTAATGGCGATTCCGAGCGATTGATCAAGCGTTTTGGTGGTGATGTAAGATTGATCTATAAAAATTTCAGGTTACGGTATACCCAAAAAATAAATGATTGGGGACCATATGATTACCATCGCGACTTTAACCTTACTTACCCGGTACAGTTAATGCTCGATATTTCCACTACACTTGGCAAACCGGACTGGTTTATTCTGCCTAGTACCCAAATAGGAATACGGGGCACTTGGAGGTCACTCAACGAATTTTCACCACGATACTCGCCAAACGTGGCCGAAGAATTCGCCACGCAGCCCATTATTAGCCCTGTCGGATTTGACAATGGTAATGAATGGGAAATTATGACTTATGTGCACATTAATATCGGGAAATAAAAAAACTCAAAAATGAAAAATATTAAATATATCAACTTCCGTTTTGTACTCCTTTTGGGCTTGATGTCTATACTGCTAGTAAGCTGCGAAAGAGATTTTTCTGATGACGTCGAGTTCGCAACCTATCCTCCGAATGGTGACGTTTTTATCGATGCCTTTTCTGCAGGTCTTAATTATTTTCCATTTGTTGATGCCGGGGCAGACCCAGAAGCATTTAGCGTGGATACAGAGGAAACCTATGCGGGAGATGCTTCCATGAGGTTTGATGTGCCCGCATTCGGAAATGGATTTGTTGGAGCAACATTCAATACTACGGCAAATCGAGACCTTTCCGGTTTCGATGCCCTGACCTTTTACGCAAAAGCATCCAAGGCAGCAAATATCAATTCCATAGGATATGGTATTTCTGGGGAAACCAATAATAAATTTCAGGTTACAGCCTTAGACTTGGCTGTGAGCACACGTTGGGAAAAATATACAATTCCCATTCCTGATCCCGCAAAACTTATTGAGGAAACCGGACTGTTCTGGTTGGCCGAAGGTGCTTCTTTTGAAGGGGACGAAGGAGGTTATATTCTGTGGTTCGATGAGATAAAGTTTGAAAAATTGGGAACCGTTGCCCAGCCGAAACCTACCATATTTGGAGGAGAAGATTTCACCGAGCAAGCATTTATTGGTTCTAGTCTAACGGTAGGAGGGCTTACACAAACCTTTAATTTGGCAGATGGAACAAACCAAACGGTAAGTATTGCGCCTTCCTATTTTACATTTGAATCATCCGACAATGGAGTGGCAACAGTAAATGAATTTGGCCAAGTAACCGTTCTGGGAGCCGGTACCACAACCATTTCGGCTATTTTGGCCGGGGTACGTGCAGAAGGTTCCTTGGAAATAACTTCCAATGGTGTTTTACAAGCTGCCCCTACACCAACACAATCACAAGCTAATGTAGAGTCAATATTTAGCGACGCTTACCAAAATAGTACAGAAAGCAACTTTTCGCCTGGTTTTGGGGGATCTACAACGGAAACAACTATCATAACCACTGGGGATGGTGAAGTCGTATCCTATGCCAATAACAATTTCACTGGAATTATTTTCGATAACACTGTGGATGCCTCTGGTTTAACCTTTATGCATGTTGATGTTTATGTACAGCAGGCAGGAACAGAGGTTGGTCTCCAAATTAGGGATATTGGAGCCAATCAAACAATAGATACCGATGTGAATACAGGCTTTCCTATTGGTGATGATAAAGATTTAAGGGTAGACCTTACGGATTTAACTGTTGGACAATGGACATCATTTGATATACCACTCGATGGTGACTTGACCACACAAAGGAACAACCTGGGAGCACTGATATTAGTAGGTGGACCTAACTTTTTATTGGACAATATTTACTTCTATTCGGAATAAAACCGTCCACGTATCAACTTCAAAAAAAGAAAATGAATATGAAATATACTCATCGTAAACCAACAAGCATGGTATTTTTTAAATACACACTAATACTTTCCATTTTCGCTGTCTTGGGATGCGAAACAGACGATCAACAAACCGTGGCTAGTTTTACGGAATTGACCATGTCGGATGAATTTGACAATGATGGTGCGCCAAACTCTTCTATTTGGGGTTTTGATATTGGAACAGGTGAAAATGGTTGGGGCAATCAAGAATTACAATACTACACCAATAGATCTGAAAACGTGCAGGTTCAGAACGGTGTTTTGCTGATAACGGCAAGAGAAGAATCATTTGAAGGTTCTCAATATACTTCCGCCAGACTTGTGACAAAAGATTTGTTCGAACAAAAGTATGGGCGTTTCGAGGCCCGTATTCGTTTACCATACGGACAGGGCATATGGCCGGCATTCTGGATGTTGGGAGCTGATATTGATGAAAATCCTTGGCCCGGTGCAGGTGAAATCGATATTATGGAATATCGTGGACAAAACCCAACTGTACTTATCGGAAGTGTACATGGACCAGGATATTCCGGTGGCAATGCCATTTCCAAAGAATACACCTTGGTAAATGATCGCTTCGATACAGGTTTCCACATATTTGGAATCGAATGGGGTCCCGAATATGTGAATTTCTACGTGGACGATGTGCTGTACAATCAAATTACACCGGAAGATGTAACGGGATCGTGGGTATTCGATAAGCCGTTTTACATTTTGATGAACCTTGCGGTAGGTGGAAACTTTGTGGGCTCGCCCAATGAAGAAACTGAATTTCCTCAAACTATGTTGGTGGATTATGTCAGAGTATATAAAGAATTAAAAATAAACTAAACTAACTATTGATTATGAAGCAGTTAATAACCAAATTCAAGCTGGCATCAGTATTTGTACTGGTCCTGTTACTCGGTTGCGAAACAGATGACAATGTACTCTTGCCACAGATATTATCAAGCTATACATACACGCTTGATGAGGATACTGGAACGGTGGAGTTTATAAATATCTCCGAAAAGGCAACTTCCTTTCAATGGGATTTTGGAGACGGTGAAACTTCTACCGAAATCAATCCCATAAAAACCTATATGGCCAGCGGAACTTATACCGTTACCTTAACAGCAACCAATACCGCTGGTGCAACTTCAACGTTCGAGGACGAGATTACCATAGTGATCAAGGACCCGATTACTTTACCGATCACCTTTGACCAGGCAAATGTGAACTTTGCTCTTGGGGTCGGTACTTTTTCGGGAGCCAGTTTTGAAATTGTTGAGAACCCCGATGTTTCCGGAACAAACGACAAAGAAGGAAATGTAGGCGCCATCACCAACAGCGGTGCAGAGTACGAAGGTGTTTATTTTGATTTGGGAACACCAATTGATTTGTCCACAGACCAAACCATTAATGTGAATTTCTGGTCCGAAGAGCCAATCGAAATATTAATGAAATTAGAGATCGGAACAGGAAGTGATACCGAAGTTACGGCAAGTCATGGCGGAACAGGTTGGGAAACACTTTCTTTCGATTTTACTTCCACGGATAGCTTCTCCAGGATAACATTGTTCGTCGATGGCCCTGGGACCACTTCAGGAAATTTCTTTATTGATGATGTGGAACAAGCTGAAACAGTAACAACACCTACCGGTTGTGCGGATACACCAGTAGCCGCTGCAGCTGTTCCTGTAGATTTTGAAGGTTGTGAAACTTTTCTATCTTCAGAAAATTTTGGTGATGGCATTACTTCAGGACTTGCTCCAAACCCAGCTAAAACAGGTATCAACACCTCGGATTATGTTTTGCAAGTGGACAAACCTTCTGGTTCAAGTTTCTTTGCTGGAATCCAAAATACATTCGAAAACAATTTTGACCTTACAACCACAAATGTCTTTAAGCTAAAAGTTTACTCTACAAAGGCAAATGTTGTTTTCCGATTTGAACTAGCCCTGAATCCGCAAACCGACCCGGTTACGGGTAATCCAGCTCCCGTTTTTGTAACGATACCCAACGCAAACGAATGGACAGAGGTGGAATTCACATTTACGAACCTTCCTGGAGGACCAACGGCATATAATCAATTGGTTATAAAACCGGATAATGATGAGGTAGATAGTCCAATCACGGAAGATGGGACATACTATATCGATGATCTTACTTTAACTGACTCTGGAGGAGGAGGAAGTAGTTTCGACGATGGTTTGTTGACCAACGGAGATTTTGAAAATGGAGGAGACTCTTGGATTGGTAACGCATTGGATGTAAGGACCGAAGGAGATAACAGTTATAACTTCGCAAATGTAACTACTGCATTGCCATCCGAGCCATTCCAAGTAAATCTTAGTCAGGTAGTGGAATTGACCCAAGATGAGAATTATATTTTGACTTTTGATGCGTCCTCTGATCGTGAACGCACCATCATAGCGGGTATCGGACTAAATGTGGCTCCTTTCACCAGTGCAACGGAAATAGTTAATTTGACCACGGATACCCAAACATTCACATTAAATCTTACAGCTGCAGGTTTTGGTGGTGCGGACAGTAGAGTGTTGTTTGATATGGCAGCCGAAGCTGGCGTTGTTGTGATTGATAATGTTTCCTTGGTAGTGGATGATTCAGATAGCGGTGACACTACTGCCCCTGTCATTACTTTGAACGGAGATGCAACAGTGAATATTAATGTAGGGGATACCTACACAGATGCAGGGGCTACTGCTTCGGATGATGTGGATGGTGATATTTCCGGAAATATTGTTGTTGGTGGTGACACGGTGGATACAAATACCGCTGGAGCCTACGTAATTACTTATAACGTAAGCGATGGCGCTGGAAATGCTGCCACCGAAGTAACAAGGACCGTTAATGTGGAAGAAGCCTTTGACAGCGGATTATTGGTCAACGGAGATTTTGAAAATGGAAGCGATCCATGGATTTTAGGTGTGGATGATAGCGCCGCTGCTCCAGTGACCACCGAAAATGGAAATACCTTTTATTCTGTAAATGTAACTAACCCGGACCCAGGTCAACCTTTCTTGGTGAACTTGAGTCAGAAATTGGAAATTGTACAGGATGAAACCTACACGCTGACGTTTGATGCATGGTCGGACACGGACCGCCCAATTATCACCGGAATAGGTTTGAGTGGAGGTAGTTTTGCCAACACCACAGAAACGGTGAATATCAATACAACAAGACAAACTTATTCGGTAGTGCTTACCGCAGCAGGCTTTGGGGCTACTGATGCCCGTGTGCTTTTCGATTTGAACGGAGCCGCAGGTTTGGTAAATATAGATGATGTTTCTTTGGTGGTAGGGGGAACACCAGTAGGAGATACAACAGCACCTGTGATTACCTTAAACGGTGATGCCACTGTTGATTTGAATGTAGGCGACCCATACACAGATGCTGGAGCCACTGCCAACGATGATACTGATGGAGATATCTCTGGAAATATTGTTGTAGGAGGCGATACAGTTGATACCAGTGTAGCTGGCACGTATGTTATCACTTATGATGTTAGCGATGCTGCTGGAAATGCAGCCACTCAGGTGACAAGAACAGTGAATGTAACTCCTTTTGACGATGGGTTATTAACCAATGGAGATTTTGAAAATGGAAGTAATCCATGGATTTTGGGTGTCGATGATGCAGCGGCAGCTCCGGTTACCACAGAGAATGGTAATTCCTTTTACTCTGTGAATATAACCTCCCCAGACCCGAGTCAACCGTTTTTAGTGAATTTGAGCCAGAAACTGGAGATTGTACAGGATGCTACCTATACATTGACTTTTGATGCCTGGTCGGACACTGATAGGGCAATAATAGCTGGAATCGGATTAAGTGGAGGAAGTTTTGCAAATACTACCGAAACCGTAAGTATTAATACTACAAGAACTACCTATTCAATTACATTGACGGCGACAGGATTCGGAGCAGCAGATGCAAGGGTATTGTTCGATCTTAACGGAGAGGCCGGTTTGGTTAATATAGATAATGTTTCCTTGGTTCAAGATAGTGGCGGATCTGGCGGTGGGCCAACTGCTATTTCCACTTTGCCGGCAGATTTTGAAAGTGGAGAAGAATTCAGTGGTGTTTTTGAGCCTGCTAGTGTAAACGGCTCTATTACAGCGAATACGGTGTCTGGAGGAATAAACACTTCTGCAAATATTTATACTTTCAACAAGCCTGCGGGAACCGAATTTTATGGAGGTATGGAAAATGTTTTTGCCACACCATTGGATATGACTACCACCAGAACATTCAGGGTAAAAGTGTATTCAACCAAACCAAATGCGGTATTTCAGTTTGAGTTACAATCCAGACCTAACGATGGTAGTGTTCCAAATTATAGCATTCAACAAACGGTTACAAATGCAAACGAATGGGTGGAATTAACTTTTGATTTCGGAGCAATAGTACCAGGAGACTTTAATCCAAGCATCTATAATGCAATTGTTATTATTCCTGATTTTGACCCAGGGAACAATCCGACCGCTACATCGGAGACCTATTATATCGATGATTTGATTCTGGAATAGGAACTGTTCATCATACAAAATGAGTGGGTATGGAAGCTTTGTTCTGGCCCGCTCTTTCAATCGAACCAATAAAAAGTATAAATTGGTATATGGCTCAAAAAGAGATTTATCTGGCAGAAACTAAATTGAATTTGGACCCAAAAGAAGTAGGAGGGGAATCAGTGGTATTCGAAAATGAAGCGTACTACAAGATTTCCAACTGTGATGGTATGCGACCATTTTTTATGAGCATAGTTAGTCACTCGGATCACTGGATGTTTATTTCCAGTAATGGAGGGCTTACAGCAGGAAGAAAAAACTCCGAGTCTGCCCTGTTTCCGTATTATACCGATGATAAGATTACGGAATCTGCCCATGTAACCGGAAGTAAAACCATTGTAAAGGCCAATGTAGGTTCAAAAATATATTTATGGGAACCTTTTTCAAATTGTGGTCTAGGAGTCTATGATATCCAGAGAAATCTCTACAAGAGCAATCATGGCAACAAAATTGTTTTTGAAGAAATCAATCATGATTTAGGGCTTACGTTTAGGTATCAATGGAATTTTAGTGAAGCTTACGGATTCGTAAAGAAATCCAGCTTAATAAACCATGGAGGTCAAGAGATAAAATGCAACCTTTTGGATGGCATTCAAAATATTCTGCCCTATGGAGTGCCTTCCTATACCCAAAACAACACCAGTAATTTGGTGGATGCCTATAAGCGAAACCAATTGGAACCTGATGTTGGTTTGGGGATCTTCGCATTGAGTGCCATTATTGTGGACAAGGCCGAACCAAGTGAGGCCTTAAAGGCAACCACGGTATGGTCCCATGGATTGGAGAATCCAATACGCTTGGTATCTTCCCTTCAGCTGGATGCTTTTAGAAAAGGATTTCCGTTGGAGCAGGAAACCGATGTAAAAGCAGAGAAAGGCGCTTATTTTGTAAATGCGGAGATTCAGTTGGAACCAAATGGCGAAAAACAATGGATGTTGATTGCAGAAGTCAATCAATCCCGGGTCGATGTAAGTGCCATCAAACACAAAATAAAGCAAAACAGTGACCTGTTCGAATCAATCAATGCTGATATTGAAAAGGGAACAAAGCAATTGGTGAAATTGGCCGGCGCCTCGGATGCCATACAGTGTACTTCTGATAATATGCGGGATGCCAGACACTTTTCCAACACCTTGTTCAATATTATGCGTGGAGGTATCTTCGATAATGGTTACCAGCTCGAAAGCGAAGACTTCTCTTCGTATATACAAAACGCGAACAAACCACTGTTCAATCAAAAAAAGAGGGTGCTAGATGAACTTCCGAATAAATTTTCGTTGGAGTTTTTGCGCGAAAAAATTAATGAAGAGGATGATCAGGACTTCAAACGATTGGCCTTGGAATACTTGCCCTTAAAATTTAGTAGGAGACATGGGGACCCCAGTAGACCTTGGAACAGGTTTTCCATAAACACCCGCACAGAGGATGGTCGGAAAGTTCTGGACTACGAAGGAAATTGGAGGGACATTTTTCAAAATTGGGAAGCTTTGGCATTGTCTTATCCCGGTTTTTTGGAAAGTATGATCTATAAGTTCCTGAACGCCTCCACTTTTGATGGCTATAACCCCTATCGTGTTACTAAGGATGGATTTGATTGGGAGATTATAGAACCGGATGACCCTTGGTCATATATTGGCTATTGGGGGGATCACCAGATTATCTACCTCCTTAAACTGTTGGAATTGATGGAAAGCCATTATCCAGATGAGTTGGGTAAATCTTTCTTTGAAAAAATATTTGTGTATGCCAATGTACCCTATAAAATAAAGAGTTACCAAGAAATTCTGGAAAACCCTAAAGACACCATTCTTTTTGATGAGGATTTGGACCGCAGAATAAACAATGAACGGGATAAAATTGGAGCAGATGCTGCATTGCTCTCATCTAAAGACTCTTCGATCTATCATGTCACCTTATTGGAAAAATTGCTGGCCACGGTCCTTTCAAAAATGTCAAATTTTATTCCAGAAGGCGGTATTTGGATGAACACCCAACGCCCGGAATGGAACGATGCCAACAATGCACTTGTAGGAAATGGCGTTTCCATGGTCACCTTATGTTATCTGAGGCGTTTTTTGAGTTTTTTCCAAGGATTGACCAAAAATATGGAGCAAGAGGAATTCGCTATTTCTGCCGAAATGGCGATATTTTTCAATGATATATTACAAACCCTGCTCGAAAATCAAGGGATACTTTCCGGAAGAATATCCGATACGGATAGAAGAACAATAATGAATGCCCTTGGCATGGCGGGAAGTGAATTCCGAAATAAGATCTACACAAATGGATTTAAAAATGAGACCCAAAGTATAAGCAAAAAGGACCTTCAACAATTTATTATTGTATCGTTGGATTATCTCGAGCATAGTATAGATGCCAATCAACGCAAGGATAAGCTGTATCATGCCTATAATATAATGACAGTTAAAACTAAAAAGGAAGTTTCCATTTCCTACCTATCTGAAATGTTGGAAGGTCAGGTAGCTGTTTTAAGTTCTAGGTATCTCAGCGGTAAAGAATCCTTGGAAGTGCTCGATGCCCTTAAGTCTAGTGCATTGTTCAGAAAAGATCAATACAGTTATTTATTGTACCCGAACAAAGAACTTCCCCGCTTCTGTGAAAAAAATACGATTCCTATCACCAAAGTCGAGCAATCCGAGTTGCTTCAAAAAATGTTGGATGATGGGGATACATCCATAGTAGAAAAAAGTGTTGAAGGTACATACCACTTCAATGGTTCTTTCAATAATGCAGACAGTCTTAAAAATGCATTGGCATTGTTGCCGGACGATGCTTATGGGAATCTGGTGAAAAAAGAAGAAAAACTTTTATTGGACATATTCGAGGAGTTATTTGATCATAGATCCTTTACAGGTAGGTCGGGTACATTTTATGGCTATGAAGGATTAGGTTCCATTTACTGGCATATGGTTTCCAAACTTTTATTAAGTGTCGAGGAAACATGCTTGTCCGCAATTTGGAATAATGAGGACGATGTTGTCATCGGTAAATTGCTGGAGCATTATTATGAAATCAACGAAGGGATTGGTGTACATAAATCCCCAAAACTTTACGGAGTATTTCCAACCGACCCCTATTCCCATACTCCTGCTGGCAGGGGTGCACAGCAACCAGGAATGACCGGACAGGTAAAAGAGGATATTCTGAGCCGTTTTGGTGAACTTGGTGTTTTTGTTTCTGAAGGAAAACTCTGTTTCGATCCTTGTATGCTGCGAAAAGCGGAATTTTTGAAGAAATCCGCTGAACTTGATTATGTGGATTTGGATGGCGAGACCAAAAGTGTGAAACTAAAAAAGGATTCGTTGGGCTTTACCTATTGTCAAGTTCCGATACAATATTTGTTAGCGGACAAGGAGCATGTGGAAGTATGGTTCAAAGATGGTTCTAAAAAACAATTCGATAGCTTGGATTTAGATATGGCCCATAGTGCGATGCTATTTGGGAGAACAGGTGAAATAGGGATTATTAAGGTTTGGGTGGATGAAAAAAGATTGAAGTAAGAAATCAGATATTCCATCAATAATTAAAAAGATAAACACATGAGAGGACAATTGAAAACAATCAGTATTTTTTTGATGGTTTTGTTGTGCTTTGCATGTAAAAACCAAAATAAACCACAAGACAAAATCAATATAGTGGATCAAGAGATGAAGATTACAGCCAAGGATATTTTGGGAAACCCCGATTATTTGGCCATTTCTTACGGAGGATACCGTAAAAAATCAAGAGAAGAACAGCCCACCTTGGTAGAGCTTAAGGAAGATATGAAGATTCTATCTGCAATGGGTATTCGTATCATACGGACGTATAATGTGCAACTTCCCCATGCCTCCAATGTGCTAAAAGCTATCCGGGAGCTTAAAAAAGAGGATTCCGATTTTGAAATGTACGTAATGTTGGGAGCTTGGATAGATTGCAAAAATGCCTGGACTGGAATGGAACCCGACCACAATGTGGAAAGTGAAGCCAATGCCGCTGAAATTGAACGTGCTGTGAATTTGGCCAATCAATACCCGGATATAGTTAAGGTTTTAGCTGTGGGCAACGAGGCTATGGTGAAATGGGCCGCTAGTTATTATGTGCAGCCCAATGTGATTTTAAAATGGGTCAATCATTTGCAGGACCTAAAGGTTGAAGGAAAACTACCTACGGAACTTTGGATTACCAGTTCCGACGATTTTGCATCTTGGGGAGGTGGGGATGCCGAATATCATACACCGGATTTGGAAGCATTGATCAAGGCGGTCGATTATATTTCCATGCACACATACCCATATCATAATACACATTATAATCCGGAATTTTGGACACAGCCTGATGATGAGGAGGAACTTTCTGATAAAGAAAAGGTAGATAAAGCGATGCAGCGTGCACTGCTTTTTGCCCAGAAGCAATACGATAGTGTAACCAACTATATGAAGAGTTTAGGTGTCAATAAACCTATACATATTGGGGAAACAGGTTGGGCCAGTGTGTCCAATGGATTTTATGGTCCCAATGGTTCCAGGGCAACAGATGAGTATAAGCAGGCCATGTACCACAAATTGATTCGGGATTGGACCTCGAATGCAGGAATTTCCTGTTTTTATTTTGAGGCCTTTAACGAGCCGTGGAAAGATGCACAGAATCCAAAAGGGTCCGAGAATCATTTTGGACTCTTTACGGTAGATGGAAAAGCAAAATACGCGCTATGGGATATGGTGGATCAAGGAGTTTTCAATGGACTGACACGAAATGGAAACGCTATTACCAAAACATACAACGGGGAGTTGAATGCCTTAATGGAAAACGTATTGGTTCCACCGACCAATACCGAAATGAAAGCTCACTAATATGAAGTCATGAAACTAGGAAACTATTTGCCGACAGTTATGGTACTACTGATGATAAGTTGTGGGGACGAAAAACTACCATTGCAGGCCGAGGTTTTTGAAACCGCTGCCAATGGAAATAAACAACAGCCCATAGCCTTGGTCAGTCCAAACCAAGCAAATAGTTCAATAAAAATATTCCCTGAAAAAAAATACCAAGCTATCACCGGATTTGGGGGATCTTTTACAGAAGCTTCGGCCCATTTATTGAACAAAATGGGAAAGGAAAACAGGGAGAAGATATTACAAGCCTATTTCGGTGAAGATGGAGCGCGTTATTCCTTGACGCGTACACACATCAACTCATGCGATTTTTCATTGGGAAATTACTCCTACGCTGATGTGCCCAATGATGTGAATTTGGAGCATTTCTCAATCGCAGAGGATAAAGATGATCTTATTCCCATGATCCAAGAAGCCATGGACATCTCCAAAGAAGGTTTTAAAATTATCGCTTCCCCTTGGACGGCACCACCGTGGATGAAGGATAACAACGACTGGCGCGGCGGGAAACTGCTGCCTGAGTTCAGGGATACATGGGCACTTTTTTTCTCAAAATATGTGGAGGCTTATGCTAGGGAAGGAATTCCAATTTGGGGCATTACGGTGGAGAACGAACCCCTCGGAAACGACAATAATTGGGAAAGCATGCACTTTAGCCCTGAGGAAATGACCGATTTCGTTCAAAACCACCTTGGACCTCGATTAAAAAATGATGGGCATCAAGTCAAAATATTGGGCTACGACCAAAACAGGGAACATTTGGATGAATGGGTGGATGGCATGTATAAAAATGAATCCACTTCCGAGTATTTTGATGGTACCGCAATACATTGGTATGCCAGTACCTATGAAGTATTTCCCGATGCCCTGCAATATGCCCATCAAAAAGCACCGGATAAATATTTGATACAGACCGAGGCCTGTGTGGATGCCGAGGTGCCAAAATGGAAAGATGATGCATGGTACTGGAGCAAAGAAGCTACCGATTGGGGTTGGGATTGGGCACCGGAAAGTGAAAAGCATTTACACCCCAAATATGTCCCTGTGTTCAGATATGCCAGGGATATTATAGGGTGTCTCAACAATTGGGTAGATGGTTGGGTAGACTGGAATATGGTATTGGATAGGCAAGGCGGACCCAACTGGTTCAAAAATTGGTGTGTGGCCCCAGTTATTGTCGACCCCGATATGGATGAGGTGTACTTCACACCTTTGTATCATACATTGGCACATTTTAGCAAGTATATAAGACCAGGAGCGTTTCGTATAGGGTTTGAAAATACAGATGATTCTCTTTTGGTGACTGCTGCCCAAAATCCTGATGGATCTATTGTGGCAGTGGTTTTGAATCAAGGTACGGAAGAGAAAAATATAGAATTGTCCATGGGTGAAGCATCCAATGGAATAAAGATCAGTCCGCAAGCGGTCCAGACATGGGTCATCAAGGACCCATCTAGGACAATCCAAAATACCAACTAAACAAAAAGTTATGAGTGATTTAAAAATGCTTTCTAAAGACAAAGTCCCCGTAGGACAAAAAGCTGCATTTGGGGCCGGTCATTTTATACTGAATATCCTACCGGGAACCCTGGGAGTTTTTATACAGTTTTTCTTGTTGACGGCATGGGGCGTTGACCCCCTGTGGGCTGGGCTTTTGGGAGGCCTTCCCAGGATTTTCGATGCTATTACCGACCCCATTATGGGATTTATTTCGGATAACACAAAATCTAGATACGGACGGAGAAGGCCCTATATTTTTTGGGGAGCCATCATCAGTGGGGTACTGTTCTTTTTGATGTGGCAATTGGATGATAATGCCTCACAAACCTATATCATTTGGCATGTAATGGTCATTCAAATTCTTTTCTTGGTCGGTAACACCATGTTTGCCACTCCTTTGGTTGGTCTGGGTTATGAAATGACTTCCGATTATAACGAGAGAACAAGGCTCATGAGTTTTGCTAATAGCATGGGCCAGATTGCTTGGATGATAGTTCCATGGCTTTATGTGATCATTCCCGACTCCAATACATTCAATACGCAAACCGAAGGTGTCCGAACCATGGCGCTCATTGTCGGAGCAATGTGTGTGGTATTTGGAATTTTACCAGCATTGTTCTGTAAGGGTATTGACTCGGCCCATATGGAAAACCGAAAGGAAATCACTTGGAAAACACTATGGTCCAATTTGAAAGATTTGTTTGTTGGAATTAAACAAGTTTCCAAGAACAAACCTTTTATGAAATTGTGTGGTGCCACTTTTCTGGTATTCAATGGATTTCAGTTGGTGGCTGCATTTGGGGTTTTTATCATTGTTTTCTACATGTACAGCGGTAGTTACGAAATGGCAGGTACCTGGCCCGCTTGGTTCAATACCATAAACGCCATGATAACAGCATTTTTGGTAATACCGATCATCTCAAAAATGTCGGACCGATGGGGTAAAAAGAAAGCATTCATAATATCCACAGCATTATCCGTTGTAGGTTATCTACTCAAATGGTGGGGGTTCGACAAAGAGTTGAACAGTAAATTCAGTGAGACCGGTTTTGGCAAGAGTTTAAATTCTGGTGTAGGATCGATTTTTGAATATCTGAACCCCATATTGGATAATGTGGGAATGTCTTGGTTTTCCATAGACCCCGGCAGTAATATCCCATGGCTCATTTTTGTTCCAATTCCATTATTCGCTTTTGGAATGGGTGGTTTGTTCACCTTAATGATGTCCATGACGGCGGATGTATGCGATTTGGATGAATTAGAGAACGGTATGCCCCGAAAAGAAGGTACGTTTGGTGCCATTTACTGGTGGATGGTAAAGTTAGGTCAGGCGATTGCGCTGGTACTTGGTGGAGTTATTCTTAAAATTGTTGGATTTGACCCTAATGTTACGGAACAGACTTTGGATACCATGAACAGATTAAGGGTTGCGGATATCATTATCCCATCATTGACCGCTGCTTTGGCCATTTGGGTAATGTGGAAGTATAGTTTGTCAGAAGAAAGAGCGAAAGAAATCAAAGAACAACTTATTGCCCGTAGAGGTGAACTTTAAAACAAAACAAAAAATATGTCTTACAGAAAAGACCATCAATTTTCATTATCCAAAGCAGGATTCACGGAACATTTAGGGATAGATGTCAATAAGATATCCAATGATGAACTTAGGCAACTTTGGCTGGAAACAGTCCAGGATGGTATGCATGGCCTGTGTTTTAGTATTTATGAAGATGGACAAAGTCCAGGTGATGTGATCACCAAAGATCAAGTAAGACGTAGGATGAAAATCATCAAACCCTACACAGATTGGGTTAGGTCTTTTTCCTGTATAGAAGGTAACGAGCATGTACCGGTGGTTGCAAAGGAACTTGGTATTAAAACCTTGGTAGGCGCTTGGTTGGGCTCTGACATGGATTTGAACAAAAAAGAAATCGAAGGTCTCATAACATTGGCCAAGGAAGGTTACGTGGACATTGCTGCAGTGGGTAATGAGGTGATGTACCGAGGGGATTTGACAGAGGAACAGCTATTGGAATATATCCATACCGTTAAGGAAGCCTTACCCGATATTCCCGTTGGCTATGTGGATGCATATTATGAATTTTCCCATCGCCCAAGAATAACAGAAGCCTGCGATGTAATATTGTCCAATTGTTATCCTTATTGGGAAAGTTGCCCCATCGAATATGCCTTAAACCACATGCAACAGATGTTTGGTCAGGCCGCCGATGCCGCCCAAGGAAAAAAAGTGATCATTACCGAAACCGGGTGGCCGAGTCAGGGAGAGGGGCTAAAAGCCGCAGAACCTTCGGCCGAAAATGCCATGAAATATTTTATTGATACACAGGCTTGGTCCAAAAAAAACGACATTGATGTGTTCTATTTTTCTTCATTTGATGAATCTTGGAAGATAGGGGACGAAGGAGATGTTGGTGCCTATTGGGGACTTTGGGATAAAGATGAAAAGCTGAAGTTTTAAATTGAAAACGAGCAAAATTTTAATCTCCTGGAAATGTTTTTCATGTGTATTTTATTCAAGTTGAATTGAATAGTTTTCACTATTTCAACTTTGTCCATAGGGATTGAATTTTACGACATGTCATTATTTTAAATGAAAAGAAGGTAATTCTGTCAAAGACCATTTCAGATTGGCTAGGTATTTAGTAGATTTGGGAAGTAACCAAAGTATCCAACTAGCTCATGACCCTGAAACAACGCTTATTTTATTTTCTATTTACATTTTTATTGACCTGCGTAACCTTCGCGCAAGATTTTGAAGCCTTACAATATAGAACGATCGGACCTGCTCGTGGCGGTAGGGTTACCACCGTTACAGGAACGGCAATGTTGCCTGGCACCTTTTATTTTGGCGCTACTGGTGCAGGCGTTTGGAAAACCGAAGACTATGGAACCACTTGGCACAATGTATCTGATGGGTTTTTTAAAACCCCTTCCATTGGCGCGATCGAAATCGCTGCCAATGACCCCAATATCGTTTATGTAGGTACAGGTTCTGATGGAATCCGTAGTAATATCATCGAAGGAAAGGGGATGTACAAATCCATTGATGCTGGAAAAACTTGGGAACATATCGGGCTGGAAAATGCTGGTCAGATCGGTGCCGTGGAAATCGACCCTACAAACAGTAATATTGTTTGGGTGGCGGCCATTGGAAATGCATTCAAATCCAACAAGGAGCGTGGTATATTCAAAACCACCGATGGAGGGGAAACCTGGCAAAAGGTACTGTATGTTTCGGATGAAACTGGATTTGCAGATTTGGAATTGCTACCCGGCAATCCAAATGTGGTGTATGCTGCTGCTTGGAAAGCTAGACGTACCCCATGGACAATTGACTCGGGAGGTAAGAGCAGCGAAGGTGGAATATACAAATCCGTAAATGGAGGAAAAGACTGGATAAAGCTCGAAAAAGGACTTCCAGAAGGATTGATCGGTAAAATTGATTTGGCCGTATCGCCCGTGGACTCCAGAATACTTTATGCCGTTATTGAAGCACCTGGTGAAGATAGGGGATTGTACAAATCCGTTGATCAAGGTAAATCCTTTATGCATGTGTCGGATGATATTCGTCTGGTTAACCGTCCTTTCTATTACACCAATATTGAACTAGATCCCACCAATCCGGATATTGTCTACTCCAATGCCAATCCTTTGATAAAATCCACGGATGGAGGAAAGACATGGTCAAGGATGAGAGTTCCCCATGGAGACAACCACGATATTTGGTTGAATCCAGACAACCCTGATCTGTTAATCCAAAGTAACGATGGTGGTGCCAACGTATCCCACAATGGCGGAAAAACATGGTCTACGCAATACAACCAACCTACAGCCGAAATCTATCAAGTTGCTGTGGATGACCAATATCCATATTGGGTCTATGGGGCACAACAAGACAATACCACATTGGCCATTCCAAGCATGGTACCCACGGCAACATCGCCTGCAAACGGAAGCATAATGATGGATGTCGGAGGATGTGAAACAGGTCCCGTGATTCCAATGCCCGGCAATCATTATATCGTTTATAACAACTGTAAAGGTCGTTTTAGCGTTTATAGCAAGAAAACAGGACAGAGTCGGGAATACTCCATTGGTGCATCCAATATTTATGGACACAATCCAAAGGATTTAAAATATAGATTCCAGCGTGTGGCGCCTATCCATGTTTCTCCATACGACCCCAAAGTGGTGTATATGGGCTCTCAATTTGTTCACAAAACAAGTAATGGTGGTAAAAATTGGGAAATTATTTCTCCTGACTTAACCGCAAACGAGCCTGATAAGCAAGTAATTTCAGGAAATCCGATTACTAGGGATATTACAGGAGAAGAATATTATAGTACGCTTTATTCCATTCGAGAATCAAAAATCAGTAAAGGTATAATCTGGACAGGCTCCAATGATGGGGTTGTCTCAATCACCAGAGATGGAGGTGCAACATGGAAGAATATTACGCCCAAGAAATTGCCAAAAGGAGGCAGGGTAGAGTCCATTGAGCCATCACAGTTTGATCCAGCCAAGGCTTACATTGCAGTAGACCGTCATTTGTTGGGAGATACCACACCATACCTGTACAAAACGGATGACTATGGAGAAAGCTGGGAACTGATCAGTACCGAATCAAACGGGATACCATCCGACCATACCACAAGGGTTTTACGGGAAGACCCGGTACGCCAAGGACTTTTATATGCCGGTACCGAGTTTGGAATGTTCGTGTCTTTTGATGATGGTGGTACTTGGAAAAAGTTTCAACAAAACCTTCCGATCACCCCGATAACGGATATTACTCTGTTCCGTGGTGATTTGGTGTTGAGTACCATGGGACGCGGATTCTGGATTTTGGACAAAGTGACTACCCTTCAAGATGAAAACATTACAAAATTGGGAGATACCCCCGTATTGTTCAAGCCAGATGATACGTACAGATATCAAACACCATGGGGTGGGGGAGATTTCCCAGAGTATCCATCAACCAGTGTAATCATTGATTATTACCTCCCTTCTGATATAAAGGATGGGGTTAGCCTTCAAATTATCGATGCTCAGGGAAAAGAAGTGGCGACCATTGTGAGCGATTCCACAAAACTTAAATCCACGACCGAAAAAGTGGAGGACATGAGCCTTAGTATGACTTTTGTTTATATGGATGAAAAACTGGAGACTAAAAAAGGATTGAATCGTTTTAATTGGAACCTAGAGCAAAAAGGAGCTTGGGCAAAGGACAAAAGAAGGCGCTACAGAAACGGACCCATGGTATTGCCGGGCACGTACACCGCAAAACTAACCGTCGGAGACCAATCTTTCGAAAAATCTTTTGAAGTGCTCATGGATCCAAAACTGAAAGAGGATGGAGTTTCATTGGCAGATATGAAAGAACAGCAGGAATTTCAGTTCAAGGTAATCGACCTATTATCGGAAGCACGGATGCTTCAAGATAAGGTGGAGGATAAAATCAAAGAGCTTGAAAAATCAAAAGTGGGCGAAGCCAAAATCAAGCATTACAAGGATATTTTAAAGGAGCTCAAAAACGATGAGGGCGCCTACCCAGAAGTGGTGATGGTCGCGCAGATATCTTACCTGTACTATATTTTGAGCAGTGCGGATAAACAACCTGGACAAGAAGAGAAGGATAGCTATCAGGAGCTGTTGACCCGGTTCAATGAGCTTAAGGAAAAAGCCAATCTTTAACAAAAAAAGCCCCTTCTGCTAGGGGCTTTTTTTATTGCAATTCTTCACACTGGTAACCATTGTTTTGTAATAGCGAAGAAATTGTTGGCGCATTCAGGCTATGGGTTTCTACCCTAAGGATATTGTCGCAATCTTCAAGGTCAAAATTCCAACAACCCTTGCTGTCGATTAGTCTATTTAACCAGGGACGAAGTTTTTTCACATCAACTCTTCGTTGTACAGAAGTTTTGAATACATGTATGGTCATCATGGCTTAGCTTCGATCGTAAAAAAATGGAGGTTCAATATCCAAAGCGCGTAGATATACATAGCCTTGCCCACGGTGGTGAATTTCGTTGTCCACAAAGTACTGCAAATTGGAAAGTACGGTACCTTCGTATTCTCCAAAAAGCTTTATGACATCTTGAAAACGTTCAATGTTGAGCTTTTTCCATAGTCTGTTGATCTCCTCTGTGTCCTGGTCCCATTTTGCCAAAAATTGGGTCTTGGTAGTACCATAGTCCCTATTTTCATCGAATTCACTGGTATTTCCCGTTACAATTTCGGTGAGTCCGGGTACGGCGATGGCCAAAAGTTCCTTTACCATTTCGGCAAAGGGACGCATACCGCCAATACTGTAGTTGAAAAACTCATTCTCGGGAAAGGCTTCAATAACTTTTCTGGTAAGGCTCCTATGTCCTTGATAGTGTTCCAAAAATTGCTCAGGGGTCATTACTTGGCCCGTCGTTTGTTCATTAATGGTGTTTTCCATGTGATTGTGATTTAAAGGTTTATTGTTTCTGAAACCAAAATTAAGAGGGGTAGGTGACAGCCCCGTGTCAGTAGTAAAAAACCGAATCAAAAAAGTTGTTGACAGCCCCTTGTCATATCCCAAGTGTAGCTTTACCAAAGTGATGGCAGATGTAATAAGGACCAATTATTGTTTAAATTGATATGGGATGAGTTCGAAAACACCTCCCTTCCTTGGATTGAAATCCTATCTTTGGGAGATAGCTCAGGCAATTATGGGAATGGATACCGTAAAACGTTTTGATAGGATAGTTGCTATTTTGATTCAGCTACAAACTAAGCGGATTGTAAAGGCACAGGAACTCGCAGACCGATTCGAGGTGAGCTTGCGAACCATTTATAGGGATATTCGAACCTTGGAAGCCTCTGGGGTTCCCATTGTAAGCGAAGCAGGGGTTGGATATTCCATAATGGAGGGGTATCGATTGCCGCCGGTAATGTTTACCCGTGAAGAAGCGGGAAGTTTTGTGGCTGCAGAAAAGCTGATGCAACAATTTACCGATAAATCCCTCGGTGCCTATTACGAATCCGCAATGTTCAAACTCAAATCAGTGCTTAGAGGTAGTGAAAAAGATTGGGTGGAAGCCTTGGAATCCCAAGTGTCCATAGTTCCTGGACAAGAGCTATTTAATGATGAGGTTCCCAATGCCCTTGAAATCTTGTTCGAGAGCATTGCCGAACGCAAGCAAGTGTTTTTGAGGTATGAATCGTTGAGGGAAGAAAATCCTTCGGAGCGAAGGATAGAACCCGTTGGACTTTTTCATGAAAATGGATTTTGGTATATTTTGGGTTACTGTCACCTGCGGACCGATTATCGCCATTTCAGGACAGATAGAATCCACAAAATCGCTAGAACCTCGCTGGACTTTTTGTTGGAACATGGAACCATTGATGAACATAGGAACAAAGAGAAGGAAGTTGCTAAAACCAAGGTGAGGATTTTAGTGGAAAAAACCGTAGCAAAATATATTCAAGGTCAGACCAAGTATTATGGTCTGATTTCCAGTGAAGTAAAGGGGGACGAGGTGGAAATGACATTTATGACGACCGATTGGAAGAATGGATTTGCCCGTTGGTATTTAATGTTCGGTGATTATGCAAAAATTATTGAGCCAGAGATATTGAGGGAACGTGTGGTGGAAATTTTAATAAATAGTCAAGAAAGGCTTTCCAATTAATGTTGAGACATATAAAAATGGATTTGTTCACCAACCAAATAGACCCTACCCAGAATATACTGCCTCAGGACGGCACAGTGAATTATTTTGGTTCTATTGTTAACCAAAACAAAGCCGATTACTACTTTGAACAACTATTGAATGGCATCCCTTGGGAACAAGATGTGGTCCATATGTTCGGCAAGCGTATCGTAACCAAACGAAAAGTGGCATGGTATGGAGACAAACCTTTTGAGTATACCTACTCCAAAAGCACCAAAAAGGCATTGCCCTGGACACCTGTGCTATTGAAATTGAAACAACTAACCGAACATCTGACCAAGGAAACCTATAATTCATGCTTGCTCAATCTCTACCATTCTGGTGAAGAAGGGATGGGTTGGCATAGCGATAATGAAAAGGAGCTCAAACAAAATGGAGCCATAGCCTCTTTAAGTTTTGGTGCAGAACGAAAATTCGTGTTCAAACACAGGGACACTAAAGAAAAGGTGGGATTGCAATTAGATCATGGCAGTTTATTGGTGATGAAAGGTGCAACACAAGAACATTGGCTACACCGTTTACCACCTACCAAAAAAATTGGAAAACCAAGGATAAATCTTACGTTTAGAACTATTGAACCAAACTGAATACGGAAACCTTAAACATTTGGTAATTGGGATTTACTCTTACTCTTTGCAATGGTGAGTATATTGCAGTTTATTTACTTATTTTAAATCAATGAAAAACATTTTCTTTATTCTTTTGGCCATCGGGTCACTGTTAAATGTCCAAGGACAAACCATAGACATCATAACGTACAACATTCGCTACGATAATCCAGATGACGCTCCAAATAATTGGGACAATCGTAAAGAGTTCCTTATTTCACAGCTAAACTTTTATGGTCCTGATGTATTTGGTATCCAAGAGGGATTGATTCATCAGGTCAAGGAAATTGATAACGGATTAGAGGAATACGACTATTTTGGTGTGGGCCGAGATTATGGTGACGAAAGGGGGGAGCATACGGCGATTTTTTACAATACCAAAAGATTGACACTTATGGAGCAGTCAACATTTTGGTTGTCCACGACTCCGGAAAAACCATCCAAAGGATGGGATGCCGCTCTTCCGAGAACCTGTACTTATGGGGTCTTTGAAAACAAAAGTGATGGCGAAAAATTCATAGTCTTTAATACCCATTTTGATCATGTTGGGGTAAAAGCACGTGAAGAAAGTTCCAAGCTCATTCTTGAAAAAATAAACGAATTAAATACCAAAAACTACCCCGTTGTGGTCACTGGCGATTTTAACCTGGAAAGTAATAGTCCGGGCGTGCAGGTAATTTTAACCAAAATGGCGGACACCCATATTGCCGCAGGAGAAAATGCCTTTGGTCCAGATGGAACTTTCAATGATTTCGAATTCAATAGACCCGTGGAGCGAAGAATCGACTATATTTTTGTTTCCGATGCGTTTGAGGTGATCAAAAGTGCCATTTTGAGTGACTCCAAAGATACCCAATACCCATCCGATCACTTTCCTGTTTTTGCTCGGTTGAAATATTGATGGAACAAAATTGACCATTGCCATTTTTTACGTTTTTTAGACGATGTAGCTGCTTGTTATTTGTATTGATTTTAAGTAACCTCAAAAAACCTAAAAACAATGTTAATTTTATGTAGATGTTCGAGCTAACTATTCGAATTGTTAACAGAAATCTTTAACTTCAAAGGGAATTAATCAACATTATGGCAACTTTTACACTTAACATCAACGGAACAAAACAAGAGGTCGATGTAGATCCGTCTACACCAGTTCTCTGGGTTTTACGAGATCACTTAAATTTAGTCGGAACAAAATATGGTTGCGGAATCGCACAATGCGGGTCATGCACCATTCATTTGAACGGGACAGCGACTAGAGCTTGTATGCTTACCGTTTCATCCGTAGGAAATTCCGAAATCACAACAATAGAAGGTTTATCAGAAAATGGTGATCACCCGGTCCAAAAAGCTTGGCTGGAAGTGGATGTCCCTCAATGCGGATATTGTCAAGCAGGTCAAATTATGACCGCTTCTGCACTTTTGGAGAAAAACCCCAATCCAACAGACGAAGAAATTGAAATGGCCATGAACGGCAATATCTGTCGTTGTGGAACATACACAAGAATCAAAAAAGCCGTGAAACTAGCGGCTAAATCTTAACCCCTAAAACTAGTAAAATGACACTTGTAAAGACAAAAATAGGACGACGTGCCTTTATTCGGAATACAGGACTGGCTAGTGGTGGACTTGTTATTGGGTTTAGCTGGTTAGCTTCATGTAAAATGACTCCCGAGCAGGTAAACAGCCTGCCAGATGAATGGTTCGAACTTAACGGTTTTCTTAAAGTAGGTGATAATGGTATGGTGACGATAATGTCACCGAATCCGGAAATCGGCCAAAATGTAAAAACCTCCATGCCCATGATCGTGGCCGAAGAGCTCGATACAGCATGGAAGAATGTGATAGTGGAACAAGCTCCATTGAATACCGATATTTTCACACGCCAATTAGCGGGTGGTAGCCAGTCTATCCGACAAGGATGGGAAAGCTTGCGAATGGCAGGAGCAACGGCAAGACATATGTTAAAAGAAGCTGCCGCACAAGCATGGGGTGTTTCAGCAGATGAAATCACCACTAAAGATGGAGTGCTTACCCACGAAGCAAGCGGAAATTCCGCTGGCTATGGAGAAATGGCCTCTGCTGCTACAAGTATCGAAGTGCCCGAAGAGGTGCAGTTGAAGGACAATGGTGATTTTTCCATTATCGGTACGGACAAGAAAAACGTGGATGGTCAAAAAATTGTTACCGGTAAGCCACTTTTTGGTTTGGATGTTTATAAAGAAGGCATGTTGACCGCTATGATCGTGCATCCACCAGCTTTTGGAATGAAATTCAAGAGCATGAATGCTGAATCAGTAAAATCAATGTCTGGAATAAAAGATGTCTTCCATTTTGAGGCATATCCTGAAGACACAAAAAAGACATGGTCTGATGGTGGTGCAATCCCAGAGTTGGTGGCCATTGTTGGTGACAGCACATGGGAATGTATGCAGGCCAAAAAAGCATTGGATGTGGAATGGGAAGAAGTATCCAAACTGGAAAGTACTTCATACCATGACCAAGCACTTGCATCACTTTTGGAAAAACCGCAAGAGGAGCCAGCAAGAAAGGATGGGGATGTGGACGCAGCTTTTGCAAAAGCAGCAAAAATTGTTGAAAGTACATATTCAGCACCCTATTTGGCGCACAACACTATGGAGCCCATGAACTTTTTTGCGCATGTTACGCCAGAAAAAGCCGAGTTGCTCGGTCCAATACAAACCCCTGAGTTTTTAGAACAGACTTTGGTATCCAGATTGGGAATGCCAGCCGAAAAGATAGATATTATGATGACCCGTATGGGAGGTGGTTTTGGCCGCCGTTTGTATGGGACCTTTGCTGTGGAAGCAGCCGCAATTTCCCAAAAAATGAATGCTCCTGTTAAATTGGTGTATTCAAGGGAAGATGATATGACGCAAGGGACCTATCGTCCATCTTACAAAGTAAAATATAAAGCAGGTCTGGATGAGAATGGCAACCTCATAGCTTGGCATGTAAGGGGAGCAGGTACCAATGATGACTTAATTTTTGAAAACCGTTTCCCCGCAGGAGCCGTGGACAATTATTTAGCAGAAAAGCATAGTTTGGAAACGAATGTGACCACAGGAGCATGGAGAGCTCCACGTTCTAACTTTATCGCGGGTGCAGAACAGGCATTTATGGATGAGGTGGCAGAAGCTGCAGGGAGGGATCCTTTGGAGTTCCGTTTGGAGCTTTTTGATAGGGCCATCAATAACCCAGTAGGTGACCCAGAACAGAACGACTACGATCCAGAACGTTATGCAGGAGTACTGAAATTGGTAAAAGAGAAAGCCAATTGGGGCTCTGAATCAGGTAAGGCTCGTGGTGTTGCAGCCTATTATTGCCATAACTCCTATGTAGCTCAAGTTTTGGAGTTGGAGGATGGTGGTGATATGCCAAGAGTGGATAAGATAACCTGTGCTGTGGACTGCGGTATCGTAATCAATCCATTGGCTGCGAAAAACCAGATAGAAGGTGGTATGATCGATGGTATTGGCCACTCAACTTATAGTGCATTGACCTTTGAAGACGGAAGACCACAGCAATCCAATTTTGACAGATATCGCCTCATGCGTCATTCCGAAGCACCAAAAAATATCGAAGTACATTTTGTGGATAACGGTATAGACCCGACCGGTTTGGGAGAGCCTTCTCTGCCACCGGCCATTGGAGCCTTGTCCAATGCATTGTACCAAGCAACGGGAAGACGTTTTTATAATCAGCCTTTTATAAATGATAAGCCGCCATTGGTTGGTTAATCATAGATATTAAAATAGTTATATTACGACTGGTCAGTAGATGTATTTTACTGGCCAGTTTTTATTTGAAATAAAATTATTTTCAAATTTTGAACATAATGTATTGAATTTCAAAAAGTTGATAGCGATAAAATTTTTCACAAAAAAAGTTGCCATATCAATTTTTTATCTATGTTTGCCCCATAAATGAGTCCATAATTTCTGGACGCATTGCCTACAAGCTTTGAAGACTTTTTTCATGTTCGGGCTTTTGGGGATAAGAAAGTCTACCCAAAGAGCCGTCTTAAGAGTAAGACACCGAATAAACGGGCTGACTTTCGAAGAACTACACCATTTTAACCGTGATTTTTCGCGGACTCCTTACTTTGTACCATATACCGTATTTGAATTTCGTATCTGAGAACCATCAGTTCTACAGACTTCTTTTTATCTATCCATAATTATATCATTACGAAATTTAAATGAAAACGAAATACATCGATTTAATCGAGCAGACCTATGATTTTCCCCAAGAGGAATTTGAATTAAAAGATAATACACTTCAATTCCACGGGATAGACCTTAACGATTTGGTGCAACGTTACGGTACCCCCTTAAAGTTCACCTATTTGCCCAAAATATCGGACAACATACAAAGAGCGAAGGGTTGGTTTAATGCAGCTATTGAAAAACATAAATACGCTGGGAAATATCACTATTGCTACTGCACCAAAAGCTCTCATTTTGAGCATGTACTGAACGAGGCATTGAAGAATGATATCCATATCGAAACTTCTTCTGCTTTTGACATCAATATTGTGGAGCATTTAAAGAATGCAGGTAAAATCACAAAAGACACCTATGTCATTTGCAATGGCTTTAAGCGCGACCAATACATTCAAAACATAGCAGGATTGATTAATGGTGGGCATCGCAATTGCATCCCTATTATTGATAATTACGAGGAAATCAACCTGTTGGGTGAAGCCATTGAAGGCAAATTCCAAATTGGAATCCGAATCGCTTCCGAAGAAGAACCCAAATTTGAGTTTTACACCTCTAGATTGGGTATTGGGTACAAAAATATTGTTCCGTTTTACAATCAGTCCATAAAACCCAACACCCAAGTACAGTTGAAGATGCTTCATTTCTTCATCAATACGGGAATTAGGGACACGGCCTACTATTGGAACGAGCTGTTAAAGTGTTTAAAAGTGTACATCGCCCTAAAAAAGGTTTGCCCCACCTTGGATAGCCTTAACATTGGTGGTGGTTTCCCCATCAAAAACTCACTGGCCTTTGAGTATGATTATGAGTACATGGTGGATGAAATTATCCATCAAATAGGTCAGGCATGCGAGGAAGCTGGGGTAGACGTGCCCAATATCTTCACGGAGTTCGGAAGCTTTACAGTGGGTGAAAGCGGTGGAAACATTTACGAAGTACTTTATCAAAAACAACAGAACGACCGCGAAAAGTGGAACATGATCAACTCATCTTTCATAACCACAATGCCAGATTCTTGGGCCATCAGTAAGCGATTCATCATGTTGGCCATCAATCGTTGGAACGATGAGTACGAACGCGTGCTTTTGGGCGGTCTTACATGCGATAGCGACGATTATTATAATTCGGAGCAGCACATGAATGCCATTTATTTGCCCAAATATCGAAAGGACAAGCCCTTGTACATTGGATTTTTTAATACGGGAGCTTACCAGGAAACCATTGGTGGTTTTGGTGGATTGCAGCATTGTTTAATTCCCAATCCCCAACATATTCTTATTGATAAAGATGAGGAAGGGAATATCAAAACGCGCGTGTTTGCCGAGCAGCAAACGGCTGGAGAGTTTCTTTCCATACTCGGCTACGGCAACAAAAAATCTGCCGATGTATTGGTGGAGGCCAACGATTTGCCCGTACCTAGCAACAACTGAAAAAGAAAGTATTTAAAAAAATGAAAACCGAAAGAACATACGCTGGTATTCCAAAGGAATACGGTTCGCCTGAAAAGGCAAAAGTGGTATTGTTACCAGTTCCTTATGATGGTACCAGTACTTGGGGAAAAGGAGCGGACAAAGGTCCAGAAGCCTTCTTGGAGGCCTCAGAAAACATGGAGGTTTACGATATTGAAACCGATAGTGAAGTCTACAAACAAGGAGTGTATTTGGCAGATACCCTTGATGGCTTTGATACACCGGATGCTATGGTGGAATCGGTTCACAAGACCGTGAAAGAATACATCAACCGCAACAAGTTGGTGACCATGGTAGGTGGGGAACATTCTATTTCCATTGGTGCCATTAGAGCTTTTAACGAGTGTTTTGAAGACCTTACCGTGCTTCAAATTGATGCACATGCAGATTTGCGCAAGGAATATGAAGGTACTAAATACAATCATGCCTGTGCATTGTATGAAGCCAACGAGACCACCAACCTGGTACAAGTGGGCATTCGCAGCATGGATTACACCGAAACATTGGTAATGGACAAGGATCAAGTATTTTTTGCCCATGAGATGATCTCCGATGATTTTTGGATGGATTCCGCCTTGGATTTGATGACGGACAACGTGTACATCACTTTTGATTTGGATGCTTTTGACCCTTCTATTTTGCCATCAACGGGAACACCAGAGCCAGGAGGTTTGTTTTGGTACGAGACCTTGGACTTTTTACGCCGGGTCTTTAAAGAAAAGAACGTAGTAGGGTTTGATATTGTTGAGCTATGTCCGAACGATATCGATAGGTCCTCCGATTTCTTGGCAGCAAAGCTCTACTACAAAATGTTGAGCTATAAATTTTTAGATAATAACGATTTTACGGAATAAAGCTTGAAGCAAGCACAGCTACTTCAAAAATTCCAAAAACATATTAATTACAATGAGTAATAAAGGAGAAATATCACAATTCATACAAAAATACTTTTTGCACTTTAACTCTGCGGCCCTAGTGGATGCCGCCAAAGGTTATGAGGACCAACTGAACAAGGGATCCAAAATGTTGGTGTCCTTGGCAGGTGCCATGAGTACGGCAGAACTAGGCAAAATATTCGCTGAAATCATCCGTACCGATAAGGTCCATATTGTTTCCTGCACAGGTGCCAACCTAGAGGAGGATCTAATGAACCTCGTGGCACACTCGCACTACAAACGAGTACCCAACTACCGGGATTTGACTCCACAAGAAGAGTGGGACCTATTGGAAAACGGCCTCAACCGTGTTACGGACACCTGTATTCCCGAAGAAGAAGCTTTTAGAAGATTGCAAAAGCACATTTACGACATCTGGAAAGAAGCAGACGAAAAGGGAGAACGTTATTTTCCGCATGAGTTTATGTACAAACTGTTGCTCTCCGGAGTGTTGGAGCAGTACTACGAAATAGATATCAAGGATTCGTGGATGTACGCTGCAGCAAAGAAAAACTTGCCTATCGTCGTTCCTGGTTGGGAAGATAGTACCATGGGCAACATTTTTGCCAGCTACGTGATCAAAGGGGAGCTAAAGGCCAGCACGGTAAAGTCGGGCATTGAGTACATGACCTTTTTGGCGGATTGGTACGCTAAAAACTCGGAAAATGGTATTGGTTTCTTCCAGATTGGTGGAGGTATTGCCGGAGATTTTCCTATCTGCGTCGTACCGATGCTGTATCAGGATTTGGAGCAGACCGATACTCCGTTTTGGAGTTATTTCTGCCAAATCAGTGATTCTACCACCAGTTACGGTTCCTATTCGGGAGCGGTACCCAACGAGAAGATCACTTGGGGCAAACTGGATATCGATACACCAAAATTCATTGTAGAATCGGATGCGACCATCGTAGCACCTTTGATTTTTGCATACTTATTAGACATGTAACCATGAGAAAAGGACAAACTACAGTTTTAAAAAGGGTAATCGTTGATTACAAAAAGTTGGACAATACCATGCTCAACCTTCTTGTGGAAAAATTCCCTGATGGTTACGATGACGACGATATTGTAACCTACAGGAATGCCAACAATGAAGTCGTGGAGTGTGTAGAGGTCAGAACAGAGGATACCGCTTATTTGGTTAAAGTAAGCAAACGCCTTGTTATGGCTATGGAGCATTTTGATGACTCGGAAAATGAAGATAGCGAAGACTCCGATTTGGACACCGACGAGTTGGAAGGCTCAGAAGAAGAATAAACATCACCTAACCTTTACTAATGGAATCAAAGGCAATGGCCCTTCACTTGGCAACAAGCATTAATATACTTGCCTGTCGGAGAGCCTTGAACAAAGAATTGATTTATGGCGATAGGGATGAACTTTTTTATTCCGATGCATCACGTTACCTTTATATCTTCAGATACGGTGTTGTTTCCTTTTTTGGATATAGCGAAGCGGAGATAACGCAACTTTTAATGGAAATCAAACCATTTTGCGAAGAATGGAGGCAGTCGGATATTACCGAGACCATGGAAATGGAATTGGTACCCGACCGTGAAGAGTCGATGATCGATCAGGATAAGGTGATACTGCCAAAATCCAATGTGGAGGGTATTCGATTGGCCTTGTTGCATTTGTCGCAATCTGTAGCCTTGGATTATTTTGCAGGGCTATCGGAACAGGCGATGAAGGAGACCCGTCAGCACACGACCTATCTGGAATTGAATGGAAAGTTGGACATAGGAGGGAAGAAGTTGAAAAAACACATTGCAAAAGTGTTGAACATAAACAACCAAATCTCTGAAAACCTCTATATTTTTGATTCCCACGAAGTCGTTTGGGAAGATTTGGAACTCGACCGATTGGACAAGGGTCTAAAGCAGATTTTTGATCTAAAGGAACGATACCGAAATATAAAGGAACAGGGCAATGTGATCAAGGAAAACCTCAGTCTGTTCATGAATATTATGGACCATAGGGAAAGTAGTAGGCTCGAGTGGATCATTATTATTTTGATTTTGGTCGAGGTCATGGACTTGTTCATTATGCGATTAATCAGTTAAATACATATTTGTTTTGAGCGATTTTAAAATATTGGGTAGCGAAGAGTGGTGCCAATTTGATGATTTGAGAATCCCGGCCATCAAGGCCAGAGTGGATTCCGGAGCAAAAACATCATCTATTCAAGCCAGTAAGATTAAAATTTTCACGAAAGGATTGGAAGAGTGGGTGCGTTTTGAGGTCAACCCCGTTCAAGACAATAGAAGTATATCCATTTTGTGCCAGGCTAAACTGGTGGATGTGCGCCATGTGAAGAGTTCGCAAGGTATTTCGGAAGAGCGTCCAGTAATTAGGACCAATGTTAATATTAATGGCGAAATTTTTGAAATAGAACTTACTTTGGCCAATAGGGATACCATGGAATATCGAATGTTATTGGGCCGCGAGGCAATCAATGGCCGATATTTGGTAGACCCTTCGCAAAGTTTTGTACAAGGTGATATTTCAGATGAAGAATTGCAGCAGAAGTATGAACCTTTTACTACCGAGAAAAAGGGACTTCGCTTGGGACTTTTGGCTAGTAACCCCAACCTTTACAGTAACAAAAGGATAATTGAAGCCGGTGAGATGCGCGGTCACAAAGTAGTTTTCCTTAATGTGGAGCACGTTTACATGAAACTGGATGCCGCCACACCGGAAATTAGATACCGAGGCGGAAATATTTTGGATAAGTTTGATGCGGTAATCCCTAGAATCAAGCCCGCCGTTACTTTTTATGGTTGCGCTTTGTTGCGACAGTTCGATACCTTAGGAGTATACTGCTTAAACTCGGCCGATTCCATTGGAAGATCGCGGGATAAACTTTTTGCCTCCCAATTGTTCTCCAAAAACGATATTCATATCCCCACAACAGGGTTTGCCAAATCCCCAATGGATACCAAGGACTTGATTCGTATGGTGAGTGGTGCTCCGTTGATTATTAAGTTGTTGGAAAGTACACAAGGAAAAGGAGTGGTGCTTGCCGAAACCAATAAAGCCGCAGAAAGTGTGATCAATGCTTTTAAAAGTGTACAGACCAATATTTTGGTACAAGAGTTTATCAAAGAAGCCAACGGGCACGATATCCGTTGTTTTGTGGTAAACGGTAAAGTGGTGGCTTCCATGCAGCGAACCGCTCAAAAGGGAGAGTTTAGAGCTAATATTCACCAAGGCGGGGCCGCAGCAAAAGTCAAGATAACCCCAGAAGAACGAAAGTTGGCCATTAAATCTGCCAAAGTATTCAATTTGGATGTTGCCGGGGTTGATTTGATTCGTTCGAACAAAGGACCTTTGTTGTTGGAGGTAAACTCTTCACCAGGACTTCAAGGAATCGAGAATACCACTGGAAAAGATATCGCCAATGTCATGATTGAGACAATCGAGAAAAAATTGAAATACAAGCAATAAAATTGATGGTGGGCTTCAATTATTTGAAATTCAATTGATTATCTATTTTTAGATATATTTTCCTACACAACACATCAAAATCACGAATATGAATTGAAAATGGGCATCCGTTAACGGAGAAGCCCCATTTGTTAATTGCACCTTTCGCGAATCAAAGGACAATAGTATGTTTGTCTCAGTTAACGCAAAGCGTAACAACTTAACCAAAACCTTTAATAGGATGGGGTGATTATAGGGTACTTAGTGTTCTTTACCTAATGTCTTATTTCTAATAAGGTTTACGTTGCTCCAAGGGGTTTTTGAGGTTGAGCCCCTTGGTTGTAACGGTTTTA